>NZ_QKZD01000007.1:0-403193 GCF_003253945.1 Pseudomonas sp. 2848
GTGTGGGGTTTCCCCATGTGAGAGTAGGTCATCGTCAAGATTCATTTCGCAAAACCCCTATCTGCGCGAGCAGGTAGGGGTTTTGTCTTTGTGCCCGGAAAATCGGCAGGCCATATCAACAGCAAGCCAGTTCTCACAGGTACTGCGCGGTCAGTGTGGGAGCCGGCTTGCCGGCGATGCGCCGCGTAAGCGGCGCTCTCTATGGCTGATTGGCTTCATCGCAGGACATCCCTGCGTTCACCGCAAATATCCTTTGCTCATCGACTACCTCACATCGCCGCGTCACAGGTGCGACAATATTGCCGTCACATTAAGTGACTTCCCCGTACCTACCCTGCGTCAAGGCTTAGGTTCGGGGCAATCCTGGCACCCGGACCGAGCGATGCCAGCGTACCGTGCTGCGCATTTCTGGACTTTCACCGTCCTATTACTTGAGGTTAGAAGCAAGATGGCCAAGGCCGCCGATGTCGTTGTGCAATGCCTGGAAAACGAAGGTGTCGAGTATGTGTTCGGCATTCCCGGTGAGGAAAACCTCGACCTGCTCGAGTCCCTGCGCAAGTCGAAGATCAAGCTGGTACTGACCCGCCACGAGCAATCCGCGGGCTTCATGGCCGCCACCTACGGCCGCCTGACCGGCAAGACCGGCGTCAGCCTGTCGACCCTCGGCCCTGGCGCGACCAACCTGGTGACCGCCAGCGCCTACGCCTACCTGGGCGGCATGCCGATGATGATGATCACCGGCCAGAAACCGATCAAGAAGTCCAAGCAAGGCCGTTTCCAGATCATCGACGTGTGCGGCATGATGGACCCCATCACCAAGTACACTCACCAGTTCGCCTCGGCCGACAACATTCCTGCGCGCATGCGTGAAGCCTTCCGCCTGGCGGAAGAAGAGAAGCCGGGCGCCGTGCACCTGGAATTGCCGGAAGACATCGCCGCCGAGCAGACCGACGCCCTGCCGATCCCGCGCAGCCTGCACCGTCGCCCGCTGGCCGAGCACGTGGCCATCGAAGCCGCCGTGCAGAAACTGCAGAACGCCCGCAACCCGATCCTGGTGATCGGTGCCGGCGCCAACCGCAAGATGACCGCCAAGGTCCTCAAGCAACTGATCGACAAGACCGGCATCCCGTTCATCACCACCCAGATGGGTAAAGGTGTGGTCGACGAGCGTCACCCGCGCTTCCTGGGTAACGCCGCGCTGTCCTCCGGTGACTTCGTTCATCGCGCCGTCGAAGCCGCCGACCTGATTGTCAACATCGGCCACGACGTGATCGAGAAGCCACCGTTCTTCATGGTTCGTGGCGGCACCGAAGTGATCCACGTGAGCTTCCGCTCGGCTGAAGTCGATGCCGTGTACTTCCCGCAAGTAGAAGTGATCGGCGACATTGCCAACGCCGTATGGCAGATCAGCGAAGCGCTGACCGATACCAGCCACTGGGACTTCACCCGCCTGATGGCCATCCGCGAAGCGAACGAAGCGCAGATCGCCGAAGGCGCCGACGACGACCGCTTCCCGGTCTATCCGCAGCGCATGGTTGCCGACATCCGTCGCGCCCTGCCGTCTGAAGGCATCGTCGCCCTGGACAACGGTATCTACAAGATCTGGTTCGCCCGCAACTACAAGGCCCACAAGCCCAACACCGTGCTGCTGGACAACGCCCTGGCGACCATGGGCGCCGGCCTGCCATCGGCCATGGCCTCGCACCTGGTGTACCCGGATCGCCCGGTCATCTCGGTCTGCGGCGACGGCGGCTTCATGATGAACAGCCAGGAGCTGGAAACGGCCGTCCGCCTGGGTATGCACATCACCGTGGTGATCCTGCGTGACGACGGCTACGGCATGATCCGCTGGAAGCAGGCCAACATGGGCTTCACCGATTTCGGCCTGGACTACGGCAACCCGGACTTCGTCAAATACGCCGAAGCCTACGGTGCCAATGGCCACCGCGTGGAAAGCGCCGAAGCCTTCCTGCCGCTGCTCGAGCACTGCATCAAGACCCCTGGCGTGCACGTGATCGACTGCCCGGTCGACTACAGCGAGAACGACCGCATCCTCAACAGCGAGCTGCGTGAGCGCGCGCTGGCGGTCTAAACCGTAGCATCCTCATCGCGGGGCAAGCCCGCTCCCACGCCATCCGCAACCACAGAGCTAATACAGGGCTTGAGGGAACGGGTAGCGTGGGAGCGGGCTTGCCCCGCGATTGCGTCTGTTCTGGCAACGACGCACTCAGCACCGCGATACCCCTCTACCGCTCCCCATCTCCCGGCTCTCGGCATGCTCAGGCTCCTCATCTACCTTGAGAACCCGAGACCATGACCATTGGTTCAACGTACAACCATCCCGCCGACCTGGCCGTCGAGCCGCACTCTCCAGTGCTGCCATGGGCCGCACGCTTCCCGAACCCGCCTGACCTGTGTTTCGACTACCGACGCCTCGTCGAACAACAGGACGGTATTGCCCAGGCTTCCCGTCCTGCACATCGCATCTGCATTGTCGGTGCTGGCGTCACCGGCCTTACCGTCGCACGTGAACTGCTGCGCTGTGGTTTTACCCATATCACCCTGATCGAGCAGGCCCGGCGTATCGGGGGACGTCATCTCACCGTGTCGACCCCAGCTGGCAAGCCGCCGGGATGCACCGCTCCCTTCGAGATGGGCGCCATGCGCATGCCGTTCTTCAACCGAACCGGCGAGCCGCCCAAGGCAGGCCGTTCATTGATGGCTTACTACGCCAACCTGTTTGACCTGCGTCTTTCCGCTTTCCCTAACCCTGGCACGCAGTGGGTCAATGCAACGGGTATCTACCTGCGTGAAGGCCAGCTTGAAGGGGAGGGCGATCCGAAGCTGCTGATCTGGAAGAATCCCGAAGGTCACACTCCACCACCTACCGCGGTACTACAGAGGATTCATGGCAAGTGGCGGCGCTTTGCCGAGCGTTTCGCCGAACAGGTGGCCGCCATTTACGGCACAGAAGGCTGGCTGGCGATGTGGTCGGCAATCGTCGAGCGATATCACAGGCTGTCGTTCCGTGAACTGGTATTGCTGTCGAGCCAGGAGGTTTGGGACCCTGGCAACCCAGGCGATTTCGGCGGCGTTGGCATGGACCGTGACGAATCGGCGATCTTCTATGCAATCGGTATCGGTGATGGCAGTTGGGGCGCCTTCTACGACGTGTGTTGCCTCTATCCGTTGCGTACTGCCATTTTCGGTTTCAGCAGCCATCTGCAGCTTGTGCATGGGCGTGTAGATGAAAGGGGGCGAGTGCTTGCCGCGCCGTATCAGGGTATCGAGACCGTGCCCGACAGCAAAGGCCTGCATTTCCAGGCACCTGCCTATCTGGGGATCGCCGCGTTGGATGAGGCCCTGCTGTTCATGGACATTGCTGGCTTGGGCGAATCCTTGTACAGCCAATGCGTGACGCGTAAGGATGGCCTGCTGACGGACAGCTCTGTTCATGGCCTGGAAAAATTGGCCGATGGCCGCATCCGCGTCGATTACCGTTGGCGGCACAGTGATGAAGCCAAGGCTCAGCCGATGAGTGAGGTGTTCGACAGCGTGGTGCTTACCACGCCGTCCTGGTTGATCGAAACAGGGATGCGCCTGGAGGGGTTCTCCCGGAACATGCTGCCACCGGACATTATCGAGGCCTGGAAGTACGCCCATTGGGAGACCAGCTGCAAGGTTTATGCGCCGCTGCGTAAAAGCTTTCTCGACCAGCATCCCCATCTGCCGCAGATCCTGGTCACCGACAGCTTCGTGCACGATGTCTATGCCTACCGTTACAACGATCAGCACAGCCGCGATTGCATCTTGCTCAGCTACACCTGGGAGGACGATGCCACCAAGCTGGCGGCGTATTCAGACGCCGAGTTGGTGGAAAAATGCGTAGCGGAACTCGATCGGATTCTGTTGCGTTGCGCCAACATCGGCGAGCCCATCTCGCCACACATCGATCTTGGAAATACCCGCATACAAAGATGGATGACAGACAGGAATGCACTTGGCTGTGCGAAATTGTACCGGCCGGGTGCCTATTACGACGCGGTAAGCCTGATGAAGTACAACCGCGAACTGAGTGCCCATTCAGGGCTCTACCTCGCCGGAGAGTCTTTCTCTGTCGATGCCGGCTGGACCGAGCCGTGTCTGCGCACCGCCATCGACACCGTGATCAACCTCTGCAACAACACCGGCGCACGTTTCAAGGATGGCTTCAACCTCGAGCACTATCCGAATTATCAGGTGCCTCTACAGGTGCTTTGAAACAACTTTGTAGGAGTGCTCCTCCCCGTATTTTCGCACTCTCCCGCAGCTCCAGAGGATCCTGCTGACTGTCGCTCCACCTGCCATGCCCGTTCTACTGGCGGCCTTCCATAACAACCAGAAAAGGAAGCCGCCATGCAGGAACACACCACCCCCGTCAGCCCCGTACGCATTGCCGTCATCCAGTACGACCCGCAGGTCGGCCTGGACCATTGTGATGGCAACCTGAGCCGTGGTTTGGCCCTGGCCCGCCGCGCCGTGCGTGAAGGGGCGAACCTGATCGTGCTGCCGGAGCTGGCCAACACCGGCTACACCTTCAACTCCCGCGCCGAGGCCTATGCCCACGCCGAATCGCTGGAGGATGGACGATGCCTGCAGGCCTGGGCGGAGTTCGCCCGTGAGCAGCAGGTGTATCTGGCTGCAGGCTTCGCCGAGCGTGACGGCCTCAAGCTTTTCGACAGCGCCGTGCTGTTCGGCCCGCTGGGGCTGCTCGGGCATTACCGCAAGGCGCACTTGTGGAACCAGGAAAAGCTCTGGTTTACCCCCGGCGACCTGGGCTTCCCGGTGTTTGAAACGCCCATCGGCCGCATCGGCCTGCTGATCTGCTGGGACATCTGGTTCCCGGAGGTGCCACGGCTCATGGCAGCGCAGGGCGCCGACATCATCTGCAGCCTGAACAACTGGGTCTGGACACCGCCGCCGCTGTTCGACGAGGCCGGACGCTGCATGGCCTCGTATCTGACGATAACCGCAGCCCACGTCAACAATGTCTATATCGCCGCCGCCAATCGCATCGGTCGGGAACGGGGCGGGCGCTTCCTCGGTTGTTCGCTGATTGCCGGCACCAACGGCTGGCCCATCGGCGAGGTGGCCGGTGCCGAGGAGGAGTGCATCCTCTATGCCGACGTCGACCTCAGCGTCGCTCGCTCGGCGCCTATCTGGAACAGTCTCAATGACCTGCCGCGTGACCGCCGCACCGACCTCTACGACGCCACCTTGGGTTATCGGCTGCATGCGCCGATGCCACGTTGAGGAGGCGCCATGGAACAGCACCTTTCTTTACCGCGACAACGGTCGTCGTCGCTGATACTCCTGGGCCTCGCGCTGCTTTGCGTTGCCAGCCTGATGTTGGGTGGATGGCCCGATTATGCGCAACTCGTCGCAACCCTCGACCAGCCGCTGAGCAGGCTGCGCTGGATGGTCGGCGATATCAGTGAGGTCGCCTTCTACAAGCACGAGTTGCCGGCACTGGGGCTGCTGCTGGGGGCGAGCCTTGCGCATTGGGCCCAGCAGCGTGGGCATCGCTGGCAGGGCTTCGCCATCTGCTACGGCACTGGGCTGTGGCCCTGGCTGATCATCAGCTCGCTGCTCGGCCTACTGCTCAGCCATGCGTTGTGGGGCTGGACGCTGGACGGTGGTACCTGGCAGCCGACCTTCGTCGCCTTCGTCTCGCTGCCGGCGGCCATGGTCCTGCTGTTTGGCGGCGGTTGGCGCGTCGCGATCAATGGCGCGCTGCTCGGTGCCGTGCTGGTGACGCCGGCCAGCCTGCTGCTGGTCAACTACCTGTGCTACCCGCTGCAGTTGCCGGTGGTGATCGGCAATGTCAGTGGCATGGCCTTGGCCAGTGTGCTGGCGTTCCTGCTGTGCAAACGCTTCCCGGTGCTGGTTCGCGATGGACAGCGCCCAGCGCTCGTAGCGACAGCCAGCCAGCCGGACTATGGCGTGGCCTGGACCCTGCGTCGGGTACTGGCCGATTTCAGCGAAGCGCCGTTCTTTGGCAATGAACTGGCCAGCCTCGGCTTGCTGCTGGGCGTATTGCTGGCTTATGTATTGGCCCCGGCGGCACCGGCCTACGGATCGCAACTGGTGCTGCAGATGGTGGCCGGGCAGGGGTTGGCATCGCTGGTCGGTGTGCTGTTCTGGCGACGGCAATGGAAGGAGCGGGGCTGGTATCCGACCTATATTCCCATCGTCTCGATCGTGCCCGCCGCCGTGCTGACACTGGGTGGCAGCTGGCAGGTGATCATCGCCAGCGCAGTGCTCGGCGCGCTGATCGCGCCACCGCTTGCCGTGGCAATCAGCCAGCGCCTGCCAAGCTACATGCACGGTTATATCGGCAATGTCCTGTCCATGGCCATCAGCACCCTGGGTATCGTGCCCCTGGTTGGTCTGCTTGCGGGAGGTAACCCATGACAGCACCACGTGTTTCCATCGGCAGCCTGGGCGGTACGGTCAGCATGCGATCCGGGGCGCCGGGGCAGGGTGTGACACCCCGGCTCGACTGTGCCGCGCTGTTGAGTGCCCTGCCTCAGTTGCAGCAACTGGCGCAGATCAGCACCGCCACGTTGTGCCTGGTGCCGAGCGCCTCCCTGGCATTCACCGACATGCTGGATGCGCTGGCCTGGGCAAACGCACAAGTGCAAGCCGGGGCCCAGGCCGTGGTGCTTACCCAGGGCACCGATACACTGGAGGAGACCGCGTATTTCCTCGATCAGCTTTGGCCCCATGACACTCCGCTGATCATGACCGGCGCCATGCGCTCGGCCTGCCAGCCGGGCGCAGATGGTCCGGCGAACCTGCTGGCGGCAGTGCAGGTTGCGATAGCCGATGGCAGCCGGGGGCGTGGCGTGCTGGTGGTGATCAACGACCAGATTCACTCGGCCGCCCGGGTACGCAAGACTGCCAGCCTGGCAATGGCGGCTTTCGAATCGCCTGGCGCAGGGGCGATAGGGGAAGTGGTGGAGGGCTGTCCCATCTATCGTCAGGCTGCCGCGCCACGCTGGGTGTTGCCCCTGCCGGCGCAGGTCGGTCACCAGGTCGTCCTGCTGGAGGCCTGCCTCGATGCCGATACGCGGCTGCTGCGCGCCCTTGGTGGCATGGGCTATTCAGGGCTGGTGGTTGCCGGCTTTGGCGCAGGCCATGTCTGCGAAGCCTGGGCCGAGGCTTTGGAGGACGTCGCAGACACCATGCCAGTGATTATCGCCACCCGCACCGGCAATGGCCCGACAGCCCGGGGAACCTACGGGTTCGTCGGTGGCGAGATCGACCTGCAGGCCCGCGGCCTGCACATGGCCGGCTGGCTTTGCCCGCGCAAATGTCGGCTCTTGTTGTGGCTGCTGGCCGGTAGCGGGCGGCAGGCCGAGCTGGCGCAGTGGCTGCAGCAATAGCCCGATGCCCGTTCCCATGAAGGGAGCGGGCAGGCGTTGCCTATGCTAGGGTGCACGCACATTTACCCAGGACACCCACCCCATGCTCCCCGCGCTCAGCGAAAAAGAACTCGACCGCCTCGAAGACCTGCTGATCACCTACGGCAACGATTATTCGGTACTCAACCTCGCCGAGCTCAACGGTTTCTTCACTGCGCTGGCCAGCTCCCCCAGCAAGGTCATCCCTGAGCAATGGCTGCCTTCTGTCGCCGGTGGCAAGGTGCCCAAGTTCAAGAAGCCTGCCCATGAAGAAGCGTATACCGCGCTGATGCTGCGTTATGCCAGCCAGGTGGCCGAAGAGTTGGCCACGGACCTCGAGGGCTTCGAGCCGATGTTCGAAGAGGGCGAGAGCGAAGAGGGCCCGACGATCATTCTCGAGGAGTGGTGCTTCGGCTACATGCGCGGCACGCAAGTGGCCGAGTGGAGCGAGCTGCCGCCGGAGCAGGATCGTCTGCTCAAGGCCATTTCGCTGCATGGTCTGGAGGACAACTTCGAGCTGCTCGACTCGATGAGCTTCGATGAGCGCCAGGCCTGTGTACCGCTGGTGGTCGAGGCGGCGCGGGGGTTGTACCAGTACCAGAAACAGCACCGGCATTGAGATCGCAACCGCGGGCGCGTGGGAGCGGCGATGCGGCGACCCGACTTGCCCCGCGATTGTGATTATTCCACCTGCCGAAATACTGGATTGCTCCCAGCACTGATTCTGTTGCCTGCCGATCCAGTGCAGCATGTTCTCCAGCAGCGCCACTCCCGGCGCTGATCCGGAGCCCAGAACATGCCAAGCCCGATCAAGCTCTACAACTTCCCCAAGTCCGGCCATGCCCACCGTATCGAGCTGATGCTGTCACTGCTCGAACTGCCTACCGAGCTGGTCTTCGTCGACCTGGCCAAGGGTGAGCACAAGCAGCCTGAATTCCTCGCCATCAACCCCTTCGGCCAGGTGCCGGTGATCGACGACAACGGCATCGTCATCGCCGACTCCAACGCCATCCTGGTCTACCTGGCCAAAGCCTATGGCGGTGAGCGCTGGTTGCCCCAGGATCCAGTCGGCGCCGCCCGCGTACAACGCTGGCTGTCGGTCGCCGCAGGCCCGCTGGCCTTCGGCCCGGCTGCCGCCCGCCTGGTGACCGTATTCGGCGCCTCGTTCAACACCGACGAAGTGATTGGCCGCGCCCACACCCTGCTCAAGGTGATCGACGCCGAACTGGCCAAGAGCCGGTTCCTGGTTGGTGACCAGGCGACCATCGCCGATATCGCCAACTACTCGTACATCGCCCACGCCCCCGAGGGCAATGTATCGCTGGAGCCGTACGCCAATGTGCGCGCCTGGCTGGCCCGGATCGAGGCGCTGCCGGGCTTCGTGCCGATGCCACGCACCGTCATCGGTTTACAGACCACGCTCTGAACCCAGAGGAATGCCGCCATGCGATCGCCCTGGCATGCAGGTGAAAAACGGCTGCAGGAGCAAGTCGGTGTTGCAGAGCGCATGGAGGTGTTCGGCCAGAAGGTCATCCGCGACTTCATGCCCGACCAGCATCGCGCGTTCTACCAGCAATTGCCGTTCCTGGTGGCCGGTGCCGTGGATGCTGCTGGCACCCCTTGGGCGACGCTGCTCGAAGGCGCGGAAGGCTTCGTCAGCTCGCCCGATCCCCGGCAACTGCTGATCGGCACCGCGCCTGCCGCTGATGACCCGGCCACGCCGGGCCTGGTGGATGGCGGTGCCATTGGCTTGCTGGGGATCGAGCTGCACACGCGGCGGCGCAATCGCCTCAATGGCTTGATCCGTCGGGCAGGCGCCGGCCAGCTGGAGGTGGTGGTCGAGCAATCGTTCGGCAACTGCCCCCAGTACATCCAGCTGCGCGAATACACCCGCGTCGATGAACCGCCGCAGGCGCGTCGGGATTCATCGACACTCGATGCCGCGTCCCGCGCCATGATCGAAAACGCCGATACCTTCTTTGTCGCCAGTTACGTCGAGCAGGAAAACGGCCAACGTGCCGTGGACGTCTCCCACCGCGGTGGCCGGCCCGGTTTCGTCAGGGTCGAAGGCAATCGCCTGACCATTCCCGACTATGCCGGCAACCTGCATTTCAACACCCTCGGCAACCTGCTGGTCAACCCGGTTGCCGGCCTGTTGTTCATCGACTTCACCACGGGCGATGTGCTGCAGGTTTCCGGGCGTACCGAGGTCATTCTCGACAGCCCGGTGATCAGCGCTTTCGAGGGGGCCGAGCGGCTCTGGACCCTGGACATCGAGCAAGTGGTGGTCCGCCCGGCTGCGGTGTCGTTGCGCTGGGCCTTCCAGGAATACGCCCCTACCAGCCTGATGACCGGCACCTGGGGCGAAGCCGAGCAGCGCCTGCAACAGCGTGAGCGCCAGCGCCAATGGCTGACCTGGCGCGTGCTGCGTATCGAGCAGGAAAGCCGCGATATCCGTTCGTTCTACCTGCAACCCGAGGAGGGTACGGCGGTGCCCTTCGTGCCCGGCCAGCATATTCCGGTGCGCTTGCAGGTTGATGGAGAGGCACCGCTGATCCGCACCTACAGCCTGTCCAGTGCGCCGTCCGATGGCCACCTGCGCATCAGCGTCAAGGCGCAGGGGCCGGCGTCACGCTATCTGCACCAGCAACTGAAGGTGGGCGACCCTTTACAGGTGCGCCTGCCCATGGGCAGTTTCACCCTGGATCACACCAGCGACCGGCCCCTCGTGCTGGTCGGTGCTGGTGTCGGTATCACCCCGTTGATCGCCATGCTCCGCGAACAATTGGCCTTGGGACTGGGGCGGCGCATCTACCTGTTCCACGGTGGCCGTACGCTGGCTGACCTGCCGTTCCAGCACGAGCTTGCCGAACTCCAGCAACACGCCGGTGGCCTGCTGAGCATTCACCGCGCCTTGAGCCTGCCCGAACCCCAAGCCGTGCAGGGCCGCGACTATGTGTTCGCCAGCCGCCTGGGCATCGAGCAGATCAAGGGCACGCTGCCGCTGGACGACTACGACTTCTACCTCTGTGGCCCGGCCAGTTTCACCCAGGACCTTTACGAAGGCCTGCGCACGGTGCATGTACCGGATGCCCGCATCCATGCCGAAGCCTTCGGCCCTTCGACCCTGCGTCGCCACAACGACGACAACCAGTCCACCCTGCAACAACCGCCGCCCGCCAGCGAACCGGTGCCGGTGTACTTCGCCAGCTCCGCCAAGGAAGCGCGCTGGGCGCCCGGGGGCGGCACCTTGCTGGAACTGGCGGAAAGCCGCGGCCTGTCGCCGGACTTCAGCTGCCGCGGTGGCTCGTGCGGTACCTGCAAGACCAAATTGGTCAGCGGCCAGGTCCACTATCCGAACCCGCCCGCCGAACTGCCCGAAGCCGGTAGCGTGCTGATCTGCTGCGCGATTCCGGCCCAGGCCGAGGAAGGCGTGCAGCCCTTGGTACTGGAGCTCTAGCGTGACCACGGCGATAATCGCTCGACGACAACGCGTGGGGCGCGGCATGGACCAGATCCACCTGATGAAAGTGTTCGTGGCCGTGGGCGAGCTGGAAAGCTTCGCCGCCGCCGCTCGCCGCCTGGCCATCTCGCCGGCGGCGGTGACCCGCGCCGTCAGCGCCCTGGAGGAACAGCTCGGGGTCAAGCTGCTGCTGCGCACCACCCGCAGCGTGCGCCTGACCGAGGCCGGCGGGCGCTATCTGGAAGACACCCGGCATATCCTCGCCAGCATTATCGAAGCCAACGAAGCCGCCGCCGGCATCAACGCCGCGCCCAAGGGCGACTTGGCGGTGACCGCGCCGATCCTGTTCGGCAAGAAGTTTGTCATGCCGTGCATCGTGCGCTACCTGCAGCAGTACCCCGAGGTGGACGTCTCGGCGTTCTTCCTCGACCGCGTGGTGAACCTGGTGGAGGAGGGCATGGACGTGGCCGTGCGCATCGGCCAGTTGCCCGACTCGGGCCTGAAGGCGCTGCGCGTGGGCAAGATGCGCCGGCTGCTGTGCGCCTCGCCCGAATACCTGGAACGCCATGGCACGCCGCGCCATCCCTCGGAGTTGCAGAAGCACGAAGTCATCGCCGCCGGGACGCTGTCACCTCGCACGGACTGGCGTTTCGGCGCCATCGACGACCCGACGCTGATTCGCATGAAGCCGCGCCTGACCGTGACCAGCAACGACGCCGCCATCGCCGCGGCCAGTGCCGGGCTGGGGATCGCCCGGCTGCTGTCGTACCAGGTGGCGGACGAAGTGGCGGCCGGGCGCTTGCAGGTGATTCTGGCCGAATACGAGGAGGCGCCGTGGCCGATCCATATCCTGCATCGCGAGAGCAAATATGGTTCGACCAAGGTGCGGACCTTTATCGATATGTTGGCCGAGCACTTGCGTAGCCAGGCGCATCTGGCGTGATTCCGGAACCTGGGGCTGCTGCGCAGCGGCCCCAAGTACCTCAAGCTCAATCAAGGCCTTGAAAGGCCAGCGCACTCCGCCAGCACCCTCAACCCGCCCATCACCTCCGGCGTAATCACCCGCCCCAGGCACACCCGCAACCCAGTGCCACACTCCCCATCAGCAAAGAACATCCCGCTGGCGCCCACGTTGCAGCCACGCTCCGCGGCAAGCCGTTGCAGCGCCAGCATGTCTGTCCCTCCCGGTAATTCGACCCAGTGGATGAAGCCGCCCCGAGGCGCCACATAGCGCGTCCCCGCCGGAAATACCGAGCGCACCAGCGCCTCCATCACCCCGGCCTGCGCCGCCAGCCGCCCACGCAGTTTCGCGCAGTGCTCGTCCATGTACCCCCGCCCGATGAATTCATCCAGCACCCGCTGCGCCAGGCTCGATACCGCCAGGTTGCGTGAAAACATCTGGGCCAGGATCGCATCCCGGTACCGTCCGGCCACGCACCAGCCCACCCGGTACCCCGGCGCCACGGTCTTGGAGAACGACGAGCAATAGATCGTCTGCCCGGTCATGTCGTAGTGCTTGATCGCCCTGGGGCGCTGCGCCTCGTCCACCAGGTCGAAGAAGATGTCGTCCTCGATGATCGGCACATCCGCCGCCTGCGCCAGCTGTGAGAGCCGTGCCCGCGCCGTGTCGGGCATGATGAAGCCCCGGGGGTTCTGCAGCGTCGGGTTGAGGAACACCACATCGACCTTCCCGCGCTTCAGGGCCCACTCCAGATGCTCGAGGTCCATGCCGCTGTCGGCGTGGGTGCGAATGGGCAGGGCGCGCATCCCCAGGCGTTCGATGGTCTGCAGGATGCCGTAGTAGGTGGGTGTCTCGATGGCCACCGTGGCGCCCGGCCGGGCGACGGCTTCGAGGGCCAGTTCCAGGGCCACGGTGTCGCCCGAGGTCACCAGGATATCGTCCGGCCCGCAGGCCACGCCGCGTTGCAGCATCAGCCCGGCGATACGCCGGCGCAGCGAGGCCAGGCCGGGTGGCGCGATCAGCCCGGCCAGCGCCAGATCGGCCTTGCTCGCCAGCGATGCCAGGCATCTGCTCAGCAGCACCTGGGGGGCCAGTTCGTCATGCAGCACTGCCGAGCTCAGCGAAAGCGTGGTGTTGCTGGCCGCCTGGGCGAGCATGGCGACCACCGCGTGGTCGACGTTGACGGTGACGCTGGCCAAGTCGAACCCCTGCACCTGGGCCGCGCCCTTGGCGACGAAATAGCCTACCCGTGGCCTGGCCTGCACATAGGCATTGGCCTCCAGCTCCGCCAGGGCCCGTTGCACGGTGGCGATGCTGCTGTCGAACAGCCGCGCCAGCTCGCGCACCGAGGGCAATTGCATGCCGCTGGGCCATTCACCGCTGTCGATCTGGCGCAGCAGCCAGGCGTTGACGGTGTGCCAGCGCTTGTCGGGCTTGGGAATGCGGTCCATGGGGGCTCTTTGTGGCGTCAGGTTCAGGCCCCCGAAAGGTAGAGCAAAACCACGCCGGTTGCAGCCACGATGACAATGTTCAGCACGACCAGGGCAAAACCGAAGCGGATCAGCCCGTGCTCCTCGTCGCGGTTGGCACCGGCCAGCCCGATGATCAGCGCCAGGATCGACAACGAGCCCAGCGCGCCGTGCCCGGCGGCACTGTTGGCCATGGCGGCCAGCCACGCACCATGGCTGTCGGACAATGCCGCGATGGCGGGCATCACCAAGGTGGTACCGCCGACATTGGAACTGGTGACATAGCCGGCCAGCCCTGCCAGCAACGACACCGTCGCGGCCAGCGATACGCCGGACAGCGACTGCAAGGCCCGTTGCGCCTCGACCAGGAAGCCCGCCTTGACCATCACCTGGGAGAGCAGCAGGAACAGGAAGATCGTCGCCACCGGAAACCGTGCGCGGGTGAACAGTGCCCGCCACGGGAAGCCGCCGCCCTGGCGCGCGGCCATCGCCAGCACCACCAGCAGCAGCGCCAGCCCCGGCGAGGCCAGTGGCTTCCACGCCACATTGGCGCCGTGCACCACCCACCCGCCGTCCCAGCCCGAGACCAGGAACAGCCCACGCGAGGCGACGATCACCCCCAGCAACGCCAGGTACGGCCACGCTGCCCGTGGCCAGTGCACCAAGGTTCCTCGCCGCGCCCAGGACAGCGCCAGGCCCGTGCAGGCCACCGCCAGCCCGGCCAGCACCCCCGAAGCCTCGGGCCCGATCCAGCGGTTGGCCGTATACAGCACTGTGCTGAACAGCAGCGAGATCGCCGCCAGCCCTAGCCATGCCTTGAGGCTGCGGATCCCCGCCAAGGCCAGTGCCACGGCGGCCAGGCAGAGAAACACCGGTGCGCTGACCAGCGCTGAATGGCTGCCCAGTTCCTGCGCCGGTACATGGGCCAGCAGCGCGCCGATCACCGTGGCCAGCCCAAGGGTGCCCCACGGCATCACCGCCATCCCCGCCAACGCCATCTTCATGCCCGTCTGGCGCGAAAACAGCCCCATCAGCAATGGCACGGTAGCGATCAGCGACACCCCGAACCCGGTCATTGCTTCCAGCAGCGGCGCCAGGCCCAGGACGATGAATATCACCTGCATCGGTGGCGTCCAGCCCAGCTCCCGTACCCAGGCCCCGATAGCCTGCGGGGCGCCGGCGCGCTCGACCAGAATGGCAAAGGCCAGGCCCGGGACGATCACGCCGGCGGTGCTGAGAAACAGGATCAGCGTGTCTTGCAGGATCGCGCCGGACACCGCCGTCGACAGCGGCTGCGCGACGCCTAGGCCCCACAGCAGCAGGACACCGGCCACGCCGGCCAGCGCGGCCTGCACGGGGGGGCGGCGCAGCAGCAGGATCAGGGTGATCACCAGGCCTATGGGGGACATTTGCAGCAGCAGGGCAGCCATGATGCGGGTTCCTTTAGCCATCCGGGGGAGTGTGGGAGGGATGGTGGAGGGAAGGGAGAGACGGCAATAGATACAGGGGGGGTGGGTTTTTCAATACAGCTCTGGCGGCTAGCGAGGAGCGGCGCTCGGTCCTGCGTTTGCAGCGTTGGAAATCCGCGCTACGCTTAATTATCAACTCGCCCATGACCACGTTCGACAGGATTTCCTGTCTGGCACTTTAGATGCCGATTTGTGGCGTGGGCGAGCCTACCTGCTTAATGCCTTAAGGGGGTCGCAGACGATCTTCGTTCACAGCCCCTCTCCAAGGTACAGGCGATGAACTTCGCCGATCCGCTTACTGGCGGTGGCGGGTACACCGGCCTCTCTGGCAAAACGCGGCCACTGTGCGACGGCTTCACAGACTTCCTTGATGATCCCTCGTGCATCCATCCCCCGGACCTGGCTGGCCACGCTCAGCAAATCGTCGAGGGTGAAGTCGTCGCGTTTGCCGTTCACGGTCATCTGGTGGCTATCGACCCAGAAGCTGCCAGGCAGGTAGGAATAGGACACGTCATACGCCGGCGTGAGGTACCAGGTGCCGTCGGTGTCCATCATGAAGGCCGTGTTCTTGGTGTGGTCGTCCTGGTTACGTGCCACCAGGTTGAACACCATGCGGCGGTAGAACTGTTCGGCGCCGTCGCGGGAAATCCGCAGCGCGCGCATCACCCCGAAGGCCTCGGCATAGGAGTATTGGCCAGGCTTGCGGAAGTCGGCGTGGTCGAGTGCGCACAAGGTCGCAACGTGGATCTTTTCACCTTCGGCCGTGCGGTCGAAGCGTCGGGTCATGAAGTGAGCGCGTCCACCTTCCTCTAGCAATCGGCACTCGGTCATGGTGATGCCGGCCGCCTTGGCCATGAGGTGGTAGGCGTACTCGATGCGCCCGTAGCCTTGTGAGTCAGCCAGCACGGTCGAGTCCTTGGCCACATCGAACTTGAGCAACCAGTACTCGAAGCCCGGCGGCGCGGTGACCTGCCCCGAACGGATCTCGCCTTCGGCATTCATGGCGATCACCGCCTTGGCCCGGGCGCCGCCCGCGCTGGTACCGATCTGGATGAGGTGCTGCAGGGCGCCGTCGTCCAGCGATGGGTCCTTGGCATCCAGGCGCTCGGCGATCGACTCGCGTTCGGACAACACCTCGCTGGCCAGGCGCACCAGTGCATCGATATGGATGCTCTCCCCCTTGTCCCGCTCGGTGGCCATCGCCGGGCGATACTCCAGGGCGCCCATGCCGCGCTTGCCCTGGTACAGCAGGCGCTCGACCGGGGTAAACGTTGCCTTGTCACGCCCCTGCTGGGCCAGCCAGGCATCGATCAGCGCGTTGCCGAAATCATCGGGCAGGGAGTCGGCGAGGATCGAGGGCAGGCCCTTGAAGGTTTCGCGGTCCAGCCCCTGGAACACGTAGGTGTAGTCCTGGCGCAACGGCATATGGACCGGTGAGATCTCAAGGCCCGTCCTGACGAACTCGGGGGTGTATTCGAACTCCCCGGTCTGGGTCTGCGTGTTCCAGTTGAGCGCGCCTACATACACATCCCAGAGATAGATCCGTGCAATCACCAGCTGTCATCCTTGTCGGGTTTCGAGCCACCAATGAGCGTGGGCTTGCCGATAGGCGTCCTGATTCCGTGTTCAGGCGCCGAAGGTGTAGCCCGTGTGACGGTCGCCCGCATCCGCTGCTTGCCCTGCATTTTTGCCAGTTGCACGGGGCTGGTCCTGACGTCCTCGATGAGGGAGGCGAGACGATCAAGCTCTCCCAGCACTCGCAAGACGGCAATCACGTTCACCAGGGTGCCTTTGCCTGCCGTGAGCTTGCGGTAGGTCTCCCGGGAAATCCCGGCTTCATGGGCGACGATGTCCTGGCCAATATTACGCTTCAGGCGGATAGCCTCAATGCGTTGGCCGATCTCGTTGGCGATAGCGTCGTCAGTCATTGATATGGCTTTCATAACGCCTGGGATCCTATGCTTAAAACGCCGTTATTGACCTGAATGCCTCTGATTCTAGGCTTTGTATAGTGCGCTTGAAAGGACAATTCGCTACTTGAATAAAGCCTAATTCTCTAGGCGTTAAGTGTGTATTTTGGGTTTTCCGCCAAGAATTATAGGCGTTGTCCGATCCTGGTGTTCGCGGCGGTTTTCAGCGTTTGGTTTACCACATTTCGTTTCGCGCAGAACTGGCTACCGAATCGAGCGTCCCGAAGTGACCAAACCTGCCAGCACCTTCCCCAGTTTCACCACCGCCTCCCTCATCTCAGCAGGCGTCAGTGCCGCAAACCCCATCAGCAAGCCGGCATCGTTCCTCGGCTGCGCATACAAGCTGCCCAGCCCCAGCAGATCGATCCCCGCCCCGCGTGCCGCCCTGACCACAGCGTCTTCCGCCAAGTCCTGAACGAAATGGCAGGGCATCTGCAGCCCACCCACCGGCACGTGTGGGCGCAGGAACGCCCCCAGGTGCCGCTGCACCAGGTCCGCCAGTACGTCGCGTCGCTCGGCATAGAGGCTGCGCATGGCCCGCACATGGGCGTTGAAGTGTCCGTCCTCCATGAACCGGGCCAGGGTCAGCTGGGCGATGGAGGCGTTGTGGCCATCCTGCAACGTTCGCGCGGCGGTCATTGGCGCGACGAGCTGGGGCGGCAGCAGCAGGTAGCCGATGCGCAGCCCGGCGCCCAGCGACTTGGTGAAGGTGCCGATGTACAGCGTGCGCGCGTGCGAATCCAGGCCCTGCACGCAGGCGGTGGGGCGGCCGGCGTAGTGGAATTCGCTGTCGTAGTCGTCCTCGATGATCCACGCCTGCTGCTGGCGCGCCCAGTCGATGGCCAGCAGGCGCCGGTCCAGCGACAGGGTGGCGCCGGTCGGGTATTGGTGCGAAGGCGTGAGGAACAGCGCCCGTGCATCCGGCGCCCGTTGGGCCATGCCATCCACCTGCAAGCCGTGCGCGTCCACCGGCACCGGCACGCCTTGCAGCCCGGCGGCGCTGATGGCCTTGCGGGTGCCCTGGTACAGCGGGTCCTCGACCAGTACCCGGTCGCCTGCGTCCATGAGCACCTGGGCGCACAGGCCCAGGGCCTGCTGCGAGCTGGTGAGGATCAGGATACGGTCAGCGGATGCCTGCGCGCCGCGTTCGAGGTTGAGGTAGTCGGCGATTGCGCTGCGCAAGGTGAGCATGCCCTGTGGCTCGCTGTGTTCCAGGGCACGGGTGCCGTATTCCTTGTACACCTGCCGCTCCAGCTTCTCCCAGACGGCCAGGGGGAAATGCCGGGTTTCCGCCACGCCCGGGGCGAAGGGGCGGGGTGATTGGAAGTTGTGAACGCCACCGCTGTGCAATAGCGCTTCACCTCGGCGGCTCAACTGCACCGGGGCCTCGCTGTGTGCCGGTCGCTGGCGCTTGCGCGACGGCAGGCAGCGGGCCCGTTGCGACACGAAGCTGCCGCTGCCCACGCGCCGCTCGATAAAGCCCTCGGCGTGCAACTGGCTGTAGGCCGACTCCACGGTGTCCCGCGAGACGCCCAGGGAACTTGCCAGCGACCGCGATGCCGGCAGCGGCTTGCCGACCGGCAGGGCACCCTCAAGGATCAACTGGCGGATGGCCCGCTGGATGCGCACGTGCCGCGCCAGTGCGCCATGGGCGGGATCCGTTAGCCAGGCTTTTACCGATTCCAGCTGGGCGTGTTTGAACATTGGCCTGGGTCCTTGGCGCGTGGATTTGAAAGGTGCCTGCCTATCCTGGGACGGATCGCGCCCGTGAAAATGGTCTGGTAACTACCGAATAATTGGCAGGTAAAAACCAGCCATTTATCCGCTATAAAACCCAGGTCCGCAAGCAATCACCAAGGAAGGCGAGCGCTACGGGCAGGCCGGCCCCCTCACTCATTCAGCTGTGTTGTCCAAAAGGGGTTTGAACAATGACCACCACCCAACTGCCCGTTTTCGTACGCGAAGTGAAGCAAACCGACCTGCAGCCATGGTCCGACTACTGGGCGCAATATCAGGCCTTCTACCAAGTGGATCTGGGCCCAGCCATCACCGAGCGCACCTGGGCGCGCTTCTTCGACCCGGCCGAGCCCATGCACTGCGCCGTGGCCACGGACGGCGAGCAAATCTTCGGCTTCGTTCACTACGTGTTCCACCGCTCGACCTGGGGGCGCAATGATTTCTGCTATCTGGAAGACCTGTTCGTGTCGCCGAATGCGCGGGGGAGAATGATCGGCAAGCGCCTGATCGAGTTCGTCCAGGACCAGGCCCGGCAGCAGCGGTGTGACCGGTTGTACTGGCATACCCAGCAGACCAACAAGACCGCGCAGCGGTTGTATGACTGGATTGCCGAGAAGCCGGGGGTGATCGAGTACCGGATGCCGTTGGAGGTTGCTCACTAAGTCCATAGTGAGCAGATGAGGGCGTGGGAGCGGGCTTGCCCCGCGAAGGGTGGCACCGGCTTCGGGGTGTAGGTCCCTGTGGCGCACAGCCGCTCCCATGCCCAGGCATCAGAAATTCCCTTTCGAAATCTGCCCGAGTCTTACGGTGCTGTCAGACCATTCAGAAAGACGACCCCTCCCTGGCAGTGGAATACTTAATCCAATATTTTGTGCCTTAACTGCCATCTACTCAGATAACACACATGAATTTGGATTTAAGTCTTACCAAACCCAGTGAACTCATGAGGGCGCTGTGCGAGCGCTTGCGCACCGAGCGGCTCGCTCAACAGATGTCGCAAGCGGAAGTGGCTGCTCGGGCTGGCATCGGCACCAATACTGTGTCCAACCTTGAAACGGGACGTAATGTCGGTTTTGAGAACCTGATCCGAGTGGCGATGGTTCTAGGCCGAAGAAAAGAGCTTGAGGCGCTGTTTTTGCCGAGGGTGGAGTGCATAGCCGACATTGCTCGCTACGAGCTCGGTGCCAAGCGCCAGCGCATCCGGAAGAAGTCAGGGCAGGGTTGAACAGGGCTGCATGGCAGCCCTTTCAATGGATCGCAAGGTTCAATCGCCAACCCCATGTAACCGCAACGCCCGCTGCGCACATTCCTTCCAGCTCAGCTTGCGCCGCTCGGGCACCACCACGGGCAACTCCGCCGCCATCACCACCGGCATATCCCGCATCCGTACCCAAGGCTCACTCTGCCAATACAACAGACTCGCCGTATGCCCACCCGGCCAGCACATCCTGCCCAGGCGCGGCAGGTCCTCCAGCGCGGAGTCCTGCCCATCGCGCAGCACCGCCACCACCTCATGGGTCAGCCAGTGCCGCAGGTGACGGTTTTCCGGAATGTGATGATGGGCCAGCAGGGTATAGGCCCCGGACTCGCTGACCATGGTGGTTTCGCCGTACTGGCCGTAGCGCAGCAGCAGCACGCTGCGATGCTGGTCGGGGTCGAGCTTGCGGATGCAGTGTTCGTCGAAGAAGCGCCCGGTCATCCGGCCGAGTTCGTGGGCACAGAACCAGGCTTGGGATTCGAGCCAGAGAGTGTGGAGGGGGCGGTTGTGGCGGGTGAAGAGGGTTGGGTCGTGGAAGTCAGTCATAGCTGGCCTCCATATTTCTAGGCGTTTTTTGCAGGCGGAACGCGTGTGCGATGGGCCTGCGAGTGTTCAACTCGATAGGCATTTCCTTTACCTCCGTGCGCGGTCAGCTTTCTTAAGGCTGGGGTGTCGGGAGCTAAGAAACCTACACGGCAGGCCGGACGTATTCCCCTTGCGGGTCTTGTATTAGCCCACTCCCGACATAACGGAGTGCATTTTGCGCGCAGCAGTAAACCACAGGCACAAAAAAGCCGCATCTGTCGGGAGCGGGTGGACCGCCGTGTTAGGCGTTTCTTAGGCGCCGAAAACACCTTAATTACGATCCTTTCCTCTGTCAATTAGTGTGACTGTAGGATGTTTCTGAATTCTCATAAGCAATCATTATGATTGATTAAAATATCATCAGGCAGTTTCTGGCTCTGATGGAAGTTCTTCAACCTCCCCTAGTACGGCTTCAAGCTCAATATTCTGCTGATTTAGTTTGATCCGTTGGAGAGGGTAGATTGGTGATTCCCTAACTCCTTTTGATCCACGGTGAGCATCTTGAAGCCAGAACTCTACAATTTCAATGTTACGCTTTCTTGGGGCCATAAAAAGCGCAGCGTCGAGGGTGTAGGCACTATAACGTCCAGCTCTGCCGGATGCGGCTGATGTGTTTTGATCAATCAGGTGGATTAGTTTGAAGTCGACTAGCTGCTGTAGCATTTCATGCTCGGCAGCCATTGCGTGAACGTCATCACTGGATACAAGAAATGCAGTTTTTTTCTTTTCTTTCAGACAGAACGAGATTATATCTGCGAAAGCGGCCTCAAGCGCTGGGGCATCAGTAACGCCAGCATCTTCCGATAAGTTTCTGCGTTTGTTTGGAATTGCTTGTGAAGCAGCAGCCTTATAGATGTATGTCGGCGTTAGTCTGTCTGTCTTCCCGCTGCTGACGGAAAGTGATACGGCCTCTACGAAGATGGTGAGAAAATCTCTCGGCACTCCCCCTGAGGCGAGTGTAAGTGCGTGAGCTGCATCGGCGTTAAACAAATTTCCCGAAACGCTATTTATTCCTAGGGTTCGTCCCATTTCATCAAGTATTGCCACAAGATAGTCTTGGGTTTGTCTAAGCGTATCCAATGTTTTGTCGAGATTTATTTCCTCGATGTCTTGGTTGAGCTCTACACCAATGGTCTGGTTCTCGTATCGACGAAGTTTGGTTCTATGGCGTATTGTTCCGATCTTCAGATAAAGATTTGTATCTCTGAATAATCTATGGAGATAATCAATAACGTCAGGTTGGAGCGAGTTGTTAACTAGGTAATAATCATCCAGGAGGATGTTTATAGCGTGATCTCTAGTTGGTACTGCTTCTTTTATGGCGCGTTTGTATTGAGAAAGGTGTCTTTCTAAAAAGTCTTGCTTCTGCCGGCTGAATTTTGACTTTACTGATAGTTCATTGCTGGCTTCGGCGCCAAATTCAATTAAGCTGTCTTTTGGTTTGAATGTCCCTTTCCCACTGTTTTTCTTGCGGCTTTCCTCCTCTATTGACTCTTCAAATGCGGTGTCTAGAGTCTTTTCGAGTTCGGAAAGGGCTGCCTGTATTTTATTGGTGCTAAATGGCCACCACCATTTTTTCTTTGCCCCGGGAAGCTGGCTGAAAATATCTATGAGAATACTTGTGAGTATGTCGGGGAATTTTAGGGTTTTAAATTGATCCATCCCAACATAGATAAAATTATTTTCGCCGGCTTCTTTGCTTTGGTTCATGCAGTAAACGAACAGGCAAGATTTTCCCGAGCCGCGACGACCGAAAATCACTTGATGCTGTGGGCTGGAAACTCTTCGGAAATGATCGCCGCCAATATCAAGATATATAGGGCGGTCATTCTCTCGCACTCTAAAGCTGTCTCGAATTTGGTGAAGAAGGCTCTGTGTTTCGGTGGAGTCTAACGACATTGCATTTCCTTTTGCTATCGGTAGTGTTTCTTGTGAATAGTAAAAAGGCCACCGTAGGGCAGCCTCTTTACTGTCAAGTCAGTCCCAGCTCAACGCCCCACCGGTCTGATACTCAATCACCCGAGTCTCAAAGAAGTTCTTCTCCTTCTTCAAGTCCATGATCTCGCTCATCCATGGGAACGGGTTGGTAGTCCCTGGATACTCTTCCTTCAGGCCAATCTGGGTCAGTCGACGGTTGGCAATGAACTTGAGGTAATCCTCCATCATCGCCGCGTTCATGCCCAGCACGCCGCGTGGCATGGTGTCACGGGCGTATTCGATCTCCAGCTGGGTACCCTGCAGAATCATCTGGGTAGCCTCTTCCTTCATCGCGGCATCCCACAGGTGCGGGTTCTCGATCTTGATCTGGTTGATCACGTCGATGCCGAAGTTCAGGTGCATGGACTCGTCACGCAGGATGTACTGGAACTGCTCGGCGACGCCGGTCATCTTGTTGCGGCGGCCCATCGACAGAATCTGGGTGAAGCCGCAGTAGAAGAAGATGCCTTCCAGTACGCAGTAGTAGGCGATCAGGTTGCGCAGCAGCTCTTTGTCGGTTTCGACGGTGCCGGTGTTGAACTCCGGGTCCGAGATGGCGCGGGTGTACTTCAGGCCCCAGGCCGCCTTCTTAGCGACCGACGGGATCTCGTGGTACATGTTGAAGATCTCGCCTTCATCCATGCCCAGCGACTCGATGCAGTACTGGTAGGCGTGGGTGTGGATCGCCTCTTCGAAGGCCTGGCGCAGGATGTACTGGCGGCACTCGGGGTTGGTGATCAGGCGGTACACGGCCAGGGCCAGGTTGTTGGCAACCAGCGAGTCGGCGGTGGAGAAGAAGCCGAGGTTGCGCATCACGATGCGGCGCTCGTCTTCGGTCAGGCCGTCCATGCTCTTCCACAGGGCGATGTCGGCGGTCATGTTGACCTCTTGCGGCATCCAGTGGTTGGCGCAGCCGTCGAGGTACTTCTGCCAGGCCCAGTCGTACTTGAATGGGACCAGCTGGTTGAGGTCGGCGCGGCAGTTGATCATGCGCTTTTCGTCAACGGCGACGCGGGCCGAGGAACCTTCCAGCTCGGCCAGGCCTTCGGCGATGTCCAGGGCGTCCAGGGCTGCCTTGGCGCGCTTGACGGCGTCGGAGTCCGAGGCGGTGGCGGCGCGGGCTTCCAGGGCGGCGGCACCGCCGGCGCTGTCGAGCTTGTCGAGGGTGGTGGTGGCAGCGGCCTGTGCGGCGGTGTTGCCCTTGGCGGCGACTTCGCCGTCTTCTTTGTCGAATTCGTCCCAGCTCAGCATGGTGAGATCTCCTGCTTGAGGGCCATCAATGAGTATGGCCGGTGGATCTTGGTTGCGGTGCGGTGCACGCAAATCTGGAATGCCCGGGGGAGGGCTGACCGGGGCGTTGGGCCCCGGCTTGTTATGTCTGGCTGTGGGGAGGTGCTGGCAGTGCCGGCCTCATCGCTGGCAAGCCAGCTCCCACAGGGTTCTGCGCCGTGGCGCAGAAAAGAGGCTACCCGGGGGTAGCCTCTGCGCAGCCCTTATTGGCAGGCTTCGCAATCCGGCTCGTCGATGGCGCAGGCCTTCGGTACCGGGGCTGGGCCCGCGGCCTGGACCGGGGCGCTGTCGCCGCCGCTCGACACGGCGTTGAGCTTGCCGGTGTTGATGGTCGACTTCTCGGTGCTGGTCGCGGCCAGGGCACGGAGGTAGTAGGTGGTCTTCAGACCACGGTACCAGGCCATGCGGTAGGTCACGTCGAGCTTCTTGCCCGAAGCGCCGGCGATGTACAGGTTCAGCGACTGGGCCTGGTCGATCCACTTCTGGCGACGGGAGGCGGCATCGACGATCCACTTGGTCTCGACTTCGAACGCGGTGGCGTACAGGTCTTTCAGCTCTTGCGGGATACGCTCGATCTGCTGCACGGAACCATCGTAGTACTTCAGGTCGTTGATCATGACCGAGTCCCACAGGCCACGGGCCTTGAGGTCGCGGACCAGGTACGGGTTGATCACGGTGAATTCGCCCGACAGGTTCGATTTCACGTACAGGTTCTGGTAGGTCGGCTCGATGGACTGCGACACGCCAGTGATGTTGGCGATGGTCGCGGTCGGCGCGATGGCCATGATGTTCGAGTTACGAATACCTTTTTGTACGCGCTCGCGCACCGGTGCCCAGTCCAGGCTTTCGGTCAGGTCGACGTCGATGTACTTCTGGCCACGGGCCTCGATCAGGATCTGTTGCGAATCCAGCGGCAGGATGCCCTTGGACCACAGCGAACCCTGGAAGGTCTCGTAGGCGCCGCGCTCGTCGGCCAGGTCGCAGGACGCCTGGATCGCGTAATAGCTGACCGCTTCCATCGACTTGTCGGCGAACTCGACAGCAGCGTCCGAGCCGTACGGGATGTGCTGCAGGTACAGCGCGTCCTGGAAACCCATGATGCCCAGGCCGACAGGGCGGTGCTTGAAGTTCGAGTTACGCGCTTGCGGCACCGAGTAGTAGTTGATGTCGATCACGTTGTCGAGCATGCGCACGGCGGTGTTCACGGTGCGTTGCAGCTTGGCGGTGTCCAGCTTGCCATCATTGATGTGGTTCGGCAGGTTGATCGAGCCCAGGTTGCAGACCGCGATCTCGTCCTTGTTGGTGTTCAGGGTGATCTCGGTGCACAGGTTCGAGCTGTGGACCACGCCCACGTGCTGCTGCGGGCTGCGCAGGTTGCACGGGTCCTTGAAGGTCAGCCATGGGTGGCCGGTCTCGAACAGCATCGACAGCATCTTGCGCCACAGGTCTTTGGCCTGGATGGTCTTGAACACCTTGATCTTGTTGTACTCGGTCAGGGCTTCGTAGTACTCGTAGCGCTCTTCGAAGGCCTTGCCGGTCAGGTCGTGCAGATCAGGCACTTCCGATGGCGAGAACAGGGTCCACTTGCCGTCATCGAAGACGCGCTTCATGAACAGGTCAGGGATCCAGTTGGCGGTGTTCATGTCGTGGGTACGACGACGGTCATCACCGGTGTTCTTGCGCAGCTCGATGAATTCTTCGATGTCGAGGTGCCAGGTTTCCAGGTAGGCACACACGGCGCCCTTGCGCTTGCCACCCTGGTTCACGGCCACGGCGGTGTCGTTGACCACTTTCAGGAACGGCACGACGCCTTGCGACTTGCCGTTGGTGCCCTTGATGTACGAGCCCAGGGCGCGCACCGGGGTCCAGTCGTTGCCCAGGCCACCGGCGAATTTCGACAGCATGGCGTTGTCGTGGATCGCGTGGTAGATGCCCGACAGGTCGTCCGGCACGGTGGTCAGGTAGCAGCTCGACAGCTGCGGACGCAGGGTGCCGGCGTTGAACAGAGTCGGGGTCGAGGCCATGTAGTCGAAGGACGACAGCAGGTTGTAGAACTCGATCGCACGGGCTTCTTTGTCTTTCTCTTCCAGCGCCAGGCCCATGGCCACGCGCATGAAGAACACCTGCGGCAGCTCGAAGCGCACGCCATCCTTGTGGATGAAGTAGCGGTCGTACAGGGTCTGCAGGCCCAGGTAGGTGAACTGCTGGTCGCGCTCGTGGTTGATCGCCTTGCCCATGCGCTCCAGGTCGTAGCCTTTCAGGGCTGGGTCGAGCAGTTCGAACTCGACGCCTTTCTCGACGTAGGCCGGCAGGGCCTTGGCGTACAGGTCGGCCATCTCGTGGTGGGTGGCGCTGTCGGCGACGTTCAGGAAGCCCAGGCCTTCGGCACGCAGGGTGTCCATCAGCAGGCGGGCGGTGACGAACGAGTAGTTCGGCTCACGCTCGACCAGGGTACGGGCGGTCATCACCAGGGCGGTGTTGACGTCCTTCAGGGCGACGCCGTCGTACAGGTTCTTCAGGGTTTCGCGCTGGATCAGCTCGCCATCGACTTCGGCCAGGCCTTCGCAGGCTTCGCTGATGATGGTGTTCAGGCGCGCCATGTCCAGCGGCGCCAGGCTGCCGTCGGCGAGGGTGATGCGGATGCTTGGGTGCGGCTCGACCACGGCGTCGGCGTTGCTGCGGGTGGCGCGCTCTTTTGCACGCTGGTCGCGGTAGATCACGTAGTCACGGGCGACTTTCTGCTCGCCGGCGCGCATCAGGGCCAGTTCGACCTGGTCCTGGATTTCTTCGATGTGGATGGTGCCACCCGATGGCATGCGACGCTTGAACGTGGCGGTGACCTGCTCGGTCAGGCGCGCGACGGTGTCGTGGATGCGCGACGAGGCGGCGGCGGTGCCGCCTTCAACTGCGAGGAACGCCTTGGTGATGGCAACGGTGATCTTGTCGTCGGTGTAGGGGACGACAGTGCCGTTACGCTTGATCACGCGCAGTTGGCCAGGGGCGGTGGCGGCCAGATCCTGGTTCGAATCGGCGGCCTGAGGCGCCTTGGCCTGCGGGTTCTCGCGAGTTGTGTCGGTTTGCATGGGTGGGTGTCTCCACAGTTTCTAGTTTGTTCAGGCGCCGTTGTCGGGCGCCACCGTTCCGTCCACTTGCTCGATGGCCCGGGCGGGGATGCGCGTGAAGCACACGCATCCGCCCGCTCGGGCTTACCGACTTCGGGACAGACTCAGGAATTAGGGGCAGTAACCTGCCGCTCCCTGGCCGAAGTCAAAGGTTCTGGGCGTACCCAAAATCTGTTGCTGATGAGTGCGGGCCTTGCCTGCAACACTCATACCCGAACAAGGCCGTCTGCGGCTTGCCTCGGTCGCCCTCCGCAGGAGCGGTTTGGCTGTTGAAATCACCTTAAGTTCAGCCAGAAAATTCGCTTGAATTTGCCTGTTGACTTGTGTTTGTGATTTTGCGCAAAACCCAATATCTAGTGGTTCGCTGCGATAGGGATACAAGATAATGCGGTCCAGGGGGCTTTGCAAGGTCGGCGCCTGTGGATAACTTGTGGGTACTTTGTGAGTCATCCGTGGGTATTCGCTGTAGGCCTTGTCCCAAGAGGTTTGCACTATTTTTTCTGGCTGCTACGCCCCGACGCATAATTTTGCGGGCGCGCACCCTATCACAAAAAACGGTTCAGTCGAGGGCTGTTTGCGGTAGTTGGCAGGGGTGGGAGCGGGACGTAGTATCCGGGGCTGATGTTGCGCTTTGGTGAAGGCGGATTTGCGCTGGAATCAAAGGGTTGTGCCGGCCTAATCGCGGGGCACGGACAACACAAGGCCAGACAATAACCAGAAAAAGGGGAGGCCATGGACCAGCCAATCAACCGCATCCTGATCGTCGAGGACGACCAGCGCCTGGCCGAACTGACTGCCGAATACCTCCAGGCCAACGGCTTCGAAGTGGCGGTGGAGGGCGACGGTGGCCGCGCCGCGCGGCGTATCATCGACAGCCAGCCGGACCTGGTGATCCTCGACCTGATGCTGCCCGGCGAAGACGGCCTGAGCATTTGCCGCCGCGTGCGCGGCCAGTACGCCGGCCCCATCCTCATGCTCACCGCCCGCAGCGACGAGCTCGACCAGGTCCAGGGCCTGGACCTGGGCGCCGACGACTACGTATGCAAACCGGTGCGCCCGCGCGTGCTGCTGGCGCGTATCAACGCCCTGCTGCGCCGCAGCGACGCCCCGGAGCGCCGCCAGGACCTGACCTTCGGCCCCCTGCATATAGACAGCCGCCAGCGCGAGGCGCGCCTGCACGGCCAATTGGTCGACCTGACCGGCGCCGAATTCGACTTGCTCTGGCTGCTGGCCAGCAACGCCGGGCGCGTGCTGTCCCGAGAGGAGATCTTCACCTCGCTGCGCGGCGTCGGCTACGACGGCCAGGACCGCTCCATCGATGTGCGCATCTCCAAGATCCGCCCCAAGATCGGCGACGACCCGATCACCCCGCGGCTGATCAAGACCCTGCGCAGCAAGGGCTACCTGTTCGTCGGCGAGGCGCCATGAACTCGATCTTCCTGCGTATCTATGGCGGCATGCTCGCGGTGCTGGTGCTGGTGGCCGTGCTCGGCGTGCTGAGCCTGCACCTGCTCAACGAGATCCGTGCTGGCCAGCACCGCGAGCGCCTGGCCCAGGGCACCTTCAGCCTGATGGCCGACAACCTGGCGCAGCAGAACGCGGTGGAGCGCACCCGTTCGCTGGTGATTTGGGAGCGCCTGCTCGGCGTGCCGCTGGACCTGCAGCCGCTGTCGGCGTTCACCCTCGACGGCGGGCAGCGGGCACGGCTGTACCGCGATCTGGTGGTGGTGGAAAAGACCGGCCCGCATGCCGCCCGGGTATTGCGTCGGGTCGGCCACGAAGACCTGCTGCTGGTGGCCGAGGTCAAGCAGATCAGCGAGCAGCTGGCCCGTGCCACGCTTTATCTATTGGCCGATGAGCTGGTGCGCTACCCGGTGACCGAGCAGCAGGCTTGCCTGGCACAGCTTCGGCAGAGCAAGGGTTTCGGCTTCGACATCGCCCTGCAGCGTATCGAGCGCGCCGCCCTGGACGACGACCAGCGCCGCCGGGTGGAGGAGGGCGACACGGTGATGGCCCTGGGCCGGGACGGTGATTCGATCCGCGTGTTCTCGGGGCTGTCCGGCTCGCCCTGGGTGCTGGAGATCGGCCCTCTGTATCAGCTCAACCCCTATCCGCCGCAGTTGCTGATCCTGATCGCCTTTCTCGGCTTGTGCCTGATCGGCCTGGTGGTCTACCTGCTGGTGCGCCAACTGGAGCGGCGGGTGTCCGGCCTGGAGGTGGCGGCCACGCGCATCGCCCAGGGCAGCCTGGACACCCGGGTGCCGGCCGGCGATGCCGACTCGGTGGGGCGCCTGGCCGAGGCCTTCAATGGCATGGCCGAGCACCTGCAACGTTCATTGACCATGCAGCGCGAGCTGGTGCGGGCGGTGTCCCACGAGTTGCGCACGCCGGTGGCGCGGCTGCGCTTTGGCCTGGAGATGATCGAGAGCGCCAGCACCGACGCTGCCCGGGCCAAGCACCTGGCGGGCATGGACGGCGATATCCAGGACCTGGACAAGCTGGTCGACGAGATGCTGACCTACGCCCGCCTGGAGCAGGGCGCGCCGGCCCTGCATTTCCAGGTGGTGGACCTGGACGAGCTGCTGGCGCGAGTGATCGAGGAGCTGGCGCCGCTGCGCGCCGAGGTGCGGGTAGTGCGCGGCGAATGCCACGGGCTCGACGGCGGTGATGCTCGGGTCGAGGCCGAGCCGCGCTACCTGCACCGGGCCCTGCAGAACCTGGTGCGCAATGCCATGCGCCATGCCGAGTCCGAAGTGCGCGTGAGCTATCACCTGGGACAGCAGCGTTGCCGCATCGATGTGGAGGACGACGGCCCCGGGATTCCCGAGGGCGTGTGGCACCGCATCTTCACCCCCTTCACCCGCCTCGACGACAGCCGCACCCGGGCCTCGGGCGGGCATGGCCTGGGGCTGTCGATCGTCCGGCGGATCATCTACTGGCACGGCGGCCGCGCCCTGGTCGGGCACAGCGAGCAGCTGGGCGGGGCGTGTTTCAGCCTGAGCTGGCCGCGGGAGCAGCCACGCGATTAAACGCTGATCAGGCTGAGCAGGTGGCCGTCCTGCAGGCAGAACTGGCCATTGAGTTCGACACCGTGGCGCCACTCGGCCGACAGGTCGGTGAGCAAGCGCAGGCGGGCGTGGCCGTCGCTGGACCATTCCAGCAGTTCGGCGTGCTCGAAATAGAAGCGCTTTTTCGTCAGCGGGTAGAGCGTCTTGAACAGGCTTTCCTTGAGCGAGAAGGTCAGGGTCACGGCCAGGGCCTGTTGGCTGCGGTCCAGGCGTTCCAGCTCCGCGGGGGTGAGGATCTCCCCGGCCAGGCGTTCGGCGCGGTCTTCTCCGAGCAGGGTTTCCTGGTCCAGCCCCAGGCCGCGGCATTGGCCCTCGGTAGCCACCACGGCGGCGGCCCAGCCCTGGCCGTGGGTAATCGAGCCGTGGATGCCGGCGGGCCAGATGGGCGAGCGGTCTTCGTGGGCAGCGGGCGCGTAGTCGCGGCCATCCAGATGTTGCAGGGCAGCACGGGCGCAGACTCGGCCGGCCAGGTACTCGGCCTGGCGCTTGGCCACCGAGCGTTGCAGGCTGGCGGTCTGTTCGATGCCGGCGCGCTGGAAGTCGTCGGCGGCCAGGCGGGTCGGGTCGAAGGCGCAGCTGACCAGCACCGCGCCGGGGACCGGGCGTGGCAGGGGCCAATGGTGCTGGAGCGGGGCGCAGCAGGTGGGGAGTCTGTTCATGGTCGATATTGTGCCAGCCGTGATCGCTGGCGCAAATCACCGGGACGTCATCGCGGGGCAAGTCGGGTCGCCGCACCGCCGCTCCCACGAGTCGCGTTGTTTTTCGGCGTGGGAGCGGCGGTGCGGCGACCCGACTTGCCCGCCAAGAGCCCTTCAGTCAAACGCCGTCTTGAGGAACGCCTGCATATCCTTCCACGAGCTCTCGTCAGCCGCCTTGTCATAGCCGATATCCGGCCCACCATGCTCGCCATGGCTCAAGCGGTCGGCATCCGGGTTGCTGAAGCCATGCTTGGCCCCCGGGATCCCGACGAACTTGTAGTCCGCCTTGGCCGCATCCATCTCCGCCTTGAACGCCGCCACCTGCTGCGGGGTGACCATGCTGTCGGCCTCGCCATGCTCTACCAGGATCTTGGCCCGGACCACCCCCGGCTTGGCCGGCGTCTGGGTCACCAGCGCGCCATGGAAGCTCACCACGCCGTCGAGCTTCTCACCGCGGCGCGCCGCGTCCAGCACCACCTTGCCGCCAAAGCAGTAGCCGATGGCCGCCAGCTGGTGCTTGTTGGTGTTGGGCTGGATCTTCAGCAGCTCCAGCCCGGCATCGAAGCGCCGGGCGGCGGCCGCTGGGTCCTCCATTGCCGCGGCCATGAACGCCTGCGCATCGGCGGGGTGCTCGGTGTTCTTGCCGTCGCCGTACATGTCGATGGCCAGGGCGTTGTAGCCCAGCGCCGCGAGGTCGCGGGCGCGGCGCTTGGCGTAGTCGTTCAGCCCCCACCATTCATGCACCACCACCACGCCCGGGCGCTTGCCCTCGACGGCGTCGTCGTAGGCGTAGTAGCCGATCAGGCGGTTGCCGTCGGTATCCTGGTAGGGGATCTCGCGGGTCTGCACCGCCGCCTGGGCGAGGGTGGCGCCGCACAACAGGGCCAGTGCAAGCAGGGTACGCATGGTCGAGCTCCTTGTTCGGTTCGTTCAGCCCAGGTTCAGGCCGGGTTCAGCAGGGGTTCAGGGCGCCCTCCCTACTCTAGTCCCCAGACAGAAACAACGCATCCAACCCGGAGTACCTGAACCATGAAAACGCTCAATACCCTGATCGCCGCCATGGCGGTTTGCGCCGCCGGCCTCACCACCGCCGCCCAGGCCGATGACAACTTCGCCAGCCTGACCTACGGCCAGACCAGCGACAAAGTGCGCAAGTCCGGCCTGCTGCAACGCAACACCGACGGCCTGAACGCCGACGGCATCATCGGCAAGGACAGCACCTGGGGCGTGCGCCTGGGCAAGATCAACGACCAGGGCCGCTACTACATGACCTACGACAACGTCTCGGGTGACCACAGCGGCGTCAAGCTACGCCAGGAAAACCTGCTCGGTAGCTACGACCTGTTCCTGCCGGTGGGCGATACCACCAAGCTGTTCGGCGGCGGCACCCTGGGCATGACCAAGCTGACCCAGGACTCGCCGGGCGCCAGCCGCGACACCGACTACGGCTATGCCGTGGGCCTGCAGGCCGGCGTGATCCAGGAAATCACCGACAAGGCCTCGGTGGAGATGGGCTACCGTTACCTGCGCAGCAACGCCGCCACCGAGATCGGCGCCCACGGCGGGCCGAAGGACGGCACCCTGCGCCTGACCAGCAGCGCGCAGACCTACCTGGCGGCAAGCTACAAGTTCTGAGGTCGCTGTTATCCTGTGCCGGCCTCATCGCGAGGAGTGCATGACCCGTGGGAGCGGGCTTGCCCCGCGATGAGGCCGGTACAGGCATTCGCTATTCAAAGGAGAACTGCATGAAATTGCTGGTGGTCGAGGACGAGGCGCTGCTGCGTCATCACCTGTTCACCCGCCTCGGCGAGGGCGGCCATGTGGTGCAGGCGGTGGCCAACGCCGAGGAAGCCTTGTACCAGGCCGAGCAGTACAACCATGACCTGGCGGTGATCGACCTGGGCCTGCCGGGCATGAGCGGGCTGGACCTGATCCGTCAGCTGCGCAACCTTGGCCAGACCTTCCCGATCCTGATCCTCACCGCCCGCGGCAACTGGCAGGACAAGGTCGAGGGCCTGGCCGCCGGCGCTGACGACTACGTGGTCAAGCCGTTCCAGTTCGAAGAGCTGGAGGCGCGCCTGAACGCCCTGCTGCGCCGCTCCAGCGGCTTCACCCAGTCGACCATCGCCGCCGGCCCGCTGGTGCTCGACCTCAACCGCAAGCAGGCCACCCTGGACGAGCAACCGCTGGCGCTGACCGCCTACGAATACCGCATTCTCGAGTACCTCATGCGTCATCACCAGCAGGTGGTGGCCAAGGACCGGCTGATGGAACAGCTGTACCCGGACGACGAGGAGCGCGACCCGAACGTCATCGAGGTGCTGGTCGGCCGCCTGCGCCGCAAGCTCGAGGGCGACAACGGCTTCAAGCCGATCGATACCGTGCGTGGCCTGGGCTACCTGTTCACCGAGCGCTGCCGATGATCCGTTCGCTGCGGGTGCGCCTGATGCTGGCGGCGGCGTTGCTGGCGCTGCTGTTCATGCTGGCGTTGCTGCCGGCGCTGCAGAAGGCCTTCAGCCTGGCGTTGCAGGAGTCCATCGAGCAGCGCCTGGCCTCGGACGTGACCACGCTGATTTCCGCCGCGCGCATCGAGCATGGCCAGTTGCAGATGCCGGCGCTGCTGCCGGACGAACGCTTCAACCTGCCGTATACAGGCTTGCTCGGCTACATCTTCGACCGCCAGGGCAAGCTGGTGTGGCAGTCGCGGGCCACGCGCAACCGCAACATCAACTACCACCCGCGCTATGACGGGCGTGGCAACGAATTCGCCCGTATTCACCAGGACGACGGCGAGGAGTTCTTCGTCTATGACGTCGAGGTCAGGCTGCTTGGCGGCAAGAGCGCGGCGTTCAGCATCGTCGCCCTGCAACCGGTCCGCGAGTACCAGGACACCCTCAATGGCCTGCGCGAGAAACTCTACTTCGGCTTCGGCGCGGCGCTGCTCGCGCTGATGGTGCTGCTCTGGGCCGGCCTGACCTGGGGCCTGCGCTCGCTGCGTCGGCTCAGCTCCGAGCTGGACGACGTGGAGAGCGGCGCCAGGGATGGACTGAGCCGCGAGCACCCACGCGAACTGCTGCGCCTGACCGGCTCGCTCAACCGCCTGCTGCGCAGCGAGCGTGAGCAGCGCCAGCGCTACCGCGACTCGCTCGACGACCTGGCCCACAGCCTGAAGACCCCGCTGGCGGTGCTGCAGGGCGTGGGCGAGAGCATGGAGCAGGGCGACCGCGAGCAGGCGCGGGTGCTGCAGAGCCAGATCGAGCGCATGAGCCAACAGATCGACTACCAATTGCAGCGCGCCAGCCTGCGCAAGAGTGGCCTGGTAAAGCACCAGGTCGAGCTCAAGCCGTTGCTCGACAGCCTGTGCAGCACCTTGGCCAAGGTCTATCGCGACAAACGCGTCGAGGTCGGTTTCGATCTCCCGGCCGATGCGCGGGTGCCGATGGAACAGGGAGCCTTGCTCGAGCTGCTCGGCAACCTGCTGGAGAACGCCTACCGGTTGTGCCTGGGGCAGGTGCGGGTCAGCCTGTGTGAAGCGCCGGGGCAACTGGAGCTGTGGATCGAGGACGACGGCCCGGGCGTGCCGCCCGACCAGCGTGAGCGCATTCTCGAACGCGGCGAGCGGCTGGACCGCCAGCACCCCGGGCAAGGGATCGGCCTGGCGGTGGTCAAGGACATCATCGACAGCTACGACGCCGAGTTGAGCCTTGGCGATTCGCCGTTGGGCGGGGCTGCGTTCCGCATCGCTTTCCGGCTCGATTGATTCTGCCTTTCCAGTGCAGGGGGCGGTGCGTGGGAGCGGGCTAGCCCCGCGATACCTGCGAAGTCGGTGCCATCCGGAGCGGTCCTCATCGCGGGGCAAGCCCGCTCCCACCGGGAAGTCCCACTGAATACCTCTGAGGCGGAAATCCGCCAACCCGCCCTGTACGATTTCCGCCATCGGGCGGAAATCCGCCATTTCCTACCGGCTACTGCGCCCCGTCCCGGGGCATTCACACCCTGTAATCATTGGCTGTGCACCTCAAGCGGGCACTTTGGCATCGCCCTTGCTATTCACCTGGCAGAGGCCTGCCCAGGCGCTCGAACACAACGACAAATCCCTCCGGGTACAGGAGGGTTCGCGATTCAGGTGCCCCGACATCCTGGGAAGGATGCGCCGGCCCACTTGAGGAAAAATTAGCCATGACGACTCGTCAGCCGCTGTACAAATCGCTGTATGTCCAGGTGATCGTCGCGATCACCATCGGTATCCTGCTCGGCCACTACTACCCGGAGACCGGCGTAGCCCTCAAACCCCTGGGTGACGGCTTCGTCAAGCTGATCAAGATGGTCATCGCGCCGATCATCTTCTGTACCGTGGTCAGCGGCATCGCGGGCATGCAAAGCATGAAGTCGGTCGGCAAGACCGGCGGTTACGCGCTGCTGTACTTCGAGATCGTCTCCACCATCGCCCTGATCATCGGCCTGGTGGTAGTCAACGTGGTGCAGCCGGGTGCCGGCATGCACGTCGACGTGAGCACCCTCAACGCCAGCAGCGTGGCTGCCTATGCCGCCGCCGGCGCGCAGCAGACCACCGTCGGCTTCCTGCTCAATGTCATCCCCAACACCGTGGTCGGCGCCTTCGCCAACGGCGACATCCTGCAAGTGCTGATGTTCTCGGTGCTGTTCGGCTTCGCCTTGCACCGCCTGGGCAGCTACGGCAAGCCGGTGCTGGACCTGATCGATCGCTTCGCCCATGTCATGTTCAACATCATCAACATGATCATGAAGCTGGCCCCGATCGGCGCCTTCGGCGCCATGGCCTTCACCATCGGCCAGTACGGCGTGGGTTCGCTGGTGCAGCTGGGCTACCTGATGGCCTGCTTCTACATCACTTGCCTGCTGTTCATCCTGGTCGTGCTGGGCGGTATCTGCCGCGCCCATGGCTTCAGCGTCATCAAGCTGATCCGCTACATCCGTGAAGAGCTGCTGATCGTCCTGGGCACCTCGTCCTCCGAGTCGGCCCTGCCGCGCATGCTGGCCAAGATGGAGCGCCTGGGCGCGAAGAAATCGGTGGTTGGCCTGGTGATCCCGACCGGCTACTCGTTCAACCTGGACGGTACCTCGATCTACCTGACCATGGCCGCGGTGTTCATCGCCCAGGCCACCGACACCACCATGGACATCACCCACCAGATCACCCTGCTGCTGGTGCTGCTGGTGGCCTCCAAGGGTGCCGCGGGCGTCACAGGTTCCGGCTTCATTGTCCTCGCCGCCACCCTGTCGGCCGTCGGCCACCTGCCGGTTGCCGGCCTGGCGCTGATCCTGGGTATCGACCGCTTCATGTCCGAAGCCCGCGCACTGACCAACCTGATCGGCAACGCCGTGGCCACCGTGGTCGTGGCCAAGTGGGTCAAGGAGCTGGACACCGACACCCTGCAGGCCGAACTGGCGTCTGGCGGCTCGCCGCTGATCGACACCCGTCCGACCGACGACCTGGGCGTGGCCGAAGGCCCGGCGCGTTGAGTGTGAGTTGAAATGCGAAAAGGCGACCCTCGGGTCGCCTTTTTCATGCGTTGACGATTATTCGACCCGCGTCTCGCCGCTGTACACCAGGATCTCCCGGCAGCGCCGGCACAGGTAGCGCCGCCCCTGGCGCACCAGCTTGTGGCGCTGGGCGGTGAACGGGAAATCGCTTTCCGGGCACGGGCAACGGTAGATGTAACGTGTCGCCACGCGCCGCTGCACTTCGTAGTTGTGACAGCGGTTCGGCGGCAGCTCGTACACCCCGCGCATGATCAACTGCCACTCCTCGCCATGGGCCTGGATGCGCTCGCCGAACAGCTGGTGGGCGATCAGGTGGGCGACCTCGTGGGCCACGGTCTGGCGCAGGAAGTCTTCGGCGTTCTCGCGGTACAGCTGCAGGTTGAAGCGCAGCAGGTTCTCGTGCAGGTGGGCGACGCCGGCCTTCTGTCCGCGCAGCTTGAAGCTGACCTGCGGGCGCGGGAAGGGGCGTTTGAAGAAGGTTTCGGCTTGCTGGTAACAGGTTTCGACGCGTTGTCTGAGCAGCTCGGGCATGGCGGGGTAGTTCTCCTGACCGGGCATTATGCCGCAGGCAGCGGGCGGCTGCCGAGCCGCCGGTCAGGCACACGAAGCGAGGCCGCCTTGCGGCGGCCTCGGTGATGCCCCAGTGTTGGTTGGATCTGGTTGGTATGCGTTCAGTTGGTATAGACGGGCCCCACGCCCAGTCCCCAGATGATCACGGTCGCGGCCATGATCGCCACCAGAACCACGAGGCCCACCGCCAGCACCGAGCTGGAGAACAGGAAGCCTTCATCCGACGGTATGTTCATGAACGTCGGCAAGCCGACATACAGCAGGTACACGGTGTAGCAGATCGCCGCCGTGCCGATCAGCATGCCCAGCCACAGGTGCGGGTACAGCGCCGCGAGGCCGCCGATGAACAGCGGGGTGGCGGTGTAGGTGGCAAAGGCGATGCACTGCGCCATGCTCGGGTTGGCGTCGTAGGTGCGCGCCATCCAGTGGATGAAGGCGCCCATCACCGCCACGCCGGCGAGCATCGCCAGGTAGGACATGATGCTCATCCATAACGCGCTTTCCATGGTCAGCATCACGGCTGGCCGCTCGCCGATCACCCAGCCGACCTGGGTGGTGCCGATGAACGCCGACACGGCGGGAATCGCCGCCAGGATCAGCGTGTGCGTCAGGTACATGTGGCTGATGCTTTCGTCCTCGCCACGAATCTCCCGCCACTCCTGGTCGGGGTGGGTGAACAGCCCAACAACGTGATGAATCATACGGGTCACTCCTATCGTCGTTGCCAAACGCCCCCCGGATGGAGCGCCTATGGCCCGAGGCCAGGACACCAGGTGCTGCGCCAATGTGGCCTTATGTCGCAGTATAGGAAGCGGATTCCCGCACAAAACCGGCTTTTTAGAGCAAATCGCGCTGTCAGCGACGTGGTTGATTCCCTTGAAGTCTTTATCGGATTCACCTACTGCGCCGCCCGGTTTGTGCGTAAAATAGCCGGCTTTTGTCACACCTCGCGGATTCAAGCGCTATGGGCACCCTCTCGGTCAACCAGAACAAACTGCAAAAACGCCTGCGTCGCCTCGCCGGCGAAGCCATCACCGACTTCAACATGATCGAGGATGGCGACAAGGTCATGGTCTGCCTGTCCGGCGGCAAGGACAGCTACACCATGCTCGACGTTCTGTTGCACCTGCAGAAGGTGGCGCCGATCAAGTTCGAGATCGTCGCGGTGAACATGGACCAGAAGCAGCCGGGCTTCCCCGAGCACGTGCTGCCGGCCTACCTCAAGGAACTGGGCGTCGAGTACCACATCGTCGAGAAGGACACCTACTCGGTGGTCAAGGAGCTGGTGCCCGAGGGCAAGACCACCTGCTCGCTGTGCTCGCGCCTGCGCCGCGGCACCCTGTACACCTTCGCCGACGAGATCGGCGCGACCAAGATGGCCCTGGGGCACCACCGCGACGACATCGTCGAGACCTTCTTCCTCAACATGTTCTTCAACGGCGCGCTCAAGGGCATGCCGCCGAAGCTGCGTGCCGACGACGGGCGCAACGTGGTGATCCGCCCGCTGGCCTACTGCAGCGAGAAGGACATCCAGGCGTATTCGGACATGAAGGAATTCCCGATCATCCCGTGCAACTTGTGCGGCTCGCAGGAAAACCTGCAGCGCCAGGTGGTCAAGGACATGCTGGTGGAGTGGGAGCGCAAGCACCCTGGCCGCACCGAGAGCATTTTCCGCGCCCTGCAGAACGTCGCGCCGTCGCAGCTGGCCGACCGCAACCTGTTCGACTTCACCAGCCTGAAGATCGACGAGAGCGCCACCCCGCGCTTCCTCGACGTGCTGAACATCTGATCTTATGCGCGACTACCAGTGGTTGCATGAGTACTGCCTGAACCGCTTCGGTTCGGCCAAGGCGCTGGAAGCCTTCCTGCCGCAGCCGCGCACACCCGCGCAGCTGCGCGACATCACCGACGACCGCTACCTGTCGACCCTGGCCCTGCGCGTGTTCCGCGCCGGGCTCAAGCACAGCCTGGTGGATGCCAAGTGGCCGGCGTTCGAGCAGGTGTTCTTTGGCTTCGACCCGGAGAAAGTGGTGCTGATGGGCGCCGAGCACCTGGAGCGGCTGATGCAGGACGAGCGCATCATCCGCCACCTGGGCAAGCTCAAGAGCGTGCCGCGCAATGCGCAGATGATCCTCGACGTGGCGAAGGAGAAGGGCAGTTTCGGCGCGTTCATCGCCGACTGGCCCGAGACCGATATCGTCGGGCTGTGGAAGTACCTGGCCAAGCATGGCAACCAGCTGGGCGGACTATCGGCTCCGCGTTTCCTGCGCATGGTCGGCAAGGACACCTTCATCCCCACCGACGACATGGCCGCCGCGTTGATCGCCCAGAAGATCATCGACAAGCCGCCGACCAGCCTGCGTGACCTGGCGCTGGTGCAGCAGGCGTTCAATCAGTGGCACGCCGAAAGCGGTCGGCCGCTGTGCCAGCTGTCGGTGATGCTGGCGCATACCGTCAACCATTGAGATCGCCGGGGCCGCAACGCGGCCCCGATACGTTCAGGCACCTTCGCCAGCCAGGCGTCGATCCTGCTGGAACTTCCAGCGCACGAACAGCAAGCCGCTGACGAACAGCCCCAGGCTCACCAGCACCTCGACCCAGCCGAACAGCGCTCGGGCGGGGTCGAACGCGGCCAGCACGCCCTTGATGAAGTAGATATTGACCACGAAGCAGGTCCAGGCATGCGCCCGGGCGCTGCCCATCAGCATGCCCGGCAGCAGCAGCAGCAGGGGGATCAGCTCGATGGCCAGGATCACTTCGACCCGCGCCCCGTGCAGGTTGGCGAACCACAGGTTGTTCACCACCAGCAGGGCGATCAGGCCGAAGAAGCAAGCCAGGCTCAGGGCGCGGGTCAGCCGTACGCGTGGGGCGAGCCACTCCAGTGGCGGCAGCACCTTGGGTTTTCTAGCCACGCTGGCCACCCAGGGCCTTGGCGGTGTTGGCCAGGCGTTGGCCGAGGGCGCGGCACAGGGTGATCTCGTGCTGGTCCAGCTCGCGCTTGCCGTCGGCGCCGGCATGGTGGCTGGCCCCATATGGGGTGCCGCCGCCGCGGGTATCGAGCAGCGCCGACTCGCTGTAGGGCAGGCCGGTGACCAGCATGCCGTGGTGCATCAGCGGCAGCAGCATCGACAGCAGGGTGGTTTCCTGGCCGCCGTGCAGGCTGGCGGTGGAAGTGAACACCGCCGCTGGCTTGCCCACCAGCTCGCCGCCCAGCCACAGGCTGCTGGTGCCGTCGAGGAAGTACTTGAGCGGTGCGGCCATGTTGCCGAAGCGGGTCGGGCTGCCCATGGCCAGGCCCGCGCAGTGGCGCAGGTCGTCGAGGGTGGCGTACAGCGCGCCGCTGGCCGGGATGTCCGGGGCCACGGCTTCGCACTCGGTGGAGATCGCCGGCACCGTGCGCAGGCGCGCCTCCAGGCCGGCCATCTCGACGCCGCGGGCAATGTGCCGGGCCATCTCGCTGGTCGAGCCGTGGCGGCTGTAGTACAGCACCAGGATGTAGGGTTCGCTCACGGCAGGATCTCCAGGACCTTCTCGGGTGGGCGTCCGATCACGGCCTTGTCGCGTGCGACCAGGATCGGGCGTTCGATCAGCTTGGGATGCTCGACCATCGCCTTGATCAGCTGAGCGTCGCTCAGGGCTGGGTTGGCCAGCTCCAGTGCCTTGTATTCGTCTTCGCCGGTGCGCAGCAGTTGGCGCGCGCCGATGCCCAGCTTGGCGAGCAGCTGTTCGAGGGTGGCGGCGTCCGGCGGGGTCTCGAGATAGCGCACGATGGTCGGTGCGAGGCCGCGCGCTTCGAGCAGTTCCAGGGCGCCGCGGGATTTCGAGCAGCGCGGGTTATGATAGAGGGTCAGATCGGTCATGACGGGTCGCATCCAGCTGGGTGTGGCGGCTATTCTAACCGCAGCGACCGACTTCAATGCTTGAAAACTTCGAGAAGGATTGACCCATGGCAAGGCGTTTGGCAGCTGCACTGGCCATCACCGCGAGCCTGCTGCTCGGCGGCTGCGGTGCGGACTACGGCGTGGACCAGCACGGCAATACGGTGAAGGCCGAACAGGTCGAGGGGCACTGGCTGGTGCTCAACTACTGGGCCGAATGGTGCGGCCCGTGCCGTACCGAAATACCTGAACTCAATGCTGCTGCCAAGCAGTGGGAAAACCAGGGTATCCGGGTGCTGGGGGTGAACTTCGATGGTTTGCAGGGTGCCGACCTCAAGGCTGCCGCCGAGACCCTCGGCATCGGCTTCACCGTGCTCGCGCAAGACCCGGCCGAGCGCTATGAGCTGCCGCGCAGCGAGGCGCTGCCGGTGACCTATATCATCGATGACAAGGGCAAGGTGCGCGAGCAACTGCTGGGCGAGCAGACGCTTGAAGGGCTGCAGGCGAAGATCAGGGCGCTCAAGGGCGGCGCCTGAGTTCCAGCATCGCGGAGCAAGCCCGCCCCCACGTGGGAGCGTGCTTGCTCCGCGATGGTTTCAGCCTTCCTCAGGCCAGAACCGCAGCGGCTTGCCCTCGGCCGGCCAGAAGCGGATCTGCTCGATTGGCGACACGTCCCAGCGCTGCACCGTCTCCAGCGCCTGCAGGAAGCGTTTCTCCTGGTCCATCAGCGCTGGCGCGCACAGCTTGCGGGTCTTGCCGACCTTGCCGAAGCTCAAGTGCTCGCCGTCCAGCGTATAGGGCGCGAACCAGTGGTTACAGCCGGCATTGCCATAGGCACGGCCATCGCTGGCCAGGGTCAGGGTCAGGTGGCTGTAGTCGATCAGCGGGCGTTCACCGATCCACTCCAGCAGGTAGCTTTGCTCCTGCTGCAGCTTCGAAGGTTGCGACGCGCAGCCCATCAGGCCGGTGGCGATCAGCACGCCGGTCAGCAGCTGTTTCACTCAGGCGCGCTCCTGGCACTGCGGGCACAGGTGCTTGTCGCCCTGGCTGGCCCAGCCCAGCTCCTGGACACGGGCGGTGGCTGCCGGGGCGTGGCCCTTCTTGCCGAGCTTGGCTTCGACGGCGAACTCGAAGTCCAGCACCGCGTCGCAGCCGTCGCACTTGACTTGCCACTCGTGGATTTCCAGTTCGTTGAATACTGGCCCCTGGGCCACGGCCACCCACTGCCCGGTGGGGTTGATCAGGTGGCGCACGCTGTCCACGGTCAGGCGCATGGACAGGGTTTTGCTGCCTTTGAGCGAAACCAGCAGCGCGTCGCCTTTCTGGATCGAGCCGCCGTTGCCGGTGACCTGATAGCGGCCCGGTACCAGCGCGCGGCACTCGATCAGGGTGTGTTGCGGGTTGAAAAGGGTGTAGCGGAAATCGTGTTCGACCATGGGTCCTCCAGAAATGCCGCGTATCTTAGTGTGGTGCTTCACAAATAACGACCCTAATTCGCGGCGCTTTTTGCGCTCATGCTGCGTTGTCGCTCCTCGCCGTAGCTGGGCTACGACTCGTCGCGACGCCTTGCTTGAGCACAAAAATCACGCGCGATTTATGGGGCGTATTTGCAAAGCACCACACTAGCATCAACCGTTTACAAGATTCTGCGGATTGCCTGCCGCCCAGCGGGAGATGTTGTCCAGGGTGGTGGCCGCGATGGCATCCAGGGCCTCGCGGGTAAGGAACGCCTGGTGCGCGGTGACGATCACGTTGGGGAAGGTCAGCAGCCGTGCCAGCACGTCGTCCTGCAGCGGCAAGTCGGAGCGGTCCTCGAAGAACAGCTGCGCCTCCTCTTCATAGACATCCAGCCCCAGGTAGCCGAGCTGGCCACTTTTGAGCGCGTCGATCAGTGCCGGGGTGTCGACCAGCGCGCCGCGGCCGGTGTTGATCAGCATGGCGCCGGGCTGCAGTTGGGCCAGGCTCTGGGCGTTGATCAGGTGGCGGGTGTGCTCGGTGAGCGGGCAGTGCAGGCTGATGATGCGTGCCTGGCGCAGCAGCTCGGGCAGTTCCAGGTAGCGGGCGCCGAGGGCGACCAGCTCAGGGTTGGGGTAGGGGTCGTAGGCCAGCAGCTGGCAGCCGAAGCCGGCCATGATGCGGGCGAAGGCCGCGCCGATCTGGCCGGTGCCGACCACGCCGACGGTCTTGCCGTGCAGGTCGAAGCCGGTCAGCCCGTGCAGGGTGAAATCGCCTTCGCGGGTGCGGTTGTAGGCCCGGTGCAGGCGGCGGTTGAGGGCCAGGATCAGCGCCACGGCATGTTCGGCGACGGCGTGCGGCGAATAGGCCGGTACACGCACCACTCTGAGCCCGAGGCGCTGCGCGGCGGCCAGGTCGACGTGGTTGTAGCCGGCCGAGCGCAGGGCGATCAGGCGTGTGCCGCCGGCGGCCAGGCGCTGCAGGACCTGGGCGTCGAGTTCATCGTTGATGAAGGCGCAGACCACCTCGAAGCCCTGGGCGAGGGCTGCGGTGTCCAGGGTCAGGCGGGCGGGCTGGTAGTGCAGCTCCAGGGCGCCCGCGCTGGCGGCGCGGGTGAAGCTTTCCTGGTCGTAGTGCTGGCTGCTGAACAACAGGGCGCGCATGGGGGCTTCCTTCTGTGAGTCGGCAACAGTCTAGGCCGTCAGGTAGATCGGGTATTGATCTGTGACGGCCCTGTCGCGGGGCAAGACGCACCGCCGCTCCCACGACTCTTGCGAAGCCTATGGGGGATTCAGGCGCTTTCGCGCGCCTGCTCGGCCAGTCGGCTGATGGCCTGGTCCAGTTCGTCCAGGGCCTGCAATGCCTGGGGGCTGTCCTGCTTGAGCAAGGTCTCGCTGCGCTGGCAGGCCGCGCGCAACTGCGGTACGCCGCAATAACGCGAGGCGCCGTTGAGTCGGTGTACCCGTTCGATCATGGCATTGCGATCGGCCGCGTCGCGAGCGGCCTGGATGGCCTCGCGGTCGGACTCCAGCGAGGCCAGGAGCATGGCCAGCATATCCGCCGCCAGGTCCGGCTTGCCGGCGGCCAGGCGCAGCCCTTCCTCCGGGTCGAGCACCTTCAGCTCGCTGCTGTCGGGCAGGCGCTCACTGGGGCGCTCCTGCGGCGGTGATCCCAGGCTCAGGCCGGTCCATTTCATCACCACCTGGGCCAACTGGCGCTCGCTGATCGGCTTGGTCAGGTAGTCGTCCATGCCGCTGTGCAGCAGGGCGCGCTTTTCGTTGGCCATGGCGTGGGCGGTGAGGGCCACGATGGGTAGGGGCGGACCGCTCTGGCTGGCCTCCCACTGGCGGATCTGTTCGGTGCAGGCACGGCCATCCATGCCGGGCATCTGCACATCCATCAGCACCAGGTCGAAGGGCTCGTCCTGCACGGCCTGCACCGCGGCATAGCCACTGTTCACCGCCAGTACCTCGGCGCCCATCCCTTCGAGCAGGGTCTGCACCAGCAGCAGGTTGGCCGGGTTGTCGTCGACGCAGAGGAGCTTGGGCATGCGCTGGCCGCCGTTGCTGCGCTGCTCGCATACTGGGCGGCGGGGTTGTACCAGTTCCAGCAGCAGGCGGCGCAACTTGCGCGTGCAGGTGGGCTTGGCCAGCAATTGGCCGTGGGCGTTGGGCAGGTAAGGATGGTAGAGCGGTTGCTCGGTGGTGGGGCACAGCACCACGCACTGGCAACCCAGGCGCTCGAGCTGTTGGTGGTACTGCCCCAATTGTTCCGGCGCCAGGCTGCCGAGGTTGACCCCGAGCACGGCGAACTCGAACGGCTGCCCGGCCTGGCTAGCCGCCTGCACGCCGTGCAGCAGCTGGTCGCAGGAGGCGAACACGCTGACCGCCAGGCCGCAGTCCTCCAGTTGGTGCTCCAACGCCTGGCGGGCCAGGTCGTGCCCGTCGACGATGGCCACGCTACGGCCGACCAGGGCCTGGGCGGGTTGCTCCTCGGTGTCGTCGTGGGCCTTGGGCAGGTTGAGGCTGATCCAGAACTGCGAGCCTTCGCCCGGCGTGCTGTCGACGCCGATTTCGCCCCCCATCTGTTCGATCAGGCGCTTGGAGATCACCAGGCCCAGGCCGGTACCGCCGGGCTGGCGCGACAGCGAGTTGTCGGCCTGGCTGAAGGCCTGGAACAGGGTGCGCACATCCTGCGGCGACAGGCCGATGCCGGTGTCTTGGACGCTGATGCGCAGTTGCACGCTGTCTTCCTGCTCGTCCTCGAGCATGGCGCGCACGACGATGGTGCCTTCGCGGGTGAACTTGATGGCATTGCTCACCAGGTTGGTGAGGATCTGCTTGAGCCGCAACGGGTCGCCCACCAGCGACAGCGGGGTATCGCGGTAGACCAGGCTGAGCAGCTCCAGCTGCTTGGCGTGGGCGGCCGGGGCAAGGATGGTCAGGGTGTCCTGGATCAGGTCGCGCAGGTTGAGCGGGATGCTGTCGAGCACCAGCTTGCCGGCCTCGATCTTGGAGAAGTCGAGGATCTCGTTGATGATCCCCAGCAGGTTGTCGGCGGATTTCTCGATGGTGCCGAGGTAGTCGAGCTGGCGCGGGCTGAGCTCGCTCTTCTGCAACAGGTGGGTGAAGCCGAGGATGCCGTTGAGCGGGGTGCGGATCTCGTGGCTCATGTTGGCGAGGAACTCGGACTTGATGCGGCTGGCCTCCAGGGCCTCCTTGCGCGCCATGTCCAGCTCGATGTTCTGGATCTCGATGGTTTCCAGGTTCTGGCGCACGTCCTCGGTGGCCTGGTCGATGCTGTGCTGCAGCTCTTCGTGGGCGCTGTGCAGGGTCTCGGCCATGCGGTTGATGCCGGCGGCCAGTTCGTCGAGCTCGTGGCTGCCCATGGCCGGCAGGCGTTCGTCGAGGTGGCCGTCCTTGAGCTGGTTGACCGCGTGCTTGATGCGGTTGATCGGGTCGTTGATGGTGCGGCTCATGCGCAGGGCAAGCAGCGCGGTAAGGCTCAGGCAGGCGAGGATCAGCAGCAGGCTGGTGAACAGGTTGCGGTAGCCGCGCAGCAGGGTGCCGTCGTGTGACAGCTCGATCTCCACCCAGCCGAGCAGGCGCTCGGCTTCGGCGGGCACGGCGTCGGTGGCCAGGTCGCGGTGATGGCCGAACACTGGCATCAGGTAACGGGTGGCATCGTTGCCGGTGCGCTGCAGCAGCTGCGTGCCGGTGCCGCCGCTGGGCGGCTGGTTGAGCATGCTGGGGCCGGCGTGGGCCAGGCGCGTGCGGTCGGCGGCGAGGAACGCCACGGCGCGCACGTCGACCTGCTCCAGGGCCTGGGCCGCGATGCGCTCCAGTTGCGCCGGGGACTGGCGGGCCAGCGCCGGCGCCGCCAGGGGCGCCAACTGCTCGGCGATCATCTTGCCGCGTTGCAGCAGCTGCGTGCGCAGGTCGCTCTGTTGCAACCAGGTGAAGTAACTGCCCAGCACCAGGGCCATCAGGCTGGCGGGGAGCAAGGCCAGCAGCAGGACGCGGCTGCGGATTCCCAAACGGTCGAGCACACCTGTCTCCTGTCATGTGCCTTTAAAAGCGCTGTTCGCGCATCAGCGGGAACGTTACTCCGCACCGGGGGCATTTGTAAGGCTTTTTGTTTGCCAAGTGAGGCTGGTCCCTCGATGGTGCGTCAGTCGGGCAATGGTTGCCTTGCCAGGAGCGCTTGCCCAATAATCACGCAACTGAGAATCGATGGCAGTTGCCAATGCATCCTGAAGCTATTCACGCCACCAATATCCTGGCCATCGAGGACGACCCCGTGCTGGGTGCCTACCTGCACGAAGAGCTGCGCCGCGGTGGTTTCCGAGTGACCTGGTGCCGCAGTGGCCTGGAAGGCCTCGAGGCGGCGGGGCGACAGGTCTTCGACTTGGTTCTGCTGGATATCCTGCTGCCCGGCCTCAATGGCCTGGATGCCCTGGCCAGCCTGCGCCGGTGCAGCGCCACGCCTGTCATCCTGATGTCCGCGCTGGGGGCCGAGGCCGACCGTATCAGCGGTTTCGAGCGGGGAGCGGACGACTACCTGCCGAAGCCTTTCAGTTTCGCCGAGCTGCGGGTGCGCATCGAGGCGATCCTGCGCCGGGTGGCCTTCGAGCGGCGGGCGCTGGCGCCACGCGAGGCGGCGGCGGGGCAGTTGCGCTTCGATGAGCAGGCGGCCGATGTCTGCCTCGCTGGCGCCTGGGCCGGCCTGACCCCCAGTGAGTACCGCCTGCTCGACACCCTGCATCGCAGCCAGGATGAGGTGCTGAGCAAGCCGTTCCTTTACCAGCAGGTGCTGCAGCGTGGCTACTCGCGGCATGACCGCAGCCTGGACATGCACGTCAGCCAGATCCGCCGCAAGCTCAAGGCCATCGGCTATCACGAGCGGCAGGTCCGCACCGTCTGGGGCAAGGGCTATGTGTTCGGCGTGGGCGAGGCCGACTGAACCGTGCTCGATCGCCATTCGCTGTTCTGGAAACTGACCGTCCTGCTGGTGGGCTTCTGTCTGCTGATGATCGGCCTCAGCTACAGCTGGGGTCGCCATATGGAGACCCAGGACGCCTTCCTTTCCGAAACTGCGCGTCAAGTGCTGCGGGGTTACGCGGCCGAGGCGGAGCAGGCCTGGCGCAGCGGCGGCGCTGACGGTGTCGACGCCTGGCTGGCCGGGATGCGTGGGCGCGAGCAAGGCTGGGTGGGAGTGCTCGATGGCGACCTGCAGCCGTTGGGCAGTGCCGACCTGACCGCCGGGCAGGCCCAGCGCCTGACCCGCCTGCGCGGCGTCGACTGGCCGATGAGCCGGCGCAGTATCGGCCAGCCGTGGTTGCGTCTGCCGTTCCCCGGCGCGCCGGAGCAGGGCATGCTGGTGATCGAGCTGCCGGAACGCTTCAACCCGGGCCAGTACCGGTTGTTCTGGCGCATCGTCACCAATGGCATCATCCCTGGACTGTTTACCTTGCTGTTGTGTGTGGGCCTGTACCGCATGCTGATCGTGCCGCTCAATCAATTGCGTGAACAGGCCAACGCCTGGCGCGCCGACCAGCTGGCGGCGCGCCTGGATTCGCGCACCACCCGGCGCAAGGACGAGCTGGGCGAACTGGCCCGTGCCTTCGATCAGATGGCCGAGCGCCTTCAGGGCACCGTGGCCTTGCAGCAGCAGTTGCTGCGCGACCTGTCCCACGAGCTGCGCACGCCGCTCAGCCGCCTGCGCGTGGCCTGCGACGGCGAGACCGACCTGCAGCGCCTGCGTGAACGCCTGCACCGCGAGGTGGACGGCATGCAGCAACTGGTCGAAGACACCTTGCAGCTGGCCTGGCAGGATGCCGAGCGCGCCCCGCTGAACCTGGAGCCGATCCAGGTGCCGGCGCTGTGGGACCTGCTCAGCGAAAATGCCTGTTACGAAAGCGGCTGGGCACCTGGGCGGTTGCGCTGTGCGTTGCCAGCGGACTGCTGGGTGCGGGGCAGCCTCAACGACCTTGCCCAGGCGCTGGAGAACATGCTGCGCAACGCCATCCGGCACTCGCCCGAGGCGGGGGTGGTGCGTCTGGGCGGCTGGCGTGAAGGCGGGTATTGGCGTATCGACCTGGAGGACGACGGCGGTGGCGTGGCCGAGGAAGACCTCGAGCGGATCTTCGCGCCGTTTTCCAGGTTGGACGGGGCACGGCCCGGGGACGGTGGCTTCGGCTTGGGCTTGAGCATTGCCCGCAATGCGATCCGCCGCCAGGGTGGGCTGGTGTGGGCGGTCAATGGCGAGCGTGGCCTACGCCTGTGCATGCGCCTGCCTGCCCATGAAGCGGGGCCATCGGTTGGTCCGGCGCGGGCAAGCCCGCGGCCAGGAAGTAACTCCTTATAGCTACCCGCTATAACCACCGACAATTGCGTGATATGGCCGCGCCGGGTTTGCCGGTATGATAGGCGCCCCTGCCGTCCGGATTGCGAAAACGCCCATGACCCTGCAGTACCCAACCATCGCCGACTGCGTCGGCCATACGCCGCTGGTTCGCCTGCAGCGCATCACCGGGAACACCAGCAATACCTTGCTGCTCAAGCTCGAAGGCAACAATCCGGCAGGTTCGGTCAAGGACCGCCCGGCGTTGTCGATGATCACCCGTGCCGAACTGCGTGGCCAGATCAAGCCTGGCGACACCCTCATCGAAGCCACCTCCGGCAATACCGGCATCGCCCTGGCCATGGCAGCGGCGATCAAGGGCTACAAGATGATCCTGATCATGCCGGACAACTCCACCGCCGAACGCAAGGCGGCCATGACCGCCTATGGCGCCGAGCTGATCCTGGTGACCAAGGAAGAGGGCATGGAAGGGGCTCGCGATCTCGCGGAAAAACTGCAGGCCGAAGGCCGTGGGCTGGTGCTTGACCAGTTCGCCAACGGCGACAACCCGATCGCGCACTACAACAGCACGGGCCCGGAGATCTGGCAGCAGACCCAGGGCACGATCACCCACTTCGTCAGCTCCATGGGCACGACCGGCACCATCATGGGCTGTTCGCAGTACCTCAAGGAGCAGAACCCGGCGGTGCAGATCATTGGCCTGCAGCCGATGGAAGGCTCGGCCATTCCGGGCATTCGCCGTTGGCCCCACGAGTACCTGCCGAAGATCTTCGACGCCACCCGGGTCGACCGCGTGGTCGACATGTCCCAGCAGGAGGCCGAGGAAACCACCCGTCGCCTGGCCCGCGAAGAGGGCATTTTCTGTGGCGTATCCTCCGGTGGGGCGGTGGCGGCGATGCTGCGCCTGTCCCGTGAAGTCGAGAACGCGGTGATGGTCGCCATCATCTGCGACCGCGGCGACCGTTACCTTTCCACCGGCCTGTTCGATCCGACCTGATGTCCAGAAAGAAAAGCAACACCGGCCTGCGCTTCCAGCCGGCCGGCGGCAACCGTGTCGCACAAGTGCCGGTGGGCAAGAAGCAGCGCCTGCTGATCGAGCGCGTGGCTGGTGACGGCCGCGGCATCGCCTTCAGCGAGGGGCGCACCTGGTTCGTCAGCGGCGCGCTGGGCGGCGAGGACGTCGAGGCGCGGGTACTTGCCGCGCGCGGCAAGGTGGTCGAGGCGCGCCTGGAGCGGGTGTTCCAGGCCAGCCCCGAGCGCCGTGAAGCGCCTTGCCGGCATTACGCCCGCTGTGGTGGCTGCAACCTCCAGCACCTGCCCCATGACGGCCAGCTGGCGCTCAAGCAGCGCCTGCTCGCCGAGCAGTTGCAGCGGGTGGCCGGCGTGCAGCCCGAAGAGTGGGCTGTTCCCTTGTGCGGACCGGAATTCGGCTACCGCCGCCGGGCGCGAGTAGCTGTACGCTGGGATACCAAGGCGCGTCAGCTGGAGGTCGGTTTCCGCGCCGAGGCTAGCCAGGACATCGTTGCCATCGACGACTGCGCGGTGCTGGTACAGCCCTTGCAGGCGATCATGCGCCACCTGCCGACCGTGTTGCGCAGCTTGAGCAAGCCGCAGGCGCTGGGGCATGTGGAGCTGTTCAGCGGTACCGCCGAGGCGGTGTTGGTACGGCATGTGGCGCCCTTGCCAAGTGAAGACCTGGCGCGGCTCGAGGCATTCTGCCGCGAAGCCGGCGCCCAGTTGTGGCTACAAGGCGAGGGCGAGCCGGCACCGGTGGAGGCTACGGCGCAACTGGGCTTTGCCCTGGAGCCCTGGGGCTTGGAGCTGGCCTGGCGACCGGGCGACTTCGTCCAGGTCAATGCCCAGGTCAATACCTTGATGATCCAGCAGGCTTTGGCCTGGCTGGCGCCCCAGGCGCATGAGCGGGTGCTGGACCTGTTCTGCGGCCTGGGCAACTTTGCCTTGCCCCTGGCGCGTCAGGCGCGCGAGGTGGTTGCGGTGGAAGGCGTGCAGGCGATGGTCAGCCGTGCCGAGGCCAACGCCCACGCCAACAATGTGCATAACGCACGGTTTTTTCAGACCGATTTATCGCAGCCTTTGGCGGGCGCCGGATGGGCTGCCGAGGGCTTTTCTGCGGTACTCTTGGATCCACCGCGCGACGGGGCTTTCGAGGTGGTGCAGGGCATCGCCCGGCTGGGTGCGAAACGGCTGGTCTACGTATCGTGCAATCCGGCCACGCTGGCGCGTGACGCGCAAGTGCTGGTCGGGCAGGGGTACCGGTTAAAAAGGGCCGGGATTCTCGACATGTTTCCTCAGACGGCGCATGTCGAGGCCATGGCGTTATTCGAAGTGGGCTAGCCGGGCTGGCCCTCTTGGTGCGGCCTTCAGGGAGTGAGGGGCGCACAGGTGATAGCCAGTGCACCCGCGTGGTGCGCTGTATGGAAAGGTAAAGCAAAGATGGTACAGGTGAGAGTGCACCAGCCGGTCAACAACGACGGCAGTATCAATCTCGAAGCATGGCTCGATCATGTGGTGAGCGTCGATTCGCAACTCGATCGCCCGGGGTTGAAAGAGGCCTGCGAGTTTGCCCATGAGGTCGAGAAGAAAGGCAACCCGGCCAAGCATTCCTGGGCCGATGGCACGTCCAGTTTCCAGGCGGGGCTCGAGATCGCCGAAATCCTCGCCGACCTCAAGCTCGACCAGGATTCCCTGGTGGCGGCGGTCATCTACCGTTCGGTGCGCGAAGGCAAGGTGACCTTGGCCGAGGTCGGCCAGCGCTTCGGGCCGGTGGTGTCCAAGCTGATCGACGGCGTGCTGCGCATGGCGGCCATCAGTGCCAGCCTCAGCCCGCGCCAGTCGCTGGTGCTCGGCTCCCAGGCGCAGGTCGAGAACCTGCGCAAGATGCTCGTGGCGATGGTCGACGACGTGCGCGTGGCGCTGATCAAGCTGGCCGAACGTACCTGCGCCATCCGGGCGGTGAAGTCCGCCGATGACGAAAAACGCCTGCGCGTGGCCCGCGAGGTGTTCGACATCTATGCGCCGCTGGCGCACCGCCTGGGTATCGGCCATATCAAGTGGGAACTCGAGGACCTGTCGTTCCGCTACCTCGAGCCCGACCAGTACAAGCAGATCGCCAAGTTGCTGCACGAGCGCCGGCTGGACCGCGAGCGGTTCATCAGCGATGTGATGAACCAGTTGCAGAATGAGCTGCTGGCCACCGGTGTCAACGCCGATATCAGTGGCCGGGCGAAACACATCTATTCGATCTGGCGCAAGATGCAGCGCAAGGGCCTGGAGTTCAGCCAGATCTACGACGTGCGTGCGGTACGCGTGCTGGTGCCGGAAGTGCGTGACTGCTACACCGCGCTGGGCATCGTCCACACCCTGTGGCGGCACATTCCGAAAGAGTTCGACGATTACATCGCCAACCCCAAGGAAAACGGCTATCGCTCCCTGCACACCGCGGTGATCGGCCCCGAGGGCAAGGTGCTCGAGGTGCAGATCCGCACCCATGGCATGCACGAGGAAGCCGAGCTGGGCGTCTGCGCCCACTGGCGCTACAAGGGTACCGACGTCAAGCCCAGCTCGAACCACTACGAAGAGAAGATCTCCTGGTTGCGCCAGGTGCTGGAATGGCACGAGGAACTGGGCGATATCGGCGGCCTGGCCGAACAGCTGCGCGTCGATATCGAGCCGGACCGCGTCTACGTGTTCACCCCCGACGGTCACGCCATCGACCTGCCCAAGGGTTCCACGCCGCTGGACTTCGCCTACCGGGTGCACACCGAGATCGGCCACAACTGCCGTGGCGCCAAGATCAACGGGCGCATCGTGCCGCTGAACTACAGCCTGCAGACTGGCGAGCAGGTGGAGATCATCACCAGCAAGCACGGCAGCCCGAGCCGCGACTGGCTGAACTCCAACCTGGGCTACGTGACCACCTCGCGGGCCCGGGCCAAGATCGTCCATTGGTTCAAGCTGCAGGCCCGAGACCAGAACGTCGCCGCCGGCAAGACCCTGCTCGAGCGCGAGCTGTCGCGTCTGGGCCTGCCGCAGGTGGACTTCGAGCGCCTGGCCGAGAAGGCCAACGTCAAGACCGCCGAGGACATGTTCGCCGCCCTCGGTGCCGGCGACCTGCGCCTGGCGCATATGGTCAACGCCGCCCAGCAGTTGCTCGAACCCGAGCGCCTGGAGCCGGTCGAGCTGATCCCGCGCCAGGCGCGGGGCATCCGTTCGGGCAAGCGCAACGACATCCAGATCCAGGGCGTCGGCAACCTGCTCACGCAGATGGCCGGCTGCTGCCAGCCGCTGCCGGGCGATGCCATCGTTGGCTACATCACCCAGGGTCGTGGCGTGAGCATTCACCGCCAGGACTGCGCTTCGGTGCTGCAGTTGGCGGGCAAGGAGCCGGAGCGCATGATCCAGGTCAGCTGGGGGCCGATCCCGGTGCAGACCTACCCGGTCGACATCATCATCCGTGCCTACGACCGCCCGGGTTTGCTGCGCGACGTGTCGCAAGTGCTGCTCAACGAGAAGATCAACGTGCTGGCGGTCAACACCCGCTCGAACAAGGAAGACAACACCGCCTTGATGTCGCTGACCATCGAGATCCCTGGGCTGGACGCTCTCGGGCGCCTGCTTGGCAGGATCTCGCAGTTGCCCAACATCATCGAGACGCGGCGTAACCGTACCCCTTGAGACAGAACGGGGCCGCTGTGCGGCCCATCGCTGGCAAGCCAGCTCCCACAGGTACGGCATAACCCTGTGGGAGCCGGCTTGCCGGCGATCGAGGGCAAGGCCCTCGCTGAGGAAAAGATATCCATGACCTACACCCTCGACGACCTGCTGCACCTGATGGCCCGCCTGCGCGACCCGCAATACGGTTGCCCCTGGGACCTCAAGCAGGACTACGCCAGCATCGTCCCGCACACGATCGAAGAGGCCTATGAAGTGGCCGACACCATCGAGCGCGGCGACTTCGAGCACCTGCAGGGCGAGCTGGGCGACCTGCTGTTCCAGGTGGTCTACTACAGCCAGCTGGCACGGGAAGAAGGGCGTTTCGAGTTCGACGGCGTGGTCGATGCGATCACCCGCAAGCTGATCCGCCGCCACCCCCATGTATTCCCCACCGGCGAACTCTATGCGCCGCTGGACACCCCCATGCTGGACGAGGCCCAGGTCAAGTCGCGCTGGGAAGAGATCAAGGCCGAGGAGCGCGCCGAGAAGAGCGAGCCTGAACAGCTCTCGCTGCTCGACGATGTGCCGGCGGCCTTGCCTGCGCTGTCACGGGCGGCCAAGCTGCAGAAGCGCGCCGCCACGGTCGGCTTCGACTGGCCGGACGCGCTGCCGGTGCTGGACAAGGTGCGCGAGGAGCTCGACGAAGTGCTGCAGGCCATGGCCGATGGCGACAGCGATGCGCTTGAAGATGAGCTGGGCGACCTGCTGTTCGCCACCGTCAACCTGGCCCGCCACCTGCGCCACGACCCGGAAAACGCCCTGCGCCGCGCCAACCGCAAATTCGAGCGGCGCTTCCGATTCATCGAACAGGCATTGCGCGAGCAGGGCCTGAACATCCAAGATCGTACCCTCGACGAGCTGGACGCCCTGTGGGGCGAGGCCAAGCGTCAGGAAAAGAACCTGCCCAGCTGCGGCTGAGCTGATGCATAAGTGAGTGAACTTCCATGAGCCTTTCCCTTCGCGACCAATTGCTCAAAGCCGGTCTGGTCAACCAGAAACAGGTTTCTCAGACCAACAAGGCCGAGAAAAAACAGAAACGCCTGGAGCACAAGGGCCAGGCCGAGGTGGACGACAGCCAGCAGCGCCTGGCCAAGGAAGCCCTGGCCGAGAAAGCCCGAAAAGACCAGGAGCTGAACCGCCAGGTCCAGGAAAAAGCCGAGCAGAAGGCCCGTGCCGCGCAGATCAAGCAATTGATCGAGGCGACCCGCCTGCCCAAGCTGAATACCGAGGACTACTACAACTTCGTCGATGACAAGAAGGTCAAGCGCATCGCCGTCAACGCCCTGATGCGCAGCAAGCTGAGCAACGGCGCGCTGGCCGTCGTCGCCCATGGCGGTGGCTATGAAGTGATTCCACGCGAGGCGGCGGTGAAGATCCAGGAGCGCGACCCCAATCGCATCCTGCTGCTCAACACCCATGTCGAGGAGGCGGACGAGGACGACCCGTACGCAGCCTACAAGATCCCTGACGATCTGATGTGGTAAGCATGAAAAACCCCGCCTAGGCGGGGTTTTTCGTTTGAAGGGGGTGTTATTGCGACGGTCGCTGGTTCTCTAGGTATTCCAGCTCCATGCGGTACTGCTGGGCTTGGTGCTCATCATGGAACATGCCGACCAGTTGGCCCTGTTGATGCACATCCCAGATCCGCACACCAGCGGCCAGGCCTTCGTGGGACATTTTCGATTCGTCGCGTTCGGTTACTTGGACTGTCATCGTTAAACTCCACTGCTTCAGTTGGCTGCGACAGCGTGTCGCACACCCTCTTTATAGAGTTTGTTAGCAGGCTAAGTAAATAAACTGTCGATGAAACAAGTTTCATGCAAGGGCGCAATCGCGGGGCAAGTCGGGGCGCCGAACCGCCGCTCCCACGCTGAACAGCTCGGGAGAACATCGGGGGCATGAAAAAGCCCCGCACAAGACGGGGCTTCGGGTATTGCAGGCAGCGCTATCAGTTGCCTTTGACCGCCTTGCCGTCCACCGTGCCATCCTGCAGCACGATCACGTATTCCTTGCCATCGGTCTCGACCTGGCGCAGCTGCACCAGCAGGTAGTCCCAGTCCTTGGCGAACCACAGCTCGGTGATGCGCTTGCTCTGGCTAGGGTCGCGCACGCGCTCGACCTTGACCGCGTCGACCTGGCCAGTCTTGGTGGCCACTTTCTCGGTGCCCAGCACGCGGAAGTCGTAGGTGTCGATCTCATCACCGTCGACCACCTGGTAGGTCATGCTTTTCTTGCCGGCGGCCACGTCATGCTGCAGCGCCAGTTGATAGGACGACTTGTCCAGCACGCCACGGTTGAGCGGCAGGCTGATCGCGTCGCCACGGTCGCTGCCAGTCACCTTCTTGCCGGTCCAGTCGAAGGTGAGGTCGACTTTCTTCGCCTTGCCCAGGCCGCCGCGTTCGAAGTGGTACTTCTGCGGCAGCAAGGTGTCGTTGTCGAGCTTGAGGGTGCTTTGCTCGGTCAGGCTGGCGATCATCATGGAGGCCTTGAAATTAAGGTCCCAAGTACCGTTGGCGTTCTTCACCAGGCTGCGCTCGGCAGTGCCGCTCATGGGCAGCTGCTTCCAGTCAGCCGTGTAGCTGGCTGCGAAAGGCTTCAGATCAGCTGCCTGGAGGGGCAGGGCGAGCACGGCGAGAGCCAAGAGCAGGGCGCGACGCATAAATTCTCCTAGGATCGAATCAAGTGACCGCTGGCCGCCAGCGGCTGGCCATCCAGTAATGCACCGTGCTCGCCCAGACGCAAGCGTCCTTCGGCGAACCAGCGCACCGCCAGCGGGTAGATCTGGTGTTCCTGCAGGTGCACGCGCTGGGCAAGCGTCTGCGCGCTGTCATCCGCTGCAACCGGCACCACAGCCTGTACGACCAGAGGCCCGCCATCGAGTTCCTCGGTGACGAAGTGCACGCTGCAGCCGTGCTCGGCATCGCCAGCCTCCAGCGCACGCTGGTGGGTGTGCAGCCCTTTATACTTGGGCAACAGTGACGGATGTATGTTGAGCAGGCGGCCTTGATAGTGGCGCACGAAGCCGCCACTCAAGATGCGCATGAAGCCAGCCAGCACCACCAGGTCGGGTGCGAAGCCGTCGATCAGCGCCATCAGCGCCGCATCGAAGGCTTCGCGGCCGTCGAAGTCCTGGTGCTCCAGCAGCGCGGTGTCGATGCCGGCTGCCTTGGCGCGTTGCAGGCCATAGGCATCGGCACGGTTGGAAATCACCGCGCGGATGCGTACTGGGCCGTTGCTGCCGCTGTTGCTGTCGATCAGCGCTTGCAGGTTGCTGCCGGAGCCCGACAGCAGTACCACGACGTTGCAGGTCTTGCCCGGCATCAGTGTGCCTTGAGGTTCTTGAGCTCGACCTGGGCGGCGCCTTCGGCGGCCTCGGCGATCTGGCCGATGACCCACGGCTGCTCGCCGGCGGCGCGCAGCACGTTCAGGGCGTTGTCGACCTGGTCCTGGGCGACGCAGATGACCATGCCCACGCCGCAGTTCAGCACGCGGTGCATTTCATGTTCGTCGACGTTGCCTTTTTCCTGCAGGAAGTCGAACACCACCGGGCGCTGCCAGCTGGCCACGTCGACCACGGCCTGGGCGCCTTTTGGCAGTACGCGCGGGATGTTGTCCAGCAGGCCGCCGCCGGTGATGTGAGCCATGGCCTTGACCGCGCCGGTCTGTTTGATCAGCTGCAGCAGGGGCTTGACGTAGATGCGGGTCGGCGCCATCAGCAGGTCGGCCAGCGGCTTGCCGTCGAGCTGGGTGTTGTCGATGTCGGTGCCGGACACTTCGAGGATCTTGCGGATCAGCGAGTAGCCGTTGGAGTGCGGGCCGGAGGACGGCAGGGCGATCAGGGCGTCACCGGTGACCACTTTCGAGCCGTCGATGATCTCGGCCTTTTCCACCACGCCGACGCAGAAACCGGCCAGGTCGTAGTCTTCACCTTCGTACATGCCTGGCATCTCGGCGGTTTCACCACCGACCAGCGAGCAGCCGGCCAGTTCGCAACCGGCGCCGATGCCGGTGACCACGGTGGCGGCCACGTCGACGTTGAGCTTGCCGGTGGCGTAGTAGTCGAGGAAGAACAGCGGCTCGGCGCCGCACACCACCAGGTCGTTGACGCACATGGCGACCAGGTCCTGGCCGATGCTGTCGTGCTTGTTCAGGTTCAGCGCCAGGCGCAGCTTGGTGCCGACGCCGTCGGTGCCGGAGACCAGCACCGGCTGCTTGTAGCCGGCCGGGATCTCGCAGAGGGCGCCGAAGCCGCCCAGGCCACCCATGACTTCAGGGCGTGCGGTGCGCTTGGCGACGCCCTTGATGCGTTCGACCAGTGCTTCGCCGGCGTCGATGTCTACACCGGCGTCTTTGTAGCTCAGGGAGGGTTGCTTGCTCATTGATCCAGGCCTTTAGGAGGGAGGGATTCAGAAAAACGACCGGGACGGCCAAGGCCACTTTCAGAAACGGTGGCTGCCTGTACGTCACTGGTCTGCGAAGGCGCGCGATTTTATCAGGGTTGCCCCAAGGCGGCCATCCTCAGGCCGACGGGCAGGCGGGAAATCTGGGCAAAAAACGCTGTTTCACCCTGTGCGACTGGTTGCCGCGTCGGCGCCTGTATAAGGTATAGGCATGGCGACGTGCGCAAAGGCGCGGCACAGCGGAGCATTTTCCGGCGTGGCGCGGTCACAGCCCACAGGCAAGGGCGCGTCGCCCCAAGGTCATCTGGACAGGAATCCTCAATGCGTCTTCTCAATTTCCTCGCTGGCGCCTGCCTCGCTGTGGCCGGCACCCTCGCGCAGGCCGAAACCGTCTCGGGCCTGTATCAGGTTCGCGAGCCCGTCGAAGGGCAGGGCAGCGAGGCCCGCGCCCAGGCGACCGGCAAGGCGCTCGATACCCTGGTGCTGCGCCTGACCGGCGACCCCAAGGCCGCGCAGAATCCGGCGCTGGCCGCGCTGCGCAAGGACCCGCAACAGATCATCAACCAGGTCGGCACCGAGGCAGGCCCACCGGAGTCGGTGCTGGTCGAGTTCGACCCCGGCAGCACCGAGCGCGCCCTGCGCCAGGCCGGTCTGGCATTGTGGGGCAGCAACCGGCCGTCGGTCCTGGGCTGGTGGCTGAACGACAGTGTCGAGGGCAGCAGCCTGGTCGGCGATGGCCAGGGCGCCGCCGAGCCATTGCGCCGGGCAGCCCAGCATCGCGGCCTGCCCCTGCGCCTGCCATTGGCCGATCTGCAGGAGCAACTGGTGGCCAATGCCAAGCTGCTCGAGGGTAACGACCCCGCGCCGCTGCGCGAGGCGTCCGAGCGCTATGGCGCCGATGCCTTGCTGGCGGTGCACGCCCATGAGGCCGACGGCAAGTGGCAGGGCAAGTGGCAGTTGTGGCTGGGCGACCAGCGTGAACAGGGCAATGCCGAGGGCAGCGACCAGGCGGCCCTGGCCGATGCGGTGCTGCTGGCGGTGAGCAACCGCCTGGCGCCGCGTTATGTCACGCGGCCAGGCGCCAGCAGCGACCTGCAGGTACAGGTGCAGGGGATGAACCTGCAGCGGTACGCCGAACTGAGCCGGGTACTGGAGCCTTATGGCGCCCGTTTGCAGATGGCCGAAGGCGGCACCTTGACCTACCGGGTCAGCGGCAATCGCGAGCAATTGCGCGCCCAGCTGGGCCTGGCCAAGCTGCAGGAGCTGCCTGCCGAACCTGCAGCCGCCACGCCTGCGCCGAGCGCGCAGGGCGATACCGGCACAACGCCGCCCACCACTGCCGCAACGCCGTTCGACGGCTTGCGCTTTCGCTGGTAAGGAGTGGCGCAAATGACTGACATGCGTCGTTGGGTCTGGGTGGGCGCGGCTTTGGTGATCGCCGCGCTGCTGTACTTCCTGCACAACATCCTCTCACCGTTCCTGGTGGGCATCCTGCTGGCCTACCTGGCCGACCCGCTGGTCGATCGCCTGGAGCGGCTCGGGCTGTCGCGCACCTGGGGCGTGGTGGTGGTGTTCAGCCTGTTCACCCTGATCTTCCTGGCCTTGTTGCTGGTGCTGGTGCCGATGCTGGCCAAGCAGTTGCTGCGCCTGTACGAGCTGGCGCCGCAGATGCTCGACTGGCTGCAGCACGTGGCGCTGCCTTGGGTGCAGAGCCGCCTGGGCTTGGCCGACGGCTTCTGGAAGTTCGACAAGATCAAGGCCGCGATCGGCGAGCACATGGGCCAGACCACCGACATCGTCGGCGTGCTGCTGTCCCAGGCCACCGCCTCGAGCCTGGCGCTGATCGGCTGGCTGGCCAACCTGGTGTTGATCCCGGTGGTGGGCTTCTACCTGCTGCGTGACTGGGACTTGATGATGGCCAAGCTGCGCAGCCTGCTGCCGCGTCAGCGCGAGCCGCAGGTGGTGGAGCTGGCCGGCGAGTGCCACGAGGTGCTGGGGGCGTTCGTGCGCGGGCAACTGCTGGTGATGCTGGCGTTGGGCGTCATCTATTCCTCGGGGCTGATGCTGGTGGGCCTGGAGCTGGGCCTGCTGATCGGCATGCTGGCGGGGCTGGCGGCGATCGTGCCATACATGGGCTTCATCATCGGCATCGGCGCGGCGCTGGTCGCCGGGTTGTTCCAGTTCGGCGGCGACCTCTACCCCATGCTCGGTATCGTCGCGGTGTTCATGGTCGGGCAGGCGCTGGAGGGCATGGTGCTGACGCCGCTACTGGTGGGCGACCGCATCGGCCTGCATCCGGTGGCGGTGATCTTCGCGATCCTGGCTGGCGGTGAGCTGTTCGGCTTTACCGGGGTGCTGCTGGCACTGCCGGTGGCGGCGGTGATCATGGTGTTGCTGCGCCATGTCCATGACCTGTACAAGGAATCGGACATGTACGCCGGGGAAGTAGACCCGGATCTGTGAGCGATCGCGGGGCAAGCCCGCTCCCATGCCCGGAGTCTTGAACACCCGGCGGGGGGCGGGCTTGCCCCGCGATGTGCTTGCATTAAACGCAACTGCTTGATTTTACTTGTGCTATTCCCCTGCCGGATTGTGCCGTCCGCGTTGCGGGTATAGACTTTGCACACTGTTCATCAAAGGCCCCCTGTGGTCCCCGCGACCGCCCGCGAGCATGAAACCGATCCAGTTGCCCCTGGGTGTGCGTCTGCGCGACGACGCCACCTTCATCAACTACTACCCCGGCGCCAATGCCGCGGCACTGGGCTATGTCGAGCGGCTCTGCGAAGCCGACGCCGGCTGGACCGAAAGCCTCATCTACCTGTGGGGCAAGCAGGGCGTGGGTCGTACCCACCTGTTGCAGGCCGCCACCCACCGCTTCCAGCAACTGGGCGAGCCCGCCGTGTACCTGCCCCTGGCGCAATTGCTCGAGCGTGGCGTCGAACTGCTCGACCATCTCGAGCAATACGAGCTGGTATGCATCGATGACCTGCACGTGATTGCGGGCAAGGCCGACTGGGAAGAGGCCATGTTCCACCTGTTCAACCGCCTGCGCGACAGTGGCCGGCGCCTGCTGCTGGCAGCCTCCAGCTCGCCGCGGGAGCTGCCGATCAAGCTGGCCGACCTCAAGTCACGGCTGACCCTGGCGCTGATCTTCCAGATGCGCGGGATGTCCGACGAGGACAAGCTGCGCGCCCTGCAACTGCGCGCTTCGCGCCGCGGCCTGCACCTGACCGACGAAGTCGGCCACTTCATCCTCACCCGTGGCACGCGCAGCATGAGCGCGCTGTTCGACCTGCTCGAACGTCTCGACCAGGCTTCCTTGCAGGCCCAGCGCAAGCTGACCATTCCCTTCCTCAAGGAAACCCTCGGCTGGTAGCGCTGAAAACACGGTGCCAGAGCGTCGAAACGGAAAAGTCACATGTTTTTCGATAAAATTTGCAAATGGGTCCGATAGAAGGCATAGTTTCCCCCTTCTAAAGGACTACAGACACGGTCGTGCCCATGCTGAAGCGCTTCGCACCCCTCGTGCCACTTGCACTTGTCACCCTTCTTTACGGCTGTGCCTCCACCGGCCCGGTCGCGCCTTCGCAGGATCAACGCATGGCCACCGAGCAATCGGTCAAGGCCAAGGCTTCCGCTTCTTCCGTATTCACCGAGGAAGAGCTGGCCAGCGAAGATGACCTCGAGGCATTTTCCAGCAACAGCAAGCCGTACCAGTTGCCCGTGCTGGCCGACAGCATTCTCGAACGCGGCATGGCGCTGATCGGTACTCGCTACCGCTTCGGTGGCACCTCCGAGAAGTCCGGCTTCGACTGCAGCGGTTTCATCGGCTACCTGTTCCGCGAAGAGGCCGGCATGAACCTGCCGCGTTCGACCCGCGAGATGATCAACGTCGACGCACCGAAGGTCGCGCGCAACAAGCTCAAGCCCGGCGACCTGCTGTTCTTCAGCACCAACGGTCGTGGTCGCGTCAGCCACGCCGGCATCTACCTGGGTGACAACCAGTTCATCCATTCCAGCAGCCGCCGCAGCGGTGGCGTGCGCATCGACAGCCTGGGCGATCGCTACTGGAGCAAGACCTTCATCGAGGCCAAACGCGCGCTCGCCATGGCGCCGACCACGATCTCGCGCAATTGAATTGATATCAAAATGCTGTACCCTGCCACGGCGGCGTAGCTGAAAAGCTCGCCGCCGTGCGCATTTACAGAAAGCGTCTAATCTAAATTCTCAACTCTTTTTACCTTCGGCCATGGCCGGGGGCTTCCCGACAGGACGTTTACATCATGGCGATGTTGGCGCGCTTCGCATTCTTCTCCCTCGTGGCCCTGCTCGCGGCCTGCTCCAGCCGTGCACCCGCTCCGGCACCGATGGCCAAGGCCCCAATGGTGTTCAACCCATCGCCCTCGTCGCCCGCGGCGGACGATGTGCTGTTCCGAGCCATCGGCCTGGTAGGCACGCCCTATCGCTGGGGCGGCAACACGCCGGACGCCGGTTTCGATTGCAGCGGCCTGATTGGCTACGTGTATCGTGACGCCGCCGGCATCAACCTGCCGCGCACCACCCGCGACATGATCGTCATGCGTGCGCCAAACGTGGACATCAACGCCCTGCAGTCGGGCGACCTGGTGTTCTTTGCCACTGGCGGTGGCTCGCAGGTGAGCCATGCCGGGATCTACGTGGGCGAGGGGCGTTTCGTGCATGCGCCGTCCGCTGGCGGTACCGTGCGCCTGGACTACCTGTCCAACAGCTATTGGGCCAAGGCCTACCTGCAGGCCAAACGGGTGATCCCTGCGGGGCATCTGGCGCAGAACCCTTGATACTGCGCCCACTCTGGCGCGTTGAAAGCTTGCAGGCATATGTATCTACCCCAGCACACTGCGTGCCTTGCCCGATGATGTTCGATTCCACATCCATTTCAGGAATCGAACATGACACCCCTCGAACAGACGCTTTGCCATAACCTTCAGGTGCTTGGCACGGGGCATGCGCTTGCCCGGCTTGTCGACGACGTGCTGCGGGATTACCCGGATCCCTACGAGCTGGCCTTGCGCAATGCACAAGCGATCCTGCAAAGGCATACGGGGAAAAAACTGGACCCAGAGCGGGTATGGTGGCATCAGTTCAATCACGCCAGTTCCAGCAGCCGCAGTTTCACTGGGTGGGTGCACAGCGGGCCGCCGGGCCGCTCCATGGGCTTGCTGCAGTTGATGATCCAGCGCTTCGATCTGCCGTTCCAGGATGCCAGTGACGAGCTGGATGTATACGGCGGTTTCTACCGGCAGGGGCCGGGTGCGGCGTGGTATGACGAGCGCAATGAAGTGCGGCTGCTGGCCCGTGACGTCCAGGCTGACTTCTGGGCATTGGACCTTGGGGCCAAGCATTGTGAGCAGGTGGCCACGTTCTGGTCTCGCCATGCCGAGAATTTTCGCGTACTGGCCAAGATCAACCTGTTGGCTCAAATCGCTGTCGCCCGGGACGCTGGCAGGCTTGCTCCGGATGACGCACAGTGCCTGCGGCAGATGGCGGATCAACACCTGACCGCGATCGGGGTTGCGCCAACCCTCGAAGGGCTGCGCCGACACGCCATGACCCCAATTACCGCGAGCTGGTTTGCCGTAGGCGGTAGCGACCGGGCGGCCATCACCTGTTTACGATTGTCGGGGACGCGGGTGGTGGTGTACCTGCCCTGGGCGCAGGAGGTGTTGCGCGCCTTCGAAACACCTCTGGCAATGGCCGCGTGGCTTCGCCAGCAACTGCAGGACGGCCAGCTGAGGGCAGGCTACCTGGGAGCCCTGACGGCCGATCCCCATGCCGCTGGTGCGGCAGCGATACGCGAGGCGCTGCAGGCCTTGGCCGACACGGACTGTGCGGCGGACGCATTGGCGTTGCTCCTGGCCTCCGCCCGGCCGGTGGTCGGTGATTATTTTGCCTTGCTGGCCGCCCAGGCGCGTGAAGAGATGCGCCGCGGCGCCGAGCGCATCACCAGCAACAGCGAGTTGCGTTCGGGTATGTGGCGCGGCTACCTGGGGGCCTTCCTGAAGATTTTCGGTAGCTTTGCGCCCTTGGGGTGGCCAGCGGCCTTGGTGCTGCTCGGGGCGACAGTGGGCAAGGTCGGCCTGGACGTGGATGCGGCGATTCACGCCAAGGACGCGCAAGGGCGCAAGGCGGCCCTGCGGACCGCGATGCTCGACAGCGTGTTCGCAGCCTTGGGAATGATCGAGGTCGGGTTCGGCAGCAGCTTCGCCTCGTTGTCCCATGTAGTGCCATTCCATGAAAACGACATATCGTTGCGTGGCTGGACCCTCTCGGCAAACCCGGCCGCCGAATTGGAGGTCCGGGTTGCCAACCGGGTACTCGGCGCGCCGATACAGACGCCAGGCCTGCTCCAGGGAATCACAATGGGACCGTCGGGGGATACCTGGATCGCCCTGGAAGGTGTGCCCTATCGCGTGCGCTACAGTTCCGAGCTCGAACACTGGCTGGTCGTGCCATCTGACAATCCCTTTGCCTATGTCCCACTACGGCCAGTGCGATTGTCTTCTGCGGGTGAGTGGGAGTTGTTGGAGCGGCCACGTCTGCTGGGCGGCAGCCCTCCTTCGAGCGGGGCCGGGCTGACCCGCCAGGGGTCGGCATTCTGGGATGAATACATGCGCACCGATCTGGTACGCAGCAATGCGCTCTCGAACATCGCGAAGGCTCGGCATCGTGCGCTGCTGGCCCAGCAGGACATCCTGTTCGTGGAAGAGGAGGGGAGCCCTCAGGATGCAGACGGCTTCTTCCACGTAATGTTGAACGGCGAGCCGGAATACACCTACCGTGATGGCGCTCACTATCGTAACGACCTGATCTATACCTACACCGAGGAAGACTCGCAGATAAACAGCTTCCTGCGCGAAGGGCGGCGGGAATTTGCCTATGGTGACGAAGTGGAGTATCTCAACAAGCTTGCCGACTCTTTGGTGGAGCTGCCAAAGGACAGCGATGTACCTTTGTATCGAGGTGGTTTTGGCGGTCGAGGTACCAGCGGTCAGCATTTTCGCAACGGCCAGCTCAAGGTTGGTGATCTGCTTGTCAGCACCGACCTGACCTCGTTCACGGAAAATCCGTACATCGTGCGTCGTTTTGCCGCTGACACAGATCAGAGCACGGCCACTGGTGTCGAGGGGGTGTTCGACGACACATCAGTGGTCTTCGAGCTGCCTGCAGGACACTATGAGCGTGGGGTGCCGATCACCTTGTTTTCCAGTCTGCCGGCCGAGGCTGAAACGCTGTTTCTGCCGGGCACCTGTTTTCGCATAGAAAACCTGAGCGAAATAGAAGGTGCCGACTATCACTTCGTCAACGTAGTCCTAAGAGAAGTGTCGCGCCCCGCGAGCGGCACATTCTACGAACTGCGTACCGGGCAGCCGTTCGACCTGCAGGCTTACGCCGCCAGGCTCGACAATCAGGCGTTGGCAAGCCGTTTCTTCGAGGACTGATCGTCCTCAGGCCTGCTTGAGCAGCAGTGCTACCCCGGGATAATACTGGCCCGATTCGTTGTGCAGCTTGCGATAGGCATAGGGGAAGTACCAGGCGATCGCACAGGCGGTGTGCTTTTGCAGGTCATCGGCCAAGTCCTGCAGTTCCTCGGGGCTGGCGTGCTGGCCGGCCTTCCACGGGGTGACGAACAGCGCCCCGGCCTTGAGCTGGCTGGCGTAAGCGATCGCCTTGGCCTGGTTGGCGGTTTCCAGTAGCGCCGGCGCCAGGTCGAGGCGGGCAATGCGTGGCCAGCGCTGGCTGGTGTGCAGGTGGATCGATTCCTCGGCGCTGCTGATGGCCAGGTCGCCACGGGCTTCGCGTTCGCCTTCGTCGCGCTGCTTCTTGCTCGTGTACTGCTGCAGCGCCACCAGCTCGGCCTGCCAGGCGGCGGCCGCGAGCAGCCCGGCATTGGCGGGGGCGCCGTGCCAGTACGGGGCTTCGTTGTCGCCCTGGAACTGATTGAAGCGGTCGATGCAGTCGACCCAGCGTTCCAGGGCCGGGCGCAGGAATTCCAGGCGCGGGTTGTTGATGATCAGGCCTTGCATGCTGCGCTCCTTGTATTTGTGATCGAGGTCAGCCGAAATGGTGGCTATGTGATATCACTGCTTTCAGTGTGGCACAAGCTGGCGAATCGGCCATTGATCCAGGCCAGATCGGTCCTCGTTCGATTGACGCTCCCGGTGCAACCCTCTAACCTTCGCGGCGTGTTTCAGGTGCCCGGCGAACCGAGGTTCGGCAGGGTGAAACTGGGAAGCCGGTGGGCGCCAGCAGGCGCGAATCCGGCGCTGCCCCCGCAACGGTAGGTGAGTAGAAGACGGCGTATAGCCACTGGGTACAGGTATCCGGGAAGGCGCGTCGTCCGGGCATGGCCCGCTCACGAGCCCGGAGACCGGCCTGTCACTGCCAACGGCATCACGGAGGGTGATGTGCGGTGTGATGTGGCCTGGGGCCACGGCTCCTGCGCGTTCTCCGTCTGCCCGCCTTTTCCCTGTCGCCCACCGGCGGCAGCCTGCGGAGACCCCTGATGAGCGAATCCACCGAACGCGACGAACGTCACCTGGCGCGCATGCTGCGCAAGAAGGCGATCATCGACGAGCGCATCGCCAATTCCCCCAACGAATGCGGCCTGCTGCTGGTACTGACCGGCAATGGCAAGGGTAAGAGCAGCTCGGCTTTCGGCATGCTCGCCCGCGCCCTGGGCCATGGCATGCAGTGCGGCGTGGTGCAGTTCATCAAGGGCCGCAACAGCACCGGCGAAGAGCTGTTCTTCCGTCGCTTCCCCGAGCAGGTGTGCTATCACGTGATGGGCGAGGGCTTTACCTGGGAGACCCAGGACCGCCAGCGCGACATCGCCGCTGCCGAAGCGGCCTGGGCGGTATCGCGCCAGTTGCTGCAGGATCCGTCGATCCAGTTCGTGGTGCTCGATGAGCTGAACATCGCCCTCAAGCATGGCTACCTCGACCTCGACCAGGTGCTCTCGGACATCCAGGCCCGCCCACCGATGCAGCACGTAATCGTCACCGGCCGCGCGGCCAAGCCCGAAATGATCGAACTGGCCGACACCGTCACCGAGATGGGCATGCTCAAGCACGCCTTCCAGGCCGGTATCCGCGCACAGAAGGGCGTCGAGCTGTGAGTGACTCACGCCAATGCCCCGCCGTGCTGATCGCTGCCCCGGCCTCGGGCCAGGGCAAGACCACGGTGACCGCCGCCCTGGCCCGCCTGCACCGCAACCTCGGGCGCAAGGTGCGGGTGTTCAAGTGCGGGCCTGACTTTCTCGACCCGATGATCCTCGAGCGCGCCAGCGGTGCGCCGGTCTACCAGTTGGACTTGTGGATGATCGGTGCCGAGGAGAGTCGTCGCCTGCTGTGGGAAGCGGCGGGCGAGGCCGACCTGATCCTGATCGAAGGCGTGATGGGGCTGTTCGACGGCACGCCATCGAGCGCCGACCTGGCCCGCCATTTCGGCGTGCCGGTGCTGGCGGTGATCGATGGCACGGCCATGGCCCAGACCTTCGGCGCCCTGGCCCTGGGCCTGGCGCGCTACCAGCCCGACCTGCCGTTCGCCGGAGTGCTGGCCAACCGGGTTGGCAGCCTGCGCCATGCGCAGTTGCTCGAAGGCAGTCTCACCGAAGGCCTGCGCTGGTACGGCGGGTTGTCCCGCGAGCGTGGCATCGAGCTGCCCAGCCGCCACCTGGGCCTGGTCCAGGCCAGTGAACTCAACGACCTGGACGCGCGCCTGGATGCCGCCGCCGAAGCGCTCGGTGCCAGCTGCGATGCCGCATTGCCGCCACCGGTCGGTTTTGCCCGGCCTGAGCCGCTGGGCGTAACCACGCCGCTTGCCGGGGTGCGCATCGGGGTGGCCCACGACGAAGCCTTCGCCTTCACCTATGGCGCCAACCTGGACCTGCTGCGCAGCCTCGGCGCGCAGCTCGAATTCTTCTCGCCGTTGCATGATCGGGAGTTGCCTGATGTAGACAGCCTGTACCTGCCAGGCGGCTACCCGGAGTTGCACCATCAGGCCCTGGCCGCCAACGCTCCCATGCTGGGAGCGATCCGTGGCCACCACGCCGAGGGCAAGCCGCTGCTGGCCGAATGTGGCGGCATGCTCTACCTGCTCGACGCACTGACCGATGTGGCCGGTGTGCGTGCGCCGCTGGCAGGCCTGCTGCCGGGCGAGGCAACCATGCAGAAACGCCTGGCGGCCCTGGCCCTGCAGGCCGTCGAGTTGCCCGAAGGCACCCTGCGCGGCCACACCTATCACCATTCGCTGACCAGCACCGAGCTGGAACCGATTGCCCGTGGCCTGAGCCCCAATGGCGGACGCGGCAACGAGGCGGTTTACCGCCTGGGGCGGCTGACCGCTTCCTACGTGCATTTCTATTTTCCGTCCAACCCCGACGCGGCGGCGGCGCTGTTGCGACCATGAGCGAACACGCGTACAGCGCCGTTGAGCGCGCGGCGATCTACCGGGCCATCGGTGAGCGTCGCGACATGCGCCATTTTGCCGGCGGCGAGGTGGCGCCCGAGTTGCTGGGGCGTCTGCTGGCCGCTGCTCACCAGGCCCCCAGCGTGGGCCTGATGCAGCCCTGGCGCTTCATTCGTATCAGCCAGCGCGGTTTGCGCGAACGTATCCAGGCTTTGGTGGAGGAGGAGCGGGTGCGCACCGCCGAAGCCCTGGGCGAACGCTCCGATGAGTTCATGAAGCTCAAGGTCGAAGGCATCAACGACTGCGCCGAGGTACTGGTGGCAGCGCTGATGGACAAGCGCGAGGCGCATGTTTTCGGCCGCCGCACCCTGCCGGAGATGGACCTGGCTTCGCTGGCCTGCGCCATCCAGAACCTGTGGCTGGCGGCGCGGGCCGAAGGGCTCGGCATGGGCTGGGTGTCGTTGTTCGAGCCGCAGGCCCTGGCCGATCTGCTGGGCATGCCCGCAGGCGCCAAGCCCATGGCGGTGCTGTGCCTCGGGCCGGTGACCGAATTCTACCCGGCGCCGATGCTGGTGCTGGAAGACTGGGCCGAGCAACGGCCGTTGAGTGACATGCTGTACGAGAACCAATGGGGGGAATGCCCATGAGCGTGGCCTTGCTGACCGTGGCCGGCGTGGCCCTGGATGCACTGCTGGGCGAACCGCGGCGGCGCCATCCCTTGGTCGGTTTCGGCAACCTTGCCGCACGTCTGGAGGAGCGCTTCAACGCCGGTGGCCGGGGCTGGCGCAGCCACGGTGTCACGGCCTGGTTCCTGGCGGTGGTGCCGCTGACCTTGCTGGCGCTTATCCTTTCCTGGCTGCCCGCTATCGGCTGGCTGGTGGACGTGCTGGCGCTGTACTGCGCCCTGGGCCTGCGCAGCCTCGGCGAGCATGTGCTGCCGGTGGCCCAGGCGTTGCGCCAGGGCGACCTGGCGGAGGCGCGGCGGCGCGTCGGTTACCTGGTCAGCCGCGAGACCCGTGAACTGGACGAACCTGCCGTGGCCCGGGCGGCCACCGAGTCGGTGCTGGAGAACGGCAGCGATGCGGTATTCGCCGCGCTGTTCTGGTTCGTCGTGGCCGGGGCGCCTGGGGTGGTGCTGTATCGCCTGAGCAATACCCTGGATGCCATGTGGGGCTATCGCAACGAACGTTTCGAGCGCTTCGGCTGGTGCGCGGCACGCATCGACGATGGGCTGAACTATATTCCCGCCAGGCTGGTGGCGCTGACCTATGCGCTGCTGGGCAAGACCCGCCTGGCCCTGGCCTGCTGGCGCAAGCAGGCGCCGCTGTGGGACAGCCCCAACGCCGGCCCGGTGATGGCGGCGGGGGCCGGTGCCCTGGGGGTGGAGCTGGGTGGCCCGGCGGTGTATCACGGCGAGCTGCACGAACGCCCGCGCCTGGGCGAGGGGCCGATGGCCGACGCCGACGCCATCGAAAGAGGCTGGAACCTGGTACAGCGCGGCGTCTGGCTGTGGGTGCTATTGATCTGCGTGGGAGCCTACCTGAATGCTTGAGCACGGTGGCCGCCTGCTACGGGCGGTGAAACAGTACGCGATCCCTCGGCACCAGTGGCTCGACCTGTCCAGTGGTATCGCACCCTGGCCTTACCCGATACCGCCGATTCCCATGGACGCCTGGGCTCGACTGCCCGAGACCGAGGACGGCCTGGAAGCGGCGGCGCGGCGTTACTATGGCGCGCAGCCGCTGCTGGCGGTAGCTGGCTCCCAGGCGGCGATCCAGGCCTTGCCGTACCTGCGTCCGATCGGTCGGGTCGGGGTGCTGACGCCATGCTATGCCGAACATCCGCATGCCTGGGCGCGGGCGGGGCATGCGCTGGTCGAGCTGGATGAGGCCCTGGTCGAGGACGCACTCGACAGCCTGGATGTCCTGGTACTGGTCAACCCCAACAACCCCACCGGCCGCCGTGTGCCGCGCGAACGGCTGCTGGCCTGGCATGCGCGTCTGGCTGCGCGAGGTGGCTGGTTGCTGGTGGACGAAGCCTTCATGGACAACACGCCGGCACACAGCGTGGTCGATCAGGCCGGACAACCCGGGCTGATCGTGCTGCGCTCGTTCGGCAAGTTCTTCGGTCTGGCCGGCGTGCGGCTGGGCTTCGTCGTCGCCGAGGCGGATGTGTTGCGGCAACTGGCCGAGGCGCTCGGGCCCTGGACCGTCAGTGGCCCGACCCGCGTACTGGGGCAGGCGTGCTTCGCCGACGAGGCGACGCACCTGGCGCAGATTGCCCGGTGCGCCCTGGCCAGCCAGCGCCTGGCCAGGTTGCTCGAAGGCGCAGGCTTGCCACCCAGCGGCGGTTGCGACCTGTTCCAGTACGTGCGTGACGAACGCGCCACGCACCTGCACGACTACCTCGCCCGCCGGGGCATCCTGGTGCGGCTGTTCGAGCGACCGTGCGCGCTGCGCTTCGGCCTGCCCGCCACGACGGCTGACGAACAACGCCTGGCCCAGGCCCTGGCGGACTACCACAAGGAATCGGCATGACCACCCTCATGGTGCAAGGCACCACCTCCGATGCCGGCAAGAGCACGCTGGTCACCGCCCTGTGCCGCTGGCTGCTGCGCCAGGGTGTCGCCGTGGTGCCGTTCAAGCCACAGAACATGGCGCTCAACAGCGCCGTGACCGCCGACGGCGGCGAGATCGGTCGCGCCCAGGCGGTGCAGGCCCAGGCCTGCCGGCTGGCGCCGCACACCGACATGAACCCGGTGCTGCTCAAGCCCAACAGCGACACCGGCGCCCAGGTGATCGTCCATGGCCGGGCGGTGACCAGCATGAACGCCGTGGCCTATCACGACTACAAGACCATCGCCATGCAGGCGGTGTTGGCCTCCCACGAGCGCCTGAGCGAAGCCTATCCGGTGGTGATGGTCGAAGGTGCTGGTTCCCCGGCGGAGATCAACCTGCGGGCCGGCGATATCGCCAACATGGGCTTCGCCGAGGCGGTCGACTGCCCGGTGGTCCTGGTGGCCGATATCAACCGGGGCGGCGTGTTCGCCCACCTGGTCGGCACCCTGGAGTTGCTGTCGGCGAGCGAGCAGGCGCGGGTCAAGGGCTTCGTCATCAACCGTTTCCGTGGCGACATCGCCCTGCTGCAACCTGGCCTGGACTGGCTGGAGCAGCGCACCGGCAAGCCGGTGCTGGGCGTGCTGCCCTACGTCACCGACCTGCACCTGGAGGCCGAGGATGGTATCGATACGCGCCAGGGCGAAAAGGGTGAGCGCCTGCTGAAGGTGATCGTCCCGGTGTTGCCGCGCATCAGCAACCACACCGACTTCGACCCGCTGCGCCTGCATCCGCAGGTGGACCTGCAGTTCATCGGCCCGGGCCAGCCGATTCCGCCTGCCGACCTGATCATCCTGCCCGGCTCCAAGAGCGTGCGCGGCGACCTGGCGCAACTGCGCGAGCGCGGCTGGGACACGGCCATCGCTCGGCACCTGCGTTATGGCGGCAAGCTCATCGGCATCTGCGGTGGCCTGCAGATGCTCGGCGAGCAGGTGCATGATCCCCTGGGCCTTGAGGGGCCGGCCGGCTCCAGTGATGGCCTGGGCCTGCTGGCGTACAGCACCGTGCTGGAATCCGAGAAGCAGTTGCGTAATGTGGCGGGTACGCTCGATCTCGAGCAGGCCCCGGTGGCGGGGTATGAGATCCATGCCGGCGTCACCAGCGGGTTGGCGCTGGAGCGCCCCGCAGTGCAACTGGCCGATGGCCGTGCCGATGGCGCCATCAGCGCCGACGGGCAGATCCTCGCCACCTACCTGCATGGCCTGTTCGAGGGTAGCCAGTCGTGCGCCGCGCTGCTGCGCTGGGCCGGGCTGGCCGATGCGCAGACCATCGACTACGAGGCCCTGCGCGAGCGCGATATCGAGCGCCTGGCCGATCTGGTCGAGCAGCACCTGGACACCGCGCGCCTGCGCGAACTGTGTGGAGTCGCCTGAAATGCACAGCCTGATCCTCGGCGGCGCCCGTTCGGGCAAGAGCCGCCTGGCCGAGCAACTGGCCGAAGCCAGCGGCCTGCCGGTGACCTATATCGCCACCAGCCAGCCGCTGGACGGCGAGATGAATGAACGCGTGCGCTTGCACCGCGAACGGCGTCCGCCCCATTGGGGGCTGGTGGAGGAGCCCGTGGCGCTGGCCGCCGTGCTGCACGCCGAAGCCGCCCAAGGGCGCTGCCTGCTGGTGGACTGCCTGACGCTGTGGCTGACCAACCTGCTGATGCTCGATGATGACCAGCGCCTGGCGCAGGAGCGCGACGCGCTGCTCGCCAGCCTGGCGCAACTGCCGGGCACGATCATCCTGGTCAGCAACGAAACCGGCCTGGGCGTGGTGCCCATGGGCGAACTGACCCGCCGTTATGTCGACCTGGCAGGCACGTTGCACCAGGCCGTGGCTGAACGCTGCCAGCGCGTGGTGCTGACTGTCGCCGGCCTCCCTCTCATGCTCAAAGGACCAGCCTTATGACCCCGATGTGGTGGCGTGACGCCTGCCAACCCCTCGACAGCGCCGCCATGGACCAGGCCCGCGCCCGTCAGCAACAGCTGACCAAGCCGGCCGGCTCCCTCGGCCAGCTCGAAGGCCTGGCGGTACGCCTGGCCGGCCTGCAAGGGCGCGAGCGTCCCAGCCTGGAGCGGGTCGCCATCACGATCTTCGCCGGCGACCATGGCGTGGTGGAGGAGGGCATCTCCGCCTATCCGCAGGCGGTGACTGGGCAAATGCTGCGCAACTTCGTCGGCGGTGGCGCGGCGATCAGCGTACTGGCGCGCGAGCTGGACGCCGAGCTGCAGGTGGTCGACCTCGGCACTATCGACGCGGACCTGCACCTGCCAGGCGTGCACCACCTGCGCCTGGGCGCCGGCACCGCCAACTTCGCCCGCCAGCCGGCGATGACCGACGCGCAGCTGGCGGCGGCGTTGCAGGCCGGCCGCGACAGTGCCTTGCGCGCGCTCGACAACGGCGCCCAGCTGTTCATCGGCGGTGAAATGGGCATTGGCAACACCACTGCCGCGGCCGCGCTGGCCAGTACCTTGCTGGGCTGCCCGGCGCGTGAGCTGAGCGGCCCGGGCACCGGCCTGGACAGCGCCGGCGTGCGCCACAAGGCCGAGGTGATCGAGCGCGCCCTGGTGCTGCACGGCCTGCGTGCTGACCAACCGCTGCGGGCATTGGCCTGTGTCGGTGGCTTTGAAATCGCCGCGCTGGCAGGTGCCTACCTGGCCTGCGCCCAGCATGGCGTGGCGGTGCTGGTCGACGGCTTCATCTGCAGTGTCGCCGCCTTGGTGGCGGTGCGCCTCAACCCGCAATGCCGCCCGTGGCTGCTGTTTGCCCACCAGGGCGCCGAGCCAGGCCACAAGGCCCTGCTGGCTGCGCTGGAGGCCGAGCCGCTGCTGGCCCTGGGCCTGCGCCTGGGCGAGGGCAGCGGCGCGGCGCTGGCGGTGCCGCTGATTCGCCTGGCTTGCGCCCTGCACGGGCAGATGGCGACCTTTGCCGAGGCCGCGGTGGCGGATCGCCCGGTATGATTCTCGAGCTGCTGCGTCATGGCGAGACCGAGCTCGGCGGCGGCCTGCGCGGCAGCCTCGACGATGCCCTGACCGAAAGTGGTTGGGCACAGATGCGTCATGCTGTCGCCGATGCCGGCCCCTGGGACGTGCTGGTCAGCTCGCCGTTGCAGCGTTGCGCGTCGTTTGCCGAAGAGCTGGGGGCACGGGTCAACTTGCCGGTGCAACGTGAGACCGGTATGCGTGAGCTGCATTTCGGCGACTGGGAAGGGCAGAGCGCCGCCCAGATCATGCAGGCCGACGCCGATGCCCTGGGGCTGTTCTGGCGTGATCCGTATGCGTTCACCCCGCCTGCGGGCGAGCCGGTGCTGGCCTTTGCCGAACGGGTGCTGGCCGCGGTCGAGCGCCTGCGCCGCGAGCATGCCGGCAAACGGGTGTTGGTGGTGACCCATGGCGGGGTGATGCGCTTGCTGCTGGCGCGCGCGCGCGGGCTGCCGCGCGAGCAACTGTTGCAGGTCGAGGTCGGCCATGGCGCGCTGGTGCGCCTGGCCGTGGCTGAAGACGGTCAGTTGCACGAGGTGCGCTGAGATGCTGCCGTTCTGGATTGCCCTGCAGTTTCTCAGCAGCCTGCCGGTGCGCCTGCCGGGCATGCCGGCGCCACAGGAAATGGGGCGTTCGCTGCTGTTCTATCCCGTGGTGGGGCTGCTGTTCGGTGTGCTGCTGTGGCTGGCCAGCCATCTGCTGCATGGCGTGGCGGCCCCTCTGCACGCGGCCTTGCTGCTGGCGTTGTGGGTGTTGCTCAGTGGCGCGCTGCACCTGGACGGCCTGGCCGACAGCGCCGATGCCTGGCTGGGTGGGTTCGGCGACCGCGAGCGCACCTTGCAGATCATGAAGGACCCGCGCAGCGGGCCGATCGCCGTGGTCACCCTGGTACTGGTGTTGTTGCTCAAGTTCTGTGCCCTGTGGGTACTGGTCGAGCGGGGGGCTGCTGGCCTGCTGGTGCTGGCGCCGGTGGTGGGGCGGGCGGCGCTGCTTGGGTTGTTCCTCGGTACGCCTTATGTGCGGCCCGGTGGGCTCGGGTCGGCACTGGCCGAGCATCTGCCGCGGCGCGGCGCCGCGTGGGTGTTGCTGGGCAGCGCGGCACTCTGCGTCACCTTGGGCGGCTGGTCGGTGCTATGGGTGTTGCTGCTGACGGCAGTGGCGTTCGCCTGGTTGCGACGGGTGATGTGCAAGCGCTTGGGAGGGACCACCGGGGATACCGCCGGGGCACTGCTCGAGTTGCTGGAACTGGTGGTGGTGCTTGGCCTGGCGTTGCAGTAGGTCGCGTCTGAAAAATCCTGCGGGGAAAACGGAAAACCATACCAAGCACTTGTTCTATCCTCGTTCGCTCGCCAACCACCAGGAATGCCTCGCATGCACCACTGGATCCTCGCCGGCCTGCTTGTGCTTGCCGGCATGCCCGCCAACGCCGCCGACCTGATCGACTTCTGGGATACACCTCGCCATGGCGGCAACAGCTTCAATCGCCTGCCCCCGGACCAGGCCTACTTCGATGCCTTGAAAAGCTACGGTGCCAGCTGGGTACGCCTGTCGTACGACAAATGGCAGCCGGCCAAGCGCGATTTCCTGTTGAGCAATGCCGACGATTACCAAGGCTTGGCTGCCAGCGATCTGCGGCAGCTGGTCGAAGTGCTAGACCGCGCCCACGCCGCTGGGCTCAAGGTGGTCATCACGCCACTGTCGCTGCCTGGCATGCGCTGGGCGCAGAACAACCAGGGCCGTTTCGACGACCGGCTGTGGCACGACAAGCGTTTCTGGACCCAGTCCGCGCGTTTCTGGCGTGATGTTGCCCTGGCGCTCAAGGATCACCCGGCCATCGCCGCCTACAACCTCGTCAACGAGCCTGCGCCTGAGAAACAGGGGGACCTGGCCGAGCATGCCGATCTTGCCCGGATGAAGCAGTGGTACGCCCGCGAGCAGGGAGGGCCGCGTGACCTGCCTGCGCTCTATCGGCAACTGGTAGCGGCGATCCGCGAGGTCGACGGCAAGACGCCGGTGATGGTCGATGCCGGCTGGTACGCTGCTGCCGACGCCTTCGGCTACTGGCCCGCGGCGCTGGAGGACGAGCGCGTGCTGTACAGCGTGCATATGTACGAGCCCTATGCCGCCACCAGTGCGCCGAACCTGGCGCGGCGCGAGCCATACGCCTACCCGGGGCCGGCACCGTTCGCCGGGAAGACGCAGCAGTGGGACGCCGGGCAAGTCGCGCACTACCTGCAACAACCGGTCGATTGGGCTGATGCCATCAAGCTGCCTCGTTCGCGCCTGGTGGTTGGCGAGTTCGGTTGCATGCGCCGCCTGCCCGGTTGTCGGCAGTACCTGGAGGACGTCCTCACGGTGCTTGACCGCCAGCAGTTGCATTGGGCGTTCTATAGCTTTCGCGAAGACAGCTGGGACGGCATGGACTACGAACTGGGTTCGGCCAAGGTGCCGTGGCGGTACTGGCAGGCGATCGACACGGGAGCGCCTGATCCACTGGTGCGCAAGGCCGCGGCGGAGTTCGAGCCGATCCGTCGGCGGCTGCAGCCCGGAATCACCCCTTGAAATGTCTTGCAACGTCGTTGATGCGGGTATATACACGTATCCATGCTGACCAGTGAATGCATCTGTACCCATCTACGTCGTGCCGCCCGTGGGGTGAGCCGGCATTACGACGAGGCCCTTGTCGGCTTCGGCATCAATGTCGCCCAGTTTTCCCTGCTGCGTCATGTCCAGCGCCTCGACCGCCCCAGTATCACCTGCCTGGCCGAGGCCATGGGCCTGGAGCGCAGCACCTTGGGTCGCAACCTCAAGGTGCTCGAGGCCGAGGGCTTGGTGCGGCTGGCCGACGGAGAAGACCAGCGCAACCGTGTGGTGCTGTTGAGTGAGGCGGGCAGGGCATGCCTGGATGCCGCCTACCCGGCCTGGCAGCAGGCCCAGGCGCAACTGGTGAAGCGGCTGGGTGAGGGGCAGCGCGACGAGTTGGTGCGCTTGCTGGAGCAACTCGCCTGATACACGACGATTAAAAGCGGGTATATACCCGCATAAACCTTGCGATGGGCTGGAGACAACGACAATGACTTCCCTTTGGCGGAGCAGCGGTTGGGTACTTCTGGGGGCGGCGCTGATCCTCGCGCTGTCGCTGGGGGTGCGGCATGGTTTCGGCCTGTTCCTGGCGCCGATGAGCGCCGATTTCGGCTGGGGCCGCGAGGTATTTGCCTTCGCCATTGCCCTGCAGAACCTGATCTGGGGCCTGGCCCAGCCGTTCACGGGTGCCCTGGCCGACCGCCTGGGCGCGGCCAAGGTGGTGGTCATCGGCGGTATTCTCTACGCAGTCGGGCTGGCGATGATGGCCTTTGCCGATTCGGCCTGGTCGCTGTCGCTCAGTGCCGGCCTGCTGATCGGCATCGGCCTGTCCGGTACTTCGTTCTCGGTGATCCTCGGCGTGGTCGGTCGCGCCGTGCCGGCGGAGAAGCGCAGCATGGCCATGGGCATCGCCAGCGCCGCCGGCTCTTTCGGTCAGTTCGCCATGCTCCCAGGCACCCTGGGGCTGATCCAGTGGCTGGGCTGGTCGACAGCCTTGCTGGTGCTGGGCCTGTTGGTGGCCTTGATCGTGCCGTTCGTGGGCATGCTGCGCGACCGCCCGCTGCCCAGCCATGGCGCCGAGCAGACCCTCGGCCAGGCATTGCGTGAAGCGTGCGCGCATTCCGGTTTCTGGTTACTGGCGCTGGGCTTCTTCGTCTGTGGTTTCCAGGTGGTGTTCATCGGCGTGCACCTGCCGGCCTACCTGGTCGACCAGCACCTGCCGGCGACTACCGGCACCACCGTGCTGGCGCTGGTAGGCCTGTTCAACATCGTCGGCACCTACACCGCGGGCTGGTTGGGTGGGCGCATGTCCAAGCCGCGCCTGCTGACCGGCCTGTACCTGCTGCGCGCCGTGGTCATCGTGCTCTTCCTCTGGGCGCCGGTGACCCAATACAGCGCCTACCTGTTCGGCATCGCCATGGGCCTGCTGTGGCTGTCCACGGTACCGCTGACCAATGGCACCGTGGCCACGCTGTTCGGCGTGCGCAACCTGTCGATGCTCGGCGGCATCGTGTTCCTGTTCCACCAGCTGGGTGCGTTCCTTGGCGGCTGGTTGGGCGGCGTGGTGTATGACCAGACCGGCAGCTATGACCTGGTGTGGCAGATCTCGATCCTGCTCAGCCTGCTGGCCGCGGCGCTCAACTGGCCGGTGCGCGAACGCCCGGTCGCCCGCTTGCAGGCCCAGACGGCATGAACCGCCTTCTCGGCCGCGGCCTGCTGCTGGTTGCCGCAGTGCTGGTATTGGCGCTGGTGTGGTGGGGCTGGCACAAGGGTGGCCTGGCACTGATGCAGTTGGGCATGAGCCTGTGTTAAGCGCTACCCTGCACAGTCAAGGAATCATGTGCAGGAGACCGATATCATGCATGCCCGCTGGCTGACCCTACCCCTGCTGGCCCTGGCCGCCGCCACTTCGAGCTGGGCGGCGGACTGCCCGGCGCTGCTTCAGAGCAGCCTGCCCGAGCTGCGGGGCAAGGAGCAGATCGACCTGTGCCAGCGCTTTGCCGGCAAGCCACTGGTGGTGATCAATACCGCCAGCTACTGCGGCTTCGCCCCGCAGTTTGAAGGCCTGGAGGCGACCTACAAGGACTACCGCAAGCAGGGCCTGGAAATGCTCGGCGTGCCGTCCAATGACTTCAAGCAGGAGGACGCCGACAGCGAGAAGACCGCCACGGTCTGTTACGCCAACTACGGCGTGACCTTCACCATGACCAAGACCCAGGTTGTTCGTGGCAAGGATGCGATCCCGATGTTTGTCGAGCTGGCTCGGCAGAGCAGTGCACCGAAGTGGAACTTCTACAAGTATGTGGTGGATCGCAAGGGCAAGGTGATCGGTAACTTCTCCAGCCTGACCAAACCGGATGATCCGGCGTTCAAGGCGGCGATCGACAAGGCGATTGCTTCGCAGCCTTGAAGGCGTTCAGGAATAGGCGCGGGGTGTCTGGCCTAGCGTTATTCAGGGTGTACAGTCAGTGACACCAGCCGGAGGACTACAGGCCGAACCATCAGCACACAGAAAAACGCCACTGGCATCGCCAGTTGATAAGCCTTCAGCACATTGTGCAGGTAGTCGACATCGATCCCGCCGTTGGCTGCGGTAATCACAAAGCACATTAGCAGTGCCATGATGGCTGACATGTAAAAAGCAAAAACATAGGGCGTTGTGCCTCGGTGCAGCTTGCGTCGGCGGCGCGGGGTAGCGAATCCAGTCATGGTACTTCCTCGATGATGGGGTGGATGCGCAGGTTAGCAACGGCTGTGCGAGGTGCTGTAGACCTTGATTGGTGAGTTCTTTATAAAGAGAAACTTACGAATCAGCCAGGCATCCCATGGACCTACTCAACGCCATCCGCAGTTTCATCAAGGTCGTCGAGGCTGGCAGCATCGCCGGTGGAGCCCGCAGCCTGGGACTTACTCCAGCGGCCGTGAGCCAGAACCTGGCACGGCTCGAGACACACCTGCAGGTACGGCTTTTGTCCCGTACTACCCGCAACATGGCCCTGACTCCGCCTGGCAGCTTGTACTACGAGCGTGTACGGCATATCGAGCGCGACCTTGCCCAGGCCGAGCAGGCGGTTATCACCCCGGACAGCGAGCCCCAAGGGCGGCTGTGCATCGCCTCGACCTCGGCCTTCGGCCGGCATGTGCTGGCGCCGTTGATCCCGGCATTCAGCGCCCGTTACCCGCTGCTTTCGATAGAGTTGGTGATGGCTGATCGCAAGGTCAATCACGCTCTCGAAGATGTGGATGTCAGCCTGCGCATCACCCCGCAGTTGGAAGACCACCTGCTGGCCCGGCATATCGCCCGTATTCCATTTGTCTGCTGCGCGTCGCCTGGCTACCTGGCCAGGGCTGGTCGGCCCACCGCCCCGGAAAACCTGCAAGACCACAGTTGCCTGGTGTTCCGCTACCCGGTGGATGGGCGCTTGCTGCCCTGGGGCTTCATGCGCGACGGGCTGCGTTTCGAGGCCCGGTTCGGCAGGGTATTGATCAGTGACGACATCGATGCGCTGACCCAGATGACCCTGAATGACGGCGGCATTACTCGCCTGGCGGAGTTCGTCGTGCGTCCGCACCTGGATGCCGGCCGGCTGGTGCCGTTGTTTGAAAACAATGGCGGTGGCCACGCTTATGCCCGGACTGAACCGATGGATGTCTATCTATGCTTGGCCGACCGCTTTGCCCTGACGACCAAGATGCGTGTATTCATGGAGTACCTGCAACAGTGCCTGGGTGAAAAATGGCCCGTGCAGGCATGAAAAAACCGCCACAAGGGCGTTTTTTTCATGCAGCGGTATAATAGGCCCAGCATGGAGTGAAAGGCGGGCTGACCTGATATTTTTGCCAGTTACCTCCGGCGCCTGAGTGATGCACGCTTGCTGAAAGATCACACATGCGCGGAGAGCATCATGGCACTGCAAAATCTAACACCATGTGACCAGCAACATTCAGTTCTGGCGTCGGCAGGTACTGCTCGAAGCTATCCGCCTTATGGTGCATTGCCAGCAGCCATTGGCCCACGGCTGGCGTATTGTGGTCAGGCGCGTGAAGCATCGACGGGCTTTTATCACTTGGGTAATGGGTATCGAAGTTATGATCCTTGCTTGATGCGTTTCTTGTCTCCCGATGCGTTGAGCCCGTTCGCAAAGGGAGGCATCAATGCATATACCTATTGTGCTGGAGATCCGATCAACTATCAGGATCGAAATGGTCGGGCGCCTCTACGTAATACTTTGCCGGCGATTGGCGCACCTGGTTGGAACCTTAGAGGTAATATGTTCCAGTCCGTCCCTAGCCCTGGAATTACTTCCCCAAGACCGACCTCGACACAAACTCATGACATAAGTACGTCGCCTTCGCCGGCAGGTGTCCTAGGGGTGGATGAATATGCATTGGTGCCTGCTTCAGCAGCTGCTGCTATGGTGCATGCACTGGTGGGCTTTAAACAGCTTGGCAGTAATCGCAAAGCAGCGCTTGCTAATTTTTTTGCAGCAGGCGTCCATGCCGTGGGGGCGGGCGTTGCGGCAGTGGAGTCTCGAGCGGGTTATTGGAGCGATAATCCCGGCCAGGAAAACCTACAAATTGGTCAATTCAGCTTTGGGGTGTTATCAAATGTTGTAAAAGGTGCACAAGTTGCAAGTAGCGCTTATGCAGCTTATCTGTCTGTGCCTGGTTCTAATACAAGGGCTAATGGTGGGCAGTCAGAAATTGATATTGAGCTGCAGGTGCTTAATTCAGGTGCTAGTTCTTCGTCAGCTGCAGCTGGAAATAGTCTAGAGGGCACGCAATTGCGCAGCAGCAGTTGAGCACCTTTTGGAGACAGTCATAATCGAAGGATTCGTCCGAAGTCCAGGGGCCGGGTGTCGACTTTACTGCGTCAGCGCACGCCCGTTGAGGTGTGAGGTGAAGTTCATGCACATGAATTTGGTCGAACAATGGCCCGCGCAGGCATGAAAGAACCGCCACAAGGGCGGTTTTTTCATGCAGCGGGTGACACTCAGAAGCGGTAGGTCAGGGAAGCACCAATACCGTGGGCGCTGTTTTCGTACTTGGCCTGGTAGCTGCCTTTGAGGCCGGCCTCGGTCAGGCTGTGCGGCTGGTTGTTGACCTTGGTGTCCTCTTCCCACAGGTAGGAGTAGGCCACGTCGATGGTCATGTCGTCGGACGGGCTCCAACCGGCACCGATGCTGAAGATCTTGCGATCGCCAGTGGGGATGCGCGGCGAACGGTTGGTGTTGTTGGTCGGCGACTGGTCAACCGAGAAACCGGTACGCAGGACCCATTCCTTGTTGACCTTGTACGAGGCACCAATGGCGTGAGCCCAGGTGTCGTGCCAGTTCTGCTCTTCGGTAATGGTCGCGAACTGCCCGGCAGGGCCTGCCGGTACTTCGTTGTTGACCGTGATGTTCTCCAGGCGGCTCCAACGGGTCCAGGTGCTGCCTGCGTACAGGGTCCACTGGTCGTCTAGCTCGTGGGTGACCGAGAAGTCCACCGACTCGGGGGTCTTGATCTTCAGGGTTGCATCGAACTTGTTGCCGTCCAGGCCCAGCAGCGGGTAGCTGACCTTGGTCTTGCCTTCGAGCTTGTAGTCGACCATCGAGTGGTAGGTCAGGCCGACGCGGGTGCGGTCGGTGGCCTGCACCAGGATACCGATGTTGTAGCCAACCGCGGTGTCGTCGCCCTTGATCTTAACTTCGCCATCGGCCGGACGCAGCGGCGAGATACTGGCCAGGTTGGAGCCCAGTTCACCCTCGATGCGGTTGATGGTCGGGCCGAAACCGATCGAGACCTTGTCGTTGAACGCATAGCTCACGGTCGGCTGGAAGGTCACGACCTGAACATGGCTTTTCTTGCCCCAGTAGCGCGCGGCATCGTCGCTGCCGTAGTCGGTGACCAGGCCGAATGGCACGTAGACGCCGAAACCGACGCTCCAATGGTCATCGATGGACTTGACGTAGTAACCCATCGGCACGCCGACCAAAGGCACCATGTCGCCGTCCATTTCCCCCCCTTTGTTGCTGCCGCGTCCGGAAATATCGGACTTGGCGATGACCGCGGCACCGCCAACGGTCATTTGATCGCGCTTCAGGCGGGACATGCCCGCCGGGTTGCCATACACGGTGCTGGCATCTTCGGCAGAAGAAGAACGACCCGCAAAACCTGTCCCCATGCCGCTGATGCTCTGTTCGTTCAGGGCAAAGCCGCTGGCGAGCAATTGGCTGGAAGCGAGGGCAACGGCAACGCCGAGAGAGGTTTTGAGCATAACTTTTTTCATTATTAGAAACTCCTTGGGATCTCCGGGGCGAAACGCTACCAACAAATGCCGCGCTGCGCTATAGGCTAGAACGCAGGAGATAGAGCGGTTTTGTAGGACAATCCGACCAAAATTCCGTTTATTCCGGTTGTAGGACGTGGCTGTTCAGGAGGCTTGGGTCAGCATCGGCTCAATGCACTGATGCCAGGCGTGGGTGAAATCCCGCAGGCGCCCCTGGGGGTGGAAGGTCTGCCGCCAGATCCGCGCCAGGCCAAGTAGATCGTCGGCGGCCGGCAGCGGCGTGGCCTGCTCTTCTATCAGCATCCAGGCGATGGCGGTGGCATAGCGCAGGTTGACGGTGAGTTCGAGGTGCGGGCCACCGAGAAAGGCATGCTGGCTGGCCAGGCCACGGACCAGGCTGGCGAGTTCGGGGTCGCGTGCGAGGTATTCGTCCCATAAACAACGGTGACGATTCTCACCGATCCGGTAAAGCCCATGGCCGCGTCGGTCATGCAGGGCAGCCCCCAGCCCCGACTGGCTTGCAGCAACGCCCAGTAACAAAGCTTCGGCGCTGTCGCAGTGGCGGCCCAGGTAGATCAGGGTCGGTCGGATCACGTATCGACTCAACTCGTTCGCAGCGATGCCCATGATGGCCTCTTACGAAAAGGGCCGACGGGCGCTGGAGCTTGGCAGCTGGTGAGTGGTCAGGCCCGCCGGAAGCGGCAGGTGCCGCTCGAGTTGAAGTGTAGTGTGATAACTGTGGTGTAAAGGGCTGTTTTTAAATCGATTGCAGCCAGAAGGCGCGGAGCATATGCCCGCTGGCGATTAAGCCAATTACCTTCAGGCTGGCGCGTGCAGCGTGTATTCATGACGTGAATTACCCGTCATTCATTCATGCCGTCAACGACTGGCGCGCACGCTCGATCACGGCCTGCAGCGGCTCGGCCCGGTTGTATTGTTCCGGATAGAGGCGCTCGCTGTGGCAGGCGACACCGTATTGGTCGACCAGGGTGAAGCTGAAGCTGCCCTTGCGTGGGGCAACGATAAGGCACTTGAGTGGAGCGAAGGCCTGGGAAAGGGTGCCAAAGGCAGCCTGGATTTGTTGATGGTTACTCATATTGTTGGATGTTCCTGCGTAAGACACGGTGTTTGATCCGTGCACAATAGAAACGTTCCAGTGACGTCTTTATTAAGGAGACGCAGAACCTGACTGGAACAGGGCAGCCAGAGGGGCGCATGCAATAAGTGGCGCTGGGCTGACTGGTAGGTACGACAGAAGGCAGGCAGCACACCGACACCAGGGTTCTGGGCGTCGGGGAAGATCCTGATCAATCTGAAAACGTGATTCGTGCTGGGCAGGATTTGCCGAGTGAATCATCGAATGGGCCGGTCCCGATGGGGCAGCGCCTGCTCGTCTTGAGCGTCGGGCTGTAGGGACTAAGTGGCCAGAATGACTTCAGCTGGGTACTAACAGGGCGCAACCCTACGCGAACATTCAAGGGTTGGCAAGTTTTTTATTTCTTGCGGGGAGCCGATCATTATGTCGCCTATTGCACCTGCTGTGAAGAGGGGGAAATGCCCCGGTAATCGCCTGGATGTGCCGTTTTCGGGCGCAGTCGTGCCGTTTGTTGGTGCACTTGTACACACTCGCCCAGAGACTTGTAACGCTCTAGCAACATCCTGTGGAAGGCTCGCCAATGACTTGACTAAGGGCTTAAGTCAATGAAAAAAAACACTAATTTTTGCTGGTGAAAAAATCGACAGTTTGACTGAAAGCCCCATTTCACAGGGGTTTGCGGGCTGCCTTCAGGGGTTGTCCACCGACTTATCCACAGGTTCTGTGGATTGTCCCGGGCGCTTGCTCTAGGACGGGCGTACCAGCTGTTTTGTCGATTGTCCGACAATTGGTGGCGCGGTCTGGCACGGGCATTTTCACCGTGAAAACGTCAAGAAAAAATCATCGAAAAAAATGTCGATCAGCCGAAAGTCGCCCGGGCCGGTTTGCGAAAAATCGAGTAGAGTGGCGCGCCTCTCGAGTCACCCTTGCTGTTGGTCATGAAGCTTCGCGGTAAACACTTCGCCAGTCCTGATGCCTCTCCATCGCTGCCGTCCCCCAAGCGCTTTTCCCTGAAAGTGGCCCTGTGGCTACTCGACAGCCCGCACCTGGGCGAGAAGCCCAGTGTCAAGCACCTGGCCGGGCGCATGCTCAAGCAACCGGCGCGCCAGGGCGTGGTGGTGGCGCAAAGCCGCCTGGGGCAGATGCTCTGCCGGGACTGCGGCAATTCCCGGGACCGGCGTATCGGTCATGAGCTGTTGCGTCAGGCGGCCCGGGCCGGCGACCGTCGGGCACAGCTGGAACTTGGCCGGTTGTGCCAGGCCCAGGAACCTGGGCAGGCCCGTTACTGGTTGGAGCTGGCAGCGGGGCAGGGTTCGCAGGAGGCGCGGCGGCTGTTGCGTCAGTGGTTCCCCGCCTGAAGAGGCGTGGGCTTGCCCACGACAGGGCTGCACAGGCAACCGCGTCAGCAGCCTGATAAGCTGCGCAGCATCAATCAGTGTTCGATCGGGGTAGGCATGACAGTGGATCTGACCAGCATTCTGCTGGGCTTGGTGGCAGGTGCCGTGCCTTGCCTGGGCTGGGTCATGCAGGTACAGCGCGGCCAGGGTGCGCGCAAGGCCGAGCAGGCGCTGCTTGCAGAGCGTCTTACCGCCGCGCAGCTGGCTCAGGCCGGTCTGCAGGCGCAGCTGGAGGCCAGCCGTGACGAGATCAGCGACCTCAGCGAGGCCAACACTGTCAAGCAGACCCAGCTGGCGGCCCAGAGCCGTGAGCTGGAGCTGCTGCAGATCGACCGCGACAACGGCCGCGATGCCGCCCACGCCTGGCACCTCGAGCGCGCCAACCGTGAGGCCGAGCTGCGCCGCCTGGAGGCGCAGGCCGCTCGCCTGGAGGCCGAGTTGCGCGAGCAGCAGGAAAGCCACCAGCAACGCCTGGAGGACTTGCAGGAAGCCCGTGACACCCTGCGCGCCCAGTTCGCCGACCTGGCCACCAAGATCTTCGACGAGCGCGAACAACGCTTCGCCCAGACCAGCCAGCAGCACCTGGGCCAATTGCTCGACCCGCTCAAGGAGCGCATCCAGGCCTTCGAGAAGCGTGTCGAGGAAAGCTACCAGCAGGAAGCCCGTGAGCGGTTCTCGCTGGGCAAGGAGCTCGAGCGCCTGCAACAGCTCAACCTGCGCCTGTCCGACGAAGCCACCAACCTCACCCAGGCACTCAAGGGCCAGAAGACCCAGGGCAACTGGGGCGAACTGATCCTGGAGCGGGTGCTGGAGCACGCCGGCCTGGAGAAGGGGCGCGAGTACCAGACCCAGGTCAGCCTCAAGAGCGCCGATGGCGAGCGGTTCCAGCCTGACGTGCTGATCATGCTGCCGGGCGACAAGCAGGTGGTGGTCGATGCCAAGGTCAGCCTCACCGCCTACCAGCAGTTCGTCGGCAACAACGACGAGGCCGCGCTCAAGCAGCATGTGCAATCGCTGCGCAATCACGTCAAGGGTTTGTCGAGCAAGGACTACAACCGCCTGGAGGGCCTGCACAGCCTCGACTTCGTGCTGTTGTTCGTGCCCATCGAGGCGGCCTTCTCGGCGGCGCTGCAGGCCGAGCCCAACCTGTTCCAGGAGGCCTTCGACCGGCAGATCGTGATTGTCAGCCCGACCACCTTGCTGGCCACCCTGCGGGTGATCGACAGCCTGTGGAAACAGGAACGCCAGGGGCAGAACGCCCGCGAGATCGCCGAGCGCGCCGGCTGGCTGTACGACAAGTTCGTGCTGTTCATCCAGGACCTGGACGAGCTCGGCGCCCGCCTGGCCCAGGTCGACAAGGCCTATGCCGCGGCACGCAACAAGCTGTGCGAGGGGCGCGGCAACCTGGTCAGCCGCAGCGAGCAGATCAAGCTGCTCGGCGCACGGGCCAGCAAGAGCCTGCCGGCCGAGCTGGTCGAGCGCGCCCTGACCGACGAGGCGCTTACTGAACCAGGCTCAGATGTCGATTGAGCAGGGCGCGCAGGGCTGCCGGCTTGACCGGCTTGGCCAGGTAGTCCAGGCCCGCGGCATGGACCAGGGCGATGGTCTCGTTGCGCCCGTCGGCGCTGATCACCACGCCGGGCACCGGCTCGCCCAGACGCGCCCGTAGCCAACCCATCAGCCCGGTGCCGGTCTCGCCGTCATCCAGGTGGTAGTCCACCAGCGCCAGGTGTGGGCGCAGGCCTTTGGCCAGCAACGCCTCGCATTCGGCCTGGTTGCGCGCGGTCCACACCTGGCAGCCCCAGCGGCTGAGCAGGCTGTTCATGCCGATGAGGATGCTGTCCTCGTTGTCCACGCACAGCACCTGCAGACCGGCCAGCGGCTGGCCGGCCTGTTCCACGGGGGCGGGCGTCGCAGGCGCGGGGCTTCGGGCGATGGGCACGTTGACGCGGAACACGCTGCCCTTGCCCGGCCAGGAACGCACCTCCAGCGGGTGCGCGAGTACCCGGCACAGGCCGTCGGCGATCGCCAGGCCCAGGCCCAGGCCTTTTTCGGCGCGGGTCTGGTGGCTGTCCAGGCGTTTGAACTCCTGGAAGATCACCGCCAGCTTGTCGTCGGCGATGCCAGGGCCGCGGTCCCATACTTCCAGCCACAGGCTTTCACCTTTGCGTCGGGCGCCGAGCAGGATCGGGCCTTTGCCGTAGCGCAGGGCGTTGGTGAGGAAGTTCTGCAGCACCCGGCGCAGCAGCTTCATGTCGCTGTCGACCCGCAGGCGGCTGCCGCGCAGGCGGAACGCCAGGCCTTTTTCGGCGGCCAGTACCTTGAACTCGGTGCCGAGGGTATCGAACAGCTCGTTGAGGGCGAAGGGCTTGATGTCGGGGGTGACCTTGCCGTTCTCCAGGCGCGAGATGTCGAGCAGGTCGCTGATCAGCTCTTCGGTCGAGCGCAGCGAACTGTCCATGTGCCGCACCAGTTGCCGGGCTTCGTCGTTCATGCCCTCGGCTTGTTGCGACAGGGCGGCGGAGAACAGCCGGGCGGCGTTGAGCGGTTGCATCAGGTCGTGGCTGACGGCGGCAAGGAAGCGAGTCTTGGACTGGCTGACCGCCTCGGCGCGGCTCTTGGCCTCGGTCAACGCCTGGTTCAGCTGCGACAGTTCGTGGGTACGCTCGGCGACCCGCTGCTCCAGCCCCTCGTTGGAATCGCGCAGGGCCTGCTCGGCTTCGCGGAACGGGGTGATGTCGGTGAAACTCATGACGAAGCCGCCGCCAGGCATCGGGTTGCCGATCAGTTCGATCACCCGGCCATTGGGGAACAGCCGTTCGGAAGAGTGGGCGCGGCCCTGGCGCATCCAGTGCAGGCGCCGCGCCACATGCACCTGGGCCTCGCCCGGGCCGCACAGGCCGCGTTCGGCGTTGTAGCGGATGATGTCGGCGATCGGCCGGCCGACGCTGATCAGCCCGTCGGGGTAGTTGAACAGTTCGAGGTAGCGGCGGTTCCAGGCCACCAGGTGCAGGTTCTGGTCGACCACGCTGATGCCCTGGTTGATGTTCTCGATAGCCCCCTGCAGCAGCGCACGGTTGAACTGCAGCACTTCGCTGGCTTCGTCGGCGATGCGCACCACGTCCTCGAGCTGCATGTCGCGGCCTTCGATGGCGGCCTTGACCACCGCCCGGGTCGAAGAGGTGCCGAGCACGCCCGCCAGCAGCCGTTCGGTGTGTTCAATCCAGTCGCCGTCGGCGTTCTGGTTGGGGTTGAAGCCCTTGCCCTGGCGGTAGGCGAAGCGGATGAAGCTCTGCCGGGCACGTTCCTCGCCGACAAAACGTGCGGCGAGCTTGAGCAGGTCGTCGATCTGTACCGCCAGCAAAGGTTTGCTGGAGGGGCGGGCGCTGGTCTGCTGGCCGATGAAGCGCCCGGCCTGCCAGTGCTCGGAAACCCGCGTGCGCGACAAGATCGAGACCCAGGCGAACAGGGTGAAGTTGCCCGCCAGCGACAGCACCACGCCCTGGGTCAGCGGGGTGATTGGCAAGTTGAGCGGGTTGCCGTGCAGCCAGGCCAGGCCCGGGAACAGTTGCAGCGACCAGCCCAGGCTGTGGGCGGCGATCGGCAACACCAAGGTGTAGAACCACAGGAAGATGCCGGTGGCCAGGCCCGCGAACACGCCGCGGCGGTTGGCCTGCTTCCAGTACAGCGCGCCGAGCATCGCCGGGGTCAGCTGGGTGACTGCGGCGAAGGCGATCTGGCCGATGGTCGCCAGGCTCGCGGTGGAGCCAAGCAGGCGGTAGCTGACGTAGGCCAGCAGCAGGATCACCACGATGGTCACCCGGCGCACCGAGAGCATCCAGTGGCGGAACACCTCGAACGGCCGCTCGGCGTTGTTGCGGCGCAGCAGCCAGGGCAACAGCATGTCGTTGGAGACCATGGTCGACAGCGCCACGGCCTCGACGATGACCATGCCGGTGGCCGCCGAGGCGCCGCCGATGAACGCCAGCAGGGCCAGGCTTGGGTGGGCCTCGGCCAGCGGCAGGCTGATCACGAAGGAGTCGGAGATCACCGTGCCCGGCAGCAGCATCTGCCCAGCCAGGGCGATGGGCACCACGAACAGCGCGGCCAGGGCCAGGTACAGCGGGAACACCCAGCGCGCCAGGCGCATGTCCTGGGGCTCGATGTTCTCCACCACGGTGACGTGGAACTGCCGGGGCAGGCAGATGATCGCCATCATCGCCACGGCGGTCTGCACCACCATCGACGGCCAGTTAATGGTTTCTTCCCAGTAGTCGTTCAGGTGCACGGACTGCCGCGCCTGGGTGAACAGGTCGTCGAAGCCGTCGTACAGGTTGAACACCACGAAGGCGCCCACGGCAAGGAAGGCCAGCAGCTTGACCAGTGATTCGAAGGCGATCGCCAGGACCATGCCGCGGTGGTGCTCGGTGACGTCCAGGCTGCGGGTGCCAAAGACGATGGCGAACAGCGCCAGCACCAGCGACACCACCAGCGCGGTGTCCTGCACCCGGCTGCCAGTGGCGTCGGCATTGGCGCCGATCAGCAAATTCACCCCCAGCACGATGCCCTTGAGCTGCAGGGCGATGTACGGCAGCACGCCGACCAGGCAGATCAGCGCCACCACCACCGCGAGGCTCTGCGACTTGCCGTAGCGGGCAGCGATGAAGTCGGCGATCGAGGTGATGTTCTGCTGTTTGCTGATCAGCACCATCTTCTGCAGCACCCAGGGCGCGAAGATGAGCAGCAGCACCGGGCCCAGGTAGATGGGCAGGAACGCCCAGAGCTGTTCGGCGGCCTGGCCGACCGCGCCGAAGAAGGTCCAGCTGGTGCAGTACACCGCCAGCGACAGGCTGTATACCCAGGCGCGCAGGCGCGGCGGCAACGGCGTGCTGCGGCGGTCGCCGTAGAAGGCGATGGCGAACATGATGGCCATATAGGCCAGGGCAACCACGGCGATCAGCCCGCTGGACAACGACATGCAAACTCCGGAGCAAAAAAGAAAACGCGGTCCCGATCAATCAGTCTGGCACGCAGGGCGCGGTTCGTCAGCGCCGACGATGGTCGCAGTGGCAGGACGTCGCAGGCCCCGTGATGGGCGGGTATTGCCAACTAAGCCTGCCGTGCCATGCGTGTCCCCAGCCAGTAGAACAGCGCCGCCAGCATCACCGACCCGATCAACAGATAGAACACCGTCACCGGCACCACATGCCCCAGCGCCAGGCCCACCAGTATCGGGCCGAGCCCCGCGCCCAGGTTGGAGAGGTTCTGCGCGCCATAGTAAACCCCGCGTAGGTGCTCCGGCGCGATCAGGTCGATGAACATGAATTCGGCCGGAATCACGATGATCTCGCCCAGGGTGAACACCAGCATGGCCAGACACCAGACCAGCGCCGAAGCGGCCACGGAGAATCCCAGCAACCCGGCAACGAACATGGCCATGCCAGCCATCAGCCAAGGCATCAGGCGCTGACGGGTGATGCGTCGGCCAATCAGGTACTGCAGGCCGATCACTGCGAGGGCGTTGGTGGTGACCAGGTAGCTGGCCAGGCGCGCCACCTCGGCGGGATCGTGCTGAGTCACCACCAAGTACTGCGACAGGTAGGCGGTGAACTGGCCGAACACCACAGCACTGAGCACGCCGCCGAGGGTGAAGCAGACCAGCCGCCGGTCGCGCAGCATGCCCAGGCCGACCTGGGCGAAGCTCGCCGCCTGCCCGGCCTCGCGCAGGCCCAGCAAGCTGCGTTCGCCCAGGCGGTAGTAAGCCAGGCTCAGGCCGAGGCCGATCAAGGCCGACACCACGAACGGCAGGTGGTCGTCCGCCTCTATCAGCATCACCCCCAGCATCGGCCCTGCGGCCCAGGCGATGTTGTTGAACGTGTACTTGATGGCGAACACTTCGCCGCGTCGGTTCTCTGGCAGCAGGGCGCAGAACCCGGCCTTGGCGGCAATGTCGACCACCGTCTGGGCCAGGTAGGCCACCACCAGGAAACAGAAGAACGGCGCAGCCGAGGTACTGGCCACGATGCCGACGAAGGCCAGGGCGAACACCAGGGTGCAGGCGACGATCAGCGTATGGCTGCGCAGGGTGTCGACCAGGTGTCCGCCGTAGAGGCTGAGCAGGGATGCCAGGAGCATCGCGCCGCCGACCAGCAGGCCGGTCTGGCCGACCGACAGGCCCAGGTGCGTTGACAGGTACACCACCAGATAGGGCAGGGTGATGGCCCGGGCCATGGTCAAGGTGAAGGTGGTGAACAACAGCAGGCGAACTGCGGCGGGATAGCCTTTCAGGGCGCGGAGCATTGACTGATCCTTGTCATTGTCAGCGGTCAAGCATATGCCAGGTGCCGGACTGGCTGCTATATCTTTAAAATCGATAACAGATAGAGAAATTACCCGTTATATAGATATTCTATGCAGGCATAAGATATCTCTACCTTACACAAGGGCAGGAGACACCTTATGCCATGCACCCAGACCCGCGCGCCTTCCTGGCGCCCGTTCAGCCAGTTGGCCCATCCCCGTGAAGTGATTCGCCAGTTCACCCCCAACTGGTTCGCCGCGACCATGGGCACCGGCGTGCTGGCCCTGGCCTTTCATCAGGTCCAGGTGCCGGGATTGGACAGCGTGGCCGAGGGACTGTGGTGGCTGACCATCGGCCTGTTTACCCTGTTCTCTGTCCTGTACGGCGCCCGCTGGGTGATGTTCTTCGATGAGGCACGGCGGATTTTCGCGCATTCCACCGTGTCGATGTTCTTCGGCACCATCCCCATGGGCCTGGCCACCCTCCTCAACGGCGCCCTGGTGTTCGGCTTGGCGCGCTGGGGTGAGGCCGTGGTGCCGTGGGTTGAAATGCTTTGGTGGCTGGACGTGGGCCTGGCGCTGCTATGCGGTGTGGCCATTCCCTACCTGATGTTCACCCGCCAGGAACACAGCATCGACCAGATGACCGCGGTGTGGCTGCTGCCGGTGGTGGCAGCGGAGGTCGCCGCCGCCAGTGGCGGGTTGCTGGCGCCGCACCTGGTGGATGCGCACCGGCAGTTCCTGGTGGTGATCACCAGCTATGTGATGTGGGCGGTATCGCTGCCGGTGGCATTCAGCATCCTCACCATCCTCATGCTGCGCATGGCCCTGCATAAGCTGCCGCCAGCCAATATGGCCGCGTCCAGCTGGCTGGCGCTGGGCCCGATCGGCACCGGCGCGCTGGGCATGCTGGTGCTCGGTGGCGATGCCCCCGCAGTGTTCGCCGCCAATGGCTTGGGCAACCTGGGCGAGGTGGCCCGGGGACTGGGGCTGGTGGCCGGGATCGTGCTGTGGGGTGCCGGGTTGTGGTGGTTGCTGACGGCGGTGCTGATCACCCTGCGCTACATGCGCCAGGGCATGCCGTTCAACCTGGGTTGGTGGGGGTTCACCTTCCCCTTGGGCGTGTACTGCCAGGCCACGTTGAAGCTGGCGGCCTGGCTGGGCCTGGGCTTCTTCACGGTGTTCGGCCAGGTGCTGGTGGTGGCGCTGGCGCTGCTGTGGCTGCTGGTGGCCAGCCGGACCCTGCGCGGGGCGTGGCGCGGCGAGCTGTTCGTGTCACCGTGCATTGCCCAGCGCTGATCGGCCTTACAGGTTGGGTGTGTAGTCGAAGGCGCTGGCGGCTTGGATATCGGTGAACGGGGTGACGGCCGCATGCTTGTTCATCACGCTGTTGACCAGAGAGCCTGGGAACATCTGGATGCCGTTGTTGAAGCGTTCCACTTCGCCGTTGAAAATCACGATGGCCGCGCCGACGTTCTGTTGCTGCTCGGCGATTTCGCGCATGAGGTTGTTCATCAGCTCCGAGGCCTTGAGGTCGGGGTAGGCCTCGAAGGCCACGCGCAGCCCGCCGAGCAGCGAACGGGTTGCGTCCTCGGCCTTGGCCAGGGTCTTGCCGTCCGCCTCGACAGGCAGCTCGGCAATGGCGCTGCGCAGGCGGGTGATTCCGGCCAGCACGCCTTGTTCATGGTCGCGGTACAGGCCGGCCTGCTCTTGCAGCGCATCGAGCACCTTGGTCTTCTGCCGCTCATAGGTCAGCACATCGGCCCAGGCGCGTTTGACCCGGTTATGGTTGCCGACGATGCCGTTGTGCAGGCTGATGACGATCAGCGGTACGCCGATCAGCACGGCGAGCAGGATAAGGGCGAAAAGGTCCATGTCAGTGCTCCGTCTGTAGCTGTGCCGGGGTAGGCACGGTGAAATTGTCGTCGTGCTGCTCGGCCAGGGTGTGCACGGCGTCGAGCAGAGCGCTGAGCTGTGGCAGGTGCACGCCGTGGTCGATCAGCAAGCGGAAATCGCTCGCGCGGGACAGCTCGCAAGTCAGCTTGAAAGCGAGCGGGTTGTCGTTGCAGCTCAGGCACAGTTGCCCGTGCTGCGAGAACTCCAGGTTGGGCGTATCAAGCTGGCGATGCAGGTCGATCAGGTGCAGCACCGTCACCGGCTTGGCGAAGCGGGCGCAGGCCATGGCCGAGCTGCCAGTGAGGCTGAAGGCGCGGTCGAAGTCGCTTGAGGCGGTCTTGAAGTGGTGCTCCATGTCGACCATGGATGAGCGGCCGCCGCTGCCGCCACCCAGGGCGATTCCCTGCACCCAAGGGAAGTCGATCACCAGGCTGTAGCGATCGTATTCCTGGTAGGAGGTCACGGTTTTCGAGGTCGTGCCGCCCTTGCCATCGGACTCGGTTTCCTGGTGGGTCTGTTTGTCCACGTAATGCAGGTGGTACCAGCGGTAGTTGAAGCTGTGCAGCCGACCCTGATAGTGGCCCTGCACGGCGCGGCGCAGGAAACGCTTGTGGTTGCCGCGCACATAGTCGCGAAACTCGATTTGCAGGCCCTTGAGCAACTGGCTGTCGGTCACCGGGATTTCCTGCAGGCCGGCGGTGATCAGGCTGGAGCGCTCGGCCAGGTCGTAGGCAAGCTTGGGGATGAGCTTCCTGCGCTGATAAAGGACGATCAGGCTGAACGCAGCGCCACCGAGCAGGCCGAGCGTGAGGTTGGACGCAAGCTGCGGCACGCTCTGGCCCAGCAGCTTGGCCAGCGGCGCCAGCAGCGGCTCGTACGCCTGCAAGTAGCCTGCGATGCTGGCAATGGCCAGTGGTCCACAGAGCAGGGCCATCAACCAGGGCACCCGGTTGTCGAACTGCATGTTGCCGTAAAAGGCGGCCATGGCGTCCACGGCGGCCAGCAGTTCCTGCTTGGTCGTCGCCGTGCGTGCGGTGTGGCTGGCCGCCCGCACTGTGCGTTTGAGCCGGGCGTTGTGGGTATTCAATTGAATCAATGGCTGGCCTTCATCCCTGTCCAGTTCGACCCCAAGTGGCGCACCTTTGCGCGTTGGTGAGGGGCGGCAGTCTGCCAGCTTCGCGGTTGCCGTTCCATCGTGTCGAGCGACAGGCGCTGAACTGACAGCCGCTGCTTCTGCCACAGGCGTGGCGCAGCCGAAACTTATGGAAGGAGCAACGGGCTTGCCTTCATCGTCCATTCCCGGGCAGATTTGTGGCTTTATGCGCTGAACGTGCCTCCAATGACAAAGCCCAACCAGGTACACGGACGATGAGTCACCCCTCGCAATTCACCCTGCTCGGCAAGCGGCGCTTCCTGCCGTTCTTCATCACCCAGTCGCTGGGTGCCTTCAACGACAACCTGTTCAAGCAGTCACTGATCCTGGCGATCCTCTACAAGCTGAGCCTGGAGGGCGACCGCTCGATCTGGGTCAACCTCTGCGCCTTGCTGTTCATCCTGCCGTTCTTCCTGTTCTCTGCACTGGCCGGGCAGTTCGGCGAGAAGTTTGCCAAGGACCGCCTGATCCGCGCGATCAAGCTGGCCGAGATCGTCATCATGGCCATTGGCGCGACTGGTTTCGTCACGCACCACCTCGAGCTGATGCTGGTGGCGCTGTTCGCCATGGGCACCCACTCGGCGCTGTTCGGCCCGGTGAAGTACTCGATCCTGCCTCAGGCCCTGCGCGAAGAGGAACTGGTGGGTGGCAACGGCCTGGTGGAGATGGGCACCTTCCTGGCGATCCTGGCTGGTACCATCGGTGCCGGCGTGCTGATGTCTTCCAGCCAGTACGCAACGTTGGCCGCTGCGGGCGTGGTGGGCACCGCGGTGCTGGGCTACCTGGCCAGCCGCTGGATCCCGCGGGCGGCGGCCGCCGCGCCGCAGATGAAGCTGGACTGGAACATCTTCAAGCAGTCATGGCTGACTCTGCGCCTGGGCCTGGGCCAGACCCCGGCGGTATCGCGCTCGATCGTTGGCAACTCGTGGTTCTGGTTCGTCGGCGCGATCTATCTCACGCAGATCCCGGCCTACGCCAAGGACTGGCTGCACGGCGACGAGACCGTGGTCACCCTGGTGCTGACCCTGTTCTCGGTAGGCATCGCCGTCGGTTCGCTGCTGTGCGAGCGCCTCAGCGGGCGCAAGGTGGAAATCGGCCTGGTGCCGTTCGGCTCGTTCGGCCTGACCCTGTTCGGTCTGCTCTGGTGGTGGCATTCGGGGGACGTCCCGGTCGGAGCCGCGCCCCATGACTGGCTGACCTTGCTGGGCATGAGCCAGGCCTGGTGGATCATGCTGTCGATCGTCGGCCTGGGCATCTTCGGCGGCTTCTACATCGTGCCGCTGTATGCGCTGATCCAGGCGCGCACCCCGGAAGGCGAGCGGGCCCGGGTGATCGCCGCCAACAACATCCTCAACGCGCTGTTCATGGTGGTGTCGGCGATCATCACCATCGTCCTGCTGAGCCTGGCCAAGCTGAGCATCCCGCAGCTGTTCCTGGTGGTGTCGCTGCTCAACATTGCGGTCAATGCCTACATCTTCCGCATCGTGCCCGAATTCACCATGCGCTTCCTGATCTGGCTGCTCAGCCACTCGATGTACCGGGTCGAGCACCGCGAGCTGCAGCGCATTCCCGACGAAGGCGCGGCGCTGCTGGTGTGCAACCACGTGTCGTTCGTCGATGCGCTGCTGATCGGCGGCGCCATCCGCCGGCCGATCCGGTTTGTCATGTACTACAAGATCTACAACCTGCCGGTGCTCAACTTCGTGTTCCGCACCGCCGGTGCCATCCCCATCGCCGGGCGTGGCGAGGACGAGGCCACCTACGAGCGTGCCTTTGCCCGTATCGCCCAGTACCTGGCCGACGGCGAGCTGGTGTGCATCTTCCCCGAAGGCAAGCTGAGTTCGGATGGTGAGATCGATGTGTTCAAGGGTGGAGTGAACCGCATCCTGCAGGAAACGCCAGTGCCGGTGATCCCGTTGGCGTTGCAGGGGTTGTGGGGTAGCTTCTTCAGCCGTGACCCGAACAAGGGCTTCTTCAAGCGCCTGTGGTCGCGGGTGACCCTGGTGGCCGGCGCCGCCATCCCAGTGGAGGCGGCGCAGCCTGAAGTGCTGCGCGAGCAGGTGAGCCTGCTGCGCGGCGACATGCGCTAAGGGAAAAGGAGGGAGGTCAGCTGGCGCTGACCTTCAGGCCGACCAGGCCGGTGATGATCAGGGCGACACTGGCCAGGCGGATCAGCGCCATGGATTCACCGAACAGGATGATCCCGGCGATCACCGTGCCGACCGCGCCGACGCCGGTCCAGATGGCATAGGCGGTGCCCAGCGGCAGCTCCTTCATGGCAAGGCCCAGCAGGCCGAGGCTGATGACCATGGCGCCGACCGTCAGAACGGTGGGCAGGGGGCGGGTGAAGCCGTCGGTGTACTTGAGGCCGACAGCCCAGCCAACTTCGAACAGGCCGGCGAAGAACAGGATGATCCAGGACATGGTGATTCTCCATCGTTATCAAAGATGGGGCCGTCCCCGGTATGTTCACGCACAGCGTCGTGAGGCCGTCCTCACAGTGCGCACTATAGTGCCCATTTGCCGAGGCTGGGGCAAGTTTCAAGGATCGGTGGTTGCCTCATCGCCGGCAAGCAGGCTCCCACAGGGTTAGCGCATGGCTGGCTTCATGCGGTCGGTGTGGGAGCCGGCTTGCCGGCGATGAGTCCGGGGCAGGTAACATCAATTTCTGGCAGATACGATGTTCTCTACCTCGGGCGCAGGCTCCTCCATTCGCCTGAACCACGTCGACAGCAAAGCCCCGGAGATGTTGTGCCATACGCTGAACAGCGCACTGGGCACCGCCGCCAGGGGTGAGAAGTGCGCCGACGCCAGGGCCGCGCCCAACCCGGAATTCTGCATGCCCACCTCCAGCGCCAGTGCCTTGCGCTGGGCCAGCGGCAGCTTGCACAGCTTGCCGGTCAGGTAGCCCAGCAGGAAGCCGAAGCTGTTGTGCAGCACTACCACCGCCATGATCAGCAGCCCCGATTCGGCGATCTTCGCCTGGCTGACCGCCACCACCGCGCAGACGATCATCACGATGCTTACCACCGACACCAGCGGCAGCACCTGCACCGCCAGCTGCACGCGGGCGCCGAGCAGGCGCTGGGCGAGCACGCCGAGCACGATCGGCAGCATCACCAACTGCAGGATCGACCAGAACATGTCCATGAACGAGACCGGCAGCCACGCCGAGGCGAGGAACCAGATCAGCGCCGGGGTAAGCAGCGGGGCGAGCAGGGTGGTCACCGCGGCGATCGCCACTGCCAGTGCCAGGTCGCCCCTGGACAGCCACACCATGACGTTCGACGCCGTGCCGCTCGGGCAGCAGCCGACCAGGATCACGCCCACGGCAATTTCCGGCGGCAGCTGGAACAGCTGGCACAACAGCCAGGCCACCCCGGGCATGATCACGAAATGCGCCACTACCCCCAACGCCACCCGCCATGGCTGGCGGGCGACGGCGGCGAAGTCGTCGAGCTTGAGGGTCAGGCCCATGCCGAACATCACCAGGCCCAGCAGCGGCACGATGGCGACCTTGAGGGCGATGAACCACTGCGGCTGAAGGAAGGCCAGGCAAGCGAACACCAGCACCCACAGGGCGAAGGTGTTGCCGACGAAGCGGCTGAGGGCGGCGAGGGCACGCATGGGCAATCCTTGTTGTTCTGTTCAGGTGCCCCCGATCATACTCAAGACCAGCTCAGAATGGGCCAGCCGTTGGTTTGCGCGTGCTCGCGCAGCACCGGGTCCGGGTTCACCACGTAGGGGTGATCTACCTTCAGCAGCAGCGGCAGGTCGTTGCGCGAGTCGGAATAGAAGCTCGCGCCCTCGAGGTTTTCCTGTTCCTGGTCGAGCCACTCCAGCAGTCGGGTGATCTTGCCCTCGCGGTAGGTGAGCACGCCATGGGTCTTGCCGGTGAACACGCCATTGACCGCTTCCAGTTCGATGGCGAGGTATTCGTCCACGCCCAGGCGCGCGGCGATTGGGCCGACGAGGTGGGTGCCGCTGGCCGAAATGATCAGAATCCGGTCGCCACGCTGGCGGTGCTCGGCGATGCAGCGGCAGGCGTCGCCGTAGATGATCGGCTCGATCACATCCTCTACCCAGGGCTCGACCAGGTGCTCCACTTCTTCCAGTGTGCGCCCGGCAATCGGCTCCAGGCTGAAGGCCATGTAGTCCTCCATCTGCAGGTGGCCTTTGCCGTAGGCTTCCATCAGTTCATGGTCGCGCTTGAGGAAACTCTTGCCATCGACCCAGCCCAGCCGGGCCATCTGCTCGCTCCACAACGACGCGCAGTCGCCGTGGATGAGGGTTTCGTCCAGATCGAAAATTGCCAGTGCCATGCGTTGAATCTCCTTAGGCCACTTCCCGTAGCGCCGTGGGGTCGATCGACAAGGATACCCGTTGCCCGTCCGCATGCAGATCGCTGGCGCAACGATTGAGTACGTCCACCACCAGTTCAACGCCGCGCACATGGACGCGGTAGCGGATCACGTTGCCCAGCAGGCTGTGGCTGCGGATCTCGCCATCCAGCTCGCCGTTCAGGCTCAGGGTGATCGACTCTGGGCGGATCGCCAGGCGCGCGGCCACCGGGCGTTGCAGCAGGCGGCTGGCGCTGTCGGCGTCGAGCAGGTTGTAGTTGCCGATAAAGCCGGCGGCGAACAGGTCCACGGGCGCGGTGTAGAGGGTTTCGGCATCGCCGCTCTGGACGATGCGTCCCTGGTTCATCAGGACGATGCGGTCCGACATGGTCAGGGCTTCTTCCTGGTCGTGGGTGACGAAGATGGTGGTAAGCCCCAGCTCGCGCTGGATGGCGCGGATCTGTTCGCGCAAGTGCTTGCGGATACGCGCGTCCAGCGCCGACAGTGGCTCGTCGAGCAGCAGCAGGCGCGGGCGGGTGACCAGCGAGCGGGCCAGGGCCACGCGCTGGCACTGGCCGCCGGACAGCTGGTGCGGGTAGCGCGTGGCGAAGCTGCCGAGCTCGACCAGGTCGAGTACCTCGCGTACCCGTGCCTGGCTTTCGTCGGCCTTGACCTTCTGCATGCGCAAGCCAAAGGCGATGTTCTGTTCCACGGTCATGTTGGGAAACAGCGCGTAGCTCTGGAACACCATGCCGATGCCGCGCTTCTGCGGGCTCAACGGCACGATGTCCTGGCCGTCGAGCAGGATCCGCCCGCTATCCACCGGGGTCAGCCCGGCGATGCAGCGCAGCAGGGTGGACTTGCCGCAGCCGGAGGGGCCGAGCAGGGTGACGAACTCGCCGCGTTCGATCTGGCAGTCGATGTTTTCGAACACCGGGCTGCCGGCGTAGCTCTTTTGCAGTTTCTGTACGCTGACGAAGCTCATGTCAGGTCTTGTCCTTGTTCAGGCGGTTGGCGACCCAGGTCAGCACCAGCACGAAGGCGAAGTAGGAGATTACCAGGGCGCTGTTGAAGTGGCCGCTGCTGTTGCGCATGTTGTTCAGGTACACCTGCAGGGTCTCGTAGCGGGTGCCTACCAGCAGGTTGGCGAACACGAACTCGCCGAACAGGAACGAGAACGACAGCAGCAGCGCCACCATCAGGCCTTTGCGCAGGTTCGGCAGTACCACCAGGAGCGCCGCCTGCCAGGTGCTGGCGCCGAGCAGTTGGGCGGCGTCCATCAGGTCGCGCAGGTTGATGGCCTGCAGGTTGTTGGTGATGGCTCGATACATGAACGGCAGGGCGATGGTGAAGTAGCAGCCGATCAGGATCCACGGCGTGCCGACCATGGCCATCGGTCCGCTGCCGTAGAGTTGCAGCAAGCCCACCGCAGACACCACGGGCGGCACCGCGAACGGCAGCAGGATCAGCACGTTCATCAAGGCGTCGAGCTTGGGGAAGTGGTAGTGCACCACGAACAATAGCGGCAGGATCAGCACTACCGACAGCACCAGCGCGCCCACGCACACCAGCAGCGACTGGCCGAAGGCTGCGAGAAAGCGCGGTTCGCTCCACAGGGCCACATACCACTTGAAGGTCAGCCCGCTGGGCAGCAGGGTGGCCGACCAGCTGGTGGCCAGCGAATAAAGCAGGGTGCCGGCAAGTGGCAGCAGCAGGATGAGGAACAGCAGGTAGACCACCACGCGGTGGTAGAGCCCGCCGGCCTTGTTTTCAGCGCGCATGGTAGCTCCTCTTGAGCAGCCATTGATGGGCCACCGTGACCACTGTCATCAGCCCCACCAGCACCATCGCCAGGGCGCTGGCCAGGTTCGGGTCGAGGCTGATGTCGCCGGCCACAAGGCCGGCGATGCGGATCGGCAGCACGTTGAAGTTGCCGGTGGTCAGGGCGTAGACGGTGGCATAGGCGCCCAGGGCGTTGGCCAGCAGGATGACGAAGGTGCCGAGCAGCGCCGGGGTAAGCACGGGCAGGCCGATGTGCCGCCAGAACTGCCAGTGGCTGGCGCCCAGCAGCGCGGCGGACTCACGCCAGTCTTCGCGCAGGGCGTCGAAGGCGGGGTAGAGCAGCAACACGCCCAAGGGGATCTGGAAGTAGGTGTAGACCAGGATCAGGCCGGTCTTGGAGTAGATGCTGAAGTCGCCGAGCAGCCCCATCTGCTTGAGCAGCAGGGTGAGCGCGCCATTGAAACCGAGCAGGATGATGAAGGCGAACGCCAGGGGCACGCCGGCGAAGTTGCTGGTCATGTTGGCAAAGGCGCTGACGAAGTCGCGCAGTTTCGAGTCGACCTGGCGCAGCGAATAGGCGCCCAACGTGGCGATGAAGATGCCGAACAGGCTCGACCAGAAGCTGATCTCCAGGCTGCGTTGCAATGCCTGCAGGTAGAACTTCGAGGCGAAGATCTTGCTGAAGTTGGCCAGGCCCCAGCCACTCTCGCTTTGCAGGCTGTTGATGGCGACCCAGGCCAGCGGCGCGATCTGGAAAATGATGAAGAACACGGCGAACGGCAGCAGGCAGAGCAGGGCCAGGTAGCGGCCGCGATGGCTTGCATTCACTTGAGCAGCTCCCGGCAGACCGGTTTGTCGTGGGCGGCGCCGAGCAGTTCGCAGATCGTGCCGCACAGCTCGGTCTGCAGCGGCTTGGCCGCAGGGTCGAGGCTGAAGGCTTCGCCGAACACGAACAGCGGCACTTCACGCTCCTCGGCGAGCAGGCCGTTGTGCGAGCGGTCGTTGTTCATGCCGTGGTCGGCGGTGACCAGCACCTGGTAGCCCTCCTCAAGCCAGCGCGGCAGGTAGTCGGCCAGCAGGATGTCGGCGCTGCGCGCGGCGTTACGGTACTGGCTGCTGTCCAGGCCGTGGCGGTGGCCGGCGTCGTCGATGTTCATCGGGTGTACCAGAAGGAAATTCGGCGCATGGCGGCGGCGCAGGTATTCGGCGTCGGCCAGCAGGTGCGAATCGGGGTAGTGGTCGGCGTAGTAGAACAGGCCGTGCTGGATCGGCAGCTTGGGGGCATGGGTGTGGCGGTCGCGCAGCGGGTCGAACGGCGAGCGGTTGTACAGCTCGCTCATCCAGTGGTAGGCCGCCGCCGCGGTGCCCAGGCCGGCCTCGCGGGCGTAGTGGAACACGCTGCGCTGGTTGGACAGGCGGTTGATGTTGTTATGCACGATGCCGCTGTCGATCGGTGGCACACCGGTGAGAATGCATTCGTACAGCGGTCGCGACAGCGACGGCAGCTCGCACTCCACCCGGTACAGCGCGGCGCGGTCGGCCTCGACATAGGCGTGCAGGTGGCCCATGGCGTGGTGGGCGACCTGGTGGTTGAGGCCGTCGAGCAGGACCAGGATGACGTTGTGTTGCATGGTGGCTCCGCAGGGGTATCAGTCGGTAGCGCGTCGCCCTCATCGCTGGCAAGCCAGCTCCCACAGGTCTTGCGCTGACCCTGTGGGAGCTGGCTTGCCGGCGACAGGGCCGGTTCAGGCAGAAGGGAATCTGCCCCTTATTCCATCTCGATGATCACCTGCTCCTGCCACTTCTGTGGCAGGGCCTTGGAGGTCGCTTCCCAGGCCGCAGCATCTTTGATTGGCTGGACGGCCTTGTACTGCTCGTTGGGCAGCAGCTTGGCCTGTACGTCCGCCGGCAGCTTCAGGTGTTCGGCACGGATCGGCCGGGCGTGGCCGATGGCCAGGTTGGTCTGGCCGGCATCGCTGAAGATGTATTCACGGGTCAGCTTGGCTGCGTTAGGGTGCTTGGCGTACTTGTTGATGATGGTGGTGTAGCCGGAGATGACCGAGCCATCGGAGGGGATCAGCACCTCGAAGCGATTCGGGTCGATCTGTTCGCGGTAGCTCAGGCCGTTGAAGTCCCACACCACGCCCACTTCCACCTCGCCTTTCTCCAGGGTCTGGATGGTCGGGTTGGCCAGCGACAGACGCTTCTGCTGGGCCAGTTTGGTGAACAGTTGCAGACCTGGCTCGATGTTGCTTTCGCTGCCCTTGTAGGCGATGGCGGCGGCAAGCACGCCGTTGGCGGCCTGGGCGGCGGTGCCGACGTCACCGATGGCGACCTTGTACTTGCCCTTTTCCAGGTCGTGCCAGGTGCTTGGGCGGTCCTCTTCCTTCACCAGATCCTTGTTGATAATGAAGGCGATGGTGCCGGTGTAGGCCAGCGCCCAGTGGCCGTCCTGGTCCTTGGCCCACGCCGGGACCTGGTCCCAGGTGCTTGGCTTGTAGGGCTGGGTCACGCCCTTGGTGACCGCGATCGGGCCGAAGGCCGCGCCGACGTCGCCGATATCGGCGCTGGCGTTGTCCTTCTCGGCATCGAACTTGGCGACTTCCTGGGCCGAGCTCATGTCGGTGTCGCTGTGCTTGAGGCCGTACTTTTTCGCCAGGTCTTCCCAGGTGCCTTTCCAGTTGGCCCAGGCATCGGGCATGCCCACGCTGTTGACCGTGCCTTCCTTGCGGGCGGCGTCTTCAAGGGCCTTGAGGTCCTGGGCCATGGCCGAGGTGCAAAAAGCGATGGCCGAACCGAGCAGTGACGCCATGAACAACTTTTTCATCCGAAGCTCCTTTGGTGGGTGCCTTGCATTCGTTGTTATGAACGGAAGCGGTGCTTGCGACCCCTTGGTCTAGGTCAGCAAACCTTGCGCCAAGGTAGGCCTGTTGCGTGACAGTTTGATGTAAGGGGCGGGGGCGGGTGGCAGGCCCAAGGCCCTGGAACTACAGCGTAGACCAGATCGAAAGCCTTGATTCGCGTGGGCTGGCGCGGATCTGGCATATCTGGCAAGTGCCCTGCGGCGCCTGTGTCACAGGATGTTCATCAGCCGTGCCTAGGCTTGCACTACGCTCCAACTGCCCCGTTTCGGGGCTGGACTAGTCCAGATAGGTAACCTTTGATGCAAGCGACGCCACCGCGCGCGGTAACAGCCATCTGCCACGCGCTGCAGGAGCAGATCGAACACGGCTTGCTGGCGCCCGGCGGCAAGCTGCCGGCCGAGCGCAGGCTCAGCGAGGTGTTCGACACCACGCGTATCACGCTGCGCGAGGCCCTGGTGCAGCTCGAGGCCATGGGCCTGATCTACCGCGAACAGCGGCGCGGCTGGTTCGTCGCGCCCGAGCGTCTGACCTACGACCTGATCGAGCGCAGCCACTTCCATGCGATGGTGCGAGACCAGGGGCGCGAGCCGCGTACGCAGCTGCTGTCGGCGCGGCTGCAGCCGGCTTCGGCGGCGATCTGCGCGCGCCTGCGGCTGCCGGCGCTGTCCAGCGTGGTGCGGATCTGCCGGTTGCGGCGTATCGACGGGCGGGCGGTGCTGTATGCCGAGCACTATCTCAACCCGCGCTACTTCCCAGGAATCCTTGAGCTGGACCTGGCCCGGTCACTGACCGAGATCTATGCGCGGGAGTACGCGATTCACTATGGGCAGGTGTGCTTCGAGATCCTGCCGACGGCGTTGCCGGTGGAGGCGGCGGCTGCCTTGAAGGTGTCGGCTGGCAGCCCCGGGCTGCATATCACCCGGGTCAACAGCGACCAGCATGGGCACCTGATCGACTGTGACCTGGAGTACTGGCGGCACGATGCGATCCGCATTCGCGCCGAGGCTGGGTAACAAAGCATCGCGGGGCAAGCCGGGTCGCGATGCGATCTAGCTGGAAACGTTGCTCTGAGCCGTCGCCCCTCCGCCAGCCGTCACCACCTGCACCGACAGCCGTGGCGTCGCCAGATCCAACCCCGCTTCATCGAGCTGGCGCTTCAACGCCAGGTTGAACGCCCGCGAAACCTCCCACTGCTTGATCGGAGCGGTCTTGAACCGCGCACGCAGGATCGCCGAGCCCGACTCGAAACTCTCCACCCCCTGCAACTCCAGCGGCGACCAGATGTTGCGGCGCATCAGCGGATCATTGCGCAGCTTCTGGCCCACTTCGCGGATCAGGGTGATGGCCTGGTCGATGTTCATGCTGTGCGGGATGGCCACACGGAAGATCGCGTAGCCGAACTCGCGGGAGTAGTTCTTGATGCTCTTGATCTCGCTGAACGGAATGGTGTGCACGATGCCGTCGATGTCGCGCAGGCGCACGGTGCGGATGGTCAGGCCCTCGACCGTGCCCAGGTGGCCGCCGACATCGACGTAGTCGTCGATGGCCAGCGAGTCCTCGATGATGATGAACAGGCCGGTGATCAGGTCGGCCACCAGCGACTGGGCGCCGAAACCGATGGCCAGGCCGATGACACCGGCACCGGCCAGCAGCGGGGTGACGTTCATGCCCATGTTGGCCAGGGCGACGATCACCGCGATGATGACGATCACCACGAACATCACGTTGCGGATCAGCGGCATCATGGTCTGCGCACGGGCGTTGGCCAGCCCGCGCCGCGAATGCACCAGGGCATGGTGCACGGCGGTGTCGGCGAGGATCCACACCAGCCAGGCGACGATCAGCGTGCCGGCCAGGCCCAGCAGGCGCAGGCTGACTTCATGGCCGTCACCCTCGGCGAAGCTGATCATCGAGTGGCCCCATACACGCAGGCCCAGTTCGATGAACAGCAGCCAGATGAACAGGTGCACCAGGACATAGCCGAAGTTGCGCAGGCGTTCGGTGTAGACCGCCTGGCGCTTGTTGGCGCGCCTGGGCTTGGCGGCATGGCGGCGGACCAGGCCATTGAGCACCATGCACACCACCACCAGCACCGTGCACATCAGCGACTGGCGCAGGGCGGTGCTGGTGTCGCCGGCGGAGACGAAGGTGGCGAACAGCGAAATTGCCACCAGGATCAGCGCCGGGATATACCAGAAGCTGCCGAGCAGTTCGATGGTGTCGCTCAGGGTGCGCCGGGTCAGGCGCCGTGACAGGGGCTGGTTGCGAATCAGGTGGGCGATCGGGCGGCGGAAGCGCAGGATGAACAGCCCGGTGCACAGCGCGGCGATCACATTGGCCAGGGTTGCCAGGGCGTGGGCCAGGTGGCTGCCCAGCGCGGTGGTCAGGCGTGGGTCGCTCATTGCCTCGCCGAACGCGGCGAAGCTGCCGATCAGCCACAGCGGGCGGAACGCCTGGTGCCGCAGAATGTGAAGGGCACGGTGGCGATGTGGGCCATCGAGCAGCGAGAAGGCAATCACGCAGATCGCCGAGAACAGGGTGCCGACCACCAGCGCGTAGGCCAGCACCATGGCCATCGACTTGCCCAGCGAGGAGGGCAGGGCGAAGCTCAGGTACACGGTGAACACCAGCGCCACCAGCCATGGGCCCAGCTTGCGCAGGGCAAAGCGCACCAGGTCCCAGGTCCGCGGGTGCTGCGGCAGGTCTTCGGTCAGGCCGAAACGCAGGCGCACACGGTGGCCGATCCAGTTGAAGGCATAGGCCAGCAGGCCCCAGACCAGGATGACTCCGGCGAAGCCGAACAGGATCGCCGGCCATTGATGCACCGGCACCACCAGTGCGGCCAATTCGTCCTGGGCCTGGTCGATTTCCAGCGACCAGCGCTTGAACGGGCTGGCATCGCCGCTGAACTGTTTCTCGAAATCATGCAGGGCACCGCCGATCAGGCCGAGCACGCCCTGTTCGACGGTGGGTTGCGATTGCCGGGTGGCGTCGCGCAGCTTTTTCAGGTCGGCCAGCAGCTTGGCGCGTTGCTGGTCGTTTTCCAGGTTCTTGATCACCTCGTCCAGGGACTTGCCCAAGGGCTCGTTGGCCTCGGGCTGGGCGGGCGTGCTGGAACCGAGCAGGCCGGGCAGGCCGGCGGCATGCGCTGGGGTGGCGAGCAAAAGGAACAGCAGCGTGATGCAACGCAGGAGGGCTGGCACCGGGAAATCTACCTCAGGTCAAACGTTTGCCCGAGTGTAGAGGTTTACGACGGCAGTTTCTCGAGGATCTTCCAGCAGGTGAGGCCGAAAATGCCGAGGGTGCCGATCCACATCATCAGCACGCCGACATTGCGCTCGCGCAGGCTGAAACCGATGGTCAGCAGCATCAGGAACAGGAACACCGGCACGAACAGGGACAGGAACGGCGATGACATGGACAGCATCCTTCTGTTTTGGGGGCCATGTATCAAGCATAGCGCTTTGCAAGCGAGGCGGATTGACCGGGGGCAGGCGGTGGGCAAGTCGCACCGCCGCTCCCACGGGGTCGCGTGGGAGCGGGTTGGCCGTCAGGGCAGTTCGCGGCTGCGGTAGAAGGCGCCGAGCACCTTCACCAGGTGGGCCAGGTCATGGCTGCCGCACAGCTCGCGGATCGAGTGCATGGCGAAGGTCGGCAGGCCGATATCCACCGTGCGCACGCCCAGGTGGCTGGCGGTGATCGGGCCGATGGTCGAGCCGCAGCCCATGTCGCTGCGCACCACGAAGCTCTGCACCGGTACTTCCTCGGCCATGCACAGGTGGCGGAAGAATCCTGCGGTTTCGCTGTTGGTGGCGTAGCGCTGGTTGTTGTTGACCTTGATCACCGGGCCGGCATTGAGCTTGGGCCCGTGGTTGCCGTCGTGCTTGTCGGCGTAGTTGGGGTGCACGCCGTGGGCATTGTCGGCCGAGACCATCAGCGAGCGCTGGATGGTGCGCACATAGTCGTCGCCATCGGGCAGCAGGCGTTGCAGGGTCTGCTCGAGCATCGGGCCATCGGCGCCGCAGGCCGAGCAGGAGCCGACTTCCTCGTGGTCGTTGCACACCAGTACGCAGGTCTCGTCGCCTTCTGCGTTCAGCAGCGCCTGCAGGCCGGCGTAGCACGACAGCAGGTTGTCCAGGCGGGCGGCGGCGATGAAGTCGCCGTTCAGGCCGATCAACGCGGCGTCCTGGGTGTCGTAGAAGCTCAGCTCGTAATCCAGCACCACGTCGGCGTTGAGGTCATGCTCGCGGGCCAACTGCTCGGTGAGCAGGGCGCGGAAGTCGATGCGCTCGTCGCCGGCGACCTGTGCCAGGATCGGTGGCAGCTCGGTCTGCGGGTTGATCTGCCAGCCTTCGTTGGCGGTGCGGTTGAGATGGATCGCCAGGTTGGGGATCACCGCGATCGGCAGCTTGAAATCGATCAGCTGGCTTTCCACCTTGCCGTCACGGCGGAAGGTGACCCGGCCGGCCAGCGACAGGTCGCGGTCGAACCAAGGGGCTAGCAGGGCGCCGCCATAGACTTCGACGCCCAGTTGCAGGAAGCCCTGGCGCTGCAGCTCGGGCTGCGGCTTGACCCGCAGGCATGGGCTGTCGGTGTGGGCGCCGACCATGCGGATACCGCCGATCAGCGGCGAATGCTTGCCGAGCTTGATGGCGATGATCGAGGAATCGTTACGGGTCACGTAGTAGCGACCACCAGGCGTAGTGGCCCAGCTGTCGCGCTCGTCCAGGCGCTGGTAGCCGGCGGCCTCGAGGCGTTGCGCGAGGCTGGCGGTGGCGTGGAAGGGCGTCGGGGAGGCCTTGAGGAATTCGATCAGGCCGGCGTTCAGGGCATCGCGCATAAGTCACTCCAGACAGCAGTGGCGCGAGTTTAGCGTAAATGCTCGAAAAATTGTGTCAGCCCTATCGCGAAGCGTGGGAGCAAGCTTGCCCCGCGATCGGGCCCGAGTCTCAGAACGGCGCCGGACACTCGAATTTCAGGCGTTCGCCAGACACCGGATGGGTGAAGCTCAGCATCGAGGCATGCAGGCACAGCCGCTCATGGGCCGCCAGCGCCTCGGGGTTGGCGTACAGCCGGTCGCCGAGCAGCGGATGGCCGATCGACAGCATGTGCACGCGCAGCTGGTGCGAGCGCCCGGTGATCGGCGTCAGTTCGACCCGGCAGTGATCGCCGCAGCGCTCGACGATGCGCCAGAAGGTCAGGGCATGCTTGCCCTGCTCATGGTCGACCACGTGGCGCGGCTTGGTCGGTGGGTCGTAACGCAGGGGCAGGTCGATGCTGCCGCTGTCGAGCGCGGGCTGGCCCCAGCACAGCGCGGTATAGGCCTTTTCGGTCTCGCGGTCGTGGAACTGGCGTGACAGTTCGCGGTGGCTGTCGGCGTCGCGGGCGAGCAGGATGATCCCCGAGGTTTCCCAGTCCAGGCGGTGGACGATCAGCGCTTCCGGGTAGCCGTTTTCCTGCAGGCGGGTGATCAGGCAGTCCTTGTTGTCCTCGGCGCGGCCCGGCACCGACAACAGCAGGGTCGGCTTGTTGATCACCAGGACGGCGGCGTCTTCGTGAAGGATCTGGATGTTCGACAGCGGCATTGCTCGGTCTCGGTGAAATGGCAGAAAGCACTGGGGCCGCCTTGCGGCCCATCGCCGGTAAGCCGGCTCCCACAGGATCCCGCGTTGTCTGTGGGAGCCGGCTTGCCGGCGATGGGCTGCAAAGCAGCCCCAATGATTACACCCAGCTGCGCGATCAGCGATCAGGCAGGGTGATGTTCAGTTCCAGAATCGAGCAGCTGCCCTGGTTTTCCAGTTCGATCTGTACGTCGTCGTTGCCGATGTTGACGTACTTGCGGATCACCTCGACCAGCTCCTTCTGCAAGGCAGGCAGGTAGTCCGGGGTGCTGCGTTGGCCACGCTCGTGCGCCACGATGATCTGTAGACGCTCTTTCGCTACCGACGCGCTGCTCTGTTTCTGTCTGCCACGAAAGAAGTCAAAAAGGTTCATGGTTTATTTGCCTCCAAACAGGCGCGCGAAGAATCCTTGCTTCGGCACTTCGATGAACCGCAGTGGCTTGGGCTTGCCCAGCAGGCGGTCGACGGTGTCGCTGTACGCCTGGCCGGCATCGCTCTGGTCATCGAGGATGACCGGGATACCCTGGTTGGAGGCCTTCAGCACGGCTTGGGATTCGGGGATGACACCCAGCAGTTCGACCGAAAGGATTTCCTTGACGTCCTCGACGCCAAGCATTTCGCCCTTTTCGACGCGCTCGGGGTGGTAGCGGGTGATCAGCAGGTGTTCCTTGATCGGGTCTTCGCCCTGTTCCGCACGGCGCGACTTGCTCGACAGCAGGCCGATCATGCGGTCGGAGTCACGTACCGACGAGACTTCCGGGTTGGTCACGACGATGGCTTCGTCGGCGAAGTACATCGCCAGGTGCGCACCTTTCTCGATACCGGCCGGCGAGTCGCAGACCACGAAGTCGAACTGGTCCTTGAGCTCCATCAATACCTTTTCGACGCCTTCCTTGGTCAGCGCGTCCTTGTCGCGGGTCTGGCTGGCGGCCAGCACGAACAGGTTTTCCAGGCGCTTGTCCTTGATCAGGGCCTGCTGCAGGTTGGCCTCGCCGTTGACCACGTTGACGAAGTCGTACACCACGCGGCGTTCGCAGCCCATGATCAGGTCGAGGTTACGCAGGCCGACGTCGAAGTCGACGATGACCGTCTTGTGCCCGCGCAGTGCGAGGCCGGTACCGATGGCGGCGCTGGTGGTGGTCTTGCCCACACCCCCCTTGCCGGAAGTAACCACGAGAATCTTGGCCAAGGTGTTTCACCCCTAAATAATTCGGGACAGACGTCCCTGCAAATACAAAAAACGGCAACGGGAAAAAAGTTGCGCTAAAAATGCCGGCAAGTATCCGTTAAAGACGGGTTATGTTCAACACGTCGCCGGACAGGCTGACTTGTACGCCCGAACCCCACAGCGGGTCGCGGCGCAGGTCTTCGCACACTTTGTACTGGCCGGCGATGGAGACCATTTCTGCGGTCATCTGCAGGCAGAAGATGCGCGCCTTGGTATTGCCCTTGATGCCGGCCAGGGCACGGCCGCGCATGGCGCCGTACACATGGATGTTGCCATCGGCGAGAAGTTCCGCGCCGGGGCTGACCGAGCCGGTCACCACCAGGTCGCCGCCCTGGGCGTAGATCTGCTGGCCGCCGCGCACCGTCGAGGTGATGATCCGCGTCGGGCGAACTTCGGGTTCGGCCGGCGCAGCTGGCGGCGCTGGCGCGGGCTCGGGCTTCTTCACCTCGGGCTCCGGCTCGAGCGGCCGTTCGCGGGCGCCGGACGGCGGCAGCACCGGCAGGTCGATGGCGATCGCGGCGGCGATGTCCTCGATGCGGCTGGCGCGGATCGCCAGGGTGCGCAGGCCATGGTGACGGCACACGCGCATCAATCCGGGCAGGTCAATGGCGCCTTCGTCATGGGGCAGCTTGTCCAGGGCCAGCACCAACGGTGTGTTGCTGAAGAAATTCGGCGCCTGCGCGACCTTCGCCGCCAGCTGGCGGTCGAGGGATTCGAGGTCGTTGCGCGCCAGTTCCAGCACGGTGATGGCAAGCATGCTGCCCTTGAGCTGGAACACGGGTGCGTTATCGGGTGTCGGGTTGGGGCTCATGGTCTGCATAGACGGCTTGTTGCGAAAAAAGTGCCCTGACTTATAGCGATAAGACCGTTTGCCCGCAACCGATGTAGAATGCCGGGCTCATGTCTTGCCGGAAGCTTCAATGGAACGCCCGCGTTTTCGATCCTCTTTCCTTCACCCGCGATTCTGGGGGCTGTGGCTGGGCCTGGGCCTGCTGTGGCTGGTCGCCCAGCTGCCGTACCGGGCTTTGCTGGGGCTGGGGCGCGCCCTGGGCGCGGTGATGTACCGGCTGGCGGGTGAGCGCCGGCGTATCGCTGCGCGCAACCTGGAGCTGTGCTTCCCGGCGCTGTCCGGCGACGAACGGCAGCGCCTGCTCAAGGAAAACTTTGCCTCCACCGGCATCGCCTTCTTCGAGATGGCCATGAGCTGGTGGTGGCCAAAGGCCCGACTGGCGCGGCTGGCGCACATCGAAGGCATCGAGCACCTGCAGGCCGCCCAGCGTGAAGGAGAGGGGGCCATTCTCATGGCCGTGCACTTCACCACCCTGGAGATCGGCGCTGCCTTGCTGGGCCAGGTGCACACCATCGACGGCATGTACCGCGAACATGGCAACCCGGTGTTCGACTTCATCCAGCGCCGCGGCCGCGAGCGCCACAACGCCGACTCGCTGGCGGTGGAGCGCGACGACGTGCGCGGCATGCTCAAGCTGCTGCGCAAGGGGCGGGCGATCTGGTACGCGCCGGATCAGGACTACGGCATCAAGCAAAGTATCTTCGTGCCGCTGTTCGGTATTCCCGCGGCCACCGTCACCGCCACCACCAAGTTCGCCCGGCTGGGCAAGGCGCGGGTGATTCCGTTCACCCAGAAGCGCCTGGAGGACGGCAGCGGCTATCGCCTGGTGGTGCATCCGCCGCTCGCGGACTTCCCCGGCGAAACCGAGGAGGCCGACTGCCTGCGCATCAACCAGTGGGTCGAGGGTGTGCTGCGCGAGTGCCCGGAGCAGTACCTGTGGGCGCATCGGCGCTTCAAATCGCGGCCTGAAGGCGAACCACGGCTGTACGACAAGAAAAAGCGTTAGGGAGCGGGCTTGCCCCGCGACAGGGCCGGTACTGGCAACCACTGACTCCAGGAAGGATGCATGACCTCAACCACCGGCCTGATCCTCTCCGGCGGCGGTGCCCGCGCCGCCTACCAGGTCGGCGTGCTGGCCGGCATTGCCGAACTGCTGCCACCGGGCGCCGCCAATCCTTTTCCGGTGATCGTCGGCACCTCGGCCGGCGCGATCAACGCGGTCAAGCTGGCCAGCGGCGCCACCCGCTTCGCCGAGTCGGTGCAGCAACTGACGGCCTTCTGGCAGAACTTTCGCAGCCACCTGGTGCTGCGCAGCGACTGGCCAGGCGTGATCCGCCAGGCCAGCCGCTTCGTTGGCCACAGCCTGCTGGGGCTCGGCGGCCAGGTGCCGGTGGCACTGCTCGACAGCCGCCCATTGCGCCGCCTGTTGCACGAGCATCTGGACCTGGACGGCATCGCTCACTCACTGGCGGCCAATCAGTTGCGCGCCATCGCCGTGACCGCGTTCGGCTACGAGTCCGGCCAGGCGGTGACCTTCTACCAGGGCCGCGACACCATCGAACCCTGGTTGCGCCACCGCCGCATCGGCATGCCCACGCCGCTGACCATCGACCACCTGCTGGCCAGCTCGGCGATTCCTTTGCTGTTCGCGCCGGTGCGCCTGGGCGAGGAGTACTTCGGTGACGGCGCGGTGCGCCAGCCGGCGCCGATCAGCCCGGCGCTGCACCTGGGGGCCAGTCGCGTGCTGGTGGTCGGGGTCAGCGGCAACCCTCAGCGACCCTCGCCGCCCTTGCCGACCCAGCGCGTGTTCAGCGGACAGCAACCGAGCCTGGCGCAGATCGGCGGACATATGCTCAACAGCACCTTCATCGACAGCCTCGAGGACGATATCGAGTTGCTGCAGCGGCTCAATCACCTCAGCCACCTGCTGCCGGCGCACCTGGACGCCCGGCGCCTGGGGCTGGCGCCGATCGAGGTACTGGTGGTGGCGCCCAGCCAGCCGCTGGACGAGATTGCTGCCCGTCATCGCCGCGAGCTGCCGGCGGCGCTGAGGCTGTTCCTGCGCGGGCCGGGGGCGACCAAGACCAGCGGGGCAGGGGTGCTGAGCTACCTGCTGTTCGAGGCGAGCTATTGCAGCGAACTGATCGAGTTGGGGCGCAATGACGCCTTGGCCAAGAAGCGGGAGCTGTGCCAGTTCCTGGGGATTTGAGGTTTCCTATACCGGCGCTCACAGCTACTGCATTGGCCTCAAGGGATGCATTGTCTCTGTGGGAGCCGGCTTGTCGTAGCGACGAACCGCGGCGAAAGGGCCGCGCAGCGGCCCCTGTTCACTCGGCGATCTGCAACTTGCGCGCCTGGGTATACACGTATCGCAGCTTCTCGTACTCGAACGGCGAGTTGGTCTGCCCGTAACGGAAGTTTGTGGTGTAGCGCTTGTCCACTGCCCGCAATACGGTGAGTTCCGGGTGGTCGCTGGCGGTGTCGGGCACGTTCAGGTAGTTGATTTCCTTCTCCCCCACATAGTCCACCACCAGCCCGGTGGTGTCGCGCAGGTTCGACGGCCCGAGGATCGGCAGCATCAGGTACGGCCCGTCCGGCACCCCGTAGAAGCCCAGGGTCTGGCCGAAGTCCTCGCTCTGCCGAGGCAGGCCCATCTTGGTCGCCGGGTCCCATAGGCCACCGACACCGATGATGGTGTTGAACATCAGCCGCGCGGTGATTTCCGCTGAACGCTTGGGCTTGAGCTGCAGCACGCTGTTGAACAGATTGGGCACATCGCCCAGGTTGTTGAAGAAGTTGCTCACCCCGGTGCGCACGAGGCCGGGCGTGACGTAGCGGTAGCCGTCGACCACCGGCAGGAACACCCATTGGTCGAAGCGGTAGTTGAAGTGGTAGATGCGCCGGTTCAGCGACTCCAGCGGGTCGTAGATGTTCAGCGCGGCCAGGGTCGAGCGTTCGAACTCGCGCTGGTCCAGGCCGGGGTTGAATTTCAGCTCGCGCAGTGGATCGACGAAGCCGTCGGCCTCCACGGTGAGGGTTTCGGTCTTGTCGGCCTCCACCACGCTGGCACGCGGCGCGACTTCCTCGGCCAGGGCGCAGCCGCTGGCGAGCAGGGCGGTGACGAGCAGCAGTCTGTTAACCACGGAAGAACTCCAGCATGGCGTCGCTGTTGACGCGGTAGTTGAGGTTGCCGCAATGGCCGCCATGGGGGTAGAGCGTCAGGCGTTCGCCGAACACCCGGCGCAGGAAGCCGATGTCGCCGGGGCCGAGGATCACGTCGTCGGCGTTGTGCATCACGGCGATCTTCGGGTTGTCGCGCAGATAGTCCTCCAGCGCGTACAGGCTCACCTGGTCGACCAGTTGCAGCAGGCTGTTGCCGTCGGTGCGCGCGCGCCACATGGGGATCACCTGTTCGGTCAGGTAGCAGTCGAAGTCGCATTGCAGGGCGCGTTTGAAGAAGGGCTCCAGGCTGCTGCCCTCGGTGATCGGAAACTTCGGCGGAATGATCAGCCCACGACGGTTGATCAGGTCGGAGGTGAAGGCGATGTCGGCGGCCGAGAAGCGGAACGAGGTGCCGATGAGCATGGCCATCTGCTCGTTGGACAGGTGCTGGCGCGACTTCTGGAAGTCGTAGAGCAACGCATCGTTGAGGTCGATGTAGCCCTTGTCCTGGAAGTAGCGGGTGAGCTTTTCCAGCATCAGTTCATAGAAGGTGGTGCTGCGGTCGATGCCCTTGACCCGGGTCTGTACCAGCTTGTCCAGGTTGGTGATCGAGGTGTACAGGTTGACTGGCGGGTTGAGCAGCAGCACACGCTTGAACTTGAAGCTCTGGCGGGTTTCGTCGAGCTTGCTGACGAACGCCGCGTCCAGCGCACCCAGGCTGTAGCCTGTCAGGTAATACTCGCTCACCGGCAGGCGTGCCTGTTGGGCGCGCACCGCCTGCATGACCCGGTACAGGTCCTTGGCGTCTTCGCTCGACACCCCGGGGGTGGCGAAGCGCGAGGCGGCGCTCATGAAGTCCCAGCTGGTGGGCGAGGACAGTTGCACGACGTGGTACCCGGCCTGGTAGAACAGCTTCTTCAGGTATTCGTTGATGCTGCTGGAGTACGGCGCGCCGGTGCCGGCGATCAGGAAGATCAGCGGCGCTTCGTGGTCTTGCTTGGCCAGGCGGTAGCGCAGTTTCTTCACCGACCAGAAGTTGTCGGGCAGGGTGAACTCGCGTTCCGGGCGCAGGGTGAGGCTGTAGTCGGCCTGGTCGATGTCATCGTCGCTGGGCAGCGTCGGGCGCTGTTCCGGCGGCGTGGTGGCGATGGTCGCCTCGAACGGGTTGGTCAACGGGTAACCGTAGCTCGCGGCATCAATATCCCGCGCCGAGGCGGCCGCCGCCATGAGCAGGCCACCTAGCAGGGCGGCGAGACGCAAAGATCGAAGCATGAAGTCCCCCAAGGAAAACGCAAGGTCGTGCATTACGCAGGCTAGGACCACGACAGGCTGGACAAAGTTGCCCGTCGCCCTGTCGTTCGTCGCACCAGATGTTGCCGCGCCAGCCAACGTTTGTCTTGTGCAACATAGCTGCGGGGCCATGATTTTGCCTTTCAGCGCCCCTGTGAGGGATCATGCAGCGTTTCCATTACCGCTGTTGGAGAACCGGATGTCTCGTACCTGGCCACTCTTTGTCCTGCTGGTGGGCCTGCTCCTGTGGCTGGCGGCCAGCTATGGCGTGCGTTATGGGTTGATGGAGGATGCCCGATGGGTCGGGTTGTGCAGTGCGCCAGGGGACATCTGGCAATGCCAGGCGCGATCGTTGCTCGGGCTGGGAATTCATTTCCAGGTCATGGCCTGGGGGGCATTGGGCCTGGCGCTGGTCTGTCAGTTGTTGCCGGGGCGGGGCGGCTGGTGGCTGGCGGTGCTGGCGTTGGCGCTCGGGGTTCCGGCGCTGGTGCTGTATACCGCGAGCATCGCGGTGTTTGCGTTGGTCCTGGCGGGGTTGCGGCTGGTACGGTAAATGCGCAGCCGTTGGGCGGCCCATCGCCGGCAAGCCGGCTCCCACAAGGTCTGACGCGCTTTTCTGTGGGAGTCGGCTTGCCGGCGAATCGAGGAAGAAGTCCTCGCGCTCGGTTTCACGCCGGGCGCAACCTCAGGCTGCGCCACAACGCTCCGACCATCAATACGCTGACCACCGCCCAGCCCCACGCCTGCGGGTTCTGCAGCCCTTCGCGGAACAACTGCGGCGCCACCCCGGCACCCACGATGAAGGCCAGCAGCGCCACCTCCGCTCGCCGCGCCGGTACCGGTCGCAACAGATAGACCACTGCCGGCAGCAGCAATGCCGCGCTGGGGAAGCTGCGATAGCGCGGGTCGAATACCATCGCCAGCATGCTCACCGCTGCCGCGAACCCTGCCGCCAGCAACCCTGTGCCCGCGTGCTTCTCGAACCAGGCGAACAGCCGCTGACGCCAGCCGTCACGGCGGGCCAGCGCCAGCGCGCCGTGGGCCAGCACCAGCAGGTTCAGGCCGACCAGGGCAAACGTCCACAGCCATTCGCCGGCAAAGCGGGCATTGGTGCGCATCAGCTCACCCCACAGCCCCAGGCAGCCAGCGCCCAGGGCCGCGAGCAACGGCAACAGCAGAGCGGCGCGCTGGTCGGCCGGGCGCCCGGCCAGGGCCAGGGCCGCCAGCATCAGGATCACGCTGGCCAGCAACCATTGTGGCCACAATGCCAGGTTGCTCACCGGCCCTTCGAGCACGCCCTTGTCCTGGCGGTCGGCGTCGTACAGCCCCCAGTAGCCGCCCACGGCGCCTTCGCTGGCGCGCTTCCACGGCTGGTCGAAGGCTTCGATCAGGTTGTAGCGCCAGCCGTTGGTTTCGGCCAGGGCAACGAAGCCGCGGATGAAGCGGGCCTCGTTGACCCGGCTCGGCTCGGCGGTTTCGCGCTGGCGGCCTTCGCTGGGCCAGCCGGTTTCGCCGATCAGGATGTCCTTGGGCGCAAAGCGGTTGCCGAACACCTGGCGCACCTCGGCGACATGGGCCAGCGCCGCATCGATGCCGCGAGGGTCGTCTTCCCAGTAGGGCAGCAGGTGGATGGTCAGGAAATCCACCGCCGGTGCGATCTGCGGATGCTGCAGCCAGAACTCCCAGACATCGGCGTAGGTCACAGGCACACTGACCTGGCGCTTGACCTTGTCGATCAGGCCGGCCAGGCGCTCGCCGGTGATTTCCTTGCGCAACAGCGCCTCGTTGCCGACGATCACTGCGCTGACCACGTCGGGGTTGGCGTTGGCCGCGGCGATCAGCAGCTCGACTTCCTTGTCGGTGTCCACCGGGTTGGCGTTGACCCAGGCGCCGAGCATCACCTTCAGCCCGTGCTTGCGCGCCAGCGCCGGGATCGCCTCGAGGCCGGTCATCGAATAGGTGCGGATGCACTGGAAACGCTTGCTGAGCAACGCCAGGTCGGCGTCCATGCGCGCCGGGCGCAGGCGGAACGGCTGGTCGAAGGGAGACTGGTCCTTGTCGAACGGGGTGTACGAGGCGCACTGCAGCTTGTGCGCAGGGCTGGCGGCGTCGGGCAGGTGCACCGGCTTGCCCAGCCCATACCAGAGGGCTGTGAGACATAGGAAGGCGAGCAGGCTGGCGAGCAGGTAGATCGTGCGCAACATCGGGCGGTCCATCGTCGTATTCGGGAACTGGGGCCGCACAGCAGCCCCGAAGGCCAGTGATAGTAGCCCGGCGCCAAGCGTTTGGCATGCAAGGATCGCGCAGACCGCCATGCTCGCATGGCGCTAATGGCACAGTGCTGTCGCTGATCGCTCGCTGAAGGTCGCTGACAGAGCAGGTCGCAGGTGCCGGCAAGTCGATGATGCAATCTCCAAGACCTGACGAGGGATGCTTTGATGGCGACTATTACAAGAATGCGACGTTTCCTGGGCGTGGGCACCGCCCTGGTTTTGGCCATGAGTACTGCGCAGGCGATGGCCAAGGAAGTCAGCATCGGTTACGTGGATGGCTGGTCCGACAGCGTCGCCACCACCAACGTGGCCGCCGAAGTGATCAGGCAGAAACTCGGCTATGACGTGAAGCTGCAGGCCGTGGCCACCGGCATCATGTGGCAGGGCGTGGCCACCGGCAAGCTCGACGCCATGCTCTCGGCCTGGCTGCCGGTGACCCATGGCGAGTACTGGACCAAGAACAAGGACAACGTGGTCGACTACGGCCCCAACTTCAAGGACGCCAAGATCGGCCTGATCGTCCCTGAATACGTCAAGGCCAACAGTATCGAAGATCTCAAGACCGATCAGAGCTTCAAGCAGAAGATCGTCGGTATTGATGCAGGCTCGGGGGTCATGCTCAAGACCGATCAGGCGATCAAGGACTACGGCTTGACCGGCTACAAGCTGACCGCCAGTTCCGGCGCGGCGATGACCGCGGAACTGGGCCGCTCCTACGCCAAGCAACAGTCGATCGCCGTGACCGGCTGGGTGCCGCACTGGATGTTCGCCAAATGGAAGCTGAAGTTCCTCGAGGATCCGAAAGGCGTGTATGGCGCTGCCGAGACCGTCAACAGCATCGGCAGCAAGGAACTGGCGAGCAAGGCCCCGGAAGTGGCCGAGTTCCTCAAGAAGTTCCAGTGGCAGTCCAAGGATGAGATCGGCGAGGTGATGCTGGCGATCCAGGAAGGCGCCAAGCCGGAGGCTGCAGCCAAGGACTGGGTGGCCAAGCATCCGGAGCGGGTCAAGGAGTGGACCGGCAAGTAAGCGCTGGTCGAATCGCGGGGCAAGTCGCATCGGCGAACCGCCGCTCCCACGAACAATGGGAGCGGGCTTGCCCCGCGATGCGTTTGCGGTTGTTGCAAATTTTGCAAAACACCGTTGCATCTAAGACTAAGGTCGTCTGGTTGGCGTCCAGCGGCAGCATAAAGTGGAGTCGGGTTCTCCCTAATCTGTGCTGCTAGGACAAAAACAATGAACGACAGCATTTACCAATCGATACAGAACAGTCCGCGCTTCAAGGAACTGGTCACCAAGCGCGAGCGTTTCGCCTGGATCCTCTCGGCGATCATGCTCGGCCTCTATTGCGCCTTCATCCTCCTCATCGCCTATGGCCCGCACCTGCTCGGCGCCAAGCTCAGCGCCGGCTCGTCGATCACCTGGGGCATCCCCCTGGGGGTCGGCCTGATTCTCTCGGCATTCGTGCTCACCGCGCTCTATGTGCGCCGCGCCAACGGCGAATTCGACGAGTTGAACAAGGCGATCCTCGAGGAGGCCAAGCAATGATCCGACACGCCAAAACCCTGGCCGTCCTGGCCTGCGGTGCCTTCGCACCCGCCGTGTGGGCCGCCGATGCCCTGACCGGCGAGGTGCAGAAACAACCGCTGAACGTTGCTGCCATCGCCATGTTCGTGGCCTTTGTCGCCTTCACCCTGGGTATCACCTACTGGGCCTCCAAGCGCAACAAGTCGGCGGCCGACTACTATGCCGCCGGCGGCAAGATCACCGGTTTCCAGAACGGCCTGGCGATCGCCGGTGACTACATGTCGGCAGCCTCGTTCCTGGGAATTTCCGCGCTGGTGTTCACCTCCGGCTACGATGGCCTGATCTACTCCATCGGTTTCCTGGTTGGCTGGCCGATCATCCTGTTCCTGATTGCCGAACGCCTGCGCAACCTGGGCAAGTACACTTTCGCCGACGTGGCCTCGTATCGCCTCGGGCAGAAGGAAATCCGCACCCTGTCGGCTTCCGGTTCGCTGGTGGTGGTGGCGTTCTACCTGATCGCCCAGATGGTCGGGGCCGGCAAGCTCATCGAGTTGCTGTTCGGCCTGGACTACCATGTGGCGGTGATCCTTGTCGGCATCCTGATGTGCCTTTACGTACTGTTCGGCGGCATGCTCGCCACCACCTGGGTGCAGATCATCAAGGCGGTGCTGCTGCTGTCCGGCGCCAGCTTCATGGCACTGATGGTGATGAAGCATGTCGGCTTCGACTTCAACACCCTGTTCTCCGAGGCGATCAAGGTGCACGCCAAGGGCGAGGCGATCATGAGCCCGGGCGGCCTGGTCAAGGACCCGATCTCGGCCTTCTCGCTGGGCCTGGCGCTGATGTTCGGCACCGCCGGCCTGCCGCACATCCTGATGCGCTTCTTCACCGTCAGCGACGCCAAGGAAGCCCGCAAGTCGGTGCTCTACGCCACCGGTTTCATCGGTTACTTCTACATTCTTACCTTCATCATCGGCTTCGGCGCGATCCTGCTGGTCAGCACCAACCCGGACTTCAAGGACGCCGCTGGCGCCCTGATCGGCGGCAACAACATGGCGGCAGTACACCTGGCCGACGCGGTGGGTGGCAGCGTATTCCTCGGTTTCATCTCGGCAGTGGCCTTCGCCACCATCCTCGCAGTGGTCGCGGGCCTGACCCTGGCCGGTGCCTCGGCGGTGTCCCATGACCTGTACGCCAGTGTCTGGCGCAAGGGCAAGGCCAACGACAAGGACGAGATCCGCGTGTCGAAGATCACCACCGTCGCCCTGGGCGTGCTGGCGATAGGCCTGGGCATTCTGTTCGAGAAGCAGAACATCGCCTTCATGGTTGGCTTGGCCTTCTCCATCGCCGCCAGTTGCAACTTCCCGGTGCTGCTGCTTTCGATGTACTGGAAGAAACTGACCACCCGCGGCGCCATGATCGGTGGCTGGATGGGCCTGGTCAGTGCGGTGGGCCTGATGATCCTCGGCCCGACCATCTGGGTGCAGATCCTCGGTCATGAGAAAGCCATCTACCCGTACGAGTACCCGGCACTGTTCTCGATGATTATCGCTTTCGCCGGCATCTGGTTCTTCTCGGTCACCGACAAGTCCAAGGCCGCCGAGAACGAACGTGCGCTGTTCTTCCCGCAGTTCGTCCGCTCGCAGACGGGCCTTGGGGCCAGTGGCGCGGTATCGCACTGATACCTTGAGCTGAACACACAATGCCCCGGCCCATGCCGGGGCATTGTGCTTCCAGAGTTGTCGAATTACCTGCCGCTAGGAAATTTCTTAGGCCCGCTCGGAACGGTCTTAGTCATCGCCGCGATGTGTTCACCAATACTTCTCCTCACCCGCTGGCTATGCGCCGGCAGGCATTGACCACTTCAAGGAGATCAGATTCGTGAAACGTACGTTACTCGCCTTTCCCCTGGCCATGTTCTTCGCGGGTTCCGCTTTTGCGGTGGACCCGATCGAGAAGCAGGTCCTGGTAACCGCCCAGGTGCCGACCGACGCTTTCTTCGTCGAGCCGGTGGGCGGCAACTGGATGAACGACCCGCAGGAAATGGCCTGGAACTCGTATCAGGCCAAGCTCGATCCGATCCGCAAGGAATTGCAGGTCAAGAGCACTGTGGGCCCGATTACCGCCTATCTGGTATCGCCGGCGGTCATCGCCAGTGGCACCGAAAACATCGGCCTCGACGTCAAGGTCGGCGACACCGTGCTGCAGACCACCCCGATCGAAGTCGTCAGCGCCACCCAGGCGGCACCGGGCGCGATCATCGGCTTCGAAGTGGCGGCCCAGCCCGCGCCGGCCACCGGTTATGTGCCTGGCAACTACCAGGGCCTGGTGAGCATGATCTTCGAAACCGCCGCACCCTGAGCCCTCCCTCTTCGTTCATCCGTTGTTCCCCCTGACCCTCGGCTCCCGCCGAGGGGCGGGTGGGTATTGCCTGCAAGCGACGCCTCATGACCAATCATTCCACCTTGGCGGCCATAGGCCGCTGGTTGCCACTGCTGGCCTGGCTGGCCGTTCATTCGCCCGCCGGCCAGGCAGCCGGTACTGCCCTGAGCGCTGTCGAGGGCCTGCCGCGTGAGTTCGAAGCGCATTTTTTCGATGTGCCGCTGGCGGTCCGGGTCGACCTCGATGGGCGCTATCTCGGTGATGCCATGGTGGTGCTCAGTCGCGACCAGCGCGTGCAACTGCTGGAGTTCACCGATACCCTCGACAGCCGTGAGCCGGAAAGCCTGCGCCGCCGCTGGCGTGAGCGCCTGATTGACGGCCGCCCTTTGGGTGACTGCCGCGCCGATTGCCCCGACGGCCTGCGCGCGATGCACTACAGCCTGGTGAATTCGCAGCTGTCGCTGTTGACCGACCAGGCCGAGATCGCCGATGTCAGTGAACGTTTTCATCGTCAGCCGGAGCAGGGCAGCTATGGGCTGCTGCTGCGCAATCAGCTCAACCTGGTCAATGACGGCCATGCCACCAGTGGTCGTTATGCCTTGCAGGGCCAGGGCAGCGTGGGCAACTGGACGACCTTGGCCGACGGCCAGCTCGACCGGGGCAGCGACAGCCGCCAGGGCACGCGCCACCGGGTCGACCAGTTGTATGCCGAACGCCTGGTGGAAAACCAGTTCTATCGGCTGGGCTACTTCACCCCCAGCGCCCAGGGCTTGACCCGCCAGCCACGGTTGATGGGCAGCACGGCCGATACCACCCTCGGCTTGATGCTGGGCAGCAGCGACAGCCTGGCCATCGACACTGGCGCACCAAGTGCCACGCCGATCTACGTTACCCCCAATCGTCCCGCCGTCGCCGAGGTCTACCGCAACGGCGTGCTGATCAACAGCCAACCGGTGCAGCCTGGATTGCAGACCCTCGACACCAAGGTCCTGCCCGGAGGCATCTACGAAGTCGAGGTACGCCTGGTCGAAGACGGCCAGGAAACCTCGCGTACTCAGGAATTCATCTACAAACCCAGCAACTGGCGCAGTACCGATGCGCCCTGGCGCTACAACCTTTACCTGGGGCGCCAGAGTACGTTGCTGAGCAACTGGGAGCGTGACACCGACGACAGCCTCGCCGCTGGCGTGCTGGCCAACTACATGCTGCATCCACGGGCGATCCTTGGCTTGTCGGCACAGCGTGTCGATGACGCCATGCAGTACGGTACCTCGCTGGACTGGGACCTGCGTGAGCGTTTCAAGCTGTACGCCAACCTGTTCCAGACCCAAGGCCAGGGCAACGGCTACGACTTGCAGCTGATCCATGCCTACGACAGTGGCTCGCTGGTTGCCAGCCACAGCCGAACCTGGCTGGCGCGTCCCGACTGGAGCCGCTTTGACGATGAACCGTCGCGATCATTCCAGGCGCGCCAGACACAATCGTCGCTGTCGTTGAGCCACCGTCTCGACCCACGCAACACCGTCAGCGTGCGGCTTGCACATGCTGAAGGCGCCAATGCAGGTACTGGCCTGGACCTGGGTTGGTCGTACTACGGTCGTCTGTTGGGCTCGGACGCCAACTGGCGACTGTCGCTGTTCGATCGTCCAGGTACGGCGGCCACGGGCGACTCCCGCAGCCGAGGGGTCAACCTGAGCCTGAGCATGAGCCTGGGGGGCGGCAGCGGCCGGCGTGTATCCGCCAGTGTCGGCAGCCGGACCTCGCGAGAGGGTGGGCGCGACCTCAACGCCTCGCTGGCCTACCAGCAGGATGTCGACATCGGCCCGCTGCGCAGTGTGGGCGCCACGGTCAGCGCGGATCGCTATGGCGCAGGGCTGGGCGGTGACACGCAGTTCGAGAACCAGTTGCTGCACGGTGATGCCTATGTCCAGCGCTCGTCGTACAACGGCGACTTCAGTGGTGGCATCAACCTGGAAAGCCTGATCGCCGTGGGCGCGGGCAGGGCAGCGGTGAGTGGCCAGTACCTGCCTCACCAGGCGGGGCTCATCGTTGATGTGGACACCGACATCGACGGCCTCAAGCTACGCGCCGACGACCGTCACGGCAGTACCGCCAGCTTGCACCCAGGGCGCAATGTGATCCCGGTGGCAGCCTACAAGGCAGGGCATGTGCAGTTCGACTTCGAGGATAGCGCGGCCAACGCCGCGGTGATCCAGCCTTCGAGCCTGGACTATCACCTCAACCGCGGCGGCATCGAATACCGTCAACTGCGGGTGTTGCGCACGGTGACGGTGCTGGGGCGGCTGCTTGATGGACAGGGGCGGCCGCTGCGCGGTGCCCAGGTGATCAACCATGCCAGCCGCGGTGTCAGCGAGGCCGATGGTTTCTTCGCGGTCGAAATGAGCGAGTCGACCCCCACGCTGGAGATCCGTCAAAAGGGGCAGCCGGTGTGCCTGCTCCGCCTGGATATCAACACCCTGGAGCGCGAGGACGACGTGCTGCTGGCCGGCGACCAGCGCTGTGCACCTGGCGTGGTGAAGGCCGAAGCGTTTGCACGCAACGGGCAGGGTTAACCCGGCCGGCAAGGCAATGCTCGGGGCGATAGCGCTACTCAGGGCAAAGGCCTACTGCGGTTTAGGACGTTTCTGGGTGCTGTGTGGGAAGGATCCCGCTGGTTTGGCAATGACCGCAGAGCCACTCCCATCAATACTTTCCCGTCAATGACGCACGGAGTTCGCATCATGATTATTTTCCGCCTGCTGGCCTCGACACTGCTGGCGCTGCCCCTGGTCGCCAGTGCCGCCCCCGAACTCAATGTCGGCGCACTTTACGACTACCTTGACGGGGACAAGAGCACCTTGCTCAAGCGGGTACGCAACAGCGGCGACACCACTGCTTTCGTCAAGGTCAGCGTCGCCGAGCTGGTGTATGACGCAGCTGGCGTTGCCCGTGAAATCGACACCGATGGGCTGCCACTGGAGCAGCGTGGCTTGGTCGCCAGCCCGGCGCGGCTGATCGTACCGGCCCAGGGCATGCAGGCGGTACGCCTGCTTTACCGTGGCTCACGGGAGCAGGAGCGGTATTTCCGTCTGCGCTTCGTGCCGGTGCTGCCGGAGCTGGACGATGGTTTCGCGGTGGATGAGCAGGAGGCTGAGAAGTACCGGGACAGCCTCAAGGCTGGGGTCAACCTGCTGGCGGGTTATGGCTCGCTGTTGTTCGTACGGCCTAAGGAAACCCGTTACAAGACCCATGTGCTGCGCCAAGGGGGAACGCTAAGCGTTGCCAATGAAGGCAACAGTACTGTGGTGCTTGATCATTTTCGACAATGCCGGGCTCAAGGTCAGGACTGTGAGTCCGCCACGAAGCATCATCTGCTGCCTGGACGCCATCGCCAATTCGAAGGGCACCCGACCAAGGTTCACCAATTCGAGTTGCATGAAGGTGCCAAGCGTCAAGCACAGGTACTGGAGGGATGAGCGTTTGCGTAGCCTTTACGGCGAAGGTATTGCGCCGTCTCGCTTGGGCACTCGCTTTGGCGACCCCCATGACGCATGCACTGGAAATCACCATTTCGGCCCAGTATCGCGGTGGGGTTTCAGGACGCTTCGAGAACACCACGCCTCCCTCGGGCCTGTGCCGACGGTATCCGTTTACATGCGGTTGGGCTGAGACGAGCGTGCTGCCTATCACCTTTGCCAAGACCCTGAGGGAGGATACTTCGGATGTACGCGATGGTTTCTACCTGCGTGCGCCGGGGAAACGACAGGTTGACGTTTATCATCAAGAAACGGGGGAGGTGCGGCAGGTGAGCTTCTTTTGGGAACTCATTCATATTGTTGGCATGAACAATGGCGCATTCGTCAACAACCCACTCGACAGTCGGCCCAGTGGAGGATGCAGGCCCCAGTACCTGAGGAATATCTCCTATGGGGTAGAGGCCTACTGGCGGCTGACGGACCCTACTGCTCCATCGCCATGCTGGGCGGTCAGCGCGGAGCCACTGCCCGGGACGCGTCTGGAAGTGCCGGAAATGGGTGCAGGTTTTCGCCTGGAAATCCCACCGGCCTATCGGCTCACATCCGGGATCTACCATGGCAGCACGGTATTCACGATTGGCCCCGGCGGTGATTTCGACTTTGGCAGCAACGTTGAGAATCTCAGTGGCAACACCCTTACGGTCAACTTCGAATTGGACGTCCAGCACGATTTTCACCTTGAGTTCCCACCAGGTTCCGAACGTGCCGTCCTCGAACCGAGAAATGGCTGGCAAGCTTGGCAGGCAGGCGGCAGATCACCGCAGCGGCTGTATCGAGATCTCCCATTCCGGATCTGGTCGACTGGCCCATTCAAGGTTTACAAACTCTGTGAGCACTACATGGGTGACCGATGTGGAATACGCAATGCGGCCAGCCATAGTGTGCCGGTGGATGTAGCTCTCAGTTTGCCCGGTGGCATCCAGCACCAGACCAATGGCGTACAGCGTGTTTCACTACCGAGTGGCCGAGCGCAGGCGCTGAACTTCGAATCGGTGCAGCCAACGGTCAACCGGCCTGGCCAGTTGCATTTTGAAGTGGCTCGCGCCGATGTCCAGGGAATGCTCAGCCACACCGGCAGCACCTATCACGGCCAAGTCACCGTGGTGTTTGACGCCGAGTTGTAGCCGTTCGGTGCGATTCGTGAGGTAACACTATGCACACAGCCCTGGTGGTCGACGACCATCCCTTCATCCGCAGCACCGTCTGCATGCTGCTGCGCCAGCAACGCCTGGAGATCATCGGCCAGGCCGACAATGGCATCGACGCGGTGCGCCTGGCCCGTGAGCAGGCGCCGGACCTGGTGATTCTCGATATCGCCATGCCGGGCCTGGACGGGCTGGAAGTGATCGCCCGGATCAAGGCGCTGGGGACGCGCACGCGTATCGTGGTACTGACCTCGCAATTGGCCGAGTCCTACTCATTGCGTTGCATGCAGGCCGGGGCCGTTGGGTATGTGTCCAAAACCGATGACCTCGATGAACTCGGCAAAGCGGTGCGCGCCGTGCTGTCTGGCTACAGCTACTTTCCCGAAGTTGCGCTCAGCTCGGTCAACCGCCAGGACCTGCAGACAACCGAGGCACAGTGCATCGCCAGTTTGACCGATCGCGAGCTGATGGTCCTGCAGCACCTGGCGCGAGGCTATAGCAACAAGGCCATCGGCGAGGCCATGTTGCTGAGCAACAAGACCATCAGCACCTACAAGATTCGCCTGCTGGAAAAGCTGCGACTCAGCTCGTTGATCGACCTGGCGGATTTCGCCCGTCGCAACGCGCTCATCTGAGCGCTGTAGTCCCGTGTTCCTGCGTGCCTTGCTGATAGGGATACTGGGGTGTCTGAGCTACCTGCCAACCTGCGCCGCCGTGCAACTGCATGCGCGTCCCGCCCCGCAGACGCTGCCGCCGGTCCTGGACAACGCGCAGCTGCGCTGGCTGTGGGAGCACCGCGAGTTGCGCCTGGGCGTGATCGCCCGTGACAACCCACCGTTCGACATGCTCACCACGGGGCAGGCGTATGAGGGCATCACCGCCGACTACGTCGGGCTGCTGGCGAGCCAACTGCGTCTTGAAGTGCAGCTGCAGGTGTTTGCATCGTTCGCCGAGGCGGCCGCTGCCCTGCGCCAAGGCAGTATCGACCTGCTCGGGTCCGTCAGCCCGCAGCAGGCGCTCGAGGCAGGTTTGCATCTGTCAGCGCCCTATGCCCAGGACCGCCCCTTGCTGATCGTCCCGCAGCAGCATGCGCGGGAGCGGATCCGCAGCGGCGCCCGCTTCAGGTTGGCGCTGGTCGACGGGTACCGTCCGCGTCAACAGGTTCAGGCGTTGTATCCCTTGGCCGAAATCCAGCTCCATCCCTCGCCCTTCAGTGCCTTGGCGGCGCTCGCGCTGGGTGATGCCGACCTTTATCTGGGCAGCACGCTGGGAAGCCGTTATCTCCTGGGCCGCAATCAATGGAACGGTGCCGAAGAAATTGGCCATGCAGCCCTGGCGCGCCAAGCTGTCGGTTTTGCCATGGCCCGTGACAACAAGGCGTTGATCGGCCTGGTTGATCGAGTACTGGAAGGCCTCGGCGATCAGCATGCGGATGTTCACGAGCGTTGGCATGCACGACCTGCTGTCGTGCACAGGTCGCCAGGCATCCCGCTGAGCGATGCCGAGCAGCACTGGCTGGCCGAAAACCCACGCATCAAAGTGCTGGTGAATGAGCAGGCAATGCCCTTGAGCTACCGCGATGGTAAAGGGCAACTGCAAGGGCTGAGCCTCGATCTGTTGCAATTGCTTGGCCGGCGAACGGGCCTGGAGTTTCAGGCCGAGGCAGGCGGCACCGCGGCACAGATGGTCGAGCAGGTACTCATGGGAAAGGCACAATTGATTGCCGGCCTGCCCTACAGCCCGGCGCGTGGAGAGCGCCTGCGATTCAGTCGTGGCTATCTGAGCTCTGCGTATGTGCTGGTGATGCAGGGGCACGCCGAGCGGCCAGATGATCTGGCCCAACTGGACGGGCGCCGGCTGGCACTGGAGGAAGGCAGCGTGGCCCAGGAGCTGCTGGCCCAGGCGTACCCGAGGGTCCTGCAGTCACCGGTCAGTGGTGCGCTGGAGGCGGTGCACGCGGTGGCCGCCGGCAGGGTCGCGGCAGCCGTGCTTCCTCTCGACCAGGCCCGGTTGCTGGTTGCGCGCTGGTACCCGGGGCGGCTGCGAATCAGCAGCCTGGCCTTGCCAGCGGCGCATTTCGCGTTCGCCAGCAGCCCGGGGGCGGTCCATCTCCAGAGCATCCTCGACAAGGCGTTGCTCGACCTGGCCCCGCGCGAAATCGATGCGCTGGTCCGGCGTTGGCGCAGCCCGCTGATCGTTGCCGCCAGTGCCTGGCAGCGGTACCGGACCCACCTGCTGCTGGGATTTCTCGGCGCTTTTGCTGCACTGGTCGTGGCGTTGCTGTGGATCCGCTACCTGCGCCGTCTGCAGGTGCAGCTGCGGCGGGCCAAGAGAGGGGCCGAGGCGGCAAACCACGCCAAGACCCATTTCCTGGCAGCCATGAGCCATGAAATCCGCACGCCGCTGCATGCCCTGCTGGGCATGCTGGAGCTTGCCCAGCGCAAGGCGGGCCAGGGCGTGCTCGATCATTTGGCCATCGAGGTGGCCGCCGACGCTGCCCGGGGACTGCAGGAACTGATCGGCGATATCCTCGACGTAACCCGCATCGAGGCGGGCGAGTTGCAGTTGACGCCGACCGTGGCATGCCTGCGCGAACAAGTGACGCAGGTTATCCAGTTGTTCGACCAACAGGCCCGTGGCAAGGGATTGCGGCTCGACCTCACTGTTGAGGGCGAGGTTGACCGCCCGGTGCTGCTTGACCCGGTGCGCTTCCGGCAGGTGTTGGCCAATCTGTTGAGCAATGCGATCAAGTTCACCCCGCAGGGGCGGGTACAGGTGAGCATTTTTGCTCAGCCCCGCGGCGATTGCCTGGTGGCGCGCCTGATCGTCGATGACACCGGTATCGGCATTGCCAAGGCCGAATTGGCCCAGCTGGGCCAGCCCTTTCGCCAGGCCAGCAACCAGTGCCAGTCGCCGCGCAGCAGCACGGGGCTTGGCTTGGGCATCTGCCACAGCTTGTGCCAGTTGATGGGCGGCCACTTGCAGTTGAACAGCGAGCTGGGCAGGGGCACCCAGGCGCAAATCCACCTCGAGCTGCCGATCCACCCGCTGGATCTGTCAGTGCCTGTGGTAGCACCACCCAGCGATGTCCCGGTGGATGAACTACCGCTGCGCGTGCTGGTGGTGGACGACTACCCGGCCAATCGAGTGCTGTTGGCTCAGCAGCTCGACTACCTGGGGCATCAGGCCCGGGTTGCCGAAGATGGGGCGCAGGCCCTACGGCTGTGGTTGAACGAGCACTTCGATGTCGTCATCAGCGATTGCAGCATGCCGCGACTCGACGGCTACGGCCTGGCCAGGGCGATTCGCCTGCATGAGCGGCGCAGGGGCCGGACAGCGTGTCGGCTAGTCGGGCTTACCGCCAGCGCGTTGGCGGACGAACGGCGGCGCTGCCGTGCTGCAGGCATGGATGACTGCCTGTTCAAACCCCTCGGATTGCAGGCACTGATTGGCGCACTGGGCGGCAGTGTTGCCCGGCAGGGCAAGCGGCTGCCGGATGGGGAGGCGCGCAAGGCGGTATTCGATTTCGAGCATCTGCGACAGTTGGCGGACAATGACCAGGGCGCGTTGGAGGCAGTGCTGGCCGATCTGCGTCGCAGCAATCGTGATGATCTGACCCGCTTGGCGGAGTCAGGCGAGGACCCAAAGGCCCTGGCTGCCTTGGCACATCGGGTCAAGGGCGGCGCACGCATCTTGCGCGCGGGCGACCTGATCAGCGCCTGCGAGCGGCTAGAGGCCAGTTGTGCGAGCGAACCCTTGCATCTTGAGCGACTGCACCGTGATGTCCAGGTCTTGCATGCGGTTATGCAAGACCTGGAGCACTATCTGGGCAGCCGCGCTCAGGCCTGAGCGTCATGCCAAGGCAGGTTCATATCCTGCCCAGCAACAAGAGAATCAGCAGGACCACCAGCACCACGCCGATGATGCCGGACGGGCCGTAACCCCATGAACGGGAGTGAGGGAAGACCGGTAAGCCACCGATCAGCAGCAGGATCAGGATGATGATGAGGATCGTGGTCATGGCGGAGTCCTTGCGTGATGGAAGGGCTGGAGCGCAGCGGTAGCCGCTTAATGGTTCCGACCGGTGCCCTTGGCTAAAAATTCAATCAGCCTGCCTGGCGATTGAATTGCTTGCCACCCGATACTGGCGTATTCAGCAATTTGATGCCGTACCGGCAGCCAGGGTGTTGTGGCTAGACTCCAGTCATTACCACTGTTCAAGGCGCTCCACCATGCACAACCGAATGATGATCACTGGCGCAGGCTCCGGCCTTGGCCGCGAGATTGCCCTGCGCTGGGCCCGTGATGGCTGGCAGCTGGCCCTGGCAGACGTCAATGAGGCGGGTTTGCGCGAAACCCTGGCTTTGGTGCGCCAGGCCGGTGGCGACGGTTTCATCCAGCGCTGCGATGTGCGCGACTACAGCCAGCTCACAGCCCTGGCCCAGGCCTGCGAGGAAAAGTTCGGCGGCATCGATGTGATCGTCAACAACGCCGGGGTGGCCTCGGGCGGCTTCTTCGCCGATTTGTCCCTGGAAGACTGGGACTGGCAGATCGCGGTCAACCTGATGGGCGTGGTCAAGGGCTGCAAGGCGTTCCTGCCACAGCTCGAACGCAGCCGCGGGCGGATCATCAACATCGCTTCGATGGCGGCGCTGATGCAGGGGCCGGGCATGAGCAACTACAACGTGGCCAAGGCCGGTGTGCTGGCGCTGTCCGAAAGCCTGCTGGTGGAGCTGCGCCAGGTGGAGGTGGCGGTGCATGTGGTGTGCCCGTCGTTTTTCCACACCAACCTGCTCGACTCGTTCCGTGGGCCGGACCCGGCGATGAAGGCGCAAGTGGGCAAGTTGCTGGAAGGCTCGCCGATCAATGCGGCCGACATCGCCGAGTATATTCATGAGCGGATGGCTGCCGACGAGTTCCTGATCCTTCCCCATGAAGCCGGGCGTCAGGCCTGGAAACTCAAGTGTCAGGCACCTGAGCGGCTATACGACGAAATGGCGGACATGGCGGTCAAAATGCGGGCAAAGTCACGTAAAGCTAACTAATCAGAGAATTTCTGTAGGCTTTCTTTACCTTCACAAGTAGGAAATGTCTATTTCTGCGGCGAAGGATTGAGTAGGCGAAAGCTGGCGAGGCAGTCTCCGATTTTCCCTTGAGCGAGAGGCAACGGAGATGCTGGTTATCGGACGCGAAGTGGGCGAGGTCATCGTCATTGACGGGGGCATCCGGATTCAGGTGATGTCGGTGGAGAACGGCCAGGTGCGCTTCGGCATCTGCGCACCTCGAGAGGTGGAGGTGCACCGGGTAGAAGTCTACAAACGTATCAAGGCCCTGGAACTGGAGAAGCAGCGAGCCTGATGAGCCGTTACTCCAGCAGTTCCCGTGGTACTTCATGCCGGGCCAGCAACTGGCATTGCTGGCTTTCCAGGTCGAACAGGATGAACGCCTGCCCCTTGGCCAGCGCCTGGCGTACCCGCAGCACTCGGGTTTCCAGCGGCGTGTCGTCGCCATTGTCGGTGCCGTCGCGGGTGACGAAGTCCTCGATCAGGCGGGTGAGGGTTTCGCTTTCGAGTTGGTCGTGGGGGATCAGCATGGGTTTGCGCAGTGGTGATGGGGATGTGCGCATGCTACGTGAAATCCTCTGTCATGCGCAGTCGATTGGCGTAGGAAGCCTGTGCAGGAGCGGCGCAGCGCCGCTCCTGCAGATTGCTCTCAGCCCTTGTTGCCCACCAGGCTGTCCACCGCCGGCACCCGGGTGTCGCTTTCCATCTGCGCATCGTGCTCCAGCTGGTGGCTGAAGCGCTCCAGAGACGCACTGGCTGGCTGCGAGTCGCTGGCGAACACCGGGGGGCTGAGCAGGTAGGCGCCCAGCAGCCGGCTGAGCGCCGCCAGGCTGTCGATATGGGTGCGCTCATAGCCGTGAGTGGCATCGCAGCCGAAGGCCACCAGGGCGGTGCGGATATCATGCCCTGCGGTCACCGCCGAGTGGGCGTCGCTGAAGTAATAGCGGAACAGGTCGCGGCGCACCGGCAGGTCGCGGTCGCCGGCCAGTTTCAGAAGGTGGCGCGACAGGTGATAGTCGTAGGGCCCCGACGAGTCCTGCATCGCCACACTCACCGCGTGCTCGCTGGATGCCTGTCCCGGTGCCACGGGTGCGATGTCGATGCCGACGAATTCGCTGACATCCCAGGGCAGGGCGGCCGCGGCACCCGAGCCGGTCTCCTCGGTGATGGTGAACAGCGGGTGGCAGTCGATCAGCGGCTGCCGGCCACTTTCGACCACGGCCTTGAGCGCCGCCAGCAACGCAGCGACACCGGCCTTGTCGTCCAGGTGGCGTGCGCTGATATGGCCGCTTTCGGTGAACTCCGGCAAGGGGTCGAAGGCGACGAAGTCGCCGATGGCGATGCCCAGTGCTTCGGCGTCGGCGCGGGTGCTGCAGTAGGCGTCCAGGCGCACCTCCACATGCTCCCAGCTGATCGGCATCTGGTCGATGGCGGTGTTGAAGGCGTGCCCGCTGGCCATCAGCGGCAGTACGCTGCCGCGGTACACGCCGGTGTCGGTGAACACGCTGACCCGGCTGCCCTCGGCGAAGCGGCTCGACCAGCAGCCCACCGGCGCCAGGGCCAGGCGGCCATTGTCCTGCAACTGGCGGACGCTGGCGCCGATGGTGTCCAGGTGCGCCGAAACGGCACGGTCAGGCGAGCTCTGGCGGCCCTTGAGGGTAGCGCGGATGGTGCCGCGACGGGTCAGCTCGAAGGGGATGCCCAGTTCATCCAGGCGCTCGGCAACGTAGCGCACGATGGTGTCGGTGAAGCCGGTGGGGCTGGGGATGGCGAGCATTTCCAGCAGGACGCGTTTGAGGTAGTCGAGATCGGGTTCGGGGTGTTTCTCAGGCATCAGGATCACTCCTTCGTTTCGAGGGCCTCATCGCGGGGCAAGCCCGCTCCCACGCAATCACGTGGGAGCGGGCTTGCCCCGCGATGGATTTCAGGCCAAAGCCCGGCTATGCGGGAACAACAAGTCGACGAAGCGCTCGGCCGTCGGTTGCGGCTCATGATTGGCCAGCCCGGCGCGCTCATTCGCTTCGATGATCACGTAGTCCGGGTGCTCGGCATCGCGGACCATGAAGTCCAGGCCGACCACAGGGATCTCCAGGGCGCGGGCGGCGCGCACGGCGGCGTCGGCCAGCACCGGGTGCAGGCGTTCGGTGACATCCTCCAGGGTGCCGCCAGTATGCAGGTTGGCGGTGCGGCGCACGGCCAGGCGTTGCCCGGTGGGGAGGATGTCGTCGTAACCCAGGCCCGCGCCTTTGAGCGTACGTTCGGTTTCGTCATCCAGCGGAATGCGGCTCTCGCCGCCCGTGGCGGCCTGGCGCCGACGGCTCTGCGCTTCGATCAGTGCACGGATGCTGTGCTTGCCGTCGCCGACCACCTGCGCCGGGTGACGGATCGCTGCCGCCACCACTTCGAAGCCGATCACCAGGATGCGCAGGTCGCAGCCGGCATGGAAGCTCTCCAGCAGCACACGGCTGTCGAAGCGCCTGGCCTGCTCCACGGCATGGCTGACTTCATCGATCGTCGTGAGGTTGACCGCCACCCCTTGGCCCTGCTCGCCATCAACCGGCTTGACCACCACTGCGCCATGTTCGTCGAGAAACGCCAGGTTGTCGTCGGCATTGCCCGCCAGCTGTTGCGCCGGCACCTGCAGCCCGGCATTGTGCAGGGCGTGGCGGGTCAGGCGCTTGTCCTGGCACAGGGTCATGGTCACGGCGCTGGTCAGGTCGCTCAACGATTCGCGACAGCGGATCCGCCGCCCGCCCAGGCTGAGGGTGAACAAGCCGCTGGCGGCATCGTCGACCTGCACCTCGATGCCGCGCCGCAGCGCTTCGTCGACGATGATCCGCGCATAGGGGTTGAGCGTCGCCTCGGGGCCAGGGCCGAGGAACAGTTGCTGGTTGATGCCGTTCTTGCGCTTGATGGCGAAGGTCGGCAGGTTGCGAAAGCCGAGCTTCTTGTACAGCCGTTTGGCCTGGCGGTTGTCGTGCAACACCGACAGGTCGAGGCAGGCCAGGCCGCGGCTCATGAAGTGCTCTATGAGGTGGCGTACCAGCACTTCGCCGACGCCGGGCCGCGTGCACTGCGGGTCCACCGCCAGGCACCACAGGCTGCAGCCGTGTTCGGGATCGTCGAAGGCCTTGCTGTGGTCCAGGCCCATGACGCTGCCGATCACCGCCTGGCTGTCCTCGTCCTCGGCCAGCCAGTACACCGGCCCGCCGAGCTCGCGCGGGGTAAGCAGCTCAGGGTCGACCGGCAGCATGCCACGGGCCTGGTACAACGTGTTGATTGCCTGCCAGTCCGCCGGGCCCTGCGCCCGGCGGATGCGGAAGCCGCGGAACACCCGTTGCGCGGGGCGGTAGTCGGTGAACCACAGGCGCAAGGTGTCGGAGGGGTCGAGGAACAGTTGCTGCGGGGCCTGGGCCAGCACCTGCTGGGGGGCCGCGACGTACAGGGCGATGTCACGCTCGCCCGCCTGCTCCTGCAGCAGGTCTTCGGCCAGGCTGAGCGGATCGGGGTAGGTATGCCCGATCAGCAGCCGCCCCCAGCCACAGTGCAGCGCCCGTGGCCGGTCGTGAGGCTCGCTGCCATCACCGGCCAGGCGCGCCTGCAGGCGCTCGTAGGATGGCGCCTGGCCGCGCAGCAAGCGCTGGCCGTAGGCGATCTCTTGGGCTTTCATCGGTCAGATTCCTTGTTCGCTGAGCCACAGGTTCAGGGCCGCCAGTTGCCAAAGCTTGGAGCCGCGCAGTGGCGTGAGCTGGCCGTGCGGGTTGCTCAGCAGGCGGTCGAGCATGGCCGGGTCGAACAGGCCGCGATCCTGGCTCGGGTCGGTCAGCAGCTCGCGCACCCAGCCCAGGGTTGCGCCTTCCAGGTGCTTGAGGCCGGGTACTGGGAAGTAGCCCTTCTTGCGGTCGATCACCTCGTGGGGGATGACCCGCCGCGCCGCCTGCTTGAGCACTTGCTTGCCGCCATCAGGCAGCTTGAAGCGCGCCGGGATGCGCGCCGACAGCTCCACCAGGCGGTAGTCGAGGAACGGCGTGCGCGCCTCCAGGCCCCAGGCCATGGTCATGTTGTCGACTCGCTTGACCGGGTCGTCCACCAGCATCACCGTGCTGTCCAGGCGCAGCGCCTTGTCCACCGCGTCCGGCGCGCCGGGGCGGGCGAAGTGTTCGCGCACGAAATCACCTGCCGCGTCGGTATCCAGCCGCCAGGGCGCCTGCACGGTGGCGCGGTACTCGGCGTGGCTGCGGTCGAAGAAAGCCTCGCGATAGGCCGCGAAGGCATCCTCGGCGCCATCGACCTGCGGGTACCAGTGGTAGCCGGCGAACAGTTCGTCGGCACCCTGGCCGCTCTGCACACCCTTGCAATGCTTGGCCACTTCCCGGGACAGCAGGTAGAAGGCGATGCAGTCGTGGCTGACCATCGGTTCGCTCATGGCGCGAAATGCCGCCGGCAGTTGTTCGATGATCTCGTGCTCGGCGATGCGCAACTGGTGGTGACGGGTGCCGTAGTGCCGGGCGATCAGGTCGGAGTACTGGAACTCGTCGCCGCGTTCGCCGCCGGCGTCCTCGAAGCCGATGGAAAAGGTCGACAGGTCGTCTACCCCGGCCTCGCGCAACAGGCCGACCAGCAGGCTGGAATCGACACCGCCGGAGAGCAGCACGCCGACATCCACCGCCGCGCGCTGACGGATGGCCACGGCATCGCGGGTGGCGTCGAGCACGCGGGTGGTCCAACCCTCCAGGTCGAGTTCACGTTCGTCAGGGTTCGGGCCGTAGTGCAGCTGCCACCAGGTCTGTCGCTCGACTTCGCCATGGCGGTCGATGCGCATCCAGGTGCCGGGCTCGAGCTTCTGCACATTGGCCAGCAGGGTGCGCGGCGCGGGCACCACGGCGTGGAAGTTCAGGTAGTGGTTGAGCGCGACCGGGTCGATCACCGGGTCGATATCGCCGCCCTTGAGCAGCGCCGGCAGAGTCGAGGCGAAGCGCAGGCGCTCGCCGTTGCGCGACAGGTACAAGGGTTTGACGCCCAGGCGGTCGCGGGCCAGGAACAGGCGCTGGTTGTCGCGCTCCCAGATGGCCAGGGCGAACATGCCGTTGAGCTTGGGCAGCAGTGCCGCGCCCCAGGCGTGATAGCCCTTGAGCAGCACTTCGGTGTCGCCGTCCGACCAGAAGCGGTAGCCCAGGTCTTGCAGTTCCTGGCGCAGCTCGGGGAAGTTGTAGATGGCCCCATTGAAGGCCAAGGCCAGGCCCAGGTCATTGTCGACCATGGGCTGCGCCGAGCCGTCGGACAGGTCCATGATCTTCAGGCGGCGATGGCCGAGGGCGATCGGGCCCTGGCTATGGAAGCCCCAGGCGTCGGGGCCGCGGGGCGCCAGGTGGTGGGTGATGCGCTCCACCGCGGCGAGGTCCGCCGGGCGAGGGGCTTGGTCGAGGGGGCTGAAACGTAACTCTCCTGCTAATCCGCACATGTAACGTAGACCCTTTGAGTTTCGGCACTCTTGGCGTTACTGGCTTTTAGCTCGTACCACTTTTGTACCACTTTCCAGCATTTTCAGCTTATCAAGCTCAGCCCAGTCGTTAGGCGAGTTGATCCACTTGGCATACGTGGAAAGCAAAACCTGCACGCTATGCCCGAGTTGCGCGGCGATGAATGCCGGGTTCATGCCGGCCATCAGGCACATAGTCGCGTACGTGTGGCGCGTGTCGTACATCCTGCGGCGCCTGATACCAAGCTTCCACAGTGCTGCCAGCCAGTAGCGTTTTTGACTCGTCTCGGAGCGAATGAACATCTCCGAGCGGTCACCCGTCCCACTGGGCGCGAACACGTAATCTGAACGAGCCTCGGTGAGCGGTCTGGCTTTTTCGAGCGCGTGAAGCGCGCGATCGTTCAATAGAACTTTCCGGGTGCGCTTCGTTTTGGTGCGATCCTGGATCATTCCACGGATCTGAATGCGGCACACGTTGGCGGCCTTTCCACGCCTGTCGATCTCGCTCCAGCGCAGGGCCATCACCTCTCCTGGCCGCATTCCGGTGTAGAAGCAGAACTCGAAATAGGCTGCGTAAATGGCCGTTATGCCGTTCGTCGTTTCGTACAGGTGGGCAATGATCGAATCCGCCTCATCTTTCGTGAACGGATCGACCTCGCGCTTGGGCACTTTCGCCCCTGGAATGGACAGTGCAGGGTTTCGGACAATGAGCTCGTCTACTATCGCCTGCTGGAAAATAGACACCAGCAGACCCACGACGCCCTTGCGGCGGATCGGCGAAGTCCATTCAATGTTGTTCATGATCTTGCGCAGTCGTACCGATGTGATTGTATCGATCGGCATTTCGGCCAGGTATGGAATCCAGTACACCTGCAGGGCTGACCTGTAGTTTCGTCGGGTGCCTTCAACGATCTGCAGGCTGTTGAGCCATTCCTGCGCGTAGTCGAAGAAGATCGGAGTTGTCTGCTCCTGCACCGCCACGCTGCGGGTATTGGGGAACAGCTCAGCGTATTTCTCTGCCGTCAGCGCACCGAGCTTATCCAGGCCCTTTACTTGAGAACGTAGACTCGCTGCTGCTGCGATCCCTTTCGCGGTCTGAGGGAGGGGGAGCGTCTCGCAGCACCGCTTCTTGTTCCAGGTGAAGCGAATTCGGATTGAGCGCCCGACAAGCTCGACTCCGGCCGGCAGGTCCACAGGCTTTCGATCCATTCGTCATATCTCCTTTTGCTGTACATGATCCTGCCGTTGATCTTCATCCACACCCAGTTGGGGATGAGTCCTTTCTCGCGCCTGCGCTGTAGCGCCTTCGCTGTGCACCCCACCAACTCCCCCATCCGTTTTTCGGTAACTTTGTCGTGCCCCTGGTCGTCGGGCAGATTCTCCGCTACTCCCATCGCTATTCCTCCTGACTCATAAGGTTGTGGTTGTCACGCCAACGCGCTGCATTGAGCTCAGACGGGGGCCTGGCGCGCTGGAGCGTCATTTCAGCGAGGATGTTCATTGGATGCGCCCTCGGTGTCGGCGACGGCGCGCAGGCGCAGAGTGATACCGCACTCGCGGGCCAACTGGTTGAGCCGGCCGACACTGGTGGTGCTGTCCTTCAGTGCCTTGCCAAAGCGCACCAGGCGCTCACCCAGGTCCTCGAATTCGTTGCGAGTTGGCTTGCGCTGTGTCATGGCTGCCCGCCTCTGATTTCTGCCGCTTGGGTGAGCACATTGAGAAGAACGTTGGCGCGCGCAGTTCGATCGAGGTATTCGCGGATCGCTTTCACAATCAGCGAATTCATCGAGCGATCATCTGCATCTGCTGCGTGGGCCACTTGGTCGCGCAAGCCATCTGGCAGTCGGACCACGAACTTGTCAGCCTCCCGGGAACCGTATTCAAAGGCCATGACCAGCCTCCTGCAGCTTGCGCTGACGAACTTCGGTTCGGTCGATCGGCACGCCTTTTGGAGCTTCAACGCCGATGCGCACGATGGAGCCGTTCACCTCCAGCACTCTCACGGTGATGCCGTCGCCGATGACAATCGACTGGCCTTCTTTTCGGGATAGACACAACATGGTGATGCTCCTTTTCCAGACAAGCCGAGGGCCTGCCGCGATTTATGGCATTCGCAAAAATTGAGGTTGATCAGATCAGGTTGAAAGTTTTACGCCGTAACAAAGGTGCATTCGATACGCCGGCTAGCTACACGGTTTTCCACCTTCCGTTCTCCGTCGCCTCCGCCTCGACGGGTCCTAATGAGGTGTTCATCGCTTAGAGTTGCTTGGCCGATAAACGCCACGCACATGAATACGGATAGCTTTCGGGCAATACCTCGATAGAAAAGCTCGGTGGGCACTGCGGAGCGGCTATTGATGCCGAGCTTGTAAAAGATCCGCTCAATGGATTTCTTGATGGTTGCAGGCGAGCAGTCCAGCTCCTTGGCGATCTCTTTGTTGCCGAGGCCGCAGCAGATGCCAAGCGCTGCTTTCAGTTCTTGAGCGGCAAGCACTCCAACGTTGCCTTCCATGCCTCTGAAGCTGATTACGCTATGCATTTCGCACCTCCGTGTGTGAGCAGACAACCTAAATATAAGCACATTGATATTTGCTGGCAAGCATTTGCTTATATTTTCCATCAATGGGTTGATTTTCTACGGTTGATGGGCACAAAAAAACCCGGCTTAGCCGGGCTTTTGGCAACACGCATGGACTAGAAGAATGATGCGCCCCAGAACACGCGGCCGATGATCTCGATCGACTTCTCAGCCATTTCTTGCGGCGTGTAGATCTCGTCTGGATGCTCGCCCTGATTGAAGCTGCGGAAGCGAACGCCACCGCCCGGTACCCGATACAGGACCTTCACCCGCAGCTGACCATCATGCTTAATGGCGTACATTTTTCCGTCGACAACCTGTCTTTGGCCGATGTTCACCCCAACCGTACTTCCATCGGCCAAGACAGGCTCCATGGAGTTTCCCGATACCACCACACAGACGGCCTGGTCGAACTGGACATTGTGCGCCCGCAGCGAGCGTTTTCCGAATCTGAGCTTTGCAGTAGAGCTTCTTTCAATCACCGTGCGACCGCTTCCTGCAGACAATTCAACCTCTCGAAGAAATGGAATCTCAACCTCGTCATCATCGAGTGGAGTGTCGTCATCCCAGAGTGAAATAGGGTCAAGCCCCGCCGTGACGCCCGCAGAGTTCACCTCGCTAAAGCCTTCTCCATGGCCCTCCCTGGACTGACGCTCACGCTCTTGTCCGTGGCGCTGCACATCCAACATTTCGCCCGTGCCGGTAGCCAGCCACGCGGCTGATACGCCACACGCAGCAGCAACCTGGAAAAGGTATGTAGAACGCTGGGTCTTGCCAGATTCCAGCTGGCTGATCGCAGTCTGGGCTATCCCCACCTTCTCAGCGAGCTGGCTCTGGGTGAGGTTCGCGTGGCTTCTTGCGGCCTTGATTCTTTGAGAGAGATTCATCCGACGATCCTATAAAGATGCTTATTTGCTTGCAAAGAAGTCTGCTTCTGTGCAGCATATAAATTGACTTATCAGAGACCCCTTCGATGGCCCGTTCAATCAGCAGGCTGATACAGCATTTTGGCACCCAGTCGTTGACCGCGAAGGCGCTGGGTGTTTCCCAGGCTACCGTTTCCTATTGGCTTTCTGGGTCCATAAAAATCAGCGCTGAAAAGGCATTTCTTGCGGAGCTCGCCACCGGAGGCGCTGTAAGTGCCGCATCCCTCTGCCCTCTAATTGCTCAGGTCGAAGCCCGCCAGAAGGTGGGTGGATCATCTGGCAAAACTGCCGCCGGCGCACCTGGGCTTAGTGGCTCTGTATGCCCATCCAGTGACATGCGGAGCATCTCATAAAAGTACCTATCTCTCTGTTTTTGCTGTCCGGATAACTTTCGTCGGGCAACAAAAAACCCGCCTGGCAGCGGGTTTCTCTCACTGGTCCCCTGGCAGGGACTCTCTTGAATCTTCGTTCCGGGAGAACGATATGTCACGCCCAGAAAATACCACCCACACCACCCTGGCGCAACCGATCCTAACTCGCAAAATTGGCTTGCTTGATACCCCTATCTCAAATACCAGCGATCAATTGCTCTGTGTTGAGGCCGGCATGGAGGCCCAGGATGCGCTGCGTGCTGCACGTACGCTGTCTTCGGGTATGAGCCAACTCTGTCAGCATATGTATGACAGTCTGAACACGGGGGAAATTGCGTACTGCGATGGTATGGCCGCACTTTGCTTTCTCGGTGAAACGGTAAGCGCGCTGATCTTTTCGGTTGAGAAAGGTGTCGCCGCAGCGGCGGGGAGTGGGGGTGAGCAATGATCGCTCAACCTCAAACTGTTGCTCACTCTTTCGCCCACCAGGGCCTGCACGAGGTATTGGAGGCAATTGCCGAAATACCAATTCACGAATCGCTCGACGCTGCTATCTACCGTCTGGAGGCGGTGTTGGGAGGCATCCGTGAACTGATGCAGGAAGCGGCCGTATCCAATAAAGCCACTCTTGTGTATTTCGCTGCTGAGAGCGCCTTGGCTCTGGTGATTGCTGCCCATGCTGGTGTCGCACCTTCGTGTGGAGGCGAGGCATGAACTTGAGTCCTTTCAACTTTCAAGGCGTGCAGGTGCGTGTGGTGACCGACGAAAGCGGTGAGCCGTGGTTTGTCGCAAAAGACGTGTGCAGTCTGCTGCGTTACGCCAATCCGAGCGATGCCATTGGTCGCCACTGCAAGGGGGGCGTGAAACGCTACCCCCTTCAAACCGGCGGCGGGCTGCAAGAGGTTCGGCTTCTTTCTGAAGGCGACACCTTGCGCCTCATCGTCAACAGCACAATGCCCGTGGCACAGCAGTTTGAATCCTGGGTGTTCGATGAAGTGTTGCCTGCCATCCGCCGCACAGGCGCTTATCAGCGACCCATGACCCATGCTGAGCTCATCGCGGCCAGTGCAAACCAACTGGTGGTTATCGAGCGCAAGCAGGTGGAACAGCAGCAGGCGCTGGCGCAGGTGGAAGACCGCACCAGCAGGCTGGAGCAGGTCCGCTACCTCGATACGGTGCCGAGCGGCTTCGAGACCATCACCACGATCCGCGACCGCATCAACCACCGTCACGGCCTGCCCGCCTGGGTGGTCAACGCGGTGATGCGCGAGGTGTCCGGCGCGCCGCTGCCATTCGCCATGGTGCGCAGCCGGCACGCAGGCGAGGGCGGGCAGCCCTTCGCCATTTGGCCCAAAGCAGCAATCACGCGCCGATTCGACCAGTTCGTTGCGCAGTGCACGTACGTCACGGCGGAGCGCGCCACTCATCCGGAGATTCCGCAGGACCGTTTCAAGATCAAGCTGAGGGCTACGCGATGACCGACAACACCATTCCGTTTTTCGGTCCTAGCCCGACTGACTCGGTTGTGATCAGCGAGGCGTATTTCGAGCCGCTGATGACACCCCGCCTCGCAACCGCAACCGGCGGGCACACCTCAGTGGAGGCCAGGGCAAGCCGTCTTTGTGAGCGTGATCGCCGGCTGATCTACGAGGCCGCAAAGCGTCGACGCGCCGACCTGGAAGACCAGGGCATCACCCTGGCAGAACCCTACGACCTGTTTGTTCAGCGGATCACCGCTGTGTTGGAGATTTGAATGATGAGCAGCACTTACGGGTTCATCTACATCATGGGCAGCGTGGCTATGCCAGGTGTTTACAAGGTGGGCATGACTGCCTACTCGCCTCGACGCCGCGCCATTGAGCTGTCTCGCGGAACAGGCGTTCCTGCTGAATATCAGGTGCTCTTTCATGGTGAGCATGACAACGCGCTGGCCTGGGAGAAGCTGGTTCATGCTGCGCTGGCTGATCGGCGCGTCTCTAAAGATCGGGAGTTCTTCCGCGGGCCATTGGCCGACATCATTCGAGCAGTAGAGGGGGATGGAGAGCTTCTTTCGACTTGGGATTCCGACGAGGCGAAAGAAGCCCGAAACCCGGGCTCTATGTGGCGCAACAGCCCCCTGTGGTTTGAGCAGAGTCTGCACAGCGCGGGCTACATCGAGCGGGCTCGGAGGGGGCTGCGGTGAGCGTTCAAGCCATGACATGGGCCTTGCAGCAGCAGGACGTAGTCGAACCACACGCTCGCCATGTGCTGCTGTGCCTGGCCAACTATGCCGATCAGGACGGGAGGGCAGCCTTTCCATCGGTTGCTCGTCTTGCGACCGATACCGGGCTGAGCACGCGCACGGTTCAGTACAGGCTTCGCGATCTGGAGCGTTCCGGAGTGATCCGCCGTGGGAATCCGGCCATTCCAGCCGCCTTTATCAACCAGCGCGACCGCATTCCGACCTGCTACGACCTGGTCGTCGAACGGGGTGCACCGCGTGCACCGGGTGCATGTCACGACGTAACGGGGTGCATGCCAGAACAGAACGGGGTGCACGCCACGACAGAACGGGGCGCACAGCATGCACCCGAACCATCATATAACCATCAAGTAACCACCCATAACCGTAAGCGGAGCGCAGGCAAGCCTGCAGCGGGCAAGTCGGAGAAGTTCGATCCCCTGACTGCCAAGCCAGTCAACGTCTCGCCTGAGGTCTGGACTGACTGGTGCAAACACCGCCAAGAGATCCGCAAGCCGCTCACCGCAACCAGCTGCAAGCAGCAGGGCCAGGCCTTGGCCAATCATCCGGCAGCTGACGCTGTGATCAAGCAGTCCATCAGCAACGGCTGGACAGGACTGTTTCCAGAAAAGGCCCTGCCAGCCGGCGCCGCGCGCACGGGGTCATTCAACGACCTGCCGCAACACACCCCCGACATGTACCTAGAGAGCGAAAATGGCCGTGCAAATTTCTGATCTGTTCCACCGCGCCCCAGCCAAACGCGCGTTCGCTGGCCAGTGCCCTGTGCACGGCGAGGTCGACATGAGCGAGGTCGAGCAGCTGGATGGTTCAATGCTGGTGCGCGGCTGCAAGCGCTGCCAGTGGGAGGCGCTGCACCTGGCTGCGCGTGATTCCGAGACCTACGCGCTGGCCCAGCGCCAGGCCCGTGCTGAGCGCACCACCGCGGCGCTGATCGGGGCCGGCATCACGCCGCGCTTCGCTGACGCGACGTTCGATGGCTATGTCGCCGACACCGATCAGCAGCGCAAGGCCCTGAGCAAGTGCCGCGATTACGCCGAGCAGTTCCCGAGCCACTTCCGCGCCGGCCGCTCGCTGCTGTTGACCGGCAATGTCGGCTGCGGCAAAACCCATCTGGCCAGCGCGATTGTGCGCACCGTCGTGGCCGACCAGTGTCGGGCGCTGATCATCCCGGCCAGCGACATCATCAGCCTCGCCCGCGCCTCGATGGTGCCGGGAGCGGGTTACACCGACCGCGACGTGGTGCTGCACCTGGGCGGCCTGGACCTGCTGGTGATCGACGAGGTCGGTTGTCAGAAGGGCAGCGAGTACGAGCTGGCGCTGTTGCACGCCATCATCGACCGTCGGTATCAGGCGGTCCTGCCCACGGTGCTGATCAGCAACCTGGGCGTCGACGGGCTGAAGGCCTACATCGGTGATCGTGCCTTGGATCGCTTGCGCCAGAACGGTGGCATGGCCGTTGGCTTCACCTGGTCCTCGATGAGGGCGGTGGCATGAGGGCGTTGTTCAGCGACGAAGCCGAACATGGTGTGCTCGGCGCGGTGCTACAGGCCGGCCTGCAGCAGGACACCGGCCTGGTCGAGGACATCCTCGGCCAGGTGCGGGCCAGCGACTTCTACCGTGACGATAACGCGGCGTTGTTCGAGGCGATGCAGGAATGCCGCGACCGCAACTTGCCGATTGATCCAGTGACCGTGGGCATGGTGCGCCGCCACCTGCCCAGCAGCGACTCGGTCATGGCCTATGCCGCCGAGCTGGCCCGCAACGTGCCCTCGGTGGCCAACTGGAAGGCTTACGCTAAGCACGTGAAGGAGTGGGGCGTTATCCGTCACATTCTCGACATTGCCGGCCAGGCCGAAGAAATGGTCCAGGCGGGCGCCCCGACCACCGAGGTGATCGCCACCGCGCAACAGGCCATGGCCGAACTGCGTGACCTGGACGGCGAGACTAAGGGTTTCAAGCGCCTGGACGCGTGGATGGGGGCGGCGGCGCAATTGGTCGATGACAAGTTGAACGGCAACGCCCCGGCCTGGCCCGGTACCGGCCTCGACACCCTGGATGAGCTGGTGCAGGGCATCCGCCCGAAAAAGGTTACAGTGATCGCCGGCCTGCCCGGCAGCGGCAAGACCACCCTGGCCCTGCAGATCGCCCAGCACAACGCCATCAAGGCACGGCAGCCGTGGCTGGTGTTCTCCATCGAAATGCCGGGCGAAGAACTGGGCCTGCGCGCCATTGCTTCGCTGGGCGGCGTGTCCCTCCAGCGCCTGGACAACCCCGACCGGATGCAGGACGACGACTGGGCGCGGATGGTCAGTGCGGTGGCCCAGGCCCAGCAGGCGCCGTTGTTCGTCTGTGACGACCCGGTGCAGACCCCGGCGAGCATCCGTGCCACGGCGCGGCAGTGTCAGCGCGAGCACGGCCTGGCCGGGATCGTGGTCGATTACCTGACGCTGGTGCGCGGCGACCGCGCCGGCCGCAGCCGCAACGAGGAGGTGGGCCAGATCAGCAAGGCGCTGCTGCAGCTGGCCAAGGAGCTGGCCATCCCGGTCATCGAGCTGGCGCAGCTGAACCGCGAATCCACCAAGCGCGTCGGCAAGAAACCGCAGTCCAGCGACCTGCGCGACTCCGGCGAGATCGAGGCTGACGCCAGCTGCATCCTGATGGTCCATCGCGACATGGACAGCGAGGAGGGCCAGAACGGCTTGACCGAGATCCTCATGACCAAGTGCCGGCACGCCCGCGTCGGCAGCTGCATCGTTCAGCAGGAGGGGCAATACGGGCGTTTCGCCGACTTCGCGGGCACGCTGCCCAGCGACGATGAGATCGAGGCGGGGCGGGGCAGCTATGCCCAGCGCTACAAGGGAGGGGCCCATGAGCGGTTCTAAAACCCTGACCGTCACCCTCAGTGATGCCGAGATCCGCCGGCACGCCGCCGGGGATGCAAGTCAATTGCGCGATACCCGCCACCGCGAACTGCGCTTTCGCTACTCGACCACCGACCGCACCCGGGGCGCCTGGCACGTGGTGTTTCGCCAGCGCTGGGGCAAGGCCGGGGATTACCCGGGGATCAACACCAAGACCATGCTTGCCACGCTGCCGGCGATCCTGGCGCGCCGGGCGGCCGATGCCAGCGCCAAGTCCACCACCACCAGCTGGACGACGGTGGGCGAGGTGCTGGTGTGGTACCGCGACCGGATGAACCGGGACAGGGGGCTGTCGGCCAAGCGCAAGGCCAGCGTCCGGTCGGCTCTGGACCGTCACCTGCTGCCGCGCCTGGGGGAGCAGCGCCTGGATGCGATCAACAAACAGCTGATCGACCAGCAGCTGATGTGGCCGCTGCAGGAGCGTTACGCCCTGTCCTTCGTGCGTTCGGTCTATGGCGTGCTCGCGGTGGCGTTCCGTCAGGCCCTGCGCCTGGAGCTGCTGGCGGCCAACCCGCTGGCGGCGCTGAGGTTTACCGACTTCGTGAGGACGCGGATCCGGCCTAAGCCGGCGCGGCTGCGCGGGGACGATGTGCCAGACCTGCTGGCGCGGCTGGCCGAACGCTTCGAAGTCGAGCCGGCGGGCAGCATGCTGGCCTTGATGATGCTGTGCCACGGCTCGCGCTTGGGCGAGACCCGGCTGGCGCGCTGGCGCCACCTCAACCTCGACGCGGGGCGCTGGTTCATCCCGGCGGGCGACACCAAGACCAAGGCCGAGCACACGCTGCCGCTGACTGCTCAGGCCTGTGCGCTGCTGCGCCGCTACCAGCGTCTGCAGACTGCCTGGGGCTACACGGGGCCGTTGCTGTTCCCCGGCAGCCACGGTGCGCCGCTGAGCCCGAGCAAGGCCAGCACCTTGTTCAGCGACCTGGCCCAGGGCGCATGGTCGAGCCACGACCTCAGGAAGGTAGCCCGCACGGCGTGGACCGACCTGGGGGTGGATTACATGGTCGGTGAGCTGCTGCTCAACCACGCCATGAAGGATCTGGACGCCACTTACATCCACACCACCGCCGAGGCGCTGAAACGCCGCGCCCTGGAGGCCTGGCATCAGCAGCTCGATCAGCAGGGTTTTGCCGCGCTGCACGCCGAGACATAGCCGAGACAGAAAAAACCGTCACCGCCCGCCAACGCCAGTGCCGACGCGGGCTGTGGCGGTGTTCAGGATCCATCCCAAGGGAGGATGCAAATTCGAAAATCAGGTCACTGGAACAACTTTCCGAACTTACGCTGTAGCTCTTTCGAGGCCTGGTCCCCAACAGCTTTCATGAGCTTCCAATAGGTCTCGACCGTGCCGCACATTCCGCAGGTGATCTTCTAGCTATCGTTCGGCGGAGCAAGCACCAAGAGGCGAAGGAAAACGGCTTACCCCCGGCAGAAATCGACCATATATCACCGGAAATTCAGGGCGAAACGGGCGATTTCTAGCCTCGTCAGCACGTAAATACTGACAACTTTCTCCCTCAAATCGAGCGAGAGGCCCGACCATCCTCGATCAAAGTTTGTCGCGATCAAGCGCGGAAAATCGGCCAAAATACGGCGAGAAGGGGGGGCAGGGTAAATCTCTACAGCTTTTGCCTTCCTCCACCGATCGCCCAGCCGTTTTCACACACCCGCGAAATTAAAAAAAATCGCATTTTGTGAGTTAGGGGAGAGCTGCGCTCCATTGCTGACCGGCGCGGTGGCCAGGGACCTGGCTATCACGGCTGGCATACCAGGTGCTGGCGTTCATAGTTCACAGCCTTGTCGCGCGCCGGCAACTGGTAGGGCGCCGTGCACTGGGTCTCGCCCCACTTAATGATCAGATTGCCCTGATCCTGTTCCACCAGCACCAACGCCTTGCCGCTCGGGTCGGCAATTGCCAGTTGTTTGCCCTCACCATCCTCCACCGAAGCACCAAACGGCATTCGTTCGCCGACACTGTCGAATAACTCGAACTGAACGCGGCGCCCGCTTTTACCGGTATAGCGGGCAACCACCACGGCGCCGCGGCGCGGTACTAGCTGCTGGGTGGCGTTGTCGATCTCGATGTCGCCGCCCAGGTCGCGGGTGTCTAGGCTGATCCAGTTGACCCGGTACGGCTGTGCATTGGGGATCACCGCATAACCGTTGCGCCCGGTTTCAACACCGCTGTAGCTGCTGACTTTTGCGCCCGTCACCCCGGGGACTTCTACCAAAGCGAATGTCTCGCTTACGGTCTGGCCAAGGTTTATGCCGCCTTGGTGAGCCACCACCGCACCGGCGAGGTTCAGGTTCTGCGAGTCGTAGCCGCGTCCTTGACTGTAGCCCAGGCTGATATCGGCCACCGAGGTGCGGGTGTTCAGGTTGGCCGAGGCGGAACTGCCGCTGGTGCGGCTGTGGCCGCCCTGTATCGAGTAGAAAGTGTCGCTGTTTTCAGACAGGTAGCCATTGATGCCCGCCTGGGTGGTGGCGTTACCCTTCTGCGTGCTTGTGGTGACGAACGCACGCGGTGCTCGCACGCGACTGCCCAGCGGGAACGACACCGAGAGGTTGAACTGAGTGTCGTCGCTTGATGGGCCTGAGGTGCCCAGGTCCTTGGTTCGGCTGACGTCGACGTTGTATGTCACATCTCCCCAGTTGTTGCTGTAGCCGGCAGAAACGCTCTGTGAGCCGCCGCGGTTCCAGTAACGCTGGTCGATGGCGGTTAGGTATAGGCTGCCGAACTCGCGATTGCGCCCCAGGCTCTGGTTGACGGTCAGGTCGGTGCGGGTTTTGGAGTTGCCGCTGCGCTTGCGCACATCGGTGCTGAGGTCCTCGATATGGTTGGTGAGGCTGCGAAAGCCCTCGGTAGAGTAGCGGTATGCGGCTAGGGTGAAGTTGGTGTCGGTGCCAGTGAATGTCTTGGCGTACAGCGCCCGCAGGCTGTTGCCTTGGGTGGTCTCGCCTTGAGCTTTGCTTGAGGAATGGGTGATATCTAGGGAAAACGCGCCCAGCAGGGTGTTCAGGCCGCTCCCTACGGCCAGTGCCTTGTAGTCATCGGTGGCTTGCAGGCCGATGACGCCGGTTAAGGTGTTGGACAGACCGTAGGCCAGCGTAGTGCTGAGCATCTGCGGCGTGGCCAAGCCTTCGCTGTTGCTGTTGTAGCGCCCTGTGGACAGGCTGTACTTGACCTGGCCGCTGCGCACCATCAGAGGCAGGCTGGAGAACGCCTGCACGCTGGTCCGCCGACGACCATCGGCCTCGATGATGGTGATTTCGAGGTCACCGTTGGAGCCGCTGGGGTAGATGTCGCTGATCTCGAACGGCCCGGGTGGCACGTTGGTGGTATACAGCACGTAGTTGTTCTGGCGGATCTCGACCGTGGCGCTGGTCTGTGCCACGCCGCGTACCACTGGCGCATAACCGCGTTCACTGTCTGCACGCATGCCTTCGTCCGAGGCCAGTTTCAGCCCCCGGTAGCGCACGCTGTCGAACAGGTCGGAGTCGGTGAATATTTCGCCGGCGCTGAACTGGCCCTTCAGCGCGGTCACGTCGTGCTGCAGGTAACTGCGGTTGCTTTTGAACGTATCCGGCCGGCCGGTGCCGCTGCTGAAGTTCGACTCGTTTCGCAGTCGCCATCCGCCCAGGTTTAGGCCATTGCGCAGGCTCAGGTTGTTGGCGGTGCGGGTCTGGTCGTCGCTGGCGCTGCGGCTGGTGTTGAATTGGTAGTTGACGAACGCTGCGGACACTCCGGCATCCCACAGTTGCGGGTCGACGTAGCCGCGCAGACCGTGCTTCATCGCAACTTGCGGGATGCTCGCGGCCAGGCGCAGGCGGTTCGAGTCGTAGCTCAGGCTTGCCTGGTCGATGAGTGTCGGCAGGTCATGGCAGGCTTGCTCGGTGTTCAGGCGCCCCTGTGCCTTGAGCTTGTCCATGTCGATGCCCAGTTGCTCAAGTAGCTCAAGGGTCAGGCACGGCTCAACGCGCCCCGTCTGCTCATTGCGATTGAAATCGATGTCACGTCGGCCCACCAGCACCTCGTTGCTGTACAAGTCCACTCGATAGCTGCCCGGCAGTACGCTGTTGGCCGATAGCAGCAGTTGCAGGTCGACAGCGGATTGTGCGCCTTGCAGGAAGGTGGTGTTGAAACCTTGCATTTGCATGTCGGCGTCGGCGGCAGCCAGTCCGGGCAGGGCGGTGCATATGACCAGAGACAGGGCGTTGCGCTGCCAGGTCGGGCGAGGTGTGCTGCGATTGAACGCGCGCGCGCCTGCGTCGGCGCCGCGTACGGGGCGAGCTGCGATGGACAGAGACATACGAGGAACCTATTTCATGTCCCGGCACGGACTGGGCGCAGGGAGGCCGCACGCAAACCGGCGGCACGAGGTAGGGCGCGATAATTTTCAGAAGGCGATAGTGGTTTCTGCGGGTTTGGCGTTAGCGGCTTGGGTAGTGCTCAGTTGCACTGAGTATTTATGTTGGGCGCCATAGTCGTTAATATTCTTAAATGTAAGTGTCATCGTGCTTTGCGCGGGCGAAAGTGCTGACGTGAAAGTTTTCTGAGTGCCGGGCGCGATCATTGTCGAGTCGGCGATGAAGATAGTTTTTTTACCTGACTTAACCTCGATATCAGCCATGGATACGTGATAGAGGCTGGGGTTTTTAACTGTCAGTTGCGCTTTATCCCCGTTCGGGGTTATTTTCCAGACCAATTGTTCCGGCGCCAATAGGGCATTGCCGGGCAAATTTGCGGGGCGGAAAAAAATCTTGATACGCTGGCGTACGGCTAGTTGCAGGGTGTTGGCCTGACCACTGGCTTGTGGGATTTCCTGGACGTTCAGCCAGACCACCGATTCACGATCAGTCGGCAGGCCTTGGCCTTCATAAAGAATGCGCAGTAGTTGCTCTTGCTTGGGCAATACCCTGGCCAGCGGCGGGGTAATGGCGAATGGCACTTGTGCCAGCTCACTGTCGCCGCTATCTACCCAGGATTGCACCAGGACTTCTTGGTTGCCGTTGCGCACGGTGACGTTTGCTTCTTTATGTGCACCGTCGAACACGACGCGAGTGGCGCTTAGGGAAATGCTTGCAGTTGCCTGGGCGGCGATGAGCATGCCCAGCAACCCGAGAACGGAACAAACAGAACGAAACAGCATGGCGGGGCACCTTGCGGTATGAAGAAATGGCGAGGCCTGTTCGGCCTCGCGCATGGAACACCTGCTAGGTGGTTACTCGTATTGCAGGATGAACGGCAGGGTGGCGTCACCACGACCGGCGGTGGCGGTACCGGCGGCGCCGGTGGTCACGTAGGCTGCGGAGAAGCTCAGAGTTGCGTCCCCGCCCTCTGCGCCGGTACCGTGCACGTCGCTTTGGATCTTCGCGGTGGCGGCCGAGCTCAAGTCGATCAGGTTGCCGGCGGGGTCGAGCAGGGCGATGCCGACGTTGGCGGCCGTACCGGTGCCCTTAGTCAGCGCCAGGACTTTTTTGCCGGTCACTAGGCCCGAACCGCCGCTGTTGGCGTCGAAGACCATGGACACCTTGGTGCCCACGTTGCAGTTGACGTTGAGGTTGAAGTCCTTGCCAGTGACGCGGCCCGATGCCGGGTTTTCGGCGGTGCCCATGTCCTTGATCGAGACGGTTCCCATATCCACGGCGATTACGCGGTCGGCATTGGCGCCGTCGACCGAACAAGCGTCATTGTTGATTACGCCGGTGAATGCGATTTTGCCGCTGCCACCTTTGACCGGGCCTGCAGGTTCTGCGGCAAAGGCGCCAGCGGAAGCGGTGATCAGCGACAGGGTCAATGCGGCCAAGGAAAACTTTTTCATGTTGATGTCCATGCGATTATGGGTAAGTGCTGCATGTAAAATGCACGCTTACGATAGGTCGCATGGCGTAACGGGGACATCAGACGAATCTTAATGATAGCCTGATGCCACTTGTTCAATTGAAAATGTTACCGGCTAGACAGTAGGCCAATAGTTCCTGATCGCTGGTAACGTCCAGTTTACGCATGGCGGAAATTTTTTGCGCGCTGATGGTCTTGGTGCTGCGGTTTTGGCTGCGGGCAATCTCACTAACACTTTGCCCGGCGACAAACAGGCGTAATATTTCGAACTCTTTGGGGGACAGGCTCTCGACCCGTTGATCGATTGCGGTAGTAGAGGCAATGACCGAGTTTCTTGTGGGTTCCTGTGAGCGGTACGTATTATTACGAGCGATTGCGTTAAGGGCTTTTTCTATTTCACTGTGCAGCTGGTTCTTCTGGATGACACCCTCGACCCCAAGTTCATGCAGTCGTGTCAGAATCAGTGGGTTGGAAATCATGGTCAGTACCAGGATGCGTACCGCCGGGTAGTGGCGCTTGAGATAGTCGATCAGTTTCAGGCCGTCACCATATGGCGAGTCGGCCGGCATATTGTAGTCGGAAATGACTACGTCCACCGCCTGGCGTTCGAGCAGCTCGATAAGCCCTTGCGAGCAAACCGCTTCACCGACCACGCGGAAACGCGGGTCACGCTCGACCAGTTCGCGCACGCCGAGCAGCACGATGGGATGATCGTCAGCGATGATGACCTTGAGTTTTTCCATTAAAGACGACCCGTTAGCCGGTGCGAATGGGAGGGGTATTCCATTGGTGTTCGGTGCCAAGGTGGATTCTATTCGAGAGAGGCGAGGATTGCCGTCAACCTGGCCAACACCTCGTCCACGCGCTCGACCAGAGATGCATCGATTGGCGCGCCGAGCAGTGCGTTTTCCAGGGCAAGGCACTGCTCGGCAAGGGCTCGAGCTTGGACTGCGCCCAGTGCGCCTGAAATGCTGTGCAAGCGTTCGACGAGGCGCTGGCTGTTGCGCTGCTCCAGGGCTTGGAGCAGGTGATTCATATCGTCCTGCATGGTGCTTACGAATAGTGTGCGCATCGCCGGAGATAGTTGCACTGTGTCGGCGGGCGTGGGGGCACTGAGGGGCTTGTGCTCGTCACCGACGTTGACATTGAGGTTGAGCGAGGCCGGCCGGCACAGTCGCACTAGGTGGGTGCGCAGTGCATGCAGGCTCAACGGTTTGACCATCCAAGCATTCATACCCATTTCGAGGCAGCGTTGGCCTTCTTCGCGTAGCGCATTGGCGGTAACGCCAATGATCGATATCTGTGTGTCGAGCTGACGCAGTGTCCTGGCTAGTTCGTAGCCGTTCATCAAGGGCATGTTCACGTCGGTCAACACCACATCGAATAGGCCAGGTTGCCACTGCTGCATGGCTTGCTCGCCGTTGGCAGCAACCACCGTGCTGCAGCCGAGCGCTTCTAGCTGTTCCTTCAGAATGGCCTGGTTGATCGGATTGTCCTCTGCTACGAGGACATGCAGGCTTAGGGCGGCGTGTTGCTGCTGCGTTATCACATGGTTTTCTGTCGTATCGCCGAGGCGGACCTGGCCTATGACTCGGGCGATTGCGCGAACGTCGTGCATGTTCACATGCCAGCGGTCGTTCTTGAATTCGCCGGGCACGGGCCCGTCGCTACTGGCGCAGATCCGCTGGCCTTGCCAAGGTTCGGCGTTCGTGCAGTCGAGCATGTCTACCACTAGGGCCTGGGCGTTGTCCTGCTCCTGGGATGGGATCGTCAGGGTTGCGGCGATGCCCAGCCGCTGGAGCCAGTCGACGCAATGCTGTGCCAACTCTGGTATTGGAGCACGGACATACACCGGGGTCGGCTCGGGCGCCAGCGACGGGCAGTCGCCCAGCTCACCGTGTGCCAATGGCAAGCTGACTTTGAGTGAGAAACTACTGCCCAGGCCCGGTTCGCTCACCACCTTAATTTGCCCACCCATCATGTCAGCCAGCCAGCCACAGATCGGCAGGCCTAGGCCTGCGCCACCCTCGCTGGTGGCATCCATGACTTGATAGAACAACTCAAAGAGCCGGGCCTGTTGGGCTTCAGAGATACCGATACCGCTGTCGGTCACCTGCCATTCTAGGCTGACCTGGGCGGCATCGATAGCCAGTACGCGAGTACGTAGCACTACCCGACCAGTATCAGTGAACTTGATAGCGTTGCTTAGCAGGTTGTTGAGAATCTGCCGGATGCGTATCGGATCGCCCACTATTTGGGCAGGCAGGCGGGCATCGGTGCATGCATAAAGCAGCAGGCCTTTGCGCTCGGCAAAAGCGCAGTAGGTGCGCAGGGTGTCCTCAAGCATGTCCAGTGGGCAGAATGCCACGGGCTCCAAGGCCATCTGGCCAGATTCGATTTTGGACACATCAAGCACGTCGCTGATCAGCTGAAACAAGGTTGCTGAGGAGCGCTGAATGGTATGCAGGTAGCCTTGCTGACGGCTATCCAGTTGTGTCAGTCCTAGCAGTTCGAGTGTACCCAGTACGCCGTATAGTGGGGTGCGGATTTCATGGCTCATGGTCGCTAGGAACAAGGTCTTCGCCTGGTTCGCAGCGTCGGCGGCGCGGCGGGCATCTTCTAGAGCCTGTGCGTCTTGGATGTGGTGAGTGACATCGTTGAAGGCCAGCAGCTTGACGTCTTCACCTTGATAGCGAGTCGAGACGAAGCCAACTTTGAAATGGCGACCGTCGATTCGCACGTGATCTTCTCCGCTGCATATGTTGTCCAACTGAGGTGCAAGCGTTTTGATCAGCTCACCGGTGCTGTCCCATTGTTGAGCACACTGGTTTTCCAGTAGCAAGGTGTGGTCGGCGTTACGCACTACGCACAGGCCGGTGGGGGCGGTGTCTATGACCACACGGCTGAAGGCCTCGCTCTCGGTGATGGTTGCGTGTGCGGCGCGCGCAGGAATAATGACCCGCCACTGGTACCAGCGGATGGCCAGCCGGCCCAGCCCGAAAATGACGAGGAAGATTACGGCCAGGCTGACCAGCGACCAGAAGGCGTAGCGGAAGAAATGCTGGTATGTCACGGTGTACACCGCGCTCCACCCGCCGCTTGCGTGTTCATTCAGGTGAAATACCAGGCCGTTTGCCTTGAAATTCAAGCCTTCGTGCAGGTCAGCAAGTGGTAGGGCGTCGCCAATGAGTACCCTGCCGGACGGAGTGATCAGCGTAAAGCGGTCATACACGGTCCAGGCCATGATGCGTTCGAAGTCGTTGATCTGGGCTAGGTCGACCAGCGACGCTATTTGGAACCTGCCAGCGCCCGCGCGCGTCGGGTTCGAGGGAACACTGGCATACGCCAGTAACCGAGCTGGAGATGCATGGTCGGGATGAGGGACGTAGCTGCGCCAGATTACCGAGTCATCCTGCGACCAGGCGCTCTCTTCGGGCATTCGCGTGGCCACCTGCTCGACCACTTCCAAGAATGGCTCGTTGCCACTTATTGTTTGACCCCGTCCACGACCGGCTGCGGGCACAGCAATATCGTAGTGCATGCTTGGCGAGAACAGGAACACCTGGGGTGAGCGGTAATGGGCAGCAGACCAGAAGCTACTGTAGAAGGCTGCTAGGTTTGCGCCCTGGCTGAAGATGAGTGGCATTTCGCTGCTATTCACCCGCTCTGAGTCGAGCTTGACGCTGAATGGCAGGGTAAACGGGAATGCCTGCCCCTGGAAAATCCCCTGTCCTTCTTCGGGCAACGGCGTCAACGCTGCATCCAACGGGCGATGGCGCTCCAGCAACTGACCTTCGACGCTTTGCCGCACAAGGGTCCTCAGGAAGTACTCCTGCTCGCGGATGTTCTCCATCAGCCGGGCGAAGTGAATGTTCACCGTGTCGTTGTGTTCGTCGACCAGGCGCTGGAGTGACCAGATGCCGAAAGCAATCAGTAGTAGGGCCAGCCCCAGCAGCGCGGTCATGCCTTTGTTCAGGCGCAATGAGCTGCGGGCTAGATTGTCCAACAAGGCGTTGTACTTTTTCATGGAAAACGGGATCCACAAGACCTGGAGGGCGTCGATATCAAATGGATACTACCTCCGATGCTCGGCCTCTACAGCGACTTGCAATAGGTTAAAAAGTCAATGGAGGGCCGTCGCTGCGTAGGAGGCGCTGGAACTGGTCCGCCGATACGGCATGGGAGATTAGGAAGCCTTGTACCTGATTGCAGTCGACCTTGCGCAGCAACTCAAGCTCTTGGGGGGTTTCGACGCCTTCGGCGACCACAGTGAGGCCGAGCTTGCGTCCGAGGGCGACGATGCTGGCTAGCGCCGAGGACAAGCTTTCGCTTTCATTGCAGCGTTGTACCAGCGCCCGATCGATTTTCAGTTCCGTGAAAGGGGTCGATACGAGACTCATGTATGAGCTATAGCCCTTGCCAAAGTCATCCTGAGACAGACCGAAGCCTTTCATTCGCAGGCGGCAGGCACCTGCGTAGAAGTTGCTCAGGTCCTTCGGAACCGAACACTCCATTAGCTCGAAGCAAAGTTTACCGGGCACCCCCTGGTGATGCAGAACGAATTCCAGAAGTCGGTCGGCCAGGTCGTGGCTGTTCAGTAGGTGGGTCGGTAGATTGATTGAAACTGGGATATCGTAACCTTGCTCGCGCCAACGCGTCTGCGCATCCATGGCCTGTTTGAGCATCACCCACAATAGGCGCTCCTCCAGGCCGAAGGCGTTGAGGGTCGGGAGAAAGGCGCTGGGCAAAAGCACACCTTGCTCCGGGTGCATCCAGCGCACCAGTGCCTCGGCCGCCACAATACGGCCATTGTGTAGGGACTTCTTGGGCTGGAACCAAGCCTGAAACGCGTGGTTGTTCAGAGCATCAACTAATGTCTGCCGGTTGAACTCGAGGGTGGCCGGCTTATCTTGCACGGTAGCTTGCTGGCGCAACTGTAGTTGATCGATGAGGCTGCGCAAGGCAGCGGGCTCGACTGGTTTGGAGATCAGTCCGAGAACGTCTACTCCGAGGTTCTTGGCCACGAGGCTCGCCGCCATGAGCATGCGCCGCGAGGCGGCACTCATGATCGCTAGGCCCGGTTTGTGCGGCAGGCCGGTTAGGTGCTGGATGAACTGAACGCCGTCCATGCCCGGCATCAATAGGTCGGTCAGCACCAGGTCGAAATTCTGTTGACGTAGGCGCTCCAGCGCTTCCTGACCATCACGTGCCGCCTCCAGCCTGAAAGAGCCCAGTTCGGTGAACAGGTGCTGCAAGTACATATGCTGGAACGGGTGGTCTTCGACGATCAGGATGTTAAAGGACTTCAAAACGGCTACCTCTATACGCGGCCAGGCAGTTAAACAGGGCTTGTAGGGTGAAAGGTTTGATCAGGCAGCGGTCCATGCCGGCGGCCAGACACAGCTCTTCCTCACCGCGCAGTGCGTTGGCGGTGGCACCGATGATGGGCAGATTGCAACCTTGCTTGCGCAGGGATCGGGCAAGTTCATAGCCATTCATGATCGGCATGTTGACGTCGGTCAGAACCAAGTCGAATTGCTCGCGCTGCCAGCTCTGCAAGGCCTGATCGCCATTGCAGGTCAAGGCCACGCTGCAGCCCAGCTCTTCGAGCTGATCGCGTAAGATCAATTGGTTGATGACATTATCCTCGGCAACCAGCACATGTAGCCCGAGTGGTTCCGGCGCGTCGGTGCTCGCCGAGAGTACGCTGCGGGGGCGATGCAGGCCTTGGGCCTGACTGATAGCGTGATGAAGCGCGCCCAGATCGTTAAGGTTCACCTGCCATTGGCCGGCATCATTGCGAGCCTCCCAGCCGCCAAATGCACTGGCCACGATACGCGGGCCTTCCCAATCTGCCACCAGCCACTGATCGAAACTGCCGGGATGGAGCTCAAGCAGCAGTCCGGGAGGGGCGTGGCTGCCGGTGGACATCACGCCGATTTGGGCGCGTGCGCCCCAGCGGCACAGCCAGCCTGCGAAGGTTTCGGCTAGTTCGTGGATTGGCGAGACCACCTGGATGCGTTCCGCCAACAGGTTGAAGGGTGCAAGGGCCGGGGCGCCACCCGCGGATACGACCTCCAGCGGCAAGGTCAGGCTAAAACTGCTGCCCAGGCCCAATTCGCTGACGAGGCGCAGCTGGCCATTCATTAATTGCGTCAGGCGCTGGCATATAGCGAGTCCCAGACCCGTACCGGGAACTAGCTGTGTATGACCGCCACTTTGGTAGAAGGGGTCAAAAATTGATGCGTGATCCTGCTCGGCAATACCTTTGCCAGTGTCTGCGACCTGCCACAATATGGACGAACGCTCGCCCTCGCGATGGAGCAGTTTGGCCCGCAGCACCACCCGTCCACAGTCGGTAAATTTCACGGCATTGCTTAGGAGGTTGTTGAGTATCTGGCGGATCCGGTTGACGTCGCCGAGCAAACGTTCGGGTAGGTGCGGATCCAAGCAGCCATAAAGCTGTAAGCCTTTGTTCCTGGCCGCTGCGCTGTAACTCTGAATTACTTCCATGGCCAGCTCCGGGACGCAGAACTCGCTGTGCTCCAAAGCCAATTGACCGGCCTCGATCTTCGACACGTCGAGTACATCGCAGATCAGTTGCAGCAGTGTCGCCGACGAGCCTTCGATTGCTTGCAGGTAGTCGCGTTGTTGCCCATCGAGCGCGGTGCGTGACAGCAGTTCCAAAGTGCCTAGCACACCGTACAGGGGCGTGCGGATCTCGTGGCTCATGGTGGCCAGGAACTGGGTCTTGGCTTCGTTGGCACTGTCGGCCGAGCGTCGGGCATCCTCCAGCGCTGCTTCGATCTGCTTGCGTGCACTGATATCGCTGAAGACGCAGAGCACCACGTCCTCGCCTTTGTAGCGGGTCGGCGCACAGCTGAGGTAGAGATGCCGGCCATCACTGGTTTCGAAGTAATCGCTGCCCGCGACATTTGGCACGGCGAACGCCTGATCAATCCAGGCCGCGCTGCGTGATACGCGGGCTTCGCCCAGCCACTGCTGTGCCAAATGATTTTCCAACACTACCTGGCCGTCGCTGCGACGCAGGACGCACAGGGCGACCGGTGCGGTCTCGATCACGTCACGGTTGAATAGCTCGCTCTCAACCAATGCCCGTATGCGTTGCACCGTCGGGGTGATGAACCGTTGTTCGAAGCGGCGGATCAACAACAGCATCAGGCTGATGCTGAGCAGGCAGAATAGCAGGGCGCCCAGCAACTGCACCCAGAGCTCCGAGAGAATGGAAAGCAGGTCGATCCCATATACCAGCTGCCAGTCCGACGACATCAACGGTTTGTTGATGACCAGGTACTCCGGTAGTAACCCCTGGCCGATGAAGCCGAAAAAGTCACTGCCCTGGTGGGCTCGCAACATCTGGCTCAGTGCCTGGTCAGAGCTGTTGCTGAAGACCAGCATGCCATCGGCGTTGTACATCATGAACTTACCCGAACTCGCATCATCCAGGGTCGGGGAAACTTCACGGCTGTCGATCTCCAGGCCCAGCCAGCCTGAGTCTGGGTCGCGCCGGTCCAGGCGCTGGAAAATGTAGAGGTGCGTGTGCTGCTCATCCTTGTCGGCCAACCATAGCTCATTGACTGTTGTGGGCAGACGCTTTTGTTCGGTTCGCAAGCGCTCCAGCAGCGCCATGGAGGGGGTGTGCGCGTGCGCAATGGTGCTGTATAGCCAGCGTGCCTGGGCCTGAGGGCCGGCACCAACGTACAGCAGGTTGACCTGCTTGGTGCGCAAGTAGTCGCACATGCGTTGGCTCAGCCACAGGCTCCATTGCTGGCCCGGTTTGTTGCCCAGTAGCAGGTGCACTTCCTCGCTGGGCGTCTGCGTTATGTGCGTGCCACTTGGTGCCGTTCGGGTAATGGCCGAGAGGGTCAGGCTTTCCAGCAGCGCTTCACGGTTGGTGAAGAATGTGTGCGCCTCGGCAATCGCACTGCTCATGTAGCCGCGGCGCTGGGATATGTCGGTATTAAAGCTGAGTAGCAGAAAGCTGTAGGCGCCACCGAGTATGCCCGCCGACAGCACCAGCGCCAGCAAGCGAAGCAGGTGGCGGGCGGCTTCCGGGTTGGAGAACAGTGGATTGATCTGTTGCAGGTAGGTTTTCAGTCGCATGAGGCGACTTTAGATACGGGGGTGGCAGTACGACATCAGACGATCCTTAAACCTTGGCTACTTGAAAAACAGCTCGACGAGGGCCGAGGCTTCGAACGCACCGGCGGTTGCCGGGGCACGCCAGACCAGGTCGGCGCGGAATTCGTTGCGGATCAACCCGGGCGTCGTCAGCTCGCTGAGCTTGAACCAGTCCCCGAAGGGGACCGGCTGATTGCTGTCCTGACGCGTCAGAGCGATACCTACGGAGGTGTTCTGGGTGGGTACTAGCAATTTGTCGATGACGCTTGCCGTGCCCGCGACGGGTGTGAAGCGGGCGTTGACCGCATAGGGGGTGTCGCAGTTTCTGATCAGGTCGAGGCTGAAGTTGGCTGAACTGGCAACTTGGCCAACTTGCGCCGAACTGGTCAGGGCTCGGCGGAAGTTGACCACGGACGGTGTGATGGTCAGTTCAGGTGAGCAGGGAACGAAGCGGATGTTGTTCATGCCGGTGATGACATAGTTTAGGTTGCTGTCAGGCTTTGGGTTCAGACCACCCTTGCCGTCCAGTTGAAAAACTCGGTACTCGCTTGCGGTACTGGCCTGTCCGTTGGCTGGCGTTTTGCCGAATTTTTCAATGAACACACTGAAGTTCAGGGTGAATCTTGCTTTGTCCCACCCTGTGCAGTTGGCCCAGTTGCACCCGTAAAACGAGCTGTAGCCCGTGCTAATAGTCCCCGAGGCTTGGGTGATCACCTGTGATCTGTAGCGAATACCCACTCGTATCCCCTGGCCGACACTCACCTTGGCAGGGTTGATGTAGAAATAGACGGTTTCATCCAGACCCATCTCGTAGTCATCCGCACAGATCACCGGCAACGCGCGTTCGGTCGACTCCCAGATGATTGTGCCGTCGGGCGCGTCGGCTGGCACAGCTAGCGTGGTGCCCAGTGCCTCCTTAAAAACGGCTGTCTTGGAGGGGTCGAGCTTGCACGAAAGCGCGTAGCTGGTGCTGGGGCATGCAGCGGCAATGAGTAGTAGGCCCAGCAGGTGTTTCCTGAACGGTGGCATGTGGAGCATCCTGTGGCGGTGTCATTACGGCAGCGACGCGCTGTGGCTCTGCAACAGGCCGCTGTCGGCGATTTCGGTGAATGCGACACGGCTGCCGGCAGGTACTGGGGAGCGCGTGTCGAGGGTGATTGATGCGCCCGGTTGTAGCAGCACGTAGTCTGTTAGGGGCTGATGAAGGCCTGGGCCTTCGAGTGCAAGATCCACCAGCGAGAGGTGAAAGGCACTTCGGTTACTAATTTCGATACGCTGTGAATGCCGATGCCATTGCAAATCTCGCACTGCATCGCTGGTCGAGCCCTGCAGCCCTGTTGGGCGATAGAACAGCTTGAGTCGTTGTCGAATTGCGAACTGCATGCTGTCAGCGTGTTCGGACTTGCGCGGAATTTCGAGGATGTTCAGCCAGAACATCGACTCCCGATCGGTGGGCAGGCCCTGACCGGCATAGAGCACACGCAGCATTTGGTGGCCTTGCGGGGGTAACAAGGTCAGAGGCTGGACAATGGCGAATGGAATATCGTCACCGTCTTGCGGGTGGCTGACCCAGCTCTGCATGACGGTCTCTTCTCCACTGCGATTGATAACGTTGATGCTGGCTTCCCTGTCTTGCCCAAGGTAGATCAAGCGGGTGCCTTCGACCTTGAGCTGCGCCCAGGCACTACTCGCCAGGCATAACAAGGCGAGTAGGGGGGCGGCCTTGAGCGGAAACAAGGGGAAGCGCTGCGGCGTTGACAAGTAACGGCTCCGGTGAGGCTGACTGGGGTAGTCGGGAGCCATGCTAGAAGCTGATAGTCCTGCTGGCTTTGAGACGTTTCTTAAAAGGTCTCGATGTGTATCCGTTTTTCGTTGTCCGCTTTGTGAGCGGGCTCACACCCTGGGCGGTGCTTGTCACCACTTATCGGATAGGCTGAGGGCAAGTGGGTTCACTGGGGAGTGAAGCAATGAACATAAAGATCTTTGCAGTATGCGCAATGAGCTGCTTGGGGGCGGTAGCGCAGGTGCACGCAAAAAGCGATATAAGTTCGGGGGTGCTGCAGTTCACTGGCAGCATCGTTGAGCCTTCCTGTCGTGGGACTGCGGGGGATTGGGGGGTTCGGCTGGATGAGTGTCCATCAGGGACTCTTGGCAGCCACATCGATGTCCAGGGCGTGGAAAGCGAAGGGGGGGCTGTACAGGTGATCAGCGCTGGCGCACTTGACCGTACCACTCAGCGTTACACGCTGGTTGATGCCGGCGGTAAACAGCTCTCACAAGGTAATTATGTGGTCATTCTGACGTCGCCTTGACACCCTGCGGTTTTGCCCGGGAGATTGCAGGCAGCGTGTGGTTCGAGCGCTGCGGACTGGTCTTACCAAGTCATTATGCGAATTGCTAACAGCTGGGTTTGGGATGAGGGGCGCTCCCGGCAATGTACCTCGCTTCCAAGCAGTTACCTTTCTTCGTACCTGGCGGGCGTTCCTGTTGATCTGAAAGCGTCAGGAAGTTTTGACACAGCGTTCGTCGACCTCAGCAGGCCGACAAAGCTGTGTAACGCTGCGTGATGTCCTTGGATATCTTTCTCAACGCCCCTGCCTCACTGTGAAGCAGACTTATGATGCCGACAACACTGGTGGCCTCTGCTGTGCTGAGCTTACGTAAAATCATCAGCAGATCGCTGGCACAGCTTTCGCTCACCGATGCTGACTCGATCAGACGCAACTGCAGGGACTGGATACTATGTATGGAGTTCATGGATCTACCTTTTGGTGCGACGTGGCAGGGAAGGCCAGTCTGTCTGGCTTGAGACCGTTTTATCTTTTGGCAGGCCTCCGTCCAATAAGACAGGTCTGAATTTTGATGGTTTAAGCAGCCCACGTATCAGGAATTTCTCGATCTTGGGGGAATTTTGGGGGAATGGATCCCCCAAATCATGTGGAGTGCTGTTGTGTGGCTATGCGTTTAATATATTGATTTTATTGGATTTTTCGTAAATCAATAGAATTTATTTAGGGGCGAAAACGGATTCGAAATCCGTTGTAGTGACAATGGTAACTATTTTTATCGTTCAGTTTGATAGTTTAGTTGGTGGCGCTTTTTACCCTTTCGCGCGTTATGGTTTTCAATTGCTACTGATTGGTGACTAACAGGTAGTGGGAGCCAACTGGTGCTATTGGCCAAGAGCTGCAGTTCACGGGCCGTTTCCGGGCGCTACTCCTTCTGATACAAGCCACACACTATCTACAAGGTATAACCCAAGGATTGTGAATCAGTAGGTGAGCAACTTATAACCTGCGCCCGAAGAGCAACGCTGAAATTCATAACGTTATAATTTGTCCAGTCTGCGGTCATGATAATTAAATAAATATCTTGCCGCCTAGCATTCAGCGAATCTCGATTTCTTCCACGCCTGCGTCGGTTAACAGTTGATATAACTCAGAAACACGATCACGATTGCCTCTGCCGGAGCAAAAAAGGAAGATTGCTCGCTGCTTAGCTCTCGAAAGGGCAACGAAGAATGTTGCTATACCTTCCGGGTTTCGTGGCGTATGACTCCACCACGATTGATCGTCGAGTCCGATGAAAAATACGGTATCGAACTCGAGTCCCTTGCTCTTGTGCACAGTCATCATTGAAATGTCGTGCACACCTATGAATCGATCAATACAGCGCGGCCAAGTCTCAGTCTCGGAGGCAGCCTGCTGGAGGTGTAGTGAGAACGCTTCCACCATGATATCGAGAAGGTCGTTGCGGGCGTATGCAGCGTAGGTAGTCGACATAGATGCAACATCCAAGAACGCAAAAATACGATCCGTAATTTCCGATGCCAACTCTACCGTAGGCAAACGAGGACGGATATGTTGCCCGAGTACGTCAAGGAAGTCCTGAATATCCCGATCAACTCGGTATCGTCGCACCTCATCGTCTACGTCGACTCCGCGAATAGCATAAACAGCCGAGGAAAAGGTCGACCATGCCGCCGCACTACGTTGACCGCTAGCCAACCTTAACGCTGCCAGAGCTATGGCAGTAGCCTCATCGACCATTAAATCTTGGACATTTGTTCGACCTATAGCCTTGCTCTCGTTTCGGATGCTCAATCCTGCGGCGGTAAATATTGGCTTCAGTTCCTCCTCAAACTGATCCGGGCGCTGACGCACTAGGAGCACATAGTCGCTAGGTTGCTTCTGGCGTACAGCCATGTCCGCCGCGATCCATTGTGCCAGCCTCTGCCCCTCTACAGCCGTCGAGCGAGATCTCCATACCTGGACTACATCCCTATCCAACTGGCCCTCAGTCTGTGACTGGATCTGCGGAGATTGCGGATCTAGGGCCTGCGCGACAAAATGTTGAACGCGCACTAGCTCTGGTGAGGACCTGAAGTTAAAAAGCAGGTTAACCCGCTGCGCCGCAAAATCTACCTCAAATTGCTCAAAGGCATCATTACGAGCTCCGGCCCATCCCATGATCCTCTGCTTGTGGTCCCCTACAGCTGTGACGACTGTTCCCGCTTGACCAAAAGTGGAGAGTAAAAAGTCGTATTGGGCAAAAGATGTGTCCTGGAATTCGTCCACAAATACGTATGGATAGGTCATACGTAGAGCACGAGCAATCTTGGGATTCGCTCGGATAATCAGCTCGGCAAGTCGGTTCAACGTTACGAACGACATCTTGGACACATTAGCGCCGAATAGCTGCTGCCGTAGCCACTGATAGATCGCTAGCTGCTCCGGTGTATTAGGTTGTTGAAGCGCATCTGCTTCTAGGCGACTACCACCTACCGTCTCTGATTCAAACCGCTCAACGGATAATTGTGCAATTCTCGCTTGCCACTCTGGCCGAGCCATGAATTGAATACGATTCAACTCGTCCTGTACTAGTCGCCGGTTAGGGAAGCTAATCTCATAAGGACGGGAGGGGCGCCAATGCTCTGGAATCGCAGCTTGAAAGCGATCAACAAGGCTTTTGGTGAACGCGTCAAATGTCAGGGAGCTAAATCGTGCAGCCAATTGAGGTGGGCACCGCTTGCGAACACGAGCTGCGAGATTGGCAGCCGCATCAGTTTTGAATGAGATAGCGAGAATCTGCTGGGGTGCTATGCACAACCCGGTCTCCAAAAGGTAAGCAGCACGCTGCGCCAAAAATTCAGACTTTCCGGCGCCGGGGCCTGCAACAACAGATGTTGACTCCAAGCGACGCAGAGCTATCCAGGCATTGGGTTCCAGTCTCTGTATGCCGCGTGGTTGCCATTCTTCGATAGGGATGGGTCTCCAGTTCATTGCTGCTCAACCTGCTCTAAAGTAGTGCGAACTCTTGTCAATAGACGTCGTAAAGGCTCTGGCATGGCTGCCACTAAATCTTCGGGTGATATTTGGCTCAAAACTCTTACATGTGTAGTGGGCTTACCACGTCCTAAGAAAAGATATCGATACCACCTCAGGTTGTCGTCCTCCGCGGCTGCATAAAAGGCTGGAGAGCCTTCTGCGCCGAGTACTGCGTCCCGGGGCTCCCCCGCTTGGGCTGGTCCACGCATTCCATGTTCAAGGACCCGATAAGCTTCGGGATAGGCTTTGAGCATGGTGTAATCCAAGTCCAGAGGGTCCGAGAAAAATACTTGAAACCGTTCAAGCCAGCTGGTCCATTGGCCCAGAGTTGCAAGATCAGCAGCTGGATGGTTCGCTATTAGGTTTATATTTTCAGCCGGACCATCAGCATGCAATGTATTTCCGAAGAGCCGCTGCGGCGTGACGCCGGAACTCAGCAGTTGTTCACATGTAGTTTTAATACGGCCGAAGCCCCCACCGCTGCGTCCCCAGTCAAGATCAAGCAATGTCGCATACGGTACTTCGAGACTAGCTAGCAATCTCCATAGATGATTGACGTGGCGACCTCCTAGCGGTACTACAGCAACGAATGACCTATCGATTGGGAAGCCCATTGCTTTAGCCAGCATGGGCAGCACCACTTCCTCCGTAGCACCTTCACCAAGTATCACGTAGCGTGCGAAGTACAGTTCGGGATATGCCCGGACAGCCTCCCGGACGAACTTGGAAGCCTCTTCTTCGCCTATAGGCAGACTGATTTGACGTACTTCGGTGTAACGGAATTCTAGGTTCAACCGGAAGTGCCGCACGCTAGAAGGCTCTATCCGCGCAAGGATGCTGGGTGAGTGGCTCGAGACCAAAGCTTGAGCGTTTAACCCCGCGGCGACTTCTTCGACCTGATTGATGATGCGAGATAGATAGAACGGAGCCAAATTGTTTTCCGGTTCTTCAAGCGCGACGATGGTTAGCGCAGGTAGAGCGATACCAGCAGCAGCGAAGCCTGCTGGAGCATTGTTACCTGCAAGTCTCGCCTCAATGTCCAGCGTTGCTGAGACCATTGCCATATGGAACAGAGAACGCTGGCCGTCGCTTAGATCCTCTAATGTACGGTCTTGTCCGTCTTCGGCGGGCAGGAAAACTACTTCGACGCGTTTGATGAATTCTTGCCAACGGGTGTCTACAGGCCGGAAAGACGGGGTTGTGTGGGTACCTGCTGAATGGAGCTGCCGCCAACGCCGGGTGACTGCGGAGCTAATGCTATCTACAGCAGCCTCGGCAGAAAACGCTTGGTTCACGGCAGCGCCAGCGTCGGTCAATGAATCCTTAACCTGCTCTGACCAATTGATTGCGCGCCAAAGTCGGCCGCGTATAAAAGCAGTGACTTGAGAAGCGCCGTCTCGCGTTGCCGGTATATAGATGAGCTGGACTCGCGAGCGATCGGAGCCACGAAGCTGGTGAAGGTCACTTGCTTCGAAATCACCGAAGGTCTGCACGGCGCAGTAGGACTCTTCGATCGCGCCATCCAAGGTGCCATCGTCCGTCCATGTTGCGTGCAGCCTCAAACGCACCTTTAGATTACCGTTCTCCTCGGCCGCCATGTTCTTGAAAAACGCTGGTACGGCAGGGTTTTCCGCGTCGGCATCGAGTTCTGGAAAGGCAAGGATTGCTTCGATCACCAATGTACGAGCCGCGGGTCGTTCCGTCTCGTTAAAGGGAATATGAAAGTCTTGCTTGCGTAATCGTCGTTGCTCAGAGGTGACACCAAACAACCGCTGTAAAGCTTGCATCACTGCAGTCTTACCGGTGCCGTTATCGCCTACAAACGCTACAAGACTTGGTCCTAAAGCAACAGAGGTTTGCTGAGGGCCAAAACAGCGAAAATTCGCCAAACCAAGACGCTCAATATGCATGCGATCTTCCTGACAGCAGTTTCATGAGAGCGGCCTCAGTCAGAGACTAGAGGCTGCCGTGCTTCCGCGCAGCACAAGCGTAGCACTCAACAGCGTTCCCAAGAACGATCAGTCCTGAGTTACGTAGACACATTTCCATAGGCTGCTTTTGGCCGAAAGCTGCCCTCCACCAACGTCAGCTAAGGATCGAAAGCAGTAATTCGCGACTGACTGCTAACGACCATAGCAGACAGTCGGAAGGGTGGAGATCTCAATGGTTGCCCGTTACTCCTGTATCACCAGCCGCACGCATGTTAGAGGGCGAAAGCAGCCATCCACGATTGGCAGCTAATGCCCAACACTGCCTTTCACTGATCGCAATCGGAGTTCCATAACGAGTCTCTAATGTCTGCCGGTAGCGCTGAGCGCTCAGGCCATAGGCCTCAGTCCGGATGTCGCCAGAGATCGCTTGCTGTTGCAGGAATGGCCCATGCAACGCACTTTTAGAAGGTGGCACTAGGCTAGCGAACCGGCTTCTTGTAGATTGCTCAATATGGTGGGAATCGAAGGGAATCTCATGTCGGGCGATTTTGATATCCAAAGCGACCTTGGCTCTCTGTGGCACCGTTGGGACCCACATCTCCACACCCCTGGCACGGCATTGAATGACCAGTACCTCGGGAAGGACCGCTGGAAGGAGTTCCTCGACACGATTGAAGCCTCAGATCCGCCAATTCGTGCGCTGGGCATCACCGATTACTTCAGCATTGAGCGTTACCAACAGGTTACTGCTTTCAAGGAGCAGGGACGGTTGTCAGGCGTTGGCTTGATCTTCCCGAACGTCGAGCTACGACTAGGGATTGAGACCTCAAAAGGGTCGGCCGTAAATTTCCATCTTCTTTTCTCACCACACGACCCTGATCACGTTGAGCGCATCAAGCGGTTTCTAATTGAGTTTGAGTTTCCTCACCTTGGCGAGACCTATCGATGCCAACGCGACGACCTCATTCGCCTGGGCCGTATTCATAAGCCGCAAGTTGAAGATGATGAGGCAGCGTTCTCCGAGGGTGCCAACCAGTTCAAGGTAACGTTTGAGCAGCTCAAACAAGCATGGACGAAGAACGACTGGATCAAGAAGAACACCCTGATCGCAGTCGCAGGCGGAGAAAAAGATGGCTCGTCTGGTATGCGAGATCCATCGGGCTCTTTCGCCGCGCAGCGCAAAAATGTTGAAGGGCTTGCCCACATTGTTTTCAGCTCTAATCCAAAGCAGATCCAGTTCTGGCTTGGTAAGGATGTAGCCTCAATTGACGTGCTCGAAAGTCAGTACAACGGCCGTAAGCCCTGCCTCCATGGATCAGACGCGCACTCCCTGACCAAGGTTGGCATGCCAGATGCTGACCGGCGCTGCTGGATCAAAGGGGACCTTACTTTTGATTCGCTCCGCCAGATCTGCATCGAGCCGGAAGAACGAGTATTTATTGGCCTAGAACCTCCCCGCGGGGCTCTGGACAGCCATGTGGTCACATCAGTGTCCGTCACGAATGCACCGTGGATCGCGAACGGCGCTGTGACGTTGAACCCTGGCTTGGTTGCTGTCATCGGCGCACGGGGTTCCGGTAAGACTGCTCTTGCGGATTTGATCGCCGCCGGCGGCCTCGCACTTGCTCAGCATGAGAACGAGCGATCATTTATCCACAGGGCGCGGCGGCACCTCATTGACAGTGATGCCGAGTTGCAATGGGCAACAGGCGAAAAGTCTTGGAGTCATCTCATCCGCAGGGACGAAGAAGATACGCCGAGCACTCCCTACGTACAGTACCTATCGCAACAGTTTGTAGATCAGGCGTTGTACGTTCCTGGTCAGAGGTGTGGTGATCAGTCCTCCGCAACGGCTGCTCTCGATTCATAGCGGCCCTTCGCGACCGTCCGCTTACGACCCATACCTGCCATTCGTGAAGGGCAGGAATCGGCCAAAAGCGGACGGCCTCGAGTGAGCGGACGATCCTTGAGGCTTGAAGGCGTATATGAAACTAGGGGCGATTCAGAAATTGCGACTGGTTTCCCCGGTTCTCTCGGGTTTCCTCCTGCAGTCCGCGTAGTTCCGCCTCCGCATTGTTGACGGCCTGCGTGGTTTACGACAGCAACAGACTGCTGGTCAGCAAGCTGTGTCATAGAAATCGGTGCATAAGCTCCCTCCAAATGGCTTTCAACGCGCTGTGCAGCGCATTTCCGGCCTCTGATTGCCCCACACTACGATAGCCTCGCCATGGTGCTCCCTTAAACTCTCATTTTGTCCCTGGTAGCGCGCGCCGCTTGCCGTCTGTTCTAGGTACATCAGCGAACTGCGGTCACCGAACTCGACGATGGCCGTGGGCGGCTCGGTGCGGAAGAAGCTGGCAACCACTTCCTTGGCCGGGTTGCCGTCACACTGGTAGAACACCGGGCCGTTGGCCTCGACCAGCCGGTATCGCGCCTGCAGTTCGGCGATGCGCAGGCGATAGCTGTCGGCGATGCAAGTCGGCTGGTCCGCGCTTTTCCAGCAATCATTGCGACCCTTGATCCAGCCCCGTTGCTCGGCCTTGAGCACCGGCGGATGTTCATTGCCGGCCTTCCGCTGCGCGGCCGTATAGACCTCGGCCATTTGCCGGTCTAGTGCCGAGAGCGGCTCGCTCTGGCAGATTTGTTGTTCGATGCTGCCGGCCACGGCCTGAGTGCAGTTGAAGGCAGGTCCCGCAGCTTGGGTGTGCGACAGAGGCAGGGTGAGCAGCAGGGGAAGCCAGTGCTTCATGGGAGCCACCATTAGCGATTAAAAATACTGGGCTCAGTCTAGCTCTTCTGAATAACGCGGAGGTGGCCTAGCTTTCTTCGGCGGCTCATTACTGCTATTGGCCGATTGCGGTACTTTGTGAAGGGCCACTTCACGCCCAGGCCGTTAGCTGCTCGCCGCGAGCGGCTGCTTTCGACCCAAAGCGGATTTTCACCGCTCTATTCTTTCCGGAATGCCTTCTCAGGCAGATTCACAGTTGCCGTTTTCAAGCATCGACCTGGTGCTTACCATGACACTGCTGGACCGCATCTGACTTTTCAGCCATTGACGATACTTTTGCACATATCCTTCACGCGCATCACTGCCAAAGCTTGATCCTTGTCCAGACCGACTTTGGCAAAGCCCTCACGGCAGTCAAAAACAACAATGTGCAAATACACACCCTTGGCTCAGGCAGCGCAACCACCCGGTCGCGGACCGGCGTGCGGCGCATCATGGGTCAAGCGATCACTAGATGTCTTTGCGAGCTAAACATGCTGCAACATTGGCATGCCTGCAAGTAAATCGATTATTTGCCAGCGCCGCCTTCCAGATTTGATGTTTATTAGGTTCCCGTGCGCACTGACCAACGGGTATACCGGCTGGCGGCGTAACTGCCGTCAATCAACACGCAGTAGCTTTTTGGGCGCACTCTGTAACTGGCAAACAATAATCCTGAAAGCTCCGGAGGCGTGCCATGTCACTCATGAAGGCGGCTATATTCGTCGAAAATAACCGCATCGTGCTCGATGACAAACCTATACCTAATATAGGTCCACTGGATGCTCTGGTGAAGATCACTACCACCACAATTTGTGGCACCGATGTGCACATCCTGCGTGGCGAATACCCCGTGGCTAAGGGGCTCACCATCGGTCACGAGCCCGTAGGGGTGATCGAAAAGCTGGGCTCGCAAGTCACGGGTTTTGAGGAAGGGCAGCGTGTCATTGCCGGTGCCATCACGCCCAGCGGCCACAGCAATGCTTGTCTGTGCGGCTGTGGTTCTCAGGACGGCACAGGTACGGCCCATGGTTTCAAGGCCAGCGGGGGCTGGAAGTTCGGCAATACCATCGATGGTTGCCAAGCCGAATACGTTCGAGTGCCGGACGCCATGGCCAACCTCTCTCCCATCCCGGCCAAACTCAGCGACGAGCAGGTGCTGATGTGCCCAGATATCATGTCCACCGGCTTTTCCGGCGCGGAACGCGGTGGAGTGGCAATCGGTGACACGGTCGCCGTATTCGCCCTGGGCCCGATAGGACTTTGTGCCGTCGCCGGCGCCAGGATGCTCGGCGCCACCACCATCATTGGGGTGGACACAGTTGCTGCCCGCATCAGCATGGCGCGCAAAATGGGTGCTTCTCACTTAGTCGACTTCCGGGAAGGCAATGTGGTGAATCAGATCATGGCGCTGACCGATGGCCGGGGCGTGGATGTTTCTATCGAAGCGCTTGGCACCCAGGCCACCTTTGAATGGGCGCTGCGCGTCCTTCGCCCAGGAGGTACATTGTCTAGTCTGGGCGTCTACAGCGTTGAACTGCGCATACCGCTGGATGCCTTCGCAGCTGGATTGGGCGATTACCGCATCGTGAGTACGCTTTGCCCTGGCGGAAAAGAGCGGATGCGCCGACTGATGGAAGTCGTCGCCAGCGACCGAATTGACGTTTCCACCCTGGTCACCCACCGATTCCGCCTTGATGACATCGAGGCTGCCTACGAATTGTTCGCAAACCAGCGCAACGGCGTGATGAAAGTGGCGATTACGCCCTGAGCTTCGTCGCAATTGCAGGCCGGGACGCCATCACGCCGCTAACTCAAAAGCGGCTCTTTGCTCATGCATGCTCAGGAGATTCCGATGAACGTCTACGTAGTGAGCAACATCGAGGAGAATCGCTGGTGGGTCCACATGGATCAATGGCGTGTCAGCTTCTACACCTCCGGTGAGGCTGATCGGTTTGTCGAGCGTTTGAATTCGCGGCTCAACGCACCTCACTCACTGGACTTGATCACGGGCTGTAGCGCAGAGGAAGGTCGGTCGGCAGGCAGTACACACCAACCAGCGAAGGGTGCCTGATATGTCGGGCCTCATTGTTGCCCAGCGGCTCATTCAGCCTGCACACATGTGCGAGCTGCCGCCTACTCATTCAGAACCATTGAGATCCCTGTGCAATGAGTGCCGAGTGAACGGTTTGTGCTTACCAACAGGTTTGCCGCACGATGGTAGTTGCCTGAGTGCACTAATCTCACCGCGTATTCGCATCAGGAAAGGCGCAGCACTGTTCAACGCCAACGCGCCGTTAACTTCCCTCTATGCCTTACATTCCGGAAGTTTCAAGACCCACCTGAATAATGCCGAGGGCGAGGGTGTGGTTATCAACTTCTGGATGCCGGGTGATGTACTGGGGCTCGATGCCATTGCTACCGAACACCATGTCTGCGACGCAATCGCTTTAGAAGACAGTTTAGTCTGCCCCATTCCATACCACCCGCTGCAGACTTTGGCACGCGATTTTCCCATTCTGCAACAGAGATTGAATCGCCTGATGAGCCGGGAAATCATCCGCGAACATGAGCGCGTACTGATGATATGTAACTCCTCAGCCGATCAACGGCTGGCGAGTTTTCTGCAGGGATTGTCCGTGCGCTTCGTAAGCCGTGGCTACTCCTCCCATAGGTTTATACTACGCATGTCGCGTGAGGACATAGCGTCCTATCTGGGGCTGCGCCTGGAAACGATATGCCGCTCGGTCGCTCGCTTGCGCGCCCTGCGTATAGTCACCTTGCACGGCCGCCTGGTGGAAATCCTCGACATGCAAGCGCTAATCGCGCTCGGGCTGGGCTCCCCAGGCGGGCATTCCATCGCCCCGGTGCCGGCGTGATGTTCTACCTGCTGAGCTTGGCTCACGGCAAAGTGTCACTGGGCATCGGTATGCTGGTCGGTCTTGAATGGGAACGCAATAATTCCGCAGTGAAGCCGCCGTCGCAGCAGGGTTGAAAATTTTCTGGGTTTTTGCATCTTTTTGAATCGCCCCTTGTTTCGTAGCGATCTCAAGGCCTGCTAAGCCACTTAGCCATCTTTTTGGGTCGTTAGCTGACCCCCCCGAGAGACCACTATGGGTCGATAGCGGCCTCTGGCGAGCGGCTGCTCTGGATCGAGAGCAGTGATGCACAACTGACCGTTGTCGACTTTTAGGAGCGCTTCACCGACTACAATGGTCTCCAAACGGCGCGGTGTTCTCGTACCACTTTTTGTACCAAAACAGGGTTCTAATGGGGGAATGAGGGTAATTTATGGTCCCTGCAAGCCTTTAAAATCCCCCTTTCCAATACTCCTGCTAATCCGCACATAAGTCCTTACCGGTTTTGCCGTTGGGGAGGGTGTGCCGCGAAAGTGGGCACTTAGGTAGTGACCGGGGCAGGAAGTGAGAGTTTTAGATCAATCCGTTATATAGGGCGAGTGGTCGCCTACAGGCTTTTCGCTGGCAAGGCGGCCCCTGGCGAAAGGGGCCGCCCTGCCGGCGATGAGGCGCCAGGTGTCAGGCCAGGTTCACCGTTGCCACCGGCTTGCGTGACGCCAGGCTGACCAGCACGAAGCTCGCCAGGCCGATGGCCAGGCTGTAGTAGATCGGCGAGTTGGCGTCCAGGCCGTCCTTGAACATGAAGAACAAGGCGGTGGCGAAGCCCAGCGTCATGCTGGCGATGGCGCCGGCGGTGGTCGCGCGCTTCCAGAAGATCGCCCCCATCAGCGGGATAAGCATGCCGCCCACCAGCAGGTTGTAGGCCAGGGTCAGGGCGCTGATCACGTCATTCACCGCCAGGGCGATCCCCAGCACCACCAGGCCGGTCAACAGGGTGAACAGGCGGTTGATACCCAGGCTCGACTGCTTGCCGCCGCGCAGTTTCGGCAGCAGGTCTTCGGTCAGGGTGGTGGAGGCGGCCAGCAGGCCCGCGCTGGCGGTGGACATCATCGCGGCCAGGGCGGCGGCCATCAGCAGGCCACGGATGCCTTCGGGCAGCTGACCCTTGATCATCTCGGCGAAGGCGTTGTTCGGGTTGGCCAGGTCTGGCATCAGCACGTGGGCGGCCATGCCGATCAGCGCGCAGGCCAGGCCGTACAGCACGCAGTAGACACCGGCGGTGGTGCCGGCGCGCTGGCAGACCTTCTCGTCACGGGCGGTGAATACCCGCTGCCAGATGTCCTGGCCGATCAGGATGCCGAAGAAGTAGATCAGGAAGTAGGTGATGATGGTGTCCCAGCCGATAGTGGTCCAGCTGAAGCTGGCCGCCGGCAGCTTGGCCACCAGGGCGTCCCAGCCGCCGGCCTTGTACAGGCACACCGGCAGCAGGATGAACATCAGGCCCACGGTCTTGATCACGAACTGGACGATGTCGGTCAGGGTCAGCGACCACATGCCGCCGATGGTCGAGTACACCACCACCACACCGCCGCCGAACAGCAGGGCCATCCAGAAGGGAACGTCGAGCAGTACCTGCAGCACGGTGCCCATGGCCAGGGTCGAGGTCACCGCGATCATCAGCGCGTAGGCGAGCATGATCGCCGCGCTGGCCTGGCGGGCCATCGGGTTGTAGCGGCGCTCCAGCACCTGGGTCACGGTGAAGATCTTCAGGCGCAGCAGCGGCTTGGCCAGGAACAGGTTGAGCGCGATGATCCCCAGGCCCAGGGCGGCGCACAGCCAGAAGCCGGAGATGCCGTGCACATAGCCCAGGCGCACGGTGCCGACGGTGGAGGCGCCGCCCAGCACGGTGGTGGCCATGGTGCCCATGTACAGGGTCGGGCCGAGGTTGCGCCCGGCCACCAGGTAGTCTTCGTGGGTCTTCGCGCGCCGCATGCCGTACCAGCCAAGCGCGAGCATGCCGGCGGCATAGATCAGTACAACGATGATGTCCAAGGCCATTGGGGGTCTCCCGATTATCTTTATTATGGCGAGATCGGCCGTCCGGACGGTGCAAGGCGCCCGGCGGTTCTGTCTTGTGTTGGCGGGCCTCTATGGCCCTCCCGAATGGCTCCTGCCGGGGTGTTTCACTGCTGGTGTCGTGACGTCTTCATCGCTGCAAGCCAGTTCCCACAGGAAGCCGGCTTGCCAGCGATGGGGTATCTCAGCGGCGCACCACGCCCGGCAGCACGCAGAGCATTTCGAACAGCAGGTTGGCGCCCAGCAACGAGGTGTTGCCGGTGGTGTCATAGGGTGGGGAAACCTCGACCAGGTCGCAGCCGATCAGGTCCAGGCCGTGGCAGCCGCGGATGATCTCCATCGCCTGGATGGTGGTCAAGCCGCCGATCTCCGGGGTGCCGGTGCCGGGCGCCCAGGCCGGGTCGATGCCGTCGATGTCGAACGACAGGTACACTGGGCCGCCACCGACCTTCTCGCGCACTTCGGCCATCAGCGGCGCCAGCGACTTGTGCCAGCACTCCTCGGCCTGCACCACGCGAAAGCCCTGGCGGCGGCTCCAGTTGAAATCGTCGGCGGTGTAGCCTTGGGCGCGCAGGCCGATCTGCACCACACGCTCGCAATCGAGCAGCCCCTCTTCCACGGCGCGGCGGAAGGTGGTGCCGTGGGCGATCTTCTCGCCGAACATGTGGTCGTTGACGTCGGCGTGGGCATCGATGTGGACCAGGCCGATCTTGCCGTGCTTCTTGTGCAGGGCACGCAGGATCGGCAGGGTGATGGTGTGGTCGCCGCCCAGGGTCAGCGGGATGACATTGTGCTCGACGATCTCGTCGTAGGCCTCTTCGATGATGCGCACGGCGTCGAGCAGGTTGAAGGTGTTGATCGCCACGTCACCGATGTCGGCCACCGACAGCGAGTCGAACGGGGCGGCGCCGGTGGCCATGTTGTAGGGGCGGATCATCACCGACTCGGCGCGGATCTGCCGCGGGCCGAAGCGGGTGCCGGAGCGCAGCGAGGTGCCGATGTCCAGCGGCACGCCGATGAACGCGGCGTCCAGGCCTTCGGCGCTTTGCAGGTGGGGCAGGCGAAGCATGGTGGCGATGCCGCCGAAACGCGGCATTTCGTTGCCGCCCAGTGGTTGGTGGAGAATCTTGTCCACGGTGGGCCTCATCAGTCGGTCGATTGTTCTGTTTGTTCGAACCTGTGCCGCCGCGCGCCCGGATCATCTGGTCATGCTGGCGGGCAGGGACATTTCGCCGCAGTCTGCGCAAGGTAGTGGCCGGGAAGAATCGCTACCGACAAATACTTACTTCAGGATTCTCTGAACTATCGGCCGGCAACCGGGTTAGACTCTGGCGATTTCCACCCTGCGGAGCCTGCGCCATGGCCTCATCGCTGCCCGACCTGAAACTGCTGCGCATCTTCGCCAGCGTGGTGCGCCACCAGGGGTTCGCCAACGCCCAGCGAGACCTCAACCTGTCGACCTCGGCGATCAGTACCTACATGAGCCAGCTTGAAGGCGCCCTCGGGATCGTGCTCTGTCACCGTGGCCGGGGCGGCTTCAGCCTGACCAGCAAGGGCGAGTTGTTCCATCAGGAGACCCTGCGCCTGCTGGGCGAGCTGGACGGCTTCGAGCAGTACGCCGCCGCGCTCAAGGGCGAACTGCGCGGCACCCTGAACCTGGGGGTGATCGATTCCACCGTTGGCGACAGCGCCCTGCCGCTGGCCGAGGCCATCGGCGCCTACAGCCAGGAACACCCGGCGGTGCACCTGCACCTGTCGGTGTCCAGTCCCTATGAATTGCAGCTCGGCGTGCAGGACAATCGTCTGGACCTGGCCATCGGCGCGTTTTCCTCGCGTATGAGCGGGCTCCTCTACCAGCCGTTGTACCGCGAGCAGCACTGGCTGTATTGCAGCAGCCGCCACCCGCTGTTCGCCGAACGACGCATCCCCGAACCGGTGGTCACCCAGCAGCGCATGGTCGGGCGTGGCTACTGGAGCCAGGCCGAGCTGGCCCGGCATGGCTTCAAGCACAGCGCCGCCACCGTGGAGAGCATGGAGGCACAACTGATTCTGATTCTCTCCGGCGCCTACATCGGCTACCTGCCCGAGCACTATGCCCAGGCCTGGGTCGACAAGGGCGACCTGCGGGTCCTGTCGCCGGCCACCTTCGGTTACCAGGCGCCGTTTTCCCTGATCATTCGTCGTGGCCGCAGCCGGGAACCGTTGATCCAGACGTTCCGCGACCTGCTCAAAAGCCAGCTCAACGTGGGCTGAAGCAGGCGTTGTTCAATCCGCTCGGTCAGGTCGAGCGAATTTCCTACAAAACTTGACCGCTAGCATGCTGGCCTTCTGCTAAACATCTACTTGCTTTGATGATTTTCCCACTCATCTGGATAAGCAAGGGATCGCCAACGATGCGCATGAATTTGCCCGTCACCGAGCACGAAAGAACCTTTCCCCAAGACCAGCGGCTGATCTCCACCACCGACCTGAACAGTCGCATTACCTATTGCAACGACGCATTCGTGGCCATCAGCGGCTTCACCTACGACGAACTGGTCGGCCAGCCGCACAACCTGGTGCGTCATCCCGACATGCCGCCGGCGGTCTTCGGGCATATGTGGGACACCATCAAGCAGGGCAAGCCCTGGATGGGCGTTGTCAAGAATCGCGCCAAGAACGGCGATTTCTACTGGGTCAGCGCCTACGTCACGGCGGTGTACGAGAACGGCCGCATCAGTGGCTACGAATCGGTGCGCTCGGTGCCGAGCCGGGAGCAGATCTGCCGGGCAGAAAAGTTGTACGCCCGTCTGCGCGCGGGGCGCTCACCGGTCCCGCTGGCAGCACGCCTGGGACACGGGATCGGCCACGGCTGGCCATTGATCGGCGCGGGCCTGCTCTCGGCCGCCGCCTACCTGTGGTTGCCGCCCTACGCGGCGCTGGGGGTGCTGATGGCCAGCCTGCTGGCGGCCTGGTACGTGGTCGAGCACCGGCAGAACCAGTCGATTCGTCGCACCCTCGAAGAGCACCCAAAGGCCTTCACCAGCCCGCTGGTGGCCCTGACCTACAGTGACAACCCCGGCCTGCAGGGCCAGCTCGACCTGGCCATCATCAGCGAAGAGGCGCGCCTGCAGACCGCGTTGACCCGCCTGGTGGATGCCGGTGTCGGGGTCAAGTCACGGGCCGCGCAGTCCGCCGGGCTGTCCGATGCCCAGGCGCAGATGCTCGACCGCCAGCGCAGCGAGACCGATCAGTCGGCCACCGCCATCGCGCAGATGGCGGCGACCATCCAGCAGGTGACCCATAACGTGCAGACCACCGCCCACGCCGCCAGCGACGCCGACCAGCTGGCCCAGCAGGGCAGCGACCTGGCGCAGCAGAGCCTGCGCGCCATGGGCAGCATGAACGAGGCGGTCAGCGACATCGGCCAGGCGGTCAACGCCCTGGCCGAGCAGACCCAGTCCATTGGCAGCGTGGTGGACGTGATTACCTCGATTGCCGAGCAGACCAACCTGCTGGCGCTCAATGCCGCCATCGAGGCGGCGCGGGCCGGCGAACAGGGCCGGGGCTTCGCCGTGGTGGCCGACGAGGTGCGGTCGCTGGCGCAGCGCACCCGCGCCTCGACCGAGGAGATCCACCACATCATCTCCACCCTGCGTTCCGGTGCCGACCGCGCGGTTGCCAGCGCCAGCCGCGGGCAGCAGATCTCCAGCGACAGTGTGCACAGCGTCGAGGCCGTGCAGGAGGCGTTGTCGGGAATCGCCCAGGCCATCAGCCGCATCACCGGCATGAGCCAGCAGATGGCCACGGCGTCCGAGCAGCAGAGCCATGTGGCCGAGGACATCAACCAGCAGATCGTACGCATCGCTCATTTGTGCGACGAGAGCGCGGGACAGGCCAAGCAGGGCGCCGAAATCAGCCAGGACCTGGAGCGCATGGCGGAGTACCTGCACAGCCTGGCGGAGCGGTTCAACCGCTGAAGCTGTAGCGGGTAACAGTAGAGGCGTGGGAGCGGGCTTGCCCCGCGATTGCGGTGCCGGCTTTGTCGCGGGGCAAGCCCGCTCCCACGTATGCCTCGCAGCAACCCGGGGATGGCTGCCCTGTGGCAAACTACCCGCCCCAAGGAGTTCCCCATGCCCAGACCCCGCTGCGAGCGCTGCCAGCGCCCGCTCGCCCATTGCCTTTGCGCACTGATCCCGCACCTGGACAGCCGTACCCGCGTGGTCGTGCTGCAACACCCCAGTGAAACCGCCCACGCCCTGAACACGGCACGCCTGGCTGCCCTTGGGTTGGTCAATGCCGAGCTGCGGATCGGCGAGATTTTCGATGACCTGGAGACCTTGCTGGCGACAGCGGATTATCGCCCGGTCCTGTTGTTCCCAGGTGATGAGGCAGAGGTCTTGCATGCATACGGGCAGGGTGATGATCTGCCGTTGCTGCTGATCGTACCTGACGGTACTTGGCGCAAGGCACGCAAGATGCTCTACCTGAATCCGCAGCTGGAGGGGTTGCCACGGGTGACGCTGGGCGCGGTCCTGCCTTCGCGCTACCGGTTGCGCAAGGCACCTGAGCCAGGCGCCGTATCCACTCTCGAGGCGATCGTGCAGGCGCTTAACGTGCTGGAAGCGCCTGCTGGCTTCGATGCGTTGTTGCGCCCGTTCGAGGCCTTGATCGACGGGCAGATCGCAGCCATGGGCGCCGAAACCTTCGAGCGTAATCACGGCCAGGCGTGATCAAGTGGTTGGCTGTGCCGGCCTTATCGCGGGGCAAGCCTGCTCCCACTCATATTCAGATAGCGGTCAGCGCTCGCGCAAGGCCTCGGTCCGGGCCTTCATCACCGGCTTCAACAGATAGTCCAGCACGCTCTTCTGCCCGGTGATGATGTCCACCGTGGCGACCATCCCCGGGATGATCAGCAGCGGCTTGTTGTCGCCACCCAGGTGGTTCTTGTCGGTGCGCACCTGGATCAGGTAGAACGCATTGCCCTTGTCGTCGGTGACGGTGTCCGCGCCGATCAGTTCCAGCTTGGCCTTGAGCCCGCCGTAGATGGTGTAGTCGTAGGCGCTGAACTTGACCATCGCGGTCTGCCCCGGGTGCAGGAACGCCACATCTTGTGGCCGCACCTTGGCCTCGATCAGCAGGTTGTCCTCAATCGGCACGATCTCCACCAGGTCGCTGCCCGGCTGCACTACGCCGCCGATGGTGTTGACCTTGAGCAGCTTGACGATGCCGCGCACCGGCGACACCACGGTGGTGCGGTTGACCCGGTCGTCGATGGCGATGCTGGTGGCGGTGATCTTCGACAGTTCGGTGCGCTTGTCGTTGAGCTCCTTGGCGGCGTCGGAGCGAAAGCTTGCGTCCGATTCCTGGATCTTGCTGCGGATCTCTGCGATTGCCGCTTCGGCGCGGGGGATGGCCAGGTTGGTCGCGTTCAGCTGGCCGCGCGCCTCGACGCTGCGCTGCTTGAGGCGCAGGATCTCCACCGGGGAGATGGCGCCTTTGCTCACCAGCGGCGAGGACATGTCCAGCTCCTGCTGCAACAAGCCCACCGCCGAGCGGTACTGGTCGACCTTGGAACGGAACTCGGCCAGCTCCTGGGTCTTCTGCCGCAGCTGTTCATTGAGGGTCTGCTTCTCGCTGGTCAGGCGGCGCTGGCGTGATTCGTACAGCGCGGCCTCGTCCTCGGCCACCTGCGGGGCCTTGGCGCGGACTTCGCTCGACAGCACGAAGGGGCGGCCTTCGGATTCGGCCGACAGGCGTTCCACCTGCGCGCTGAGGGCGTAACGGTCGGCCTCGCTTTCACCCTTGTTCGACTTGAAGCGCGTGTCATCCAGGCGCAGGAGGGTGGCGCCCTTGTCGACCATCTGCCCCTCGCGCACGAAGATCTCGGTGACGATGCCGCCTTCGAGGTTCTGCACCACCTGCACCTTGCTCGACGGGATCGCCTTGCCTTCGCCGACGGTGACTTCGTCGAGCACCGCGAAGTTGGCCCAGACCAGCGCCACCAGCAGCAGGATCGCCGCCAGCCACACGGTCAGGCGCGACAGGCTGGGGGACTCCTGCAGGGTGGCGCCGGCCAACTCTGGCATATAGTCGCGTTCGGCGCGGCTGTCGCCGCCCTGGAGGTAGCTGCGCACGCTGTGGCTGATGGGCATGTTCTACCTCCGATGCAGGCCGGGGCCCGCTCCCACAGGGATTCAACAGTGTTGGTTCACAGCGCCGCGCCGATACGGCCCTTGCGCAGCGCGTCGATGACCGCATCCTTCGGCCCGTCGGCAACGATCTTGCCGTTGTCCAGCACCAGCAACCGGTCCACCAGGCTGAGCATCGAGGTGCGGTGGGTGACCAGCAGCAGGGTCTTGCCGGGCACCCAGTTCAGCAGGCGCTGGCGCAGTTGCTCCTCGCTGCTGTTGTCCATGTGGCTGGTGGGCTCGTCGAGAATCAGGATCGGCGGCTCCAGCAGCAGCGCCCGGGCCAGCAGCACGGCCTGGCGCTGGCCGCCGGAGAGCAGCTGGCCGCGCTCGCCCACCGGGCGGTCGAAGCCTTGCGGGTGCTGGCGGGCCAGCTCGCTGACGCCGGTCAGTTCGGCCACCTCGAGCATGCGCGCATCGCTGACGTGCCGTGCGCCGAGGGTAAGATTGTCGCGCAGGCTGCCGGCCAGCAGCGGCAGGTCGTGGGCCACGTAGCCGAGCTGGCTGCGCAGGTCGCTGATATCCAGTTGGCGCAGGTCGAGGTTGTCCAGCAGCACCTGGCCTTCGTCGGGGTGATGGAAGCCCATCAACAGCCGGGCAAGGGTGCTCTTGCCCGAGCCGCTGCGGCCGATGATACCGATGCGTTCGCCCGGCTTGAGAGTGGCGCTCACGTCGTTGAGGGCTGGCGCCGTTTGCCCGGCATAGCGGAAGGTGGCGTGGTTGATGGTGATGCCACCTTGCAGCGCGGTGTGTTCCAGCGCCTGGTGCTCGGCCTCGCGCTCCTGGGGCAGGCTCATCAGGGCGTCGGTGCTGCGCATGGTCAGCTGGGCCTGCTGGTAGCGGGTGATCAGCCCGGCAATCTGGCCAAGCGGGGCGAGCACCCGGCTGCCGAGCATGTAGCTGGCCACCAGCGCGCCGACACTGAGGTTGCCGGCGATGATGCTGTACACCCCGGCGACGATCGTCGCCATGCCGCAGAACTGCTGGATGAACAGCGTGCCGTTGCTGGCCAGCGACGACAGGTTGCGGGCATGGGCGTCGAGGCGGGCGATGGCGCCGTTGGTATGTTCCCACTGGTACTGGCGTTCGCTTTCGGCGCCGCAGGCTTTCAGGGTTTCCAGGCCGCCGAGGGTCTCGATCAGCAGCGCCTGGCGCACCGCGCCGAGGCTCAGGCTTTTTTGCACGGTGTCGCGCAGGCGTACCTGGATGAACAGCGCCAGGCCTACCGCCAGTGGGAAGGCGATCAGCGGGATCACCACCAGCCAGCCCCCGAGCAGGCCGATCACCAGCAGCATCAGGGCCACGAACGGCAGGTCGATGATGCTGGTCAGGGTCACTGCGGTAAGGAATTCGCGCAGCCCCTGGAAGTCATGGATGCTCTGGGCGAAGCCGCCGATGGTGGCCGGGCGCGCCTTCATGCTCATGCCGGTGATGCGTTCGAACAAGGTGGCGGAGAGAATCAGGTCGGTCTTCTTGCCGGCCTGGTCCAGCAGGTGGGCGCGAACCATGCGCAGCACCAGTTCGAAGGCGGTACCGATGAACAGGCCGGCGACCAGCACCCAAAGGGTGGACAGCGCCTGGTTGGGGACCACGCGGTCGTAGGTCTGCATGACGAACAGCGGCACCATCAGGCCCAGCAGGTTGATCAGCAGGCTGGCCAGCAGGGCATCACTGTACAGCCAGCGGGAGTGGCGCAGGGTGTCGCGGAACCAGGCGTTGACCCGCGGGATGAGCGGCGCGCGCACGTCCTCCAGGGTATGCCGTGGGCGGGCGAACAGGGCCTGGCCGCTGTAGGCCTCGGCCAGGGCTTCGCGCTCGACCCACTGCTCACCGCCTTCGGCCTCGCATGGCAGCAGCAATGCCCGGCCGTTTTCACCCCAGCGTTGCAGCACGGCGCTGCGGCCGTCATTGAGGATCAGCAGCACCGGCAGGTTGAGCGGGGAGATGGCGTCCAGGGCACGCTGCAGTACACGAGCCTGAAGCCCGGCGCGCGCGGCGGCGCGGGGCAGCAGGCCCAGCCCCAGGCGCTGCTCTGCCAATGGCAGGCCGCTGCACAGGCTGGCACGGCTGGCCATGCAGCCATGCAGCTTGCACAGGATCAGCAGGCCATCGAGCAACGGATCATCAACATCCAGGCGCGGTTGCGCGCTTTGCATACTGGTCACGATGGCCTACTCCTGCCGCGGTGGACGGGAAATGGGCGCTGGCGAAAAATCCCTTGTCTCGTCAGAACCTAACGCATGTCAGGCAATTTCGCCTCGTTGCGCACTTCGGTCTTGGCGATGGCTTCCGGCGGCAGCGAGATACGCTGCTTGCTCAGCAGCTCGCCCATGGTCGCCAGTACCCGGTACATGGAGAACTCTTCGGTATAGCGCACCTCGGTGTAGCGACGGTTGGCGTTGTACAGCTCGTTCTCGCTGTCGAGCACGTCGAGCAGGGTGCGCTGGCCCAGGCCGAACTGGTCCTGGTAGGCGGCACGCACGCGCTGGGTGGTCTCGGCGTACTCGCGGGCGCTCGGGGTCTGCTTGCGGGCATTGTTCATCGCGTTCCAGGCCAGGCTGAGGTTTTCGTTCAACTCGCGCAGGGCATTGTTGCGGATGTCCATCGCCTGGTTGATCTTGTGCGCGTCCGACTGCAGGCGGGCCTTGTCGCTGCCACCGCGGAACAGGTTGTAGCTGAGCTCGACGCCGGCCTGCCAGTCATTGTTGTCATGCCCTTTCTGGCCGCCGAGGTTGTTGTTGGCACCGGTGGCCAGCACCGCGTCCAGGCGTGGGTAGAAGGGCGACTTGGCCACTTCGTACTGCTGCTCGGCGGAGCGTACGTCAGCCTGCGCCGACTTGAGGTAGGGGTTGTTCTCCAGCATGCCCTGGCGGGCATTGAGCAGGTCGCCCGGCACTTCGCCCTTGATCGTGACGGGTGTTTCCAGTTCATCGGGCAGGCGCCCGACTACGCTGTAGAAGTTGGCCTCGGCGTCGGCCAGGTCGACCTCGGCGGTGTCCAGGTTGTTTTCGGCCAGGGCGCGACGGGCGCGGGACTGGTCGAGGTCGGCGGTGCTGCCCACGCCGCGTTCGCTGCGCAGGCCGATCTGGTCGTTGACCCGCAGGTGGGCCTGCAGGTTGTTCTTGGCCAGGGTTACCAGTTCACGGCGCTTGAGTACCTCGAGGTAGACCTCGATGGCACGCAGGGCGATGCTCTCGGCGGTGGCCTGGGTGTAGTAGGCGCGCGAGGTGGCCACCGCTTCGGTGCGGGCGACCTCGTTGGAGGTATTGAAGCCGTCGAACAGCATCTGCCGCAGACGCAACTCGGATTGGGTGTAGTTGAGCGTTTCCTTGTTGTGGTTACGTGTGCCGTCCGGGTTGAAGCCGCGGGTGTTGGTATTGTCCGAACGTTGCCGGCCGTAGCCCGCGACCAGATCGACGGTTGGGTAGTACCCCCCGCGGGCGAACTTCACATCCTCGTCGGCCGACAGCCTGCTGTTGCGGCTGGCGCTGATCTCGGGATGCTGGTCCACGGCGTTCTGGACAGCCTCGGTAATCGACATCGCCTGACTGTTGGCACACGCCATGGCCAACAAAATCGCACTGGTGATGGGGGTTAAAGCGCGCATGGGGTACATCTCCCTGGTCTCGAATAATGTCCTGCTATTCGCCAAAAAAATGACGAAAAATTAGAATCAAACCGTTTCAGGTTTGTAACAACAGAGCTAAGAACATTTGTCGGGCGAGCTAAGAAGATTTTTTCATAAGATATATGCGAAAAAAAACTTATGCGGTCTAAGGAATCCGGGACATTGTTTCATTCAGGTGGTTACGGGAATTGGCTGGGACAGGCGATTTTCGGGCCTTGGTGAAAGTTCCAGATTTTTTGCAGCTAAGGAGACAGGGGAGGAAGGCGAAAGCGGAATTTGGCGACAAAAAAATGGCACTTAATAATGGCCATTCGCCCTATCCACTATCGCGGCAGTCGTCACAGGGAGCGTGGTTTCTCACGAACGTGACAGCAGCGGTTCCAACAACCATGGCACTTGGACCGTTGCGTACTTTACCCGGCACGCCTTGATCTGCGAAAAGCCCATCGGCAGGGGAGGCGTACGCTCATGGCTAAATTAGTCGGTGTGGTCGGCAAGGTAGTCGGCCAGGTATTCGCGGTGGGCGATGACGGTCATCGCCGTCTTTTGGTGGAAGGGGATCGCCTGTTCGCCGGCGAGCAACTGGAGACCGGGAGTGAGGGCGCGGTGGCGGTGCGCTTGCAAAACGGTGCCGAACTGACCCTGGGCCGTGGCAGCAGCCTGGAGATGACCCCCGACCTGCTGGCCGATCGCGCTCCTCATGTACTGGCGCCGGACGCGCAGCCTAGCAACGCCCAGCTCAGTGACGTCGAGCAACTGCAAAAAGCCATTGCCGCAGGCGCTGACCCCACGCAGGAAGCTGAAGCGACCGCGGCGGGCGGCAACCCTGGCGGCGTGTCGGGTGCGCTCGGTGGCGGCCACAGTTTCGTGATACTGACCGAGGTGGCCGGTCGGGTGGATCCCACCATTGGTTTCCCTACGGCGGGCTTCAACGGCTTCCCTTTGCTGGCCAATCTCGAGCTTGGTGGGCTCGATGGCAATGACGCGGTGCCCCTGCCGGCCAGCGCGCCCCCCGCTGACAATCCGGTCAGCCTCACCGGCCTGGATGTCAGCCCCGCCGAGTTGATCCTGGACGAGGCGAACCTGCCCCAGGGCTCGGCCAGCAACCCTGCGGCCTTGGCCCAGTCGGGCAGCTTCACGGTGGTTGCCGCCGATGGCGTGTTCAACCTCAGTGTCGGTGGCATCAATGTGGTCACCGCAGGCGTGGTGACCGGCGTCGGCCAGTCCATCGTCACCGGGCTCGGCAATGTGCTGACCATCACCGGCTACAACCCGGCCACGGGCGTGGTGAGCTACAGCTACACCCTGACCGGCGCGGAACATCATCCGGACGGTGCCGGGACCAATACGTTGGGCGAGCAGTTCCCGGTGCTGGTCAGCGATACCGATGGCGATGTGGCCAGCGGCACGCTGGACGTTATCGTCCGTGACGACGTGCCACGCGCCGTGAACGACAGCAATGCCAGCACCGCTACCGAGCAGCATCTGGAACTCAGCGGCAATGTGCTGACCAACGATATCCAGGGCGCGGACCGCATTCCCAGCGGCCCGGTGGTGGCCGGTACCTTCGTCGGCACCTACGGCACCCTGGTGCTGGCGGCGGATGGTTCCTACACCTACACCCTCAATACCAACGATCCGGACTTCAAGAACCTGCACGGTGGCGGCAGTGGGGTGGAGAACTTTACCTACACCCTGAAAGACGCCGACGGCGACACCAGCACGGCGACCCTGACCCTCAACGTCAGCAACCTCAATGACCCGGTGACCCTCGGCGGCCTGGACGTCAATGGCGGCGAGCTGACCGTCTACGAGAAGAACCTGGCTGACGGCAGTGCACCCAATCCCGGTGCGCTGACGCAGAGCGGCACCTTCACGGTAGCGGCGCCCGATGGCCTGCAGACCTTGAGCGTCGGCGGCATCACCGTGGTCAGTGGCGGCGTGGCGGCAAGTTTCCCGCAGTCGATCACCACGGCGCTGGGCAACACCCTGACCATCACCGGTTTCAACCCGGCCACGGGTGTGATCAGCTACAGCTACACCTTGCTGGACAACGAGAACCACGCCAGCGGCGACGGCGCCAACAGCCTGTCCGAGCACTTCTCCGTCACCGCCACGGACACCGATGGCAGCACCGCCACTGGCTCGCTGGACGTGAACATCATCGACGACCTGCCCAAGGCCAATCCCGATGCGGCCAGTGTTGTCGAAGGCGGCACGGTCAGCGGCAACGTGCTCGACAACGATACGTCCGGCGCGGACGTACGGGGCGATGGTCGTTACGTGGTGGGTGTGCGAGCCGGCTCCGATACCTCGACATCGGCCAATGGCCAATTGGGCGATCCGGTCCAGGGCCAGTACGGTTACCTGACCCTCGATGCCCAAGGCAACGCCACCTACCACGCCAACCCCAACGCCGTCGCTCCGGCGGGCGCCACGGATGTCTTCGTCTATACCGTGCGTGACAGTGACGGTGACGAAAGCACTACCACCATTACCATCGACGTGCGCGATTGCTCGCTGGTCGCCGGCCCTGACAGCGAGGTCACGGTCTACGAGAAAGCACTTGATCTGAACAAGGATGGCAACGACCTGGCCGGTGGCAATGTTACCGGCAGTGAACCGGGCTCCACCGGCGAGACGGCCAGCGGTTCGTTGGCCAGTTCCGTCAGCGGTGGCGTGGGCGGGCTGACCTTCACCCTGGTCGGCAACGCCAGCGGCCAGTATGGCCAGATCCAACTGAATTCGGACGGCACCTACACCTACACCTTGACCTCCGCGCCGAACTCGCCGAATCACGTCAACGACGGCCCGAATGTGTTGACGGAATCCTTCACCTACCAGGTCAAGGATTCGCTCGGCAACACCACCACCAGCACCATCGTGATCAACATCGTCGACGACGTGCCCAAGGCTCACAGCGACTTTGCCAATGTCTACGAAGGCGGCACTGTCAGCGGCAATGTGCTGGTCAACGATGTGACCGGCGCCGATGTGCGGGCCGACGGGCAGTATGTGGTTGGCGTGCGCGCAGGCAGCGACACCTCGACCTCGGCCACCGGCCAGCTGGGCAGCAACGTGGCGGGGCAATATGGCTACCTGACGCTCGACGCCCAGGGCAATGCCACCTATCACGCCAATCCCAATTCGGTGGCGCCGGCCGGTGCCACGGACGTGTTCGTCTACACCATCCGCGATGCCGATGGCGACGAAAGCACCACCACGATCACCATCAACGTGCACGACAACTCCCTGGTCGCCTGCCCGGATGACACGGCCAAGGTCTACGAGAAAGCCCTGGACCTGACCAAGGACGGCAACGACCTGGCAGCGGGCAATGTCACCGGCAGCGATCCGCAGTCCAGTGCGGAAACCACCAGTGGTTCGCTGGCAGGCTCGGTCAGCGGCGGTATCGGTGGGTTGACCTTCACCCTGGTCGGCAATGCCACCGGCCAGTATGGCCAGATCCAGTTGAACAGTGATGGTTCCTACACCTACACCCTGACCTCGGCGGCGAACTCGCCCAATCACGTCAACGATGGCCCGAACGTGGTCACCGAGAGCTTCACCTACCAGGTCAAGGATTCGCTCGGCAACACCACCACCAGCACCATTGTGGTCAGCATCGTCGACGACGTGCCCAAGGCCCATAGCGATTTCGTCAATGTCTACGAAGGCGGCACGGTCAGCGGCAATGTGCTGGTCAACGACGTGGTTGGTGCCGATGTGCGTGCCGATGGGCAGTATGTGGTCGGCGTGCGTGCCGGAAGCGACACCTCGACCTCGGCCATTGGCCAGCTGGGCAGCAACGTGGCAGGGCAATATGGCTACCTGACGCTCGACGCCCAGGGCAATGCCACCTACCACGCCAATCCCAATGCGGTGGCGCCAGCCGGTGCCACGGACGTGTTCGTCTACACCATCCGCGATGCCGATGGCGATGAAAGCACCACCACCCTCACCATCGATGTGCACGACATTTCGCTGGTGGCCTGCCCGGACGAGACGGCCAAGGTCTACGAGAAAGCCCTGGACCTGACCAAGGATGGCAACGACCTGGCTGCGGGCAACGTCACCGGTAGCGACCCGCACGCCACCACGGAAACCACCAGCGGTTCGCTGGCAGGCTCGGTCAGCGGCGGTATCGGTGCCTTGACCTTCACCCTGGTCGGCAATGCCACCGGCCAGTATGGCCAGATCCAGCTTAACGCGGATGGTTCCTACACCTACACCCTGACCTCGGCGGCGAATTCGCCCAACCACATCAACGATGGCCCGAACGTGGTTACGGAGAGCTTCACCTACCAGGTGAGCGACTCGCTCGGCAATACCACTACCAGCACCATCGTGGTCAGTATCGTCGACGACGTGCCCAAGGCCCATTGCGACGTGGCCTCGGTCAAGGAGGGGGCCAGCGTCAGCGGCAACGTGCTGGACAATGATGTGGTCGGTGCCGATGTGCGTGCCGATGGGCAGTACGTGGTCGGTGTGCGCGCCGGCTCCGACACCTCGACCTCGGCGGTTGGCCATGTCGGCGACGCCATCGTTGGCCAGTACGGCTACCTGACCCTGGACAGCCAGGGCAACGCGACCTACCACGCCAATCCCGACAGCGTGCCGGCCGCCGGCGCGACCGACAGCTTCGTCTACACCATCCGTGACGCCGACGGCGACGAGAGCACCACGACCATTCGCATCAATGTGCAGGACAGCAAGCTGGTGGCGTGCGAGGACAACGACGTCACCGTGTATGAAAAAGCCCTGGACCTGCACAAGGACGGCAATGACTTGGCCGCCGGCACCGTCACCGGCAGCGAGCCGGGCTCCACTGGCGAGACGGCCTCTGGCAGCCTGGTCGGTTCGGTCCAGGGCGGCGTCGGCGCACTGACCTACAGCCTGGTCGGCAATGCTGTGGGCCAGTACGGGCAGATCCAGCTCAATGCCGACGGTTCCTACACCTATACCCTGACCTCGGCGCCGAAGACCCCGGGTGGTGCCAACGACGGCGCCAACACCGTCAACGAGTACTTCACCTACAAGGCTACCGACGCCTTGGGCAACAGCGTCACCAGCACCATCGCCATCAACATCGTCGACGATATGCCGACGGTCCAGTGCGCGGTACGCAGCATCACGCCCGGCCAGGTGGACTCCAACATCCTGCTGGTGGTGGATGTGTCCAGCAGCATGGCGGCAAGCTCCGGCGTGCCGGGGCTGACCCGTCTGGAACTGGCCAAGCAGGCGATCAATGCCTTGCTCGACAAGTATGACGAGATGGGCGACATCAAGGTGCAGATCGTCACCTTCGGCACCGGCGCGCAGGTGCAGACTCCGGTATGGGTCACGATCGGCGAGGCCAAGAACCTGATCGCCGGGCTCAGCCCAGGTGGCTCGACCTACTACGATTCGGCGGCGACCAAGGCCCAGGAAGCCTTCGCCACCACCGGCAAACTGGTAGGCGCGCAGAACATCAGCTACTTCTTCTCCGACGGTGAGCCCACCAATGGTCATGCCATGACCGCGCCACGGGAAGCCGCCTGGGAGTCCTTCCTCGACAGCACCGGCATCAAGTCCTACGCCATCGGCATGGGCAGTGGGGTCAACGAGGGCAATCTCAATCCGCTGGCCTACGACGGCAGCAGCCATACCGATACCAATTCGGTAGTGGTCACCGACCTCAGCCAGCTAGGCGCGGTGCTCTCCGGCACGGTGCAGGGCGCGCCGATTACCGGCAGCCTCATGAGCGGCGGCGATTTCGGGGCTGATGGCGGCTTCATCAAGGCGCTGCTGGTCGATGGCACCACCTATACCTACGATCCGAAGGCCAATGCTGGGCAGGGCGGATACGCAGCCAGTGGCGGCGCGGACAAAGCCACCTTCGACACCGTGAGCAACAGCCTGAACATCAAGACTAGCCTGGGCGGCACCCTGGTGGTGAACATGGACAGCGGCGAGTTCACCTACACGCCAGCGAAGGACAACGGCAGCGGCCAGGTGGAGAAGTTCGGCTTTACCGCCAGCGACAACGACGGCGATACCCGCAGTGCCAGCCTGACAATCAACATCAACAGCAATGGCGCGCCGGTCGCTGGTGCCGACCACATCATCACCAATATCAAGGGCGCCACCCTGACGGTGCCGGCAGAGGCGCTGCTGGCCAATGACCGCGACCCGGACCACGACACCCTGAGTGCCGCGCCGACCACCTTCAATACCAACTTCGCCGACAAGGGCGCGGGCTTCACGGCGGGCACCCAGGCACAGACCATCAAGTTCGATGCCACCGCCAACAAGGCCGAGAACCAGCTGCGCGACCTGGCCCGCAGCGAGTTCACCAGCCTCAACGGCAGCATGACCGCTGCCCTGGTGGTGGCTGGTTACCTGGGCTCGATCAGCACCGCCAATGCCAACGACGAGGACACCCTGACGGTGACCCTGCGCAAGGGAGAAACCCTCACCCTCGACCATGACCGGCCCGCGGGCAACCTGCTGATGGAGTGGAAGGATGCCGGCGGCAGCTACCAGTCCATCGTCGACGGCGGCAGCTTCACGGCCACCCATGACGGGGTGTACAGCATCCATGTGATCAATACCGAGAACGCCGCTGGCAACAGCAAGGCTGCCGAGAACTACAAGCTTAGCCTGGTGGTGGACTACAGCAATGCCAGCAACGAGGACTATCACGGCAGCTACACCGTCAGCGACAACCATGGCGGCTACGGCAGCGGAGCGGTGGATATCACTTACCAGGCCGGCAACACCCTTACCGGCACCGGCGGTGACGATGTACTGCTGGCCGGGGCCGGCGATACCACCCTCAACGGTGGCGCCGGCAACGATGTGCTGGTGGCGGGGGCGGGCAACAACAGCCTGTACGGTGGTGATGGCGACGACCTGCTGATCGGTGGTCCTGGCAACGACCTGCTCGACGGAGGAGCCGGCAATGACACTGCCAGCTACGCCAAGGCCACCGCCGGCGTGACCGTGGATCTTGGCCATGTCGGGCAGCAGAACACCGTCGGTGCCGGGCTGGACACCCTCAGCGGTATCGAGAATCTGATCGGCTCGGACTACAACGACACCCTGACCGGCAATGACGGTGACAACCTGCTCAACGGCGGCGTGGGCAACGATGTGCTCAAGGGCGGTGCGGGCAACGACATCCTGATTGGCGGGCCGGGCAACGACACGCTCACCGGCGGCAGTGGCAATGACAGCTTTGTCTGGCAGAAGGGCGAGACCGGGCACGACACCGTGACCGACTTCACCCCTGGCAGTGATCGTCTGGATCTGTCGCAACTGCTACAGGGCGAGAACGCCACCAGTGCGTCGCTGGACGACTACCTGCACTTCAAGATCAGTGGCACCGGCACCAATGTGGTGTCGACCATCGAGGTCAGCAGCGTCGCCGGCGCGGCGCCGACCCAGACCATCGACCTGGCTGGGGTGGACCTGGCGCAGCATTATGGCGTTTCGGCCGGGGCAGGGGGGCTGATCGCGGCCGGGCATGACACCGCGACCATCATCAACGGCATGCTCAATGACCACTCGTTGAAGGTGGATACGGTGTAAGCCAGCAGCGCATCGCGGGGCAAGTCCGCCCCGCGATGGCGTCACTGTGGCCGGTGCAAGGTCTTCTGCTTGAGGATCCAGGCACTGACCAGTACCGCGCTGGTCAGCATGAACGCCCGCGCCCAGAACAACGGCACCAGGTAGCAGGACAGCCCGATGCTCGCCCACATCAGGCCGATCGCATACACCTTGCCCTTGAGCGGGATCCCCTCACCGCTGAGGTAGTCGCGTATCCAAGGTCCGAGTTTCGGGTGGTTCACCAGCCAGTGGTGAAAACGCGGCGAGCTGCGGGCGAAGCAGGCCGCCGCCAGCAGCAGGAACGGGGTGGTGGGCAATACCGGCAGGAAGATCCCCGCCACCCCCAGCGCGACGCTGAGCCAGCCGACGGCCAGCAGCAGGTAGCGCACCACCTTGGTCAGTGGTGGCGTGGCTTGAGCAGGGCGGGCTTCTCTTCGGGGGCGTGCAGCAGCAGGAACAACGCGCTCAGTGCCTCGGGGATCTGCACGATCATGTCGTCCTGCAGGTTGGCGTTGCCGGCAATGTCGGCAAACTCGGGTTGTTCGTCGAACAGGCCCGAGCCGACCATGATCGGCAGCAGCATTTCGCTGACTTCTTCCTCGGCGTTCTCGAACCAGGCCTCTTCACGCAGGAATACGCCCTCCATGAAGCCGATGCACCAGCCGCGCAGGTCGGAGTCGTCCGGCTCTTCGGTCAGGTCAAGCTCACAAGGCAGGTCGAATTCCTCGTCGCTGGCCAACTGGCGGGCGATGTGCCCCTTGAGCGCGACCAGGGTGGCCTCGATCTCGGTGCGTTGGGCATCGCTGGCGTAATGGGGTTCTTCGGCGAACAGCGCATCGATCCATTCGCGTTCTGGAACTTCTTCAGAGCAGATCGACAGCGCGGTCAGGTAGCCGTGGGCGGCGACGTAGTCCAGCGCTTCTTCGTGCAGCTCATCGGCGTCGAGGAAGGCTTGCAGGCGGGTCAGTTGCTCGGCGAAGGACATTACAGGGCTACCTTGGGGAATAAACGATGCTGAATTCTAGCACCTTGCGGCGCTCGCGGGGCAAAGGGAACGTCCGTCACCGGGGCATGCCGGGGGGCGCGGCAGTCGGGTATACTCCGCGGTTTTTCGTGCCAGGTGGCGTTTTGCGGCCATCCGGCAAAAACCGCTTACGCATTCGGTGTGTGCGCGGCGGATTTATCGTCCAGCCTGAGTCCAGGATGGTACGGCGATTTTGGAGTGGCAAATGCTCGAACAGGCTCAGCGCGTCCTCAAGGATGTCTTCGGTTACGACAGTTTCCGCGGGCGCCAGGCAGCGATCATCGAATGTGTGGCGGGCGGCGGCGACGCACTGGTACTGATGCCCACCGGTGGCGGCAAGTCCCTGTGTTTCCAGGTGCCCGGCTTGCTGCGCCCCGGCTTGACGGTGGTGGTGTCGCCGCTGATCGCGCTGATGGACGACCAGGTCGCCACCCTCGACGAGCTGGGCGTGGCCGCCGCTGCGCTGAACTCCACGCTCAGCGCCGAGCAGCAGCGCGACCTGGCCGGGCGCCTGCGTCGCGGTGAGGTGAAAATGCTGTACCTGGCCCCCGAGCGCCTGGTGCAGCCGCGCATGCTGGACTTCCTGCGTGGCCTGGACATTTCCCTGTTCGCCATCGACGAGGCCCACTGCGTCTCGCAATGGGGCCACGACTTCCGCCCGGAATACCTGCAACTGGGCCAGCTTGCCGAGCTGTTCCCCCATGTGCCGCGCATCGCCCTGACCGCCACCGCCGACATGCGTACCCGCGAGGAGATCGTCCAGCGCCTGCACCTGCAGGGCGCCGAGCGTTTCCTGTCGAGCTTCGACCGACCGAACATCTTCTACCGCATCGTGCCCAAGGAGGCGCCGCGCAAGCAGTTGATGGCGTTCCTCGGCGAGCGGCGCGGCAACGCCGGTATCGTCTATTGCCTGTCGCGCAAGAAGGTCGACGAGACCGCGGCCTTCCTCTGCGAGCAGGGCTTCCCGGCGTTGCCGTACCACGCCGGCCTGGCTGCGGAGACCCGCGCCGCCAACCAGCACCGCTTCCTCAACGAGGAAGGGCTGATCATGGTCGCGACCATCGCCTTCGGCATGGGTATCGACAAGCCCAACGTGCGTTTCGTTGCCCACCTCGACCTGCCCAAGTCGCTCGAGGCCTATTACCAGGAGACCGGCCGTGCCGGCCGTGACGGCCTGCCGTCGGACGCCTGGATGGCCTACGGCCTGCAGGACATGGTGATGCTCAAGCAGATGCTGCAGAACTCCGAGGGCGACGAGCGCCACAAGCGCATCGAGCAGCACAAGCTCGACGCCATGCTGGCCCTGTGCGAGGAAACCCGTTGCCGCCGCCAGTCGTTGCTGGCCTATTTCGACGAGGTGCTGGAACAGCCCTGCGGGCACTGCGACAACTGCGTCGACAATGTGCAGACCTGGGACGCCACCGAGCCTGCGCGCCAGGCCTTGTCGGCGGTGTTCCGCACCGGCCAGCGCTATGGTGTCGGCCATCTGGTCGATGTGCTGTTGGGCAAGGACACCGAGAAAGTGCGCAGTTTCGGCCACGAGAAGCTGTCGGTGTTCGGCGTCGGCAAGGCGCTGGCCGAGGCCGAATGGCGCTCGCTGTTCCGCCAGTTGGTGGCGCGTGGCCTGGTGGACATCGACCTGGAAGGCTACGGCGGCCTGCGCCTGTCCGACAGCTGCCGACCGCTGTTGCGCGGTGAGGTGAACCTGCAACTGCGCCGCGACCTCAAGCCGCAGACCGCGGCCAAGGCGTCCGGCGGCAGTGGCGGCAGCCCGGCCAGCCAGCTGGTGCGCGCCGAGGAACGCGAATTGTGGGAGGCGTTGCGCACCTTGCGGCGCAAGCTGGCCGAAGAGCACAGCGTGCCGCCTTATGTCATCTTCCCCGACTCCACCTTGCTGGAGATGCTGCGCAGCATGCCTACCAGCCTCGGCGACATGGCCCAGGTCAGTGGTGTCGGTGCGCGCAAGCTGGAGCGCTACGGCCAGGCCTTCCTTGAGGTGCTCAATGGCGCCGGTGGCACCGATGAAGCGCCGAAGGTGGTGCTCGACCTACGCCACGAACTGGTCAGCCTGGCCCGCGCCGGCATGACACCGGCACAGATCGCCGGGCAACTCAACTGCACTGAGAAGAACGTCTACAGCTTGCTGGCCGAGGCCATCGGCCGCCAGGAGCTGAGCCTGGAGCAGGCACTGGACCTGCCCGAAGAGCTGATGATGGAAGTGCAGGACGCCTTCCTCGACGGCGAGGGCGAGCTGCCTGCGGTGTCCGCTGTGGCACCGCTGTTCGGCCAGCGGGTGCCGGAAGGTGTGCTGCACTGCGTGCGGGCGGCGCTTGCCGTGGAGTTCGGTGTGTGATTGCCGGCATTTGTGCTATTTGCTGACCTTTGTCATACCCTTACATGATTATCAGTCATTTCCGTGGCGTCGAACCTTGCCTGATCGGTCGGGCCATGGTTAGCTGGCTAATAATTAGTTCTATTCATTGAGTTACTTATGCCCCTGACCGACAACCAACACCGCTTCGGCATGCAGCTGGCCCAGATGTCCCGAGGCTGGCGCGCCGAGCTGGATCGCCGCCTGGCCGGGCTCAACCTGTCGCAAGCCCGTTGGCTGGTGCTGCTGCACTTGGCCAGGTTCGAGGAGGCGCCGACCCAGCGCGAGCTGGCCCAGAGCGTCGGCGTCGAGGGCCCGACCTTGGCGCGCCTGCTCGACAGCCTGGAAAGCCAGGGCTTGGTGCGCCGCCAGGCGGTGATGGAAGACCGTCGGGCCAAGAAGATCCTGCTGTGCCCGCCGGCCAAGCCGCTGATCGACCAGATCGAGACCATCGCCAATGCGTTGCGGCTCGAGTTGTTCACCGGGGTCGATGAGGCCGACCTGGAAGTGTGCATGCGCGTGCATGCGAAGATTCTCGATAATCTCGAAAAGTCCTGAGCTTGACGTAGATCGCGGGGCAAGCCCGCTCCCACAAGATTCTGCTTGGCTTGTGGGTGCGGCTTGCCCCGCGATCATTTCTAGAAGGTATGCCCCAGGTTCAGGTACACCGCCTTCTCATGCGCATCGTTGGCGCCATAGCTCAGGTTCAACGGCCCCAGCGGCGTTTCCAGCCCCAGGAAGATACTCGCTGCATTGATGTAGCCGCTGTCGAACTCGTTGTCGTTGTTCCACGCCCGCCCGCGCTCCAGCGACCCGCCCAGGTACAGCGGGAAGTCCAGGGGCAGGTAGGCCCGTGGCGTCAGGCGGCGGTAGTAGACCATGCGCAGCAGGCTCATGTTCTGCCCGGAGATCGAGTCCTGGCGAAAGCCCGATAGCTGGCGTGCCCCGCCGAACACGAAGCTTGAGGTGACCACCTCGGCATCGTCCAGGGTGCGCCCGTAGCGCCCGCCCAGCACCAGGGTGTTCGGCCCGCTGCTGATGGCCTTGTCCAGGTTGAACAGCCACTGCCGGTAGTTCTGGTCCGAATCCAGCGACTTGTCATACTTGCGCACGGTTAGGCCGATGTCTTCGCCGCTGTGCGGGAAGTAGACGTTGTCGAAGGTGTCGAAGGAGTACTTGAGCTCGTAGAAACCCTCGTTGAAGCTGACCTTGGGCAAGTCCTGGTCGCCAATGCGCACCTCGGCGTTGCCCCAGGCCTTGCCCACGCCCAGGCGCACCTCGCCGTAGGTGCCGATCTGCCGCCCGACATTGAGCCCGAAGCCGTAACGTTCTAGGCGGTACTCGGCCACCGGGTCGTTGTCCAGGATGGCCTCCACATTCTGCGAGCCCAGGGCCAGATAGGGGGCGATGAAGTAACGCGAGCCCACGTCCAGCGGCTGGTAGAACTCGCTGTACAGCTCCTGGTCGTCGCCGATCTGGGCCCGGGTCAGCCATTCGCCGCCGAGCCGGTTGATGCCGTTGACCCGGTAGCTGGCACCAAGGTTGAAGGCGCTGTCGCCGCGCAGGTCGTCCGACAGGTTCAGGCCCAGGCGCAGGTAATCGGTACCGCCACGCCGGCCGCGGGCGCTGATCACCAGGGTATGTTCATCGCCCTTGTGCGCGACGCGGTATTGCACCTGGTCGAAGTAGTCCAGCCCGTAGAGGGTGCCCATGTCGGTCTGCAGGCGGCCGAGGTCCAGCTGCTCGCCGATGGGTTGGCGGATGTAGTAGCGGATCACGTCGTCGCTGACCTTGGAGTCGTTCTCCACCTTGATGGCCGTGATGGTCGGCGTGCGTTGTTTCGGCGAGCGCGCCACCGCCAGGTTGCTGTCGCCCTCGGGCTGGCGCAGCGCCGCCAGGCGCGGATCGAGGGCGCGGGTGGCGCGGTAGCCGGCATCGATCATGTCCTGGGCGCGGCCGAAGTCGGTGACGCCGAACGCGGACAGCGGCGGCTGGACGAGAATGTCTTCGCGGCGCAGGCTGGCCAGTTGCTCCTCGGAGTTGCGCCGGGTCATCAGGGTGATCGACTGGTTGAGCACATCCACCACCGTGGCCAATTGCTTGCGGTTGCGCAGCGGGGTGCCGATGTCGACGACGATGGCCATGTCCACGCCCATCTCGCGCACCACGTCCAGCGGGATGTTGTCGGTCATGCCGCCGTCCACCAGCAGCCGGCCGTCCAGTTCCACCGGGGCGAACACTGCCGGGATCGACATGCTGGCGCGGATCACCTGCGGCAGGTGGCCGCGGCGGAAGATCACCTTCTCGCCACTGGTGATGTCGGTGGCCACGGCGCGAAACGGGATCGGCAGCTTGTCGAAGTCGCGCACGTCGGCGGCATGGGCCAGCTTGCTTTCCAGCAGCAGGGCGAGGTTCTGACCCTGGATTACGCCCAGCGGCAGGCCCAGGCTGCCGTCGTCGCGAAAGCTCAGCTTCTGCTTGACCAGGAAGTCACGGTCGTCCTGCTTGCGTCGGAACGGCACGTCCTTGCGCGGCGGGGCGTCGGACAATGCCTGTTGCCAGTCCAGGGTGGTGGCCAGTTTTTCCAGTTCGGCGATGCTGTAGCCCGAGGCGTACAGCCCGCCGACCACCGCGCCCATGCTGGTGCCGGCGATGGCGTCGATGCGCACGCCCTGTTCTTCCAGGGCCTTGAGTACGCCGATATGGGCCAGGCCGCGGGCGGCGCCGCCCGACAGCACCAGGCCGATTTTCGGCCGCGCCGTTTCGGCGGCATGCAAGGTGATGGAAGTGAGCATCAGCAGGAGGCAGAACAGCAGGCGGCGCATCGTGAGTCTCAAACCAGAGGGTAAAGACCGCTAGTATAAGCGGCCCTTCCTACGGAGTTCCCCGACATGGCAGACAGCAAGCCACAAATTGTCATTACCTATTGCACCCAGTGCCAGTGGCTGCTGCGCGCCGCCTGGCTGGCGCAGGAGTTGCTCAGCACCTTCGCTGACGACCTCGGCCAGGTCGCCCTGGAGCCTGGTACCGGCGGGGTGTTCCGCATCACCTGCGACGGCGTGCAGATCTGGGAGCGCAAGGCCGACGGCGGCTTCCCCGAGGCCAAGGCGCTCAAGCAGCGGGTGCGTGACCAGATCGATCCGCAGCGCGACCTGGGTCACAACGATCGCTGATCAGGCGCTTTCGGCCACGGTCTGCCGGGTGGGTTGCTCGGCGGCCAGGCGGCTGGACAGGACGATGGCGAAGATGATCAAGGCACCACCGGCGAGCATGCGCAGGGTTGGCTGTTCGGCGAACACCACCCAGGCCACGGCGATGCCATAGACCGGCTCCATGCCGAACACCACCGCGGCGGTGCGCGCCTTGATCACCGCGAGGCTAGCGACGAACAGGCTGTGGGCGACGCCGGTGCAGAAGATGCCAAGCAGGGCGATCCACAGCCAGTCCATGGGCGCCACGGCAGTCAGGCCCGGCGCGGCGAATGGCAGCAGGCACAGGCTCACCACCAGGTTCTGCCATAGCGCCGCCTGCACGGCGGGCAGGCGCCCGGAACCGGCACGGTTGGTCAGCGACAGCAGCGAGAACAGTAGGCCTGAGAGCAACGCCCAGAGCAGCCCGCCGGTGGCCTCGCTGGCCAGGTCGAAGGCGGGGGTGACCAGCACCAGGCCGATGCTCACCAGCAGTACCAGCACAGCCTCGTTGCGGCGGATGCGTTCGCGGAACAACAAGCCTTCAAGGATCACCGTGAAGGCTGGGAAGCTGGCGAAGCCGAGGGTGGCGATGGCCACGCCGCCGACCTTGACCGCGATGAAGAAGCTCACCCAATGCCCGGCCAGCAGCACACCCCCCAGCAGCAGGCGGCGCAGGTCCTGGCCGCGCAGTGGTTGCCAGGCCTGGCGCGCCAGGCCGGCGAACAGGCCCAGGGCCAGGACGGCGAACATGGCTCGGCCGAAGACGATGATCGTAGGACTGGCACTGGCGGCCAGTTTGCCGAAGACGCCGGTCAGGCCGAAGAACAGCGCGCCGATATGCAGGGCGCCGAGGGCGGTGCGGTGGTTCATGGTGGTCCTTTGAGTACGGTGAGCGTTGCGTGCTGGCTCCATCGCGGGGCAAGCCCATTCCCACAGATGATGCTGAAGGCTTGGAGCGGGCTTGACCCGCGATGAGGTCGATACAGGCAGCAGTGTATGTTCGATCCTCAGGCAGATCTGTCGCCCACCTCGCGCCCGTTGTCGCCAGACTCGCGCCGCAACGCCAGCGGCGTGCAGCCGAACGCCCGCAGCACCGCCGCGCTGAATGCGCTCTGCGAGCCATACCCCACGCGCGCGGCGATCTCGCCCACCGGCAACACCGTCTCACGCAACAGCCGGCGCGCCATCGTCAGCCGCCGTTGGCGGATGTAGTCCATCGGCGTCATGCCGCACTCGCTGGCAAACCGCGCATGCAGCCGCGCACTGGACAGCCCGGCCAGCCGCGCCAGGTCGGCGACCTGCAGCGGGTAGGCGGCGTGCTGCTCGATATGGCGGTCGAAGGCGGCATAGGGCAGGCGCCTGCTGGCCAGTACCGGGGCGCAGGCCTGTGGATTGAGGCTCGCCAATAGCAACACCGCGCCCTGGCGGGCAATCAGCGGGTCGTCCACGGGGCTGGTTGCCAGCCAGTCCACCAGTTGCTGCTGTCGGCTGTCCAGGCTCAGTGGGCCGGGGCGGTCGAGCAGGCGGCGGCTGTCGTCGGCGTGCTCGCCGAGATGATCGCCGAGCCAGTGTCCGCCCGGTACGTCCAGCACCAGGCAATCGCTGCCCTCGCGGCTCCCGCAAGTGTGGTGGGCACCGGCGGGAACCACCATCAGGTCCTGGCGAGCGACCCGGCCGCCGCGTCCATCCACCTCGAAATCCAGGCGCCCGCCGAGGCCGAACACCAACTGTGGATGGTCGTGGCTGTGGGCGATCAAGTCGTGGCGGTAATGGCGCAACGAGAGCAAGGGGCCGGCGGTCATGGTGAGTCCTCACGAGGCAGGCGAAGATTGTACACCGGCAGGCGAGGGCAGGATGGTCATGTACCTGCCACCAATCTGTCACCTGCGCCTGCCAGTCTCCAGCAAACAGCGCCGGAGCCTGCCCATGAGCCACGCCGAACCCCTTCGCCCGTCACGCAAGCAGCGTGTGCGCACCCTATGGATTTCCGATGTACACCTGGGCACCCGCGACTGCCAGGCCGAACACCTCGCGCACTTCCTCAAGGGCTACCAGGCCGAGCGCATCTACTTGGTCGGCGATATCATCGATGGCTGGAAACTGCGCAGCGGCATCTACTGGCCCCAAGCCCACACCAATGTCATCCGCCGCCTGCTGACCCTGAGCAAGCGCGGCACCGAGGTGATCTACGTTACCGGCAACCATGACGAATTCCTGCGGCGGTACTCGAAACTGATCCTGGGCAACATCCAGCTGGTGGACGAGGCCGAACACCTCACCGTCGACGGTCGGCGCCTGCTGGTGATCCACGGCGACCAGTTCGACGTGATCACCCGCTACCACCGCTGGCTGGCTTTTCTGGGCGACCGGGCCTACGAGTTCACCCTGGTGCTCAACCGTTGGCTCAACCACTGGCGCGCCCGTTACGGCTATGGCTACTGGTCGCTGTCGGCGTACCTCAAGCACAAGGTCAAGGGCGCGGTGAACTTCATCAGCGACTTCGAGGACGGCATCGCCCACGAGTGCACCCGGCGTGGCTTCCACGGTGTGGTATGCGGGCATATCCACCATGCCGAGATCCGCCAGGTGGGCGAGGTGGATTACCTCAACTGCGGCGACTGGGTGGAGTCGTGCACGGCGCTGATCGAACACTGGGACGGGCGGATCGAGCTGTATCGGTTTGCCGAGGCACAGGCGCGTGAGGCGGCGTTGCGCTTGGCGGAGCTAGGCGAGCCGGCCTAGGCTCGTCGGCGCTGCATGGCACCGGCTTCGCCTGTGATCGCGAACCGGTAGTGAGGTCAGGCGGTGGCTGGCAGGGCGGCCTTGTAGATCGACTGCCTGGGCTGGGCGAACAAGCGCTCCAGTATCGGCTCGAAGAACGCCAGCGGCAGGCTTTCATAGTCCGGATCGAACGCTGCCGCGTCATAGCGGGCGCAGAACTCGAGGGTCCGCTGGTAATGCGGGTGATCGCGGTATTGCTCGCGCAGGTGACGGTCCATGCCCAGGTGGTGGAAGAAGTAGTAGCCCTGAAAGATCCCGTGTTTCTCGATCATCCACAGGTTCTCGTCGCTGACGAACGGCTTGAGGATCGCCGCGGCGATATCCGGGTGGTTGTAGCTGCCCAGGGTGTCGCCGATGTCGTGCAGCAGTGCACAGACGACGTACTCTTCATCGCGGCCGTCGCGGTGGGCGCGGCTGGCGGTCTGAAGGGAATGGCTCAGGCGGTCGATGGGGAAGCCGCCGAAGTCGCCGTCGAGCAGGCGCAGGTGGGCGAGAATGCGTTGGGGCAACTGATGGGAGTAGGCGCGAAAGTCGTCGGCGATGATCGCCCAATCCTGGGCGGTGCCATCGCGCATGTGGCTGAAATTGGCTTGCTTGCTCATCACCGCGTGCCGCTCGTGTCGGGGAACATACCGCAGTGTTGGCCAGGATCCGGGCTTTGGCAGTGGCCCGCCGGGACGCGAACCTGGCCTTGCGGGCCGATTCAGAGGCTCAGGCGGCCCAGCAGGATGTCGCGGAACATGGCGAAGTCGCCGACCAGGCTGTACCAGGGGTGGCTGAAGGTGGCGGGGCGGTTCTTCTCGAAGAAGAAATGCCCGGCCCAGGCGAAGCCGTAGCCGGCCAGTGGCACGGCCAGCAGCAACAGCCATTTGCCGCTGCCGATGCTGTAGGCGAGCAGGGCGATCACCAGGCTGGTGCCGACGAAATGCAGGCGGCGGCAGGTGGGGTTGCTGTGCTCGCCCAGGTAATAGGGGTAGAACTCGGCAAAACTGCGGAACTGCGCTGTGCGGGTCATGGCGGGCTTCCGGATCTGCGGGTCTTGCTGACAGGATACACGGCGTGGAGCCTGAATCGAGTCTAGAGTCACTGGGTGCCGTGGCCAGTGACAATAGGCGCCAATTGAGTATCCTTTCGATTCACCGCAGGAGCGGTCAGCACAAGAGCCTGTCATGAGTGAGAGAACCACGTCAGCCAGCTGGGCATCAGGGATCGTCAAGGCACTCGAGCTGGAAGGGCTCGATTGTCCGGCCATGTTCAAGCAGCTCGGGCTCGACTTCGCCGCACTGGATGACCCCGACGCGCGCTTCACCCAGGATTCGATGACCCGCCTGTGGCAGCTGGCGGTCGAGCTGTCGGGCAACGAGGCCATTGGCCTTAACATGGCCAGGGTGGTGCGGCCGGCCTCGTTCCATGTGGTGGGTTACGCGCTGATGTCCAGCCGCACCCTGGCCGAGGGCTTCGAGCGCCTGGTGCGCTACCAGCGCATCATCGCGGAGAGTTCGGACCTGAGCTTTCGCCTCGAGCCCGACGGCTATGCCCTGGTGCTGACCGTGCACGGCGACCACCTGCCGCCGACCCGGCACAGCGCCGAAGCCTCGCTGGCCTGCGCCCTGGCGTTGTGCACCTGGCTCAGCGGGCGGCCGATCCAGCCGCGGCGGGTACTGATTCAGGGCGCACTGCCGAAAAATGTCGAGCCGTACAAGGTGGCTTTCCACGCACCGCTGCAATTTGGCGCGCCCCATGATGCGCTGGTGTTCGCCCGCGCCGACATGGAGGCGCCGTTGCCGACCGCCAACGAGGCGATGGCGGTGCTGCACGACCGTTTCGCCGGTGAGTACCTGGCGCGTTTCTCGGAAAGCCGGGTGACCCACCGCGTGCGCCAGGTACTGTGCCGCATCCTGCCCCAGGGCGAGCCCAAGCGCGAAACCGTGGCCCAGGCCCTGCACCTTTCGCAACGCACCTTGCAGCGGCGCCTGCAGGACGAGGGCACCAGCTTCCAGACCCTGCTCGACGACACCCGCCGCGAACTGGCCGAGCAGTACCTGGCGCAGCCAGGCACCACGTTGCTGGAAACCGCCTACCTGCTGGGTTTCGCTGACCCGAGCAACTTCTACCGGGCGTTCCGCCGCTGGTTCGACAGCACGCCGAGCGAGTACCGCACGCGCCTGTCGGTCAGTGACGCCAGAACGCCGGCATGCACAACACCAGCACCGTGATGATCTCCAGGCGACCGAGCAGCATGCCGCCGGCAAGGATCCATTTCGCGGCATCTGGCAGCGTCGCGTAGTTGCCGGCCGGGCCGATCACTTCGCCCAGCCCCGGGCCGACACCCGACACGGTGCCGGCGGCGCCGGTCAGCGCGGTCATCCAGTCCACGCCCAGCAGCGACAGCAGCAGGGCGATGATGCAGATGGTGATGGCGAAGAAGAACGAGAAGGTCAGGATCGAGCGCACGATCTCTTCGTCGAGGCGGTGGCCGTTGTATTTCTGCTTGATCACCGCGCGCGGATGGATCAGCTGGTTGAGGTTGGCCTTGAGCAGGATGTAGGCGACCTGGAAGCGGAAGATCTTGATACCGCCGGCCGTCGAGCCGGAGCAGCCGCCGACGAAGCCCAGGTAGAAGAACAGCATCAGCGAGAAGTTGCCCCACAGGCTGTAGTCGCCCAGGGCAAAGCCGGTGGTGGTGACCACCGAAGTAACGTTCAGCGCCACGTGGCGCAGGGCATCGAGCCAGTGCAGCTCGGTGGTGGCCCAGTACCAGGTGCCAAGCACCAGCCAGGTGGTCACCAGCATGGCCAGCAGGCCCTGCACCTGCTGGTCCTTGATCAGCGCCCGGCGGTGGCCGCGCAGGGTGGCCACGTACAGGGTGAAGGGCACGCTGCCCATGATCATGACCACCACCGCGACCCAGTGCACCGCAGGGATATCCCATTTGGCCAGGGACTGGTCGGAGGTGGAGAACCCGCCGGTGGAGATCGCCGACATGGCGTGGTTGATCGCATCGAACAGGCCCATCCCCGCCCACCAGAAGGCCAGGCTGCCGAGCACGGTGATGCCGACGTACACCGCCACGATCGACTTGGCGACCATGTGCGAGCGCGGCATGACCTTCTCCGAACGGTCGGAGGACTCGGTCTGGAACAGGCGCATGCCGCCGATGCGCAGCAACGGCAGGATCGCCACGGCCATGCCGATGAAGCCGATGCCGCCCAGCCAGTGCAGCATCGAGCGCCACATCAGGATGCCCGGCGACATGCTGTCCAGGCCGCTGAGCACGGTGGCGCCGGTGGCGGTGATGCCGGACATGCTCTCGAAGAAGGCGTCGGTGTAGCTGATGTGCTGGGTCAGCAGGAAGGGCAGGGCGGCGAACACGCAGACCACCAGCCAGCTGCTGACGGTCAGCAGGTACATGTCGCGGGGGCGCAGGTGCACGTGCTCGGGGCGGCCGGGGATGACCAGGCCCAGGCCCGCGAGGAAGGTGATCAGGCTCGACCAGAGAAACGACGGCATGTCGCCGGTGCGCTCGAAGACCACCAGGGTCGCCATGGGCACCACCATGCTCACCGCCAGGGTGATCAGGAAGATGCCGATGATGAAACCAATGATCCTTAAGGTCGGCAACGCCATGTGATCTGCTCTGACTCGCTACGGAAAGGGCGCCATTCTACCTGTGGGCCGGGTCTTGTAAACGCCGATTGGTGGCCTCCACGGAGCAGGCTTGCCCCGCGATGGCCGGATCGCGGGGCAAGCCCGCTCCCACGATCCCCCTCGATGGTGCAGAATGGCCGCACTTTCAATCTGCCAGGAGGGTAGCCCATGGAGGCTCTCGACGCATTGCTCAACCGTGTTTCCGTGCCACGCCTGACTGACCCGGCGCCCAATGCCGCCCAGCGCGAGGCGCTGTTCCAGGCCGCATTGCGTGCGCCAGATCATGGCCAACTGCGACCCTGGCGTTTCCTGACCATCGAAGGCCAGGGCCGGGAAAAGCTCGGCGAGCTGTTCGCCGAAGCCGTGCAAGCCAAGGGTGAAGCCACCCAGGCGGCGCTGGACAAGGCCCGGGCGATGCCGCTGCGCGCGCCGTTGCTGATCGTGGTGATCGCCCGGCTGCAGGACCACTTCAAGGTGCCTAAGATCGAGCAGCGCCTGGCCGCCGGCTGCGCCGCCCATGGCATCCTGATCGCCGCCCATGCCCAGGGTATCGGCGCGGTATGGCGCACCGGCGACATGGCCTTCGACGCCGATGTGCACAAGGGGCTGGGGCTTGCCGAGAACGAAGAGCTGATCGGTTACCTGTATGTCGGCACGCCAATGGCCGAGCCACGCACCGCGCCGATCCTGGAAACTGCCGAGTACGTCAGCGCCTGGGGCGAGTGATTGAGTGGGGCCGCTTTGCGGCCCCAGGATCTGTCAGCCAGCGCTGACCTCACGCGGCAGCTCCAGCGTAACCACGAACCCACCCTGCGGATGGTTCGCAAACTTCAGGCTGCCACCATGGCGCTCCGCCGCCTTGCGTGCAATCGCCAGCCCCAGCCCATGTCCCGGCGCCTCTTGCCCCGGTGCCCGGAAGAATGGCTCCCCCAACTGCTCCAGATGTTCCGCCGCCACCCCCGGGCCGTGGTCGCGCACGCTCAACACGATGCGTTCCTGTTCGCGGCTGGCGCGCAGCTCGATTGGCTGTCCGGCCGGATTGAAGCGCAGCGCATTGCGCAGCAGGTTGTCCACCGCCCGTTCGATCAGCGTCGGCCAGCCATGCAGGGTCAGGCCCGGCTGCATCTCCAGGCGTACCTCCTGATCTGGCGCTGACAGCTGGGCGTCCTTGCGCACGCCGCCCAGCAAGGCATTGAGGTCCACCGGCTCGGCATGCGCCTGCTCGGCATCGACCCGGGCCAACACGAGGATTTCGCTGATCAGATCTTCCAGACGATCGCATTCGCGGGTCAGGCGCGGCCACAAGGCCTGCCGCTGTTCGGGTTCGGCGCGCTCGGCCAGCGCCAGGGCGATGCGCAGCCGCGCCAGTGGCGAGCGCAGTTCGTGGGACACATCGCGCAGCAGCTGGCGCTGGCTGCCGATCAGGCTCTGCAGGCGGGCGCCCATCTTGTTGAAGTCGTTGGCCAGCACGCCGAACTCGTCGCGGCGCACGGCCAGTCGCGCCAGGCTGTTCTGCTGGTAGCTGGTCTGTCCCAGGTCGTGCACGGCGCCGCGCAGGCGGCTGAGCGGGCGGGTAATCGACAGGGTTACCAGCAGGCTGAACAGGGTCAGCACCACCAAGGCTATGCCCAAGGCGCTGAGCGGCCAGATCAGGCTTTCGCGGTGCCAGGCGGCCAGCTCCGGGTGGGGGATACGGTAGATCAGCAGGTAGGTCTCACCGCTGCCGGGGCTGGTGTATTCCTCGGTCAGGCGGCGCCACGGCAGACGACGTTCGTCGTTGTGCTGGCGTGCCTCGAAGGCGGCGGCGCGGCGCGGGAAGGTGCCGGGGACCACGGCATCGCCGCTGTCGTCGAGCACCTGCACGTCGATCTTGTAGCGCTGCTTGCGCCGTTCCAGGAAGCGTTGCGACGACTCCAGGCCTTCCTGTTCGTAGTGCTGGGCCCAGTGGCTGGCCAGGTTGTTCAGACCCGGGTGGCGACTGAGGATCCAGGTGTCCTGGTTGAGCATGTGCCCGAGCAGGATCGACAGCCCGGCGACCAGGGCGATGGCCAGCCAGAAGCTGGCCAGGATGCGCCAGAACAGTGAACGCAAGACAAGCACCTCCAGGAAATGGCGAAAGCCCGGCCCGCTGGGAAGCGGGCCGGGCATCGGGCTGACAGCTTACTGGGCCTTGCCGGTTTTTTCAGCCTTCCAGGCCTGGAACTCCTGCCACTCGGCCTTGCGCGCGGCGCGCTCCTTCTGCAGGTCGTCGAATTTCTTCTGCTGGTCGGGCTTGAGCAAGGCGCGGATCTGGCCTTCGGTCTTGTCGTGGCTGGCCTTGAGCTCGTCCTTCAGGGCTTTCTGCTCGGCCGCCGGCAGCTTGGCTATGTAGCGTTCGTTGATGTCGCGGCGCTGCTTCATCTGCTCGCCCATCAGCTTGCCGATCTGCTGGCGCTGGTCGCGGCTCAGGTCCAGCTGGGCGAAAGGCGCGTCACCGCGATGATGCGGGCCATCGTGGCGCGGGCCGCCTTCGGGCATGGCCATGGCCACGGTCGGCAGGGCGGCGGCGAACATCAGGGCGATAAGGGTCTTGCGCATGGTGTCTCTCCTTTCAGGGGCCGGTGGTTACCGGATGAGCCCAGTCTAGGGAGATCAAGGTCAAGGGCGGTCAGGCGAAGGTAAAGGCTGGGTAAAGATGGCAGGGCCGCGAAGCGGCCCCGGTTTTCCTACAGACTGTAGTAATAGCCGCGGCTGCGCAGGGCGACGATGCGCGGGCGGCCATCCGGGTGCGGCCCGATCTTCTTGCGCAGGTTGCTGACATGCATGTCCAGGCTGCGGTCATAAAGCGTGAGCTTGCGGCCCAGGCCGATCTGCGCCAGTTCCTGCTTGTCCAGCGGCTCGCCGGGTTGGCGCAGCAAGGCTTCGAGGATGCGGCTTTCCGACAGCGTGAGGGTCATCTCGCGCTGGTCGATGCTGACCACGCCGCGTACCGGGCTGAAGATCAGGTCGCCGATCTCCACCTGGCTGCTGGGCGCGCTGGGGTGGCTGCGGCGCAACACTGCGCGCAGGCGGGCGGTGAGCTCGCGGGGGTCGCAGGGCTTGGCCAGGTAGTCGTCGGCGCCCAGCTCCAGGCCAAGGATGCGGTCCAGCGGCTCGCCGCGGGCCGAAAGCATCAGCACCGGCAGGTCGGTGTGTTCGCTGCGCAGCTGTTTGAGCAGTTCCAGGCCGCTGCCATCGGGCAGCATGACATCCAGCACCACCGCCGCCGGGGCGTGGGTGGCCAAGGCCTGGCGCGCACTCTGGCCATCGTGGCAGGCGCGCACCGCAAACCCTTCCTGGGTCAGCCAGCTGCCGAGCAGCTCGCACAGTTCCTGGTCATCATCAATCAGTAACAGCTCGCTCATTTCTCACTCAATTCAACCATTGCCGGCGTCTTCTGTGTCCGCCGCTGGCTAAGATACCGCAGACTGCGGACAACAGTGCAACGGCCGAGCCGATCAAGAACCATTGCTGCTGGTCGGTCAGCGGGCTTTGCGGGGCGCTGGCGCCTGCCTGCAGTTCCTTGATCGTCAGCTTCAGTCGCTGGTTGTCCTGGCGCAGGCGGGCGAGCTGGGCGCTTTCACGCTCGCTGTCCTGGTTCTGCAGTTGCTGGGTCAGCGCCGTGCGCTGTTTCTCGCTCTCTTCCAGGCGCTGCTGCAAGTCGGTGATCCGCGCCCCGGCTTCCAGCGACAGCGGCTGTTCGGCCGCGGCGAAAGGGGACAGCAGCAACAGGCAAAGCAGCAGGGACATCGGACCTTGACGCATTGGAACTCCTGATTCGTATCGATTCAGGAGGTTGTCGGCCAGTCGTCGGATTTTATGAATAGTGCCGCGCGGGGTGTAGCTGGGAGCGGCTTCGTGGGCGCGGGCTTGCCCCTGCGAAGCCCGTCCCGGTTAAAGCCTGTTACGGCAGGACTTGCTTGAACGGCTTGACCACGACCTTGGCGTACACGCCCGCGGCGATGTACGGATCGGCGTCGGCCCAGGCCTGGGCGGCGGCCAGCGATTCGAACTCGGCGACGATCAGGCTGCCGCTGAAGCCGGCGGCGCCCGGGTCGTTGCTGTCGATGGCCGGGTGCGGGCCGGCGAGCACCACACGGCCTTCGGCCTTGAGCTGCTGCAGGCGTTCGATATGCGCGGGGCGGGCGGCCAGGCGGTTTTCCAGGGAGTTTTCGACGTCGCTGGCGATGATGGCGTAGAGCATGTCAGTCCTTGGGTTTGGAGGTGGAGGGATCGGCATCGTGCAGGTGGCGCGACAGGTAGACACCCTGGGCCACCAGGAACAGCACGGTCATGCCCAGGCTGCCGAATACCTTGAAGTCGACCCAGATGTCCTGGAAGGTGAAGGCGACGAACAGGTTGGCGGCGCCGCATACGAGGAAGAAGGCGATCCACGCCACGTTCAGGCGGTTCCACACTGTTTCTGGAAGTGTCAGGGCATGGCCCATGATGCGTTTGATCAGCACCCGGTCACCGATGAAGTGGCTGCCGGCGAACGCCAGGGCGAACAGCCAGTTGACCACGGGCGCCTTCCACTTTAGGAAGGTCTCGCTGTGGAAGGCCAGGGTCAGGCCACCGAACACCAGGCAGGCGACCAGGGTCAGCAACTGCCCCTTCTCCAGCTTGCCGTGGCGCAGGAACAGCGCGCCGTAGACCACCACGGAGCTGACGATCAGCATGGCGGTGGCGCTGTAGATCCCGCCGAACTCGAAGCCGTGGCCGGCGAATTCGACCGGGCGCGGGTCAAGCTTGTAGACGATGAAGAACAGCAGCAGCGGGATGAAATCGATGAATTGTTTCACAGTGGCAGCCAGAAGCGGGATGTGACGGCATAATAACAAACATCGATTCCTGCGAAAGCGCTCCTCCATGAATGTTGATCTGCACTGTCACAGCACGGCCTCCGACGGCGCCCTGTCGCCCACGGCACTGGTCGCCCGGGCCCATGAGCACGGGGTGCGCACGCTCTCGCTCACCGACCATGACACCCTTGAGGGCCTGCCGGAGGCGCGCCAGGCCTGCCTGGACAACGGCATGCAGTGGGTCAGCGGCGTGGAACTGTCGTGCACCTGGGGCGGCGCCACCATTCATGTGCTGGGTTACGACTTCCCCCTCGACGCACCGCCGTTGCTCGATGCCATCGCCAACCTGCACCGTGGTCGTTGGCTGCGCGCCGAGGAAATCGACCGCAAGCTGGCGGCCAAGGGCATGCCCGGCGCGCTGGACGGCGCGCGGGCGGTGCAGCAGGAACTGGGCGACAGCGGCAACGCCCCGGCGCGCCCGCATTTCGCTGAGTTCATGGTCCGCGCCGGTTTCGTCAAGGACCGCGGCGAGGCGTTCCGCAAGTGGCTGGGCGCCGGCAAGCTGGGTGACGTCAAGCTGCACTGGCCGACGCTTGCGGAAACTGTTGCGACGCTGCGTGAGTCGAATGCGTGGGTGAGCCTGGCCCATCCCATGCACTATGAACTGACCCGCAGCAAGCGCAGACGGCTGATTGCCGACTATATTCAGGCTGGAGGGCAGGCACTGGAAGTGGTCAACGGGATGATGCCGCCCGAGCAGGTGGGGACGATGTCGATCCTCACCCGTGAGTTCGGCCTGCTGGCAAGCGCCGGCAGCGACTTCCACGGCCCTGGCACCTGGGGCGAGATCGGTGCCTACCGGCCATTGCCTGAGGACCTGCCACCCCTGTGGCGCCGATTCCGACATGAACAGCCTATGGCGGTATGAACAGGACGACTACGTGAGCCAATTTTTCCAGATTCATCCGGAGAACCCGCAGCCGCGCCTGATCAAGCAGGCCGTCGAGATCATCCGCAAGGGTGGGGTGGTGGTCTACCCGACCGACTCGGCCTATGCGCTGGGATGCCAGATTGGCAACAAGGCCGCGATCGAGCGGGTGCGCAAGTTGCGTGGTCTGGACAAGACCCACAACTTCACCCTGATGTGCTGCGACATGTCGCAGTTGGGGCTTTACGCCAAGGTCGATACGGGTACGTTTCGCCTGCTCAAGGCCCACGTGCCCGGGCCCTATACCTTCATCCTCAATGGCACCCGCGAGGTACCGCGCCTGCTGCTGCACGAGAAACGCCGGACCATCGGCCTGCGCGTGCCCAGGCATGAAATAACCTTGGCCTTGCTCGCAGAGCTTGGCGAGCCTTTGATGAGCGTCAGCCTGATCCTGCCCGGCGACGACGAGCCGATGGTCGATCCCTACGAGATCCGCGAGCGACTGGAGCATCACGTCGACTTGGTGATAGACGGCGGTTTCGGCGACCTCAAGGCCTCTACCATCATCGACTTGTCCGGCGACGAGCCGGAGCTGATTCGCGAAGGCTGCGGGGATCCGACGCCGTTCCTGGTCAACGCGTGAGCCAGGTACAAGCACCCGAGGCGCCGGCCACGGAGGCGCAGACGCCGTTCCAGCTGCAACTGGCCCTGGTCTACGGCGAAGCCCTGACCGAGATGCCGGTCGACCTGTACATCCCGCCGGACGCCCTGGAAGTCTTCCTCGAAGCCTTCGAAGGCCCGCTGGATCTGTTGCTGTACCTGATCCGCAAGCAGAACGTGGACATTCTCGACATCCCCGTGGCGGAGATCACCCGCCAGTACATGAGTTATGTCGAGCTGATGAAGAGCGTGCGCCTGGAGCTGGCGGCCGAGTACCTGGTGATGGCCGCCATGCTCGCCGAGATCAAGTCGCGCATGCTGCTGCCGCGCTCCGGCGAAGTCGAGGAGGAGGAGGGCGATCCGCGCGCCGAACTGATTCGCCGGCTGCAGGAGTACGAGCGATTCAAGGCCGCCGCCGAAGGTATCGACGAGTTGCCCAGGGTCGGGCGCGAAATCGTCGTGCCGCGCCTGGAGGCTCCGCAGGCCAAGGTGCGCAAGTTGTTGCCGGAGGTGGCGCTGGAAGAGATCCTGTTGTCCATGGCCGAGGTCATGCGCCGCAACGACCTGTTCGAGAGCCACCAGATCACCCGCGAGGTGCTGTCGACCCGCGAACGCATGAGCGAAGTGCTCGAGCGCCTCAAGGGCGGCGCCTTCGTGCCCTTCGTCGAGCTGTTCACCCGCGAGGAGGGGAAGCTTGGCGTGGTGGTGACCTTCATGGCGATTCTCGAGCTGGTGAAGGAATCCTTGATCGAACTGGTGCAGAATGAGCCCTTCGCCCCGATCCATGTCCGTGCCCCGGCAGAATGACCTGACAACTACCGATGAACCTGAACGAACCCCGTGAACTGGCGTCGCTGATCGAGGCCTTCCTGCTTGCCTCGGGCAAGCCGCAATCCCTCGAGCGCCTGTACGAGCTGTTCGAGGAGGCCGAGCGCCCGGCCCCCGCCGTTTTCAAGAAGGCCCTGGAGGTGCTGGGCAAGTCCTGCACTGGCCGCGCCTTCGAACTCAAGGAAGTGGCCACCGGCTACCGCCTGCAGATCCGCGAGGACTACGCACCCTGGGTCGGCCGCCTCTGGGAGGAGCGTCCGCAGCGCTATTCCCGCGCGCTGCTGGAAACCATGGCGCTGATCGCTTATCGCCAGCCCATCACCCGTGGCGAGATCGAGGACGTGCGGGGCGTGGCGGTCAACAGCAACATCATCAAGACGCTCATGGAGCGCGAGTGGATCCGCATCGTCGGCTACCGCGAGGTGCCCGGGCGACCGGCGATGTTCGCCACCACCAAGGCATTCCTCGATCATTTCAATCTCAAGAGCCTCGATGAGCTGCCGGCGTTGGCCGAGCTGCGCGAGCTGGAGCTGGAGGTGGAGCCCGAGGTCGATCCGGACGAGGCGCCGGTGCCCGCTCACCTGCAAGCCCTGGCCGATGCCAGCCTGGGCGAGGAGGGCGAGGAAATCGAGCCGAAGGAGGAGACCAGCTTCCGCTCGCTGCTGGTGGAGCTGGATGCGATGGAAGAAGGGCTCAAGATCGATTTCGATGATTTGCGCGATGAGGCTTCCATCGAGCCCGAGGACGAACCAAAGGTCTGACAGCCCGACTCTGTGGACGCCAGCTTGCGCCTTTGGGCGGAATCTGCTGGGCGATCGGCAAAAACCTTCTACCCTGCAGTGCGTTCCCTTGCTGAACCGCGTATGATGCGCGCCCGCTTTCACTACTACACCGGGAGGTGCCCAGATGAGTGACAAAGACCTGCAAGACCAACAACCTACCCCGCCGTCCGGCGAAAAGCTGCAGAAAGTACTTGCGCGTATCGGCGTCGGTTCTCGCCGTGACGTCGAGGCCTGGATCGGCCAGGGCCGCATCAAGGTCAACGGCGTCGAGGCCACCCTCGGCCTGCGCGTCGACCTGCACGACGCCATCACCGTCGACGGCAAGCTGATCAAGCGCGTCGAGGCCGCCGAGGCGACCCGCCGCGTGATCATGTACAACAAGCCCGACGGCGAGATCTGCACCCGTGACGACCCGGAAGGCCGCCCGACCGTGTTCGACCGCCTGCCGCGGCCGAAAGAGGGCCGCTGGATCAACATCGGTCGCCTGGACATCAACACCACCGGCCTGCTGCTGTTCACCACCGACGGTGAGTTGGCCAACCGCCTGATGCACCCGTCCTATGAGATGGACCGCGAGTACGCAGTGCGTGTGCGCGGCGAAGTCGACGACGACATGGTCGACCGGCTCAAGGCCGGCGTGGTGCTCGAAGATGGCCCGGCCAAGTTCACCGATATCCAGAAGGCGCCAGGTGGCGAAGGCTTCAACCACTGGTACCACTGCGTGGTGATGGAAGGTCGCAACCGTGAGGTGCGTCGCCTGTGGGAATCCCAGGGCGTGGTGGTCAGCCGCCTGAAGCGCGTGCGTTTCGGCCCGGTGTTCCTCAACTCCGACCTGCCGATGGGCCGCTGGCGCGAAATGAGCCAGGGCGAGATCGACATTCTCGCCGCGGAAGTCGGCCTGCAGCCGGTGGCACTGCCGGAAATGAAACTCAAGGCCAAGGACAAGCTCGAGCGCCTGCAGCGCAAGTCGACCCGTCCGCTGGGGCGTGGCGAGCGCGTGCGTACCCTGCGCCCGGCCGCCGAAGGCCAAGCCGAGCGTCCGGCACGTGCGCCGCGTGAAGACGCAGCGCCGCGCAAGGGCAACCGCGGCAGCACGGTGGCCGAGCGTCCGAGCGAGATGCGCAAGCGTCCGTCTCGCCCTGAAGGTGACAAGCCGGCAGGCCGTGGTCGCGGCAAGCCGCGTGGCTGATTCGGTCCGGTAGCGAGAGAGCCAGCCTTCGGGCTGGCTTTTTTGTGCCTGCGGTAAATGGCCCATCGCGGGGCAAGCCCGCTCCCACGAATAGTGTGCGCATCGTGGGAGCGGGCTTGCCCCGCGATGGGGCGCAAAGCGGCCCCAAGTACCTGAACGGACAGAAGATTTCCCGACCGGTGGCAAATTTTCAAACCGCCTTGTAAAGAAAACTATACGATTCTGGGCGTTTTCCCCGGCTTACCTGTGCTTTTCTGTTCTTCGTCACAAAATCTTTCCAAAGCCTGCACGCCAGAGCCTCCCCAGCCCCCTCCACCCCCTTCCCAAACCCCCGCCCAAGCGCTGAGATAGCGCCATTGCCGTGTGCAGAGCCAGGCAGGATCGCCAGGCACTTAAAACAACAAAATGGAGGCGCCATGCACGCCGATCACTCCGCCTTTTCAGGCCTTCACCCCAGGACCGCTGCGTTTTTTCCACAGGAAACGATGCAACGCGTTGACGCCTGCGCGTTTGCAGGGGTATACAATGCGCCGCGTTTTACCTGTGACTCCCTTGCGTACCGCGCACGCTTGCTGACACCCGGTTGATCCGCCCCTGGCCAGCAAGGCCACGAGCGACTTCCCGTCACAAGTATCCAAGGTAACCACCTTGCCCATTCCGCTGCGCCACGAGTGCGGTGGGTCCGATTCCGTCACAGATAAAAACAAGCAGGTGACTTCGTTCATGAGTGGACATAACTCACAGTCCGGCGAACTCAAGCGTGGCTTGAAGAACCGCCATATCCAATTGATCGCCCTGGGCGGCGCCATCGGCACCGGGTTGTTCCTGGGCTCGGCCGGCGTGATGAAGTCCGCCGGTCCGTCGATGATCCTCGGCTATGCGATCTGCGGCTTCATCGCCTTCATGATCATGCGCCAGCTCGGCGAGATGATCGTCGAAGAGCCGGTGGCCGGCTCCTTCAGCCATTTCGCGCACAAGTACTGGGGCGGTTTCGCCGGCTTCCTGTCGGGCTGGAACTGCTGGGTGCTGTATATCCTGGTGGGCATGTCGGAACTGTCGGCGGTGGGCAAGTACGTCCACTACTGGTGGCCGGAGATTCCGACCTGGGTAACCGCGGCGGCGTTCTTCCTGCTGATCAACGCGATCAACCTGATGAACGTGAAGTTCTTCGGCGAAGCCGAGTTCTGGTTCGCCATCATCAAGGTGGTGGCCATCGTCAGCATGATCGGCCTGGGTGCCTACCTGCTGACCAGCGGCAGCGGCGGTCCTGAAGCCTCGGTGACCAACCTGTGGGCCCATGGTGGTTTCTTCCCGCACGGTGTCAGCGGGCTGGTGATGGCGCTGGCGTTCATCATGTTCTCCTTTGGTGGCCTGGAGATGCTCGGCTTCACCGCCGCCGAGGCCGACAAGCCGAAGACCGTGATCCCCAAGGCGATCAACCAGGTCATCTATCGCATCCTGATCTTCTATGTCGGCGCCCTGGTGGTGCTGCTGTCGCTGACCCCATGGGACAACCTGGTGGCGAGCATCGACGCCTCCGGCGGCAGCTATGGCAGCAGCCCGTTCGTCCAGGTGTTCTCGTTGCTGGGCAGCGACGTGGCGGCCCACCTGCTGAACTTCGTGGTCCTGACCGCGGCGCTGTCGGTGTACAACAGCGGCACCTACTGCAACGCCCGCATGCTGCTGGGCATGGCTGAGCAAGGTGATGCGCCAGCGGCGCTGGCCAAGGTTGACCGCCGTGGCGTGCCGGTACGTTCGATCCTGGTCTCGGCAGCCGTGACCCTGATTGCGGTGCTGCTCAACTACCTGATGCCGCAGAATGCCCTGGAGCTGCTGATGTCGCTGGTGGTGGCGACCTTGGTGATCAACTGGGCGATGATCAGCTACTCGCACCTGAAGTTCCGCCAGCATCTCGACCGCACCGGCCAGAAGCCGCTGTTCAAAGCGCTGTGGTACCCGTACGGCAACTACCTGGTGCTGGCGTTCGTGGTGCTGATCCTGGGCATCATGCTGCAGATTCCGGGTATCCAGGTGTCTGTGTACGCGATGCCGGTGTGGCTGGTGGTGATGTATGTGGCCTACCAGCTGAAGAGCAAGCGTGGCTCCCAGGCCAATGGCGCTGCTGGCAGCATCGCCAAGTAAGCGCTGAGGCGCACCAACAAAAAACCCGATGCCGAGTAACCGGCATCGGGTTTTTTGTTGCCTGTGCCGGCCTCAGATCTGTTCGAGCAACCAGCCACGAAACGCTCGCAGCGATGGCAGTGCCTCGTTCCTGGGCGGATAGATCAGGTAGTAGCTGCGCTGGCTGGCGAAGGGCTCACCCGGGCTGAACAGCTCGCCACTGGCCAGTTCGTCCGCCACCAGTATGCGCGGCACCAGGCCGATGCCGATCCCGGCGCGCACGGCCTGGATCAGGTGCGAGGTCAGCTCGAAGCTTGGCCCCAGGCGCATGGCGCGGTGGGGCAGGGCATGGTGGGAAAACCACTCGCCCCAGGCATGGGGGTTGTTGGCGACGTTGAGCAGTACTTCCTCGCTGATCCTTTGCGGGTTCCATTGGTCGTCCGCCATGGCTTGCGGCGGCAGGATCACCACCAGTTCCTCGGCATGCAGGCGATGGCAGATCAGCCCGGGCAAGTCATGGCTGGCAACGCCGATGGCCGCGTCGATCTCGCTGGTGTCGAAGTTGATGGCTTCGATACGTGAATGAATGTGCACCAGCATGCCGGGGTGGGCGCTGTAGAAGGCATGCAGGCGCGGCAGCAGCCATTTCGAGCCGAAGGTCGGCAGCGTCGCCAGGCGCAGGGTGCCGACGCCGGACTGATAGGCCAGTGCCTGCAGGGTGGCGCTGCGGATGCGGCCGAGGGCCTCGCTGAGTTCGCGCTGGTAGAGGCGCCCGACGTCGGTCAATTGCACCTGGCGGCCCTCGCGACGGAACAGTGTCAGCCCCAGTTGTTGCTCCAGTGCCTGCACCTGGCGGCTCACCGCGCTCTGGGTCAGCGACAGTTCGGCGGCGGCGCGGGTATAGCTTTCATGCCGCGCGGCGGCCTCGAAGGCCAGCAGGAGCGACATCGAAGGGGTGAGGTGGCGGTAATTCATTCATAAAGCTCATCGATAGCGGCAGGAATATCCGTTTGCCCCTGGCGCGAAACTACAGGAACATTGACGCATTCGAAATCCTCCCATGATCCATTCATGCCGGAGCGACAAGATTTCCGTGAATTAGCCGATATCAAAGAGGCATCCTTCGATGATCGCCCAGCTGCCGCCCCGCGCGCCCGCCGCCCAATACCCCGAATTCCTAGAAGCCCTGAGAAGCAGCGGCTTCCGTGGCCAGATCAGCGCCGACTACGGCACCCGCACCGTGCTGGCCACCGACAACTCGATCTACCAGCGCCTGCCCCAGGCGGCGGTGTTCCCGCTGGACGCCGACGACGTGGCGCGGGTCGCCACGCTGATGGCCGAGCCGCGTTTTCGTGACATCAAGCTGACCCCGCGTGGCGGTGGTACCGGCACCAACGGCCAGTCGCTGACCGACGGCATCGTCGTCGACCTGTCGCGGCATATGAACACCATTCTCGAAATCAACGTCGAGCAGCGCTGGGTGCGGGTGCAGGCGGGCGTGGTCAAGGACCAGCTCAATGCCGCGCTCAAGCCCCACGGGCTGTTCTTCGCGCCAGAGCTGTCCACCTCCAACCGCGCCACCGTCGGCGGCATGATCAACACCGACGCCAGTGGCCAGGGCAGCTGCACCTACGGCAAGACCCGCGACCACGTGCTCGAATTGCACAGCGTGCTGCTCGGCGGTGAGCGCCTGCACAGCCTGCCGATCGACGACGCTACGCTGGAACAGGCCTGCGCCGCGCCCGGCCGGGTCGGCGAGGTGTACCGCATGGCCCGCGAGATCCAGCAAACCCAGGGCGAACTGATCGAGAGCACCTTCCCCAAGCTCAATCGCTGCCTGACCGGCTACGACCTGGCGCACCTGCGCGACGATCAGGGCCGCTTCAACCTCAACAGCGTGCTGTGCGGGGCCGAGGGCTCGCTGGGCTATGTGGTCGAGGCCAAGCTCAATGTGTTGCCGATCCCCAAATACGCGGTGCTGGTCAACGTGCGCTACACCAGTTTCATGGACGCCCTGCGCGACGCCAATGCGCTGATGGCGCACAAGCCACTGTCGATCGAGACCGTCGACTCCAAGGTGCTGATGCTGGCGATGAAGGACATCGTCTGGCACAGCGTCGCCGAATACTTCCCGGCCGACCCCGAGCGCCCCACCCTGGGCATCAACCTGGTGGAGTTCTGCGGTGACGAGCCGGACGAGGTCAATGCCCGGGTCCAGGCCTTCGTCGCGCACCTGCAGGCCGACAAGGGTGTCGAGCGCCTGGGCCACACCCTGGCCGAAGGCGCCGAAGCGGTGAGCCGCGTCTATGTGATGCGCAAGCGCTCGGTGGGGCTGCTGGGCAACGTCGAGGGTGAAGTGCGTCCGCAGCCGTTCGTCGAGGACACCGCGGTTCCGCCGGAGCAACTGGCCGATTACATTGCCGACTTCCGTGCATTGCTCGATGGCTACGGCCTGGCCTACGGCATGTTCGGCCATGTCGATGCCGGTGTGCTGCACGTGCGCCCGGCGCTGGACATGAAAGACCCGGCCCAGGCCGCGTTGGTCAAGCCGATCTCCGATGCCGTGGCGGCGCTGACCAAGCGCTATGGCGGCCTGCTGTGGGGCGAGCACGGCAAGGGCCTGCGCTCAGAGTATGTGCCGGAGTACTTCGGCGAGCTGTACCCGGCCCTGCAGCGACTCAAGGGCGCGTTCGACCCGCATAACCAGCTCAACCCCGGCAAGATCTGCACCCCCCCGGACAGCGCCGAAGGCCTGACCCCGGTGGATGGCGTGACCCTTCGCGGCGACCTCGACCGCAGCATCGATGAGCGCGTGTGGCAGAGCTTCGGCAGCGCAGTGCACTGCAACGGCAACGGCGCCTGCTACAACTATGACCCCAACGACGCCATGTGCCCGTCGTGGAAAGCCACCCGCGAACGCCAGCACTCGCCCAAGGGCCGTGCCTCGCTGATCCGCGAGTGGCTGCGCCTGCAGGGCGAGGCGAACATCGATGTGCTCGCCGCCGCCCAGCGCAAGGCCTCCTGGCTCAAAGGGTTGCCGGCGCGGCTGCGCAACAGCCGTGCGCGCCGCCAGGGCCAGGAAGACTTCTCCCACGAGGTGTACGACGCCATGGCCGGCTGCCTGGCGTGCAAGTCCTGCGCGGGGCAGTGCCCGATCAAGGTCAACGTGCCGGACTTCCGCTCACGCTTCCTCGAGCTGTACCACGGCCGCTACCAGCGTCCGCTGCGCGACTACCTGATCGGCTCGCTGGAGTTCACCATCCCGTACCTGGCTCATGCGCCGGGCCTGTACAACGCGGTGATGGGCTCGAATTGGGTGAGCAGGCTGCTGGCGGACAAGGTCGGCATGGTCGATAGCCCGCTGATCAGTCGTTTCAACTTCCAGGCTACTCTGACCCGTTGCCGGGTTCAGGTCGCCAGCGTGCCCGCGCTGCGTGAGCTGACCCCGGCCCAGCGCGAGCGCAGTATCGTGCTGGTGCAGGACGCCTTTACCCGCTATTTCGAGACGCCATTGCTGGCCTCGTTCATCGAGCTGGCCCATCGCCTGGGGCACAAGGTGTTCCTCGCACCCTATAGCGCCAACGGCAAGCCGCTGCACGTGCAGGGTTTCCTCGGTGCCTTCGCCAAGGCGGCGGTCCGCAACGCCACCCAGCTCAAGGCGTTGGCCGACTGCGGCGTGCCGCTGGTGGGGTTGGACCCAGCGATGACTCTGGTCTATCGCCAGGAGTACCAGAAGGTCGATGGCGTGGAGTGCCCGTCGGTACTGCTGCCCCAGGAGTGGCTGATGAACGTGCTGCCCGAGCAGGCGCCGTTCAGGGCTGACAGCTTCCGCCTGATGGCCCACTGCACCGAGAAGACCAATGTGCCGGCCAGTACCAAGCAGTGGGAGCAGGTTTTCGCCCGCCTGGGATTGAAGCTGGTCACCGAGGCCACCGGCTGCTGCGGCATGTCCGGTACCTATGGGCACGAGGCGCGTAACCAGGAAGCCTCGAAGACCATCTTCGAGCAATCCTGGGCAACCAAGCTGGACAAGGCGGGGGAGGCACTGGCGACCGGCTATTCGTGCCGTAGCCAGGTCAAGCGCATGACCGAGAAGCAGCTGCGCCACCCGCTGGAAGTGGTGCTGCAGTACGCCCAGCGCTGACCCGTCGGACCCTCGCGGGGCAAGCGCGTGGGAGCGGGCTTGCCCCGCGAGGCTTTCAGGCCTCGCGCAATCGACGTGCCTGGCGATACAGGTACAAGCTCAACACCAGCCCGCATCCCGCTGCCGCGGCCGCGAACAGGAAAATCGAGGCAAAGCCGAAGCCTGCCGCCACGGCGCCCACCAAGGGTCCGGTGATGCCCAGCGACAGGTCGATGAACAGCGAGTAGGCCCCCACCGCCGCGCCACGGTTGGCCGCCGATACCTGGTTGACCGCCTCCACCCCCAGCGCCGGAAATACCAGCGAGAACCCGAAGCCGCTCAACGCTGCACCCGCCAGGGCCAGTCCGGGCGTCGGCGCCAGCCAGAGCATCAGCAATCCCAGGGTTTCTACCGACAGGCAGGCGATAGCCACGCGAAAGCCGCCGATGCGGTTGATCAGGTTGCCGAACAACAGCCGCGCACAGATGAAGCTGGCACCGAACAGGCTCAGGGTCAGCGCGGCGTCGGGCCAGCCGCGGCTGGCGTAGTACAAGGTGATGAAGGTGGCGATGGTGCCGAAACCGATCGAGCCCAAGGCCAGCCCCGAGCCATGCGGGAAAACCTTGCCCAGCACGCGCAGGAATGGCAGCCGCACCCCTGCCACCACCGGCGCGGCGCGCTTGGGCCAGGCCAGCAGTAGGCCAAGGATGCCGAGCAGGATGATGCTCGCGCCCATGCTCCACAGCCCCAGGTGCTTGACCATCAGTACCCCAAGCGGTGCGCCGATGGCCAATGCGCCATAGCTGGCGATGCCGTTCCAGGAGATCACCTTGGCGGTATTTTCCGAACCGACCCGGCCGATCCCCCAGCCGATCGAGCCTGAGCCCACCAGGCTCTCGGCGCTGCCCAGCACCAGGCGGCCGATGAACAGGCAGATCAGGCTGAGCCAGGGCAGGTGGGTGAGGAAGCTGCAGGCCAGCATGAACACGCCGCTCAGGCCACAGCCGAACAGGCCGTACATGACCGCCTTCTTGCTGCCGAGGTTGTCGATGATGCGGCTGGCGGTGGGGCGGCTAAGCAGGGTGGCCAGGTACTGCACGCTGATCACCAGGCCCGCGACCACGGCGCTGAAACCCAGTTCGTTGTGCACGTAGCCAGGCAGCACGGCCAGGGGGATGCCGATGTTCAGGTAGCCGATGAAGGTGAACAGGACGATGGCGATCACCTGGGCGGTGATCCTTGGTGAGGAGAGGTGAGTCTCGGGCATGTGGGTTCCAATCATGGTGAAGCTGAGGCTTCACCATGATAGCCATCTCGACCCAGGCTGGATATGAAGCTTGGATCGGGAAGGTGATGAGGCGGCCGCGGTCGTCAAGACCGAGCCACAGTTACCACCAGAGTCTGAACTGGGTCAGGTTGGATAGGTGTCCAAGTAGGTCACCCAGAAGTCGGCGCTTGCGTAGTTGAGCCTCAGTTGAGGGAGCACCACCGCCCCGCAGGATCTACAGGTATCCATTCGAGTAAACATATGGATTGAGTAGATACTGTTCGATGAGTGATTTTCTTTGAGGATGGTTGCAATCAGGCGTTCCGAATCCAGGTAGCGGTCATACGGCCTAACCGATACGCTACCTGAATGTCGCACAACTGGAAGGCTGACGATGTCTGGATCAGGTGTGCGGTTATGCATCAACGCGCCGGCATCGATATAGGTGGTATCGCCTACGCTGTGGCTGTTTGCGCCGGGCGCATAGGGTTTGAGATGTAATCCTTCCGCTCGCTTGCCGCCAGCTAATGCGTAATAGACGAATTTTTCTCCATCGTTGGTGACAATCGAAGCAAACGCCAGGTTGCTGTTGTTCATCTGTCTGGCAATCATTTCAGCAACATCACGTTGGGCAATGTTGTTGACCGTCAATGGTACCCAAAGGTGCTCCCTCCCTTGAATCGGCAGCAGCTCATTCAGCGTTTCGACGGTGCTTTTTTTTTCGGCGCTATTGCGTTGGGCGATGGACTTCCAGTCTGAAATCAGACTTCTTGTTTCGTCTATCAGACCTAGTTGAGCGCGCTCCCCCGAGAGGATGTTTTCTGCGTAGTGAAGCATTTCATTGCGTTGATTGTTGTCAATGCACCATTGCGCATACGCCCGGTAGTTTCGGTTGGAGCGGGAGGCTGCAAGCCACGCCTGCAACCCTGGCTCACGTTTCTCCACGAGGGTGCTGAACAGCAGCTTGGCAATATTGTCTCGATCGGTTGAACTACCGGGCCGCTCGGCGACGAATCGGTACTGATTGGACAGGCGCAAGTACTCATCGATTTCACTGGCGTCGGTCACCGGGGTAAATATGAGTGTTCCCGGGCCTTGACGAGTTTTATAGAATTTACCGTTGTCTACTTCCACGTAGATGTTTTTTTGCGCGTTCCACTCCATATTGAGCCCGCGTAAGCGTCGTCTATCCATGATCTGCGCTGATACTTGTTCCAGCTCTACGACTGGAACGTGGGGGTTGATTGCCTTGGCCTGCGTGCCACTGATCGCGTGTGATAGGCCGAAGTTACGCTCGCTGGACATGCGGCCGTTGATCTGGGGTAGGTAAGTCGGTGTGTTGGGCAGCCCCAGGCTGCTGCATTGCTCCGCGCTCAGTGCAAGCAGTTTCTTTTCCCTTGTGAACTGGACAGGCCGTGTTCCCTTGATGGGCGCATGGTCCCATTTGCAAAACTTTCCTTCGTGAACCAGCAGATCCAGCGAGGTGGCCGAACTCAGGTCCGTGGCCGCCATGTTTCGGCGCTCAAGATGAAACTCCCTCGCTTCGAATGCCTGGCTGATTTCCTGCCCGCGTGTCAGTGGGGGCTGATTGGGAAGCGTGCGTTCGACGGGAAGGCTGATCAACTTGGTGAATGGCGTGCAAGAGGCCTCCTCCAGATCGCGCCTGAGACGACAGGTCACCTCCGAGACGGATATGGCCTCCAGGTCGCTGACGGGTGTATTGGATAGTTGCGTCAGGCAAGGTTCGGGCAGGTTGGCATCGAGGTGGTAGTCGTGACCATCAATCTGGATGTCGTAGTGCCCTGCACCCTTGTAACGAACCCGCAGACGACATGCTTCAGCAATAGCCAGGCTTATCTTGCCGTCTTCGGACATGACGCCTGCGATACGTGTCGGATAATGCCCTGGACTAATCGAGCCCAGGCTTTTCAAGGGCGTCAATGAAGGTGCTTGTGCCGTTCCTTCGACGATAAGCCTAGGTCCGTAGGGCAGGTTGTCGTGTGGATCAAGCAGTTTGTAACTTGGTTTTTCTGGGGTGCCTAGATCCTGCACGAGGCAGTTTTCGGTATTTCCCACCTGCATCAGGTCGTTCGCTGAGTAAGGATGCGCCCTCTCACTCAAGGCGTTCAGGGCAATGCTGTATGCACCCTCTTGCGTCATGTGCACCAGTCGAGCGGTTCCTCGCAGGTCGTGCAGCCAACGTAGAGCAGGCTTTTCCCAGGACTTTACGGATAGCCAGCGTGCAAGTCGGCCCATATCTCTAAATACGAGAGCCGGGCTTTGCTGGGCCAAGTGGCTGACCAGCTCCACGATAGCGCTGCTCATTGCTTCGCAACTGGCTCGCAAGCTGAGGCGACCGGCTGTACGTATGACTGTCGCGCTCGAGGCAATGAACTTGCCTGCCGGTATCAGGACGCCTATCGAATCCGTTACGCACCCTGCGATGACACCTGCCGAGTGATCACCTTCCGCCAGATCGGAAATGCAGCCATAAAAAGGCAGGATCGCACGCGCGAGGAATTCAGCGATCTTCTTCTCCAGCGCGATCATCTCTTCCCATGGGGTGGTGTGAGTGTGATCTGCCTTGAACTGCGCCAGCGTCGATGCGTAGAGGTGCGCTGTCGCAGTAGTGGCCAGTGCCTGGAAAAAGTCGGCCTCACTGGCCTGCTGCGCATAGACCCGTCTCGATGCTGCAATCAGTTTGCCCTTGCGTGGCGTCTGGAGCTGATTCGCCAGGCGCGAGGGAGTTCCGTTGAGATAGGCGTCACTGTCCAGGGGGTGCAACGGGGTCGCGCGGGCCTGGAGTTCGCGGTCGTGGTTCCCCCAGTGCTTGTCCATCGTCTCGACAATATTGCCGCTAAAACCGGTGTTCGGCTCAACCCTGTAACTGAATTGTTGGTTGCAAGGGCGAAGTGCACCGGCACTGGGGGTGAGCTCGAAGAAATACTCTTTACTGGCGTCGTGACTATCGAAATCTTCTCGGTGGTCGCCAGGCTGGCAACGGATGAACAGGCCTTGGATTCCTGTTTGCTCCTCGCTGTCCGACGGTGTGTTGAACGCTACCCGGCTCACTTCACAGGTGGAGGTATAAAGCTGTGTGCGCAAGGCTTGCGGCAGTTCCATGAACAGGCGCTTGATCAGGCGTGCATGAGCTTGCTGCCAGTCGGCCTTGAACGATGCGAAGGCCTGCTCATACAGCGTTGGAACTGTGCTTTTCCCCGCCCGATAGAGATCGCCGGACATGACTAACTGGGTCAGGTTTTCGATGATTGGCCGCGGGCTTGGTGCGCCGACATCGTCCACGAAACCGGGAGTGGTGATGGTGTGGTGCCAGGTGTAAACGGTCGCTTTGACCAAGCCCCGGGCACTCAGGTAGTGCCATGTTCCATCGGTTTCGATCGGTTTGTCCCAATATTGCCTGTCAACACCGGCCTGGCTTAATTGTTCCTCGGCCAGCGTTTTGCGGTCCGGTGGCGTCATGGCGAGCTGGCTTGCATCGTCAGCAAAGGACTTTTGTGCGTCAGCGGTGAACTCCAGCGCACGCTGAATCTGATGTGCCGTTGCTTGCCCGATGTCCTCAACCGTCAAGTCTGCAAGCGCGCCATGGGCCTTCGCATAGCGTAATGCCGGTAGGGCCAGGGCGTTGCTCCAGTGGCGCTGTACCTGTTTATCATCAGAGGCACTCAAGTCGCTGGCCAATGTGACAACTTTGTCAAATGAGGCTCTGCAACTGGCGCCGGGCATCATCGCTTCAAGCAGCCTGGCACCGTGAATCAGCGCAACGCTTTGCAGAGAACGGCCATAGTAGAGCCAGTCGGGTGTGCCGGTAACCAGCAGTTCGGGAGCGATTTCGCGAAGCAGCAGGTATTCGAGCAGCTCCAGTGCGGCCGGGGAAATGCCAGGATTGCGCTCAGTGATAGCGTTGCTGATTTTTTTACGCAATTGCAGGTGGTTGTACTCGGATACCCAGTGGCCCTGGAATTCTTCGGCCATCGAGCGATTCGACTGCGTCCGTGGCCCCAAAAAGTGATCGATGATTGCTCGGCTTGCCAGTGCTTGTGTCGCACGCGGGGATGCGGACTCTCCAACAGAGGCACCATACCAACCTGCAAGGCCGAGTAGGGGGCGGAAAACGTCTGCAAACTGCAGTGACCGCATCATCAGTTGCCAGGCTTGCGGGGCAGGCATCAGCAAATGTCGCTTGCCTTGCTTGCGCTCGCAGAGCAGTTCAAAGCCTGCGTTCGTGAACAATTCGTCGATGGAGCAGTCGTCAGACCAGTCGTTGAAGGCGAGTGGCGTACTCATCAGGGCTCGACTGTCAGGCAAAGGTTCGAGCGGGGAGGGGGCAAGCGTTGTTGGTGTAAGGGGCAACAGCAAGGAGGCTAATCGAAGGCAGCCTGTGCGACTGAGTGATGGGTGCACCTGCTTCAGTTTGTTTGCAAAGGAAAACGCCTGCATACCCCGGGCGCGTTGAGCATTTTCAAGGGTGAGCTTCACCCAGGCTTCAGTATTTTCGTGTACTGCATGAAGTGCCACTTTCCTGAGAAGTCGGACCCCCAGATCCTGAGTATGGGCCTTGCTCCATTCAACCGGTGGGCTGTTATCGTGAGAACGATCTTCATCCACCCAGGTCGGTATCTGTGAGGCAGCAGCAAGCGCCTTGATACGAAGCTTCATCATGGGCTGGGTGAGGTGCATGTTTCGGGAAAGTATCAGTGCTTTATCTTCGTACTCTGCTGTGGTGGGCAGTAATTCCTCAAGCGTCGTGACCAGGGATGCCAAGGCTGACAGGGCCGGGCTCAATTGGTATGCCGTAAGGCCCTGCAACAGGTTTTCAGCAGGGCATTGCGCAAGCCAATCGCTGGCAAGGTCTCGGCGCTGACCCCGCTTGAACTGCAGCATCCACATCTGCAATGAACTGGGCACGCCGGCCAGCAGTTCGCCCAGTTCGAAAAATGCCTCCTTGCCTAGCCGGGCAGCCTCTGTACTCGGCATGTTTTCACCAAACAACAAGTTATCCAGCTGCTTTCTCGCGGTATCCGTTTTAATCGAGGCTTCATTAAGCCATGCGAGGCGGGCAAAAAAATGGTGGATGTGGCGGGGTGTCAGGGTTTCTGGTGCAACGCTCAATACTGCGGCAACCAATGCGTAGGTCTTCGTGTTGCCGTACAGATCCATAAGATTGGTAAAGAAGAAGCGTGGGTCTTCAGGGAACTGCGTGTTGTTGTCCAGCAGGAATCTGAGAGTGAGGTGAACTGCCCTGATAGGATCGTGCGCCTCACGTGGCGCGCTCAGGGGAATGTCCAAGTTGTCGGCGACCAGGACAGGAGTAGATGCCTGGATGTCGTTATCCATGTCTTCATCAGTCGAGTGCCAGCTTGTTACATGTGTTCGGATTCTTTCCAGCAGTTGCGATGGGGTGATCTGCGTGGCGTCGGGGCCTGGCGCTGGTTCATTGCCGGTGGTCGGTATCCGGTTCTGGGATATTGAGTGGCTGGGTGTGGCGCCAATACGCTGAGCGGTGGGAGATGCGTCACAGAGGGGGTGGAGAGTGGGTTGGGAGTCAGTTGACATGTGGCCTCCTGTAGGGAGGGCAACAGTCTGTGGATTCAACCAAGGACAGGGTGGTACAGGGTTATCGCATTCTGAGGGGAATCTGGACGGTGTGAAAACGTGATGACGGGGATAGCCCGCAGGTCAGCCGTTTTCACACAGTCGGAGGGGGATGCGCGGCTATTCCTGGTCGGCGCTGGATTGATCGTCACTGTCCTGCTCGACGACGGGCGTCGGTTCGGCGTGGGCGGCAACGGATTGCTCTTCGGGGTTCAGGCTTGGGAAGGGAAGATTCGGGATTTCATGCATCTCGTCGTTCCTCGCAAGTGTGAGTGAAAAGGCAGCGCTTGGCGCATGTGAGGCTTCGAAAAGCTGGGGCAGGATACAGCAGTCTGGATGACAGTTTGGGATTTTTCCCGGACGCTGGTCGGTTTTAGCGGGCGGCTATCGGACAGGGGGAAGCAGGAGGGGCGCGGGAGCGGTTTGTCCCGCGATAGTGCTATCGCGGAGCAAGCCGCTCCCGCGCCCCTGCGGCCAGGTTTCAGCGACAGACGTCGGCGATGGCCGCTGCCAGCTGCTCCAGGCGCTTGGCATCTGCACCGGCGATGTTCGCCCGGCCGGTACCGACCATGTACACGCTGTGCCGCTCACGCAGCAGGCGCACTTGCTCGGGGTTCAGGCCGGTGTAGGAGAACATCCCGCGTTGCGCGGCGATGTGCGCGAAGCGCTCGGCCAGGCCATGGGGCTCCAGCGCTTTCACCAGGCCGACGCGAAGCTCGGCGATGCGCTGGCGCATGGCGTTCACTTCTTCGATCCACAACGCCTTGAGTGCCGGGTCCCCGAGGATCTCGGCGACCACCGCCGCGCCATGGTCTGGCGGCGTCGACCACAGGTTGCGCGCAATGAACGCCAGTTGGCTGCGCACATCCTGCAGTTTCTCGGCGTCGTGGCTGCACACCAGCAGGGCGCCGGTGCGCTCACGGTACAGACCAAAGTTTTTCGAGCAGGAGCTGGTGATCAGCAGTTCCGGCAGTTCCGGCAGTTCGGCGGCGAACAGGCGCACTGCCCAGGCGTCCTCCTCCAGACCGTCACCGAAGCCCTGGTAGGCAAAGTCGATCAATGGCAGCAGGTTGCGCCGCTTGACGATGTCGAGCACCGCGCGCCAGTCGTCCTGGCCCAGGTCGAAGCCGGTGGGGTTGTGGCAGCAGGCGTGCAGCAACACCACGTCGCCTTGCGGTGCCCGCTCAAGTGCGGCGAGCATGGCGTCGACGTTCAGGCGGTTGTCCGCGCCCACGTAGGGGTAGTGCGACACCTTGAGCCCGGCCCCGGCGAAGATCGTCTCGTGGATCGGCCAGGTCGGGTCGCTCAGCCAGATACCGCGGCCCGGCAGGCAGTGGGCGATAAACTCCGCCGCCAGGCGCAGGGCACCTGTGCCGCCAGGGGTCTGGGTGGCGCCGGCGCGCTGGCTTTTGAGCAGCGTGGAATCACTGCCCAGCACCAGCTCGCTGACCAGGCGCGTGAACGCTGCATCACCATGGCCGCCGACATAGCTCTTGGTGGCCTGCCGCTCGACCAGGCGCTGCTCGGCCTGCTTGACCGCAGCCGGAATCGGCGTGAGCCCTTGGGCGTCCTTGAATACGCCGACCCCCAGGTCGAACTTGGCCGGGTTGCCGTCGCGGGCGTAGGCCTCCATCAGCCCCAGGATCGGGTCGCCAGGGATCCGACCGATGGCCGAGAAGTGCATCACTTGCGCCCTTCAGCAGTTTTGGCGACCTCGTCGGTGCGCGCGCACATGATGAAGTCGTTGCGGTGCAGGCCTTTGATCGAGTGGCTCCACCAGGTCACGGTGACCTTGCCCCACTCGGTCAGCAGGCCAGGGTGGTGGCCTTCGGCTTCGGCGATTTCGCCGATGGCGTTGGTGAAGGCCAGGGCGTGCTTGAAGTTCTTGAACAGGAATACGCGCTCGAGCTCCATGTGGCCGTCGCGGGTTTCGATGTTCCAGTCCGGAATCAGTCGGATCAGCTCCGCCAGTTCCTCGTCGGTGACTTTCGGCGCATCGGCGCGGCAGGCTTCGCAGTGGGCTTGGTTCAAGGCATTCATGGGTGATTTCCGGTTTGAGTTGTTATCGACAAGGGCGCTCAGGCAGCGGCCTTGGGTGGAAACTTCGGTGCGTGCAGGCCCAGCTGCATGGCCTGGTGGACCATGGCCATGATGTCTTCGTGGGCCAGGTCGAACAGACGCTTCATGTTCGGCAGGACGAAGTACAGGGGCTGCAGGATATCGATGCGATAGGGCGTGCGCATGGCTTCGATCGGGTCGAAGGCCTGGTGCTCCGGTTCGCTGGACAGACTATAGACCGTCTCTTTCGGCGAGGAGAGGATGCCGCCGCCGTAGATCTTGCGGCCTTGCGCGGTCTCCATCAGGCCGAATTCGATGGTCATCCAGTACAGGCGTGCCAGGTAGACGCGCTGTTCCTTGGTCGCCGCCAGGCCGAGCTTGCCATAGGTGTGGGTGAATTCGGCGAAGAACGGGTTGGTCAGCAGTGGGCAGTGGCCGAAGATCTCGTGGAAGATGTCGGGCTCCTGCAGGTAGTCCAGCTCTTCCGGGGTGCGGATGAAGGTGGCGACCGGGAAGCGTTTGCTGGCCAGCAGTTCGAAGAAGGTCTGGAAGGGGATCAGCGCGGGGACGCGGGCGACCTGCCAGCCGGTGGTGGCGCCAAGCACCTTGTTGACTTCGCCCAGCTGCGGGATGCGGTCATGGGGCAGCTTGAGCTGGTCGATGCCGTCCAGGTATTCCTGGCATGCCCGGCCTTCGATCACTTTCAGCTGACGGGTGATCAGGGTGTTCCACACCGCATGCTCTTGCTGCGGGTAGTCGATAAAGCCATGCGCATCGGGCTCGCGTGCCACGTATTGCGTCTGTTTCATGTGGCTCTCCTGGTGAGGGCGTTCTTGTTATATGTACAGGACATACCTTAGGAATATCCCTACAAACGACGTTTTGCACCGGGGTGAGGGCCGACCCTGCGTATCCGTTTATCTTCTGTTCGTAACGATAATTTTACAAAATCAGCGTCATCCCGGAAAATCACGGACATCGAGCTGGGCGGACTGCTATTTTTGTCAGCTTATCTTTACGACTTTTCCGTGGTGCGAGCAAAAACTCGGCCGCTTAGAGAACCTTTATGCGCATCAAAGTGCATTGCCAGAACCGCATCGGCATATTGCGGGACATCCTCAACCTGCTGGTGGAGTACGGGATCAACGTGTTGCGCGGCGAAGTGGGAGGTGACCATGGCAACGCCATCTACCTGCACTGCCCGAACCTGATCAACCTGCAGTTCCAGGCCCTGCGGCCCAAGTTCGAGTCGATCGCCGGGGTGTTCGGGGTCAAGCGCGTCGGCCTGATGCCCAGCGAGCGCCGGCACATGGAGCTCAATGCGCTGCTGGGGGCGCTGGACTTCCCGGTGCTGTCGATCGACATGGGTGGCAGCATCGTTGCCGCCAACCGCGGCGCGGCGCAGCTGCTCGGCGTACGGGTGGACGAAGTACCGGGCATTCCGCTGTCGCGCTATGTCGAGGACTTCGACCTGCCGGAGCTGATACGGGCCAACAAATCGCGAATCAACGGCCTGCGGATCAAGGTCAAGGGCGATGTGTTCCTGGCCGATATCGCACCGCTGCAGTCCGAGCATGACGACAGTGAAGCCCTGGCCGGCGCGGTAATCACCCTGCACCGCGCGGACCGTATCGGTGAGCGCATCTACAACGTGCGCAAGCAGGAGTTGCGTGGGTTCGACAGCATCTTCCAGAGCTCACGGGTAATGGCCGCCGTGGTACGCGAGGCTCGGCGCATGGCGCCGTTGGATGCACCGCTGCTGATCGAGGGCGAGACCGGTACCGGCAAGGAACTGCTGGCGCGGGCCTGTCACCTGGCCAGCCCACGTGGCCAGGCGCCGCTGATGGCGCTCAACTGCGCCGGCCTGCCCGAGTCGATGGCCGAGACCGAGCTGTTCGGCTATGGGCCGGGAGCGTTCGAGGGGGCGCGGGCCGAGGGCAAGCTGGGGCTGCTGGAGCTGACGGCCGGCGGCACCTTGTTCCTCGATGGGGTGGGGGAGATGAGCCCGCGCTTGCAGGTCAAGTTGCTGCGCTTCCTGCAGGATGGCTGTTTCCGCCGGGTCGGCAGCGACGAAGAGGTCTACCTGGATGTGCGGGTGATCTGCGCGACCCAGGTCGACCTGTCCGAACTGTGCGCACGCGGCGAGTTTCGCCAGGACCTCTACCACCGCCTCAACGTGCTGTCGCTGCACATCCCGCCGCTGCGCGAATGCATGGATGGCCTGGAAGGGCTGGTGCAGCACTTCCTCGACCAGGCCAGCCGACAGATCGGCTGCCCGCTGCCGCGCCTGGCGCCGCCTGCAATGGAAAAACTCGGCCAGTATCATTGGCCGGGCAATGTGCGCCAGTTGGAGAACGTGTTGTTCCAGGCGGTGTCGCTGTGCGAAGGCGGGGTAGTGAAGAGCGAACATATCCGCTTGCCGGATTATGGCGCGCGCCAACCGTTGGGCGAGTTTTCCCTGGATGGCGATCTTTCGCAGATTGTCGGGCGGTTTGAAAGGGCGGTATTGGAAAGTTTGATGAGTGAATTCCCAAGTAGTCGGGCGCTGGGAAAAAGATTGGGCGTTTCCCATACGACCATTGCCAACAAGTTGCGGGATTATTCGTTGAACAAGTCGGTGGAATAATCTGGAAGTTTATCGAGGCTGAAATTGATCGCAGGGCAAGCCCGCTCCCACGAATGCAAAGGTGGTGGGAGCGAGCTTGCCTCGCGCTAAGCCTATGGCCTCAGCCGTTGGAGCAACCGTTGCCCATCACGCGGTATTCGAGAATGTGCTTCTGGCCCTGGGAGTCCTCATAGGTCATGCGCGCAGGCACCACTTCGCAGACGTTCGGCACTTCGCTCATGGAGATGACGCGGGCGATGTCCAGGTGCTGCGAATAACTGTACTGTTCAACCGGAATCTGCTCGACATCTTTTGCTTCGCCGGCCAGTGCCGCGCCGCAAAAACCGCCAAGTACCAATACCAGTAAAGCTTTCATTTTCAATTTACCTGTCTAAGGTCGTGAGGGGGCGCGCGGCGCTTGTGGCGCCGCGAGTGCAACTAAGTTTCAACTATCAGGATGAGGTGCGGATTAACGTTGCCTTCGTGGGGGCTGTTTCCAAGTTAATCGCGTTGCCGTTGCTGGCGAGGTGAATTCTAGGAGGGTGGCCAGGGCTGAAACAGAGCGGGTTTTGATAAAGTCTTTTGACAGAATCTGTAACAATCCCTGGCAAAGCGCTGCCTTTTCCCGCCTGCGATGGCTGCATGCCATGCATTAGAGCGGTCGCTGCACATTCATGGATTGACGGTCCGTCGCGTTACTACCAACGTCGAATGGTCTTTGTCGCTCTGGTACAGTTACAAACGCTTCCATACAAAAACAACTATTACACCGAGGTAACACAGATGAGTGCGGCTCCACTGTATCCCGTTCGTCCCGAGGTTGCGGCCAGTACCCTGACCGACGAGGCCACCTACAAGGCCATGTACCAGCAATCGGTGATCAACCCGGACGGCTTCTGGCGTGAGCAGGCCCAGCGTCTGGACTGGATCAAGCCCTTCACCAAGGTCAAGCAGACCTCCTTCGACGACCACCATGTCGATATCAAATGGTTTGCCGACGGCACTCTCAACGTTTCCTACAACTGCCTGGACCGCCACCTCGAAGAGCGCGGCGACCAGTTGGCGATCATCTGGGAAGGCGACGACCCTTCCGAGCATCGCAACATTACCTACCGTGAGCTCCACGAGCAGGTCTGCAAGTTCGCCAACGCCCTGCGTGGCCAGGACGTGCACCGCGGTGACGTGGTCACCATTTATATGCCGATGATCCCCGAGGCCGTGGTCGCCATGCTGGCCTGCGCGCGCATTGGCGCGATCCACTCGGTGGTGTTCGGCGGTTTCTCGCCCGAGGCGCTGGCCGGCCGCATCATCGACTGCAAGTCCAAGGTGGTGATCACCGCCGACGAAGGCCTGCGTGGTGGCCGCCGTACCCCGCTCAAGGCCAACGTCGACCTGGCCTTGACCAACCCTGAAACCAGCAGCGTGCAAAAGATCATCGTGTGCAAGCGCACCGGTGGCGACATCGCCTGGCACCAGCACCGCGACATCTGGTACGAAGACCTGATGAAGGTCGCCTCCAGCCACTGTGCGCCGAAAGAAATGGGTGCCGAAGAGGCGTTGTTCATCCTCTATACCTCCGGCTCCACCGGCAAGCCCAAGGGTGTGCTGCACACCACCGGCGGCTACCTGGTGTATGCCGCGCTGACCCACGAGCGCGTGTTCGACTACCGTCCGGGCGAAGTGTACTGGTGCACCGCCGACGTGGGTTGGGTCACCGGCCACAGCTACATCGTCTATGGCCCGCTGGCCAATGGTGCGACCACGTTGCTGTTCGAAGGCGTGCCGAACTACCCGGACATCACCCGCGTGTCGAAGATCGTCGACAAGCACAAGGTCAACATCCTCTACACCGCGCCGACCGCCATCCGCGCCATGATGGCCGAGGGCGAGGCGGCGGTCGCCGGCGCCGATGGCTCCAGCCTGCGCCTGCTGGGTTCGGTGGGCGAGCCGATCAACCCTGAAGCCTGGAATTGGTACTACAAGACTGTCGGCAAGGAGCGTTGCCCGATCGTCGACACCTGGTGGCAGACCGAGACCGGCGGCATTCTCATCAGTCCGTTGCCGGGCGCCACGGGGCTCAAACCGGGTTCGGCAACCCGTCCGTTCTTCGGCGTGGTACCGGCGCTGGTGGACAATCTGGGCAACCTGATCGACGGCGCCGCCGAGGGCAACCTGGTGATCCTCGATTCCTGGCCGGGCCAGTCGCGTTCGCTGTACGGCGACCACGACCGTTTCGTCGACACCTACTTCAAGACCTTCCGCGGCATGTACTTCACCGGTGACGGCGCCCGTCGCGACGAGGATGGCTACTACTGGATCACCGGTCGCGTGGATGACGTGCTCAACGTTTCCGGGCACCGCATGGGCACCGCCGAGATCGAGAGCGCGATGGTGGCGCATCCGAAGGTCGCCGAGGCGGCGGTGGTGGGCGTGCCGCACGATATCAAGGGGCAGGGCATCTATGTCTACGTCACCCTGAACGCCGGCGAGGAGTCGAACGAGCAGTTGCGCCTCGAGCTGAAGAACTGGGTGCGCAAGGAGATCGGCCCGATCGCTTCGCCGGACGTGATCCAGTGGGCGCCTGGGCTGCCGAAGACCCGCTCGGGCAAGATCATGCGCCGCATCCTGCGCAAGATCGCCACTGGCGAGTACGACGCGCTGGGCGATATCTCCACCCTGGCCGATCCAGGGGTGGTGCAGCACCTGATCGACACCCATAAGGCGATGAGCCTGGCTTCGGCCTGAGCGTCGCGGGGCTGCCTTGCAGCCCCGGTGATCCTGAAACCATGACAAAGCCCCGCCGGCACCCGGCGGGGTTTTTGCTTTACTGATGCAAACTGTTACTCCGACATTCATCGGTAACCGTCGCTGTCACCGATTTCGCCCAAATGCGGGGCTTGTGGAAACATCTGCGTGCCAAATGAGTGCATTCTGCGGGCATTTCGTGCAGGGTCGCACGCTGCGCTTGCCGGAATACAAGGCTTTGCCAATAATGGGCCCGCTTATTGCTTTGGGTATAGGTTATTTCTCTTTTGCTCTTGCATATCTCGCAGGAGCTGTCAATATCGCCCGCCGCGGTTCCTGGCGCTTCTGTAATTAGTTGTCGCTTTGAAGAAATATCGACCACCGGGCTGTCGCTAGAATGCCACTCACTCGCTCGTGGTCTGCGACCTTGGTCGAAACCTGCGCGGCTCGCGTTGTACCCATTCGCATATCGGGCAGCCGTTACAACTGCCTTGTATTGCCCCGTACCGATGGAGTTACCTGATGAAGAAGCTCGCACTGCTTGGCGCCCTGGCGCTTTCCGTGTTTTCCCTGGTATCGCAGGCCGATGAGAAGCCGTTGAAGATCGGTATCGAGGCCGCCTACCCTCCCTTCGCCTTCAAGCAGCCCGATGGCAGCCTCGCCGGCTTCGACTACGACATCGGCAACGCCCTGTGCGAACAAATGAAAGCCAAGTGCACCTGGGTCGAGCAGGAGTTCGACGGCCTGATCCCGGCACTGAAAGTGCGCAAGATCGACGCCATCCTGTCGTCCATGTCGATCACCGACGACCGCAAGAAGTCGGTCGACTTCACCAAGCGCTACTACCTGACCCCGGCGCGCCTGGTGATGAAGGAAGGCACCGCCGTCAGCGACAGCCTGGCTGAGCTCAAGGGCAAGAAGATCGGCGTGCAGCGCGGTTCGATCCACGACCGTTTCGCCAAGGAAGTCCTGGCTCCGCAAGGCGCCACCGTGGTGCCCTACGGCACCCAGAACGAAATCTACCTGGACGTCGCCGCCGGCCGCCTGGACGGCACCGTGGCCGACGCCACCCTGCTCGAGGACGGCTTCCTGAAGACCGATGCCGGCAAGGGCTTTGCCTTCGTCGGTCCGGCCTTCACTGACACCAAGTACTTCGGTGATGGCGTCGGTATCGCCGTGCGCAAGGGCGACACCGCCAACGCCGAGCGCATCAACGCCGCCATCGACGCGATCCGCGCCAACGGCAAGTACAAAGAGATCGAGAAGAAGTACTTCAACTTCGACATCTACGGTCCAGACTCGAAGTAACCATCGAGTTTCACCTGTGCAATGGTGCAAACAGCAGAATCTCTGAGGTTTGCACCATTTTTCATTCCCAAGCCCTGAGGAATCCGAATCATGTTGAAAGGCTATGGGGCAGTCATCCTCGACGGGGCGTGGCTGACGCTGCAGCTCGCCTTGTCGTCGATGGCCCTGGCCATCGTCCTCGGCCTGATCGGCGTGGCGCTGCGTTTGTCGCCGGTGCGCTGGTTGGCCTGGCTGGGGGACCTGTACTCCACGGTGATCCGTGGCATCCCTGACCTGGTCCTGATCCTGCTGATCTTCTATGGCGGCCAGGACATCCTCAACCGGGTGGCGCCGCTGCTCGGCTATGACGACTATATTGACCTCAATCCCCTGGTCGCCGGCATCGGCACGCTGGGCTTCATCTTTGGCGCGTACCTGTCGGAAACCTTCCGCGGTGCCTTCCTCGGTATCCCCAAGGGCCAGGCAGAGGCGGGCGCCGCCTACGGCATGAGCGGTGTCCAGGTGTTCTTCCGCATCATGGTGCCGCAGATGATCCGCCTGGCGATCCCGGGCTTCACCAACAACTGGCTGGTGCTGACCAAGGCGACCGCGCTGATTTCGGTGGTCGGCCTGCAAGACATGATGTTCAAGGCCAAGCAGGCGGCGGACGCCACCCGCGAACCCTTCACCTTCTTCCTCGCGGTGGCGGCGTTGTACCTGGTACTGACCAGTGTCTCGCTGCTGGCGCTGAAGTATCTCGAGAAGCGCTACTCGGTGGGCGTCAAGGCGGCTGAACTATGATCTTCGACTACAACGTCATCTGGGAAGCCATGCCGCTGTACCTGGGCGGTCTGCTGACCACCCTCAAGCTGCTGTCGCTGTCGCTCCTGTTCGGCTTGCTGGCGGCCATCCCGCTGGGCCTGATGCGCGTCTCGAAACAGCCGCTGGTGAACATGAGCGCCTGGCTGTACACCTACGTGATCCGCGGCACGCCGATGCTGGTGCAGCTGTTCCTGATCTACTACGGCCTGGCCCAGTTCGAGGCGGTGCGCGAGAGCATCTTCTGGCCTTGGCTGTCCAGCGCGACGTTCTGCGCCTGCCTGGCCTTCGCCGTGAACACCAGCGCCTACACCGCCGAGATCATTGCCGGCAGCCTCAAGGCCACGCCCCATGGCGAGATCGAGGCGGCCAAGGCCATCGGCATGTCGCGCATGAAGATGTACCGCCGCATCCTGCTGCCGTCGGCGCTGCGCCGGGCGCTGCCGCAGTACAGCAACGAAGTGATCATGATGCTGCAGACCACCAGCCTGGCGTCGATCGTCACCCTGATCGACATCACCGGTGCCGCGCGCACGGTCAACGCCCAGTACTACCTGCCTTTCGAGGCCTACATCACGGCGGGCGTGTTCTACCTGTGCCTGACCTTCATCCTCGTGCGCCTGTTCAAGATGGCCGAACGCCGCTGGCTCGGTTACCTGGCGCCGCGCAAGCACTGACCGCTCTGTGAGATCCGACAGTATGTACAAACTCCAAATCCAAGACCTGCACAAGCGCTACGGCAGCCATGAGGTGCTCAAGGGCGTCTCCCTCGAAGCCAAGGCAGGCGACGTGATCAGCATCATCGGCTCCAGCGGTTCGGGTAAATCGACCTTCCTGCGCTGCATCAACCTGCTGGAGCAGCCGCACGCGGGCAAGATCCTGCTCAACAACGAAGAGCTCAAGCTGGTTGCCGGCAAGGACGGCGCGCTCAAGGCCGCCGATCCGAAACAGCTGCAGCGCATGCGTTCGCGCCTGTCGATGGTGTTCCAGCACTTCAACCTGTGGTCGCACATGACTGCGCTGGAAAACGTCATCGAGGCGCCGGTGCACGTGCTGGGCGTCAACAAGAAGGAAGCGCTGGAGAAGGCCGAGCACTACCTGGCCAAGGTCGGTGTGTCCCACCGCAAGGACGCTTTCCCCGGGCACATGTCCGGTGGCGAGCAGCAGCGTGTGGCCATTGCCCGCGCCCTGGCCATGGAGCCGGAGGTGATGCTGTTCGACGAGCCGACTTCGGCGCTGGATCCGGAGCTGGTGGGCGATGTGCTCAAGGTCATGCAATCGCTGGCCCAGGAAGGCCGCACCATGGTCGTGGTCACCCATGAGATGGGCTTTGCCCGTGAGGTTTCCAACCAGCTGGTGTTCCTGCACAAGGGCCTGGTGGAAGAGCGGGGCTGCCCGCGTGAAGTGCTGGTCAATCCGCAGTCGGAGCGCCTCAAGCAGTTCCTTTCCGGCAGCCTGAAGTAAAGGCTGCACTTTTGCACCATGATGGGGCATGCTGCGCAACGCACGCAGCATGCCCCGGCGCCACAAGCGCGACCCTCCTTTTCAGGTTTCGGACCACGCCCTATGACCACCCAGCGAATCGGATTTCTCATCTGGCCCAGCACCAAGCCGCTGACCCTGGCGCTGGCCGAAGAGGTGTTGCAGGTTGCCCAGCGGGTGCATCCGGACGTGGTCTACACAATGTCCTACCTGCAGGCCGAGGCCGGGCAGGAGGGCGCCTGGCGCCTGCCGGGCGAAGCGTGGGCCGGCCGCCTGGAGGGCTATCACAAGCTGTTCCTGCTGGCTGATGAACCGCCGGTGGCGATCGGTTCGGCATTGTCCGCCGCGCTCAAACAGTTGGCGCGCAGCGGTTGCATGATCGGCGGCTTGTCGGCCGGGGTTTATCCGCTGGCGGCGCTGGGCCTGCTCGACGGCTACCGCGCTGCGGTGCATTGGCGCTGGCAGGATGATTTTGCCGAGCGCTTCCCCAAGGTGATCGCCACCAGCCATCTGTTCGACTGGGATCGTGATCGCCTGACTGCCTGCGGCGGCATGGCGGTGACCGACCTGCTGCTGGCGGTGCTCGCCCGGGACCATGGGGCGGAACTGGCCGGCGCGGTGTCGGAAGAGCTGGTGGTCGAGCGCATTCGCGAAGGTGGCGAGCGCCAGCGTATTCCACTGCAGAACCGCCTGGGCTCCAGCCATCCCAAGCTCACCCAGGCGGTGCTGCTGATGGAGGCCAACATCGAAGAGCCGCTGACCACCGACGAAATCGCCCAGCACGTGTGCGTTTCCCGCCGCCAGCTGGAGCGTATCTTCAAGCAGTACCTTAATCGCGTGCCTAGCCAGTACTACCTGGAGCTGCGCCTGAACAAGGCGCGGCAGATGCTGATGCAGACCAGCAAGTCGATCATCCAGATCGGCTTGTCCTGCGGCTTCTCTTCCGGGCCACATTTCTCCAGCGCGTACCGCAATTTCTTCGGCGCCACACCGCGCGAAGACCGTAATCAGCGACGTAACAGCAGCCCGTTCGAGCTGAGTTCGGCACCGGCCGAGCGCGGCTGAAGATCTCCCTTCCAGCGAAGGCACTAGCGTGGGCAAGCCCGCTCCTGCGCAGTGTATTGCTGGTGGGAACGGGCTTGCCCCGCGATGCGGTTTGTACATGTGAACACCCGTTCACCCAATTCTCACCGAGCATCTCCCCGCCACCCTCTGCTGCCGTTACACTGCGCGATTGCGACACTGTTTGTCGCATTGCCGAAAACCGCGTGAAAACTCGGTTTGGCGCTGTAACAAGTTGTCGCCTGGCAGCAAGGACAGGCGCCGATCAGTCCTTACAATCCCTTCATCGCTCGCCACTTCCAGGCCAGCGTTCCTCTTCAGGAGACTCAGATGTCCGTTGAGCAAGCCCCGGTGCAACGTGCCGATTTCGACCAGGTCATGGTCCCCAACTACTCCCCGGCGGCCTTCATTCCTGTGCGAGGCGAGGGCTCCCGAGTATGGGACCAGTCCGGGCGCGAGCTGATCGACTTTGCTGGCGGCATCGCAGTCAACGCCCTGGGTCACTGCCATCCGGCGCTGGTCAAGGCGCTGACCGAGCAGGCCAATACCCTCTGGCATGTCTCCAACGTGTTCACCAACGAGCCGGCTCTGCGCCTGGCGCACAAGCTGGTGGACGCGACCTTTGCCGAGCGCGCGTTCTTCTGCAACTCCGGCGCCGAAGCCAACGAGGCCGCCTTCAAGCTTGCCCGCCGTGTCGCTCATGACCGCTTCGGTCCCGAGAAGCACGAAATCATCGCCACTGTGAACAGCTTCCACGGTCGCACCCTGTTCACCGTCAGCGTCGGTGGCCAGCCCAAGTACTCCGACGGCTTCGGGCCGAAGATCACCGGCATCAGCCATGTGCCGTACAACGACCTGGAAGCGTTGAAGGCGCAGATTTCCGACAAGACCTGCGCCGTGGTCATCGAGCCGATCCAGGGCGAGAGTGGTGTGGTGCCGGCCGACAAGGCCTACCTGGAAGGCGCGCGCAGGCTGTGCGACGAACACAACGCGCTGTTGATCTTTGATGAAGTGCAGACCGGCGTCGGCCGCACCGGCTCGCTGTATGCCTATCAGCACTACGGCGTCACCCCGGATATTCTGACCAGTGCCAAGAGCCTGGGCGGTGGCTTCCCGATCGGTGCCATGCTGACCACCAGCGACCTGGCCAAGCACCTGGCCGTAGGCACCCACGGCACCACCTACGGCGGCAACCCGCTGGCCTGTGCCGTCGCCTGCGCCGTGCTCGATGTGGTCAACACCCCGGAAACCCTGGCGGGTATCAAGGCCAAGCACGAACGCTTCAAGACCCGCCTGGAGAAGATCGGCCAGGAAACCGGCCTGTTCACCCTGGTGCGCGGCGTCGGCCTGCTGATCGGCTGCGTGCTCAGTGACGCCTGGAAGGGCAAGGCCAAGGACATCCTCAACGCCGCCGAGAAGGAAGGCGTGATGGTCCTGCAGGCAGGTCCCGATGTCGTGCGCTTCGCCCCGAGCCTGGTGGTCGAGGACAGCGATATCGATGAAGGCCTGGAGCGCTTCGAGCGCGCTGTGCGCAAACTGACCCAGGGCTGATCCTGCGGTGCTGCTGTCGCCGGCCTCGAGCGAGGCCGGCGATACCTGATTCCAGTGCGGGCACCTGCTTGCAGGTAGTGGCGCGTGCCCGCCGTTTTTTCGTGCCGAGGTGATCGGCCCGCTTTCCCGAAAGGAGTGACACCATGCTGGTGATGCGCCCCGCGCAAATGGCTGATCTGAACGAAGTGCAGCGCATGGCTGCCGACAGCCCCATTGGTGTCACCTCGCTGCCGGACGACGCTGGGCGTCTGGGCGACAAGATCGCCGCGTCGGAAACCTCTTTCGCCGCCGAGGTCAGCTTCAACGGTGAGGAGAGCTACTTCTTCGTGCTCGAGGACAGCGCCACCGGCAAGCTGGTCGGCTGCTCGGCCATCGTCGCCTCGGCCGGCTACTCCGAGCCGTTCTACAGCTTCCGCAACGAGACCTTCGTACACGCCTCCCGCGAGCTGAAGATCCACAACAAGATCCACGTCCTGTCGCTGTGCCACGACCTCACCGGCAACAGCCTGCTGACCAGCTTCTACGTGGTGCCGGAGCTGGTGACCAGCGCCTTCGCCGAGCTCAACTCGCGTGGCCGCCTGCTGTTCATGGCCTCGCACCCGGAGCGCTTCGCCGAGTCAGTGGTGACCGAGATCGTCGGTTACAGTGACGAACAGGGCGAGTCACCGTTCTGGGACGCCATCGGCCGCAACTTCTTCGACCTCAACTACGCCGACGCCGAGCGCCTGTGTGGCCTGAAGAGCCGCACCTTCCTCGCCGAACTGATGCCGCACTATCCGATCTACGTGCCGCTGCTGGCCGACGAGGCACAGGAGGCCATGGGCCAGGTGCACCCGCGGGCGCAGATCACCTTCGACATCCTCATGCGCGAAGGCTTCGAGACCGAGCACTACATCGACATCTTCGACGGCGGCCCGACCCTGCACGCCCGCGCCTCGGGCATCCGCTCCATCGCCCAGAGCCGGGTGGTGCCGGTCAAGCTCGACGAGTCGCCGGTCAAGGGCGGCCGTCCGTACCTGGTGTGCAACGGCCAGTTGCAGGATTACCGCGCCGTGCTGCTGGAACTGGACTGGGTTCCGGGCAAGCCGGTCAACCTCAGCGGCGAAGCCGCCGAGGCCCTGGGTGTCGGCGAGGGCGCCAGCGTGCGCCTGGTCGCGGTCTGAAACGCCGCAACAGAGAGTTTCGCGGCAGGCACAGACCGCCGCACAAGGAGATTGCATGATCGTTCGTCCTGTACGCAGCAGCGATTTACCCGCGCTGATCGAGTTGGCCCGCAGCACCGGCACCACCGGGCTGACCACGCTGCCCGCCAACGAGGAGCGCCTCGGCCAGCGCGTCGGCTGGGCCGAGAAGAGCTTTCGCGGCGAAGCCGAGCGCGGCGACACCGACTACTTGTTCGTGCTGGAGAACGACGAGGGCCTGGTGGTCGGCATCAGCGCCATCGCCGGCGCCGTCGGCCTGCGCGAGCCCTGGTACAACTACCGGGTCGGCCTGACCGTCAGTGCCTCCCAGGAATTGAACATCTACCGCGAGATCCCCACGCTGTTCCTGGCCAACGATCTGACCGGCAACTCCGAGTTGTGTTCGCTGTTCCTGCGCAGCGATTACCGCAGCGGGCTCAATGGGCGTCTGCTGTCCAAGGCGCGCATGCTGTTCATCGCCGAGTTCCCGCAGCTGTTCGGCAACAAGATCATCGCCGAGATGCGCGGCATGTCCGACGAGGCGGGTCGTTCGCCATTCTGGGAAAGCCTGGGCCGGCACTTCTTCAAGATGGAGTTCAGCCAGGCCGACTACCTCACCGGCGTGGGCAACAAGTCGTTCATCGCCGAGCTGATGCCCAAATTCCCGCTGTACACCTGCTTCCTCTCGGAAGCGGCGCGCAACGTCATCGGCCGCGTGCACGCCGATACCGAGCCGGCGTTGGCCATGCTCAAGCGCGAAGGTTTCAACTACCAGGGCTACGTCGACATCTTCGATGCGGGCCCTGCCATCGAATGCGAGACCTCGAAGATTCGCGCCGTGCGTGACAGCGAGACCCTGGTGCTGGCCGTTGGTACGCCAGGCGACGACGCCACCCCTTTCATCATCCACAACCGCAAGCGCGAAGACTGCCGCATCACGGCCGCGCCGGCGCGCCTGGCCGCAGGCACCCTGGTGGTCGATCCGCAGACCGCCAAGCGCCTGCGCCTGGGCGCCGGCGACAACGTGCGCGCCGTGCCACTGTCCGCCGGTCGGGAGGCCCAGTAAATGAATACGCATTACATTGCCGGCCAATGGCTGGCTGGCCAGGGCGAAGCCCTGCAGTCGCTCAACCCCGTCACCCAGGCGGTGATCTGGCAAGGGCAGGGCGCCGATGCTGCACAGGTAGAGAATGCCGTGCAGGCTGCCCGCCAGGCATTCCCCGGCTGGGCATCGCTGAGCCTGGATGCGCGTATTGGCGTGCTGGAGGCCTTCGCCGAGAAGCTCAAGGCCAATGCCGAGGCGCTGTCGCGCTGCATTGGCGAGGAAACCGGCAAGCCACTGTGGGAATCGGCCACCGAAGTCACCAGCATGGTCAACAAGGTCGCCATCTCGGTACAGAGCTACCGCGAGCGTACTGGCGAGAAGAGCGGTCCGCTGGCCGACGCCACTGCCGTGCTGCGCCACAAGCCCCATGGCGTGGTGGCGGTATTCGGCCCGTACAACTTCCCCGGCCACCTGCCCAACGGCCATATCGTTCCGGCGCTGCTGGCCGGCAACTGCGTGGTGTTCAAACCCAGTGAGCTGACCCCCAAGGTTGCCGAGCTGACGGTCCAGTGCTGGATCGAGGCCGGGTTGCCGGCTGGTGTGCTCAACCTGGTCCAGGGCGCCCGTGACACCGGCGTGGCGCTGGCCGCCAACCCGGGTATCGACGGCTTGTTCTTCACCGGTTCCAGCCGTACCGGCAACCTGCTGCACCAGCAGTTCGCCGGCCGCCCGGACAAGATCCTGGCCCTGGAGATGGGCGGCAACAACCCGCTGGTGGTTGACGAGGTCAAGGACCTGGATGCCGCGGTGTACACCATCATCCAGTCGGCCTTCATCTCCGCCGGACAGCGTTGCACCTGTGCCCGCCGCCTGCTGGTGCCGCAGGGCGCTTGGGGTGATGCGCTGATCCGGCGTCTGGTCGAGGTGAGTCGCAGCATCAGTGTCGGTGCATTCGACCAGCAGCCCGCGCCCTTTATGGGGTCGGTGATTTCGCTGCAGGCGGCCCGCGCTCTGCTGGCGGCCCAGGCCGAACTGCTCGGCAAGGGCGCCGTGGCGTTGCTGGAGATGACCCAGCCGCAGGCTGACGCCGCCTTGCTCACCCCCGGCATCATCGACGTCACTGCGGTGGCCGGGCGCCCGGACGAGGAGTTCTTCGGCCCATTGTTGCAGGTGATCCGCTACACCGATTTCGATGCGGCAATCGAGGAAGCCAACGATACCCAGTACGGCCTGGCCGCTGGCCTGTTATCGGATTCCAACGCCCGCTACCAGCACTTCTGGCTGCGCAGTCGCGCCGGCATCGTCAACTGGAACAAGCAACTGACCGGCGCCGCCAGCAGCGCGCCGTTCGGTGGCGTCGGTGCCAGCGGCAACCACCGCGCCAGCGCCTACTACGCGGCGGACTACTGCGCCTACCCCGTGGCTTCGCTGGAGACCGCGAATCTCGTACTGCCGGCGACCCTGACGCCGGGCGTCACCCTATAACAACAGGTCTCGGAGCCTTGCCGATGAAATCCTTTGAAGTGAATTTTGATGGCCTGGTGGGGCCGACCCACAACTACGGCGGCCTGTCCTACGGCAACGTGGCCTCGCAGAGCAACAGCCAGCAGGGTTCCAGCCCGCGTGAGGCGGCGCGCCAGGGCCTGGCGAAAATGAAGGCGCTGATGGAAATGGGCTTCAAGCAGGGCGTGCTGGCCCCGCAGGAGCGCCCGGACGTGGCCGCATTGCGTCGCCTCGGTTTCACCGGCAACGACGCCGAAGTGATCCAGCGTGCCGCCAAGGAGGCCATGCCGCTGCTGGTTGCCAGCTGTTCGGCGTCTAGCATGTGGGTGGCCAACGCCGCCACTGTCAGCCCTAGTGCCGACACTGCGGACGGTCGTGTGCACTTCACCGCCGCCAACCTGAACTGCAAGTACCATCGCAGCATCGAGCACCCGACTACCAGCCGGGTGCTCGGCGCCATGTTCAACGATGACAAGCACTTCGCTCACCACCAGGCCTTGCCGGCCGTGGCGCAGTTCGGTGACGAAGGCGCGGCGAACCATACGCGTTTCTGCCGTGCCTATGGCGAAGCAGGTGTCGAGTTCTTCGTCTACGGCCGTAGCGCCTTCGACAACCGCTACCCAGCACCGCAGAAGTACCCGGCGCGCCAGACTCTGGAGGCTTCCCAGGCTGTCGCCCGCCTGCATGGGTTGAGCGCTGACGGCGTGGTCTACGCTCAACAGAACCCGGCAGTGATCGACCAGGGCGTGTTCCACAACGACGTGATCTCGGTAGGCAACGGCGAGGTGCTGTTCTACCACGAGGACGCCTTCCTCGAGACCGATGCGGTGCTTGGCCAACTGCAGGCTAAACTGGCCAGCAAGGGTGGCCGATTCCAGGGTATCTGCGTGCCGCGCGCGGCGGTGACGGTCGAGGACGCGGTGCGTTCCTACCTGTTCAACAGCCAGTTGCTAAGCCGCGAAGACGGCTCGATGCTGCTGGTGGTGCCGGAAGAGTGCCGCAACAACGATCGCGTCTGGGCGTATCTGGGGCAACTGACCAGCCAGGGCGGCCCGGTGACGGAGGTCAAGGTGTTCGACCTCAAGCAGAGCATGCAGAACGGCGGTGGTCCGGCTTGCCTGCGGCTGCGCGTGGCGTTGAAGGAAAACGAACTGGCGGCGGTCAACCAAGGCGTTATCATGACCGCCCCGCTGTACGACACCCTGGTGCAATGGGTCGACAAGCACTACCGCGATCGCCTCGGCGAGGCGGACCTGGCCGACCCGCAGTTGCTGGTGGAATGCCGCACGGCACTGGATGAACTGACCCAGATCCTCAAGCTGGGTTCGGTCTATCCGTTCCAACGCCAACCTTGAAGAGAGAAATTGCAATGTCCGACGCCCTGCGCCTGATCCTGGAAGATGAAGACGGCACCCAGCTGGAAACCTCGTGCACCCGTTTTGCCGTGGTCTGGCAAGGCAAGGAAGTGTGGATCCAGCAGGACGGCCGCGGCCAGCTGCTGATCGGCGTCGATGTCGAGGAAGACGACACCGAGTACGCCAACCTGCTGCTGCGCCCGATGGCCACCAACCTGGTCAGCCTGCAACTGGAAATGGAACCGGCCGATGTCGCCGGTGACGACGACCACGTCCATGGCCCGGACTGCGGCCACCACCACTAAGGAAGCGCCTATGCTCGCCCTTGGCAAACTGCTTGAGCTGACCCTGACCGATCACGAACCGGCCGAGAAGACCCAAGTGACCACCCGGGGCGTGCGTTTGCGCTGGCTGGGGGAGGGTGCGCTGGAAGTGCGCCCGCCCGAAGGTGAGGATTGCGGGCTCGACCTGCTGCTGTCGGCCGGTATCCATGGCAACGAGACAGCGCCGATCGAGTTGCTCGAAAGGCTGCTGCACGGTGTAGCCAACGGCAAGATCAAGCCGCGTGCGCGGGTGCTGTTCCTGTTCGGCAACCCAGCGGCGATCCGCAAGGGTGAGCGCTTCATCGAGCAGGACATCAACCGCCTGTTCAATGGCCGCCACGAACTTTCCAGTGGCTTCGAGGCGCTGCGCGCCGCCGAACTCGAACAGTTCGCCCGGGTGTTCTTCAGCAAGTCCGAGCGCACCCGCCTGCACTACGACCTGCATACCGCCATTCGTGGGTCCAAGATCGAGCAGTTCGCGCTGTACCCCTACAAGGAGGGGCGCCTGCACTCTCGTCGAGAGCTGGCGCGTCTGGCAGCGGCCGGCATGCAGGCGGTACTGCTGCAGAGCAAGTCGTCGATCACCTTCAGCGCCTTCACCTATGAGCAGCTCGATGCCGAAGCCTTTACCCTGGAGCTCGGCAAGGCACGGCCGTTCGGGCAGAACGAGGAGGTCAATCTCGACAGGCTCGAAGCGCGTCTGATCCAGCTCATCGAAAATACCGAACCGGTAACCGAGCAGTCCCTGGATGGCCTCAAGCTGTTCAGTGTCGCCCGCGAGATCATCAAGCACAGCGACAGTTTCCGCCTGCACCTGCCGGCGGACATCGAGAACTTCTCCGAGCTGAAAAAGGGCGATCTGCTGGCTGAGGACCTGGCCGAGATGCGTTGGGTGGTGGAGGAGGAGGGCGCACGGATCATCTTCCCCAACCCCAAGGTAAAGAACGGGCTGCGCGCCGGCATTCTGATCGTCCCGGATTCGGGGCAACGCCTGGCCTGATTCCCTTAGGCGCGGGGCAAGCCCGCGCCTGCGATTTTGGATCCCTTCGGTGATGAAATTCTTTTAATTCACCAACCTGTTAATTTTCCCTGTCCCGGGACCGTAATTGGCTTGCCAGTAGCGAAACGCTGGCGATAGCATCGCGGTCATGCCGTTTTCAATTGCTTTAGCCCTGCAAGCCGTCCAATCGACGGTTTCTATCGCATAAACACACTGCACCGAGACTGCAGGACCGATATAATGCGGCCCTTTGCCGTCGTTTCGTCGATTCGACGTGTGGCCGCCGTTTCCGTGGAAGAACCTATGAAAAGCGCAGAAATCCGTGAAGCCTTCCTCCGCTTCTTCGAAGAGCAGGGACATACTCGCGTTGCCTCCAGCTCCCTGATCCCGGGCAATGACCCGACCCTGCTGTTCACCAACGCCGGCATGAACCAGTTCAAGGACTGCTTCCTCGGCCAGGAAAAGCGCGCCTACACCCGCGCCGTGAGCAGCCAGAAGTGCGTGCGCGCCGGTGGCAAGCACAACGACCTGGAAAACGTCGGCTACACCGCCCGCCACCATACGTTCTTCGAGATGCTGGGCAACTTCAGCTTCGGCGACTATTTCAAGCGCGACGCGATCACCTTCGCCTGGACCTTCCTGACCTCGGACAAGTGGCTGAACCTGCCCAAGGAAAAGCTGTGGGTCACCGTCTACGCCAGCGACGACGAAGCCTACGACATCTGGACCAAGGAAGTCGGCGTCCCCGCCGAGCGCATGGTGCGCATCGGCGACAACAAGGGCGCTCCATACGCCTCCGACAATTTCTGGACCATGGGTGATACCGGCCCGTGCGGCCCGTGTACCGAGATCTTCTACGACCACGGCGCTGATATCTGGGGCGGCCCACCCGGCTCGCCGGAAGAAGACGGCGACCGCTACATCGAGATCTGGAACAACGTCTTCATGCAGTTCAACCGCACCGCCGACGGCGTCCTGCACCCGCTGCCCGCCCCGTCGGTGGACACCGGCATGGGCCTGGAGCGCATCAGTGCGGTGATGCAGCACGTGCACTCGAACTACGAGATCGACCTGTTCCAGAGCCTGCTGGCCGCCGCCGCCGAAGCCATCGGCTGCAGCAACGATGACCAGCCATCGCTGAAAGTGGTCGCCGACCATATCCGTTCCTGCGGCTTCCTGATTGCCGACGGTGTGTTGCCTTCCAACGAAGGCCGTGGCTACGTGCTGCGCCGCATCATTCGCCGCGCCTGCCGCCACGGCAACAAGCTGGGCGCCAAGGGCAGCTTCTTCCACAAGATCGTCGCCGCCCTGGTCGCCGAGATGGGCGAAGCCTTCGCTGAGCTGAAGAGCCAGCAGGCACACATCGAGCGCGTGCTCAAGACCGAGGAAGAGCAGTTCGCCAAGACCCTCGAGCAGGGCCTGCGCATCCTCGAGCAGGACCTGGCCCAGCTGCAGGGTAAGGTCGTCCCGGGCGACGTGGTGTTCAAGCTGTACGACACCTACGGCTTCCCCATGGACCTGACCGCCGACATCGCCCGCGAGCGCGAGCTGACCATCGACGAAGCCGGCTTCGAGCGTGAAATGGAAGCCCAGCGCGAGCGTGCCCGTTCCGCCAGCGCCTTCGGCATGGACTACAACAGCCTGGTCAAGGTCGACACCGCCACCGACTTCCTCGGCTACGACACCACCGAAGGGCAGGGCAAGATCATCGCCCTGTACAAGGATGGCCAGTCGGTCGACCAGTTGGGCGAAGGCGAGGAGGGCGTGGTCGTGCTCGACCGCACGCCTTTCTATGCCGAGTCCGGCGGCCAGGTCGGCGACAGCGGCTACCTGCAGGCCGGCGCCGCGCGCTTCGACGTGCGCGATACCACCAAGACCGGTGGTGCCTTCCTGCACCACGGCGTGGTCGCCAGCGGTGCACTGGTCATCGGCTCGCCGGTCGAGGCCAAGGTCGATGCCGAGGTGCAGCACGCCACCTCGCTGAACCACTCGGCCACTCACCTGTTGCACGAAGCGTTGCGCCAGGTGCTGGGCGATCACGTGCAGCAGAAGGGCTCGCTGGTCGACAGCCAGCGCCTGCGTTTCGACTTCAGCCACTTCGAGGCGGTCAAGCCAGAGCAGATCAAGGCCCTGGAAGACATCGTCAACCGCGAAGTGCGCAGGAACACTCCGGTCGAGACCGAGCTGACCGATATCGAAACCGCCAAGGCCAAAGGGGCTATGGCGCTGTTCGGTGAGAAATATGGCGACACCGTGCGCGTGCTGAGCATGGGTGGTAATTTCTCCGTCGAGCTGTGCGGCGGCATCCATGCCAAGCGCACTGGCGACATCAGCCTGTTCAAGATCATCAGCGAAGGCGGCGTGGCCTCTGGCGTGCGCCGTATCGAAGCGGTCACCGGCGCCGCCGCGCTGGCCTACCTGAACGCTGCTGAAGAGCAGGTCAAGGAAGCCGCGCAGCTGGTCAAGGGCAACCGCGACAACCTGATCGACAAGCTGTCGGCTGTGCTCGAGCGCAACCGCCAGCTGGAAAAGCAGCTCGAGCAGCTGCAGGCCAAGGCCGCCAGCGCCGCCGGGGACGATCTCTCCAATGCGGCCGTTGAGGTCAAGGGTGCCAAGGTCCTCGCCGCCCGCCTGGATGGGCAGGATGGCAAGGCCCTGCTGGCGCTCGTCGATCAGCTGAAGAACAAGCTCGGCCATGCAGTGATCCTGCTGGGCAGCGAGCATGAGGGCAAGGTCGTGCTGGTGGCTGGCGTGACCAAGGACCTCTCCAGCCAACTCAAGGCTGGCGATCTGATGAAACAAGCCGCTGCGGCGGTCGGTGGCAAGGGCGGTGGTCGCCCTGACATGGCCCAGGGTGGTGGCGTCGACGTCGCCGCGCTGGACAAGGCCCTGGCCCTGGCAGTGCCGTTCGCCGAGCAGGGACTTTGAGATGAGGCGGCCGGCGGTCTAGTCGCCGGCCGTTTCATGTTGGATTGTTTTTTGGGGCCCTTTAGGGCTGAGGCACCTTTGAAATGGCGTTGATCGTACAGAAATTTGGCGGTACCTCTGTCGGTTCCATCGAGCGGATCGAGCAGGTTGCCGACAAGGTCAAGAAATTCCGCGAGCAAGGCACCGACCTGGTGGTCGTGCTGTCGGCGATGAGCGGGGAAACCAATCGCCTGATCGACCTGGCGAAGCAGATCACCGACAAGCCCGAACCCCGCGAGCTGGACGTGATCGTCTCGACCGGCGAGCAGGTCACCATCGCCCTGTTGTCCATGGCCCTGATGAAGCGCGGCGTGCCGGCGGTGTCCTACACCGGCAACCAGGTGCGCATCCTCACCGACAGCGCCCACAACAAGGCGCGCATCCTGCAGATCGACGACCAGAAGATCCGCGCCGACCTCAAGGCCGGCCGTGTCGTGGTGGTCGCCGGCTTCCAGGGTGTCGATGAGCACGGCAACATCACCACCCTCGGTCGTGGCGGTTCCGACACCACCGGCGTGGCCCTGGCGGCGGCCCTGAAGGCCGACGAGTGCCAGATCTACACCGATGTCGACGGCGTCTACACCACCGACCCGCGTGTCGTGCCCCAGGCCCAACGCCTGGAGAAGATCACCTTCGAGGAGATGCTGGAAATGGCCAGCCTCGGCTCCAAGGTGCTGCAGATCCGCTCGGTGGAGTTCGCCGGCAAGTACAACGTCCCGCTGCGCGTGCTGCACAGCTTCAAGGAGGGTCCGGGTACCCTCATTACCATCGATGAAGAGGAATCCATGGAACAGCCGATCATTTCCGGTATCGCCTTCAACCGTGATGAGGCCAAGCTGACCATTCGTGGCGTCCCGGACACCCCAGGCGTTGCCTTCAAGATCCTCGGCCCGATCAGCGCCGCGAACATCGAAGTCGATATGATCGTGCAGAACGTTTCGCACGATAACACCACCGACTTCACCTTCACCGTGCACCGCAACGAGTACGAGAAGGCGCTGAGCGTGCTGGAGAACACCGCCCGCGAAATTGGCGCGCGTGAAGTGATCGGCGACACCAAGATCGCCAAGGTGTCCATCGTCGGCGTCGGCATGCGCTCCCATGCGGGTGTCGCCAGCCGCATGTTCGAAGCCCTGGCCAAGGAGAGCATCAACATCCAGATGATCTCCACCTCCGAGATCAAGGTCTCGGTGGTGATCGAAGAGAAGTACCTGGAGCTGGCTGTACGCGCGCTGCATACCGCGTTCGAGCTTGATGCTCCCGCCCGACAGGGTGAGTAAGACGCTGCCTGGAGGGGCGCGGCTTGCCGCGCCCTTCGCGTTTCTGGCCGCTGCTGGTGTCCCTGTCCAGGCGCCTGTGGTGGTCGATTCGGGTCTGCGCCGTCGTCCCCGGCCAGGCCCTGCTTATCAAAGACTGTTGTCCCTGAAGATTCATGTGAGGAGAAAACTATGCTGATTCTGACTCGTCGGTGCGCCGAGAGCCTGATCATTGGTGACGGTGAGATCACCGTGACGGTCCTGGGTGTCAAAGGCAACCAGGTGCGTATCGGCGTGAGCGCGCCGAAAGAAGTGGCCGTTCACCGCGAGGAAATCTACCTGCGGATCAAGAAAGAGAAGGACGAGGAGCCAAGCCTTTAATTCTTTTGAAGTTTTTTTCAAAAAAAGGGTTGCAAACGAGGAAGGGTGTGTTTAATATTCGCCTCGTGTTGCGGTGAGGTGGCCGAGTGGCCGAAGGCGCTCCCCTGCTAAGGGAGTATACCTCATAAGGGTATCGGGGGTTCGAATCCCCCCTTCACCGCCATTATTCGCTCGGGTCGCTATAAACGAGTAAAAACGTTTGAACGACCCAGGCAGCAAGACACGGACTCATAGCTCAGCTGGATAGAGTACTCGGCTACGAACCGAGCGGTCGCAGGTTCGAATCCTGCTGAGTCCGCCACTTTTGAAGTGGCTTTGTTTGCAAGGCTGCTTTGAAATACCAGTGGTAACCTGGTCTAAAACTACCCCACGGACTCATAGCTCAGCTGGATAGAGTACTCGGCTACGAACCGAGCGGTCGCAGGTTCGAATCCTGCTGAGTCCGCCACTTTTGAAGTGGTTTTGCTTGCAAAGGCACTTCAACAAGCCAGTGGTAACCTGGCCTAAAACTACCAACCACGGACTCATAGCTCAGCTGGATAGAGTACTCGGCTACGAACCGAGCGGTCGCAGGTTCGAATCCTGCTGAGTCCGCCACTTCTGAAGTGGCCTTGCTTGCAAGGCCACCTCGAACAACCAGTGGTAATCTGGTCTAAAACTACCCCACGGACTCATAGCTCAGCTGGATAGAGTACTCGGCTACGAACCGAGCGGTCGCAGGTTCGAATCCTGCTGAGTCCGCCATACATCAAGAAGCCCGCTCATTTGAGCGGGCTTTTTGTTTTTCCGTATGCGCTGAATTGTCGCAGATGTCCATCTAAGCTACTGCTATAGGCGATCCGTGCAGGTATCTGCAGCTGTAGATCGGGTCGACACAAAACGAATGTGCTTTTAACGCCAGACCAACCGTCGCACTGATGGCTTCGAGCGTTGTCACAGCTTTGGCGCGCAAACGATTGTTCTAGCCAAAAATTTAAGCGATCCGACAGCTTGCACAGTGTATGATTGCGCCCGTCAGCCCCGCCGGGGCTTGTGGAATACCACCATGGACTTACCCAGTAGTTACTCGCTAACACGCTTCATACAGACAGATCTGACCGATTGATTCTCCCGGCGTGCTCCGCTGCTGGGAGTGGAGTTCGCCTATGACCGAAATCGAAGTAAAGAAAACCCAAGACAGCCTGCAGGATCGCCTGGCCCAGGTGATCGAACTGTTGCAGCGCCAGCGGGTGGTCGAGGACCTGACGCACCGTCAGGAAGGTCATCACCATGACCTGGTGGAAAACCTGGTCCACCGCCAGAACCTGGTTGAGCTGCAGCGCAGGCTCGACGACCTGCACCCCGCCGACATCGCCTACATCCTCGAAGCCCTGCCACTGGACGATCGCCTGACGGTCTGGCAGCTGGTGCGCTCCGACCGTGACGGCGACATCCTGCTTGAAGTCTCCGATGCCGTGCGCCAGACCCTGATCGCCGACATGGACGATCACGAGTTGCTGGCGGCCGCCAAGGAGATGGACGCCGACGAACTCGCCGACCTGGCTCCGGAATTGCCCCGCGACGTCGTTCATGAGCTCATGGAGAGCCTCGATGCCCAGCAGCGCGAGCGTGTGCGCTCGGCCCTGAGCTACGACGAGGAGCAGGTCGGTGCATTGATGGACTTCGAGATGGTCACTATCCGCGAAGATGTCAGCCTCGAAGTGGTATTGCGCTACCTGCGCCGGCTCAAAGAGCTGCCAGGGCACACCGACAAGCTGTTCGTGGTCGATTACGACGGTATTCTCAAGGGCGTGCTGCCCATCAAGCGGTTGTTGGTCAACGACCCGGATAAGAAAGTCGCGGAGGTCATGGCCAATGACCCGGTGACCTTTCACCCCGAGGAAGATGCCTACGACGCGGCTCAGGCCTTTGAGCGATACGACCTGGTATCCGCTCCGGTGGTGGACAAGAAAGAGCGCTTGATCGGCCGCCTGACCATCGATGAAATGGTCGACCTGATCCGTGAGGAAAGTGAGAGCGAAGTGCTCAACATGGCCGGTCTGCGCGAAGAGGAAGACATCTTCGCCTCGGTCTGGCGCTCGCTGCGCAACCGTTGGGCGTGGCTGGCCATCAACCTGATCACCGCGTTTGTAGCGTCTCGGGTGATCGGCCTGTTCGAAGGCTCCATCGAGAAGCTGGTGGCCCTGGCGGCATTGATGCCGATCGTGGCCGGTATCGGCGGTAACTCCGGCAACCAGACCATCACCATGATCGTTCGCGCCATGGCGCTGGACCAGGTGTCACCAGGCAACACCAGCCGCCTGATGCGCAAGGAGCTGGCGGTATCGTTGATCAATGGCCTGGTCTGGGGCGGTGTGATCGGGGTGGTGGCGTTCTGGCTGTACGGCAGCTGGTCGCTGGGGTTGGTCATGACCGCCGCGATGACCTTGAACCTGTTGCTGGCAGCGCTGATGGGGGTATTGATCCCGATGACGCTGACGCGCCTGGGTCGAGATCCGGCAATGGGGTCGAGCGTGATGATCACTGCAGTGACCGACAGTGGTGGATTCTTCATCTTCCTCGGCCTGGCAACGCTGTTCCTGATGTAGGTCGACGGAACGCCAGAAACAAGAAAGCCAGCTTACGCTGGCTTTTTTGTGTGCGCTTGGCAGGATCAGGACGCGTCGGCGGCCATTTCCACATCGTGGGCGATGAGGGCGACCAGCGCATTCTGCTGGCGGTGGGACAGCTGGCGGAAGCGTTGCAACAGTTCGCGTTCGTGAAGGCTGAGCTCTGGGCTGTCCAGGCGCATGCTCAGCTCGTCACCCAGAGCGCCTTCCTGGATAAGGCTCTGCTCCAGGCGGGCGATGATCTCGGAGTTCATGCTGCGGTGATGGTTGCGCGCTACCTCGGCAATGCGCTCACGCATCCCGTCTGGCAGGCGGACGACAAACTTGTCAGCGGTGCGGCTGGAGTAGATAGCCTGTTTCATTGGGCGCATATAAATTGACCGGTTGTTCTGGTTCAGGGGAGCGGTTCTCAAATTGGCCGCACGGTGGAAGTACGACCGCGGCGACGACAAAATGTTCAACCGTGATGTGATTTTGGTTCTTCATCTTGCCTCATGATCGCCGTTTCCTTGGCGTCAATTCTGTGACAAATAGTGATCTCGATAAAGGCTTTTTGCCAGTACCAATTATCAGAAATGAGCACTGGTTTGAAAAGTTTCACATTCATCGAATTGCATGGGTGTCAGACAAATGCCGTCAAAATCTGGTAAAAGACAGCAAAGGTTCAGGGAAAATCATTAAATGCGCTGGTTTCCCATACATTGAGCATAGTGGCTATGCAATATGACGCAAGCGGTGGGGCGGCCTCAAGGGGACGCCTGATATTCCTCATGGGACCGTCTGGTTCAGGAAAAGATTCCCTGCTTGAGGCGGCCCGTGAGCGATTGTTCGTCCAGGGGGTCGAAATCGCCCGGCGGGTCATCACGCGTTCGGCCGAAGCCAAGGGCGAAGCGGCGCATGGCGTGAGCGCCGAACGTTTCGAGGCCATGCGCGAAGCGGGGGCCTTTGCGTTGGACTGGCAGGCCAATGGCTTGCGCTACGGCATCCCTGTGCAGCTGGATGCATGGCTGGCTGCGGGGCGCTCGGTACTGGTCAACGGTTCGCGGGCGTACCTGCCAATCGCCCGGCAGTGTTATCCCGATCTGGTGGCTGTGGGGCTGGTCGTTTCGCCGCAGGTGCTGCGCCAGCGCTTGCTGGCCCGGGGAAGAGAAAGCACCGAGCAGATCGAGCAACGCCTGGCCCGCAATTCCAGGCTGCAGGCCTACGATCCCGGCGTGCATGTCGTGGACAATTCCGGGCCTTTGGACGGTGCGGTCGAGGCCTTGGTCGATCTGTTGCGCGCCGAGGGCATTATCGCCGACACGCAGGGGAAAAGACCAAGTGCATAATGCCCGATTGATACATGACAAATGCGCACATGCTGGTTAACATGCTCGCCGTCCCTGCCGCGCAGCGTCTGTTGTCGGCCTCTGTGTCTCAGTAGCTCAATTGGATAGAGCATCCCCCTCCTAAGGGGAAGGTTGCAGGTTCAAATCCTGCCTGGGACGCCATCTCTTTCCAATTCTCCTTTGTTTACCTTGCCTGGATGCCTTCCCGGGGCTGTCGAGTCGTTTGTCTGTGGCTCAGGGCGAGGTGTGCAGCCAGCCCGAAGATTAGCCCCCAGAATGCGGCGCCAAGGCCGAGCAAGCTCATCCCAGAGGCGGTGACCAGGAAGGTGATCAGCGCCGGTTCCCGTTGTTTTTCGTCACTCATGGCGCCCACCAGGCCGTTGGCGATGGCGCCGAACAGTGCCAGGCCGGCGAGGGCGGCTATCAGTTCCCTCGGCAGGGCGGAGAACACCGAGGCCAAGGTGGCGCCGAAGCTGCCCATCAGCAGATAGAAGGCACCGCAGGCCATGCCGGCCATATAGCGCTTGTCCGGGTTCTCGTGGGCTTCGCGACCGGTGCAGATGGCCGCTGTGATCGCCGCCAGGTTGACGCCGTGACAGCCGAATGGTGCCAGCAGCAGCGAACCCAGGGCGGTGACCGAGACGATCGGGCGTGCCGGTACCTGGTAGCCGGAGGTGCGCAGCACGGCGATACCGGGCACCGATTGGCCGGTGAGCGACACCAGCGCCAAGGGCAGGCCGATATTGACAATGGCCTGCCAGCTCCACTGCGGGCTGGTCCAGGTGGGGACGGTCATTTCCAGCACCAGCGCCTGGGTGTCCAACTGCCCCAGGCCGGCGGCGAGGCCGCAGCCGACGATCAGCACCGAAAGAATCGCGTAGCGCGGCGACAGGCGCTTGAACAGCAGGTAGCTCGCCAGCATCGACAGCACCAGCACGGGCTGCAGGCGGATCGAGCTGAACAGCTCGGCGCCGAAGCGGAACAGGATTCCGGCCAGCATCGCCGCGGCGATGGCCTTTGGCAGGCGATTCATCAGCTTGTCGAAGGCGCCGCTCAGGGCGATCACCGCGATCAGCAGCGAGGCGACGATATAGGCGCCCACCGCTTGAGCCAGTGACACGCTCGGCAGCATCGATACCAGCAGCGCCGCGCCGGGCGTGGACCAGGCGGTGATCACCGGTACTCGCAGTTTCCAGCTCAGCAGCAGGCCGGTCAGGCCGCTGCCGATGGAAATGGCCCAGATCCAAGATGCGGTCGCTTCATTGCCCAGGCCGGCTTGGTCGGCGGCCTGGAACACGATGATCAAGGGGCCGGCGTAGGAGATGATCACGGCGATCAGGCCGGCGACCAGGGCGGAGAGGGAAAAATCCTTTCTGAGATTATCCATGGCGAGTCCAGGTGAGTTTATTGATTCGATTGATTCGATTCAAATTGAATCTATACGGTAACGTGGCCTAAATTCAAGTGGGGCAGCTCTCACGCGGGTGCTGTTCACAACTTGAATCGCTCGGAGGATCGACTCAAGTCGGTCTGTGTGTTCAAATTTCAATCATTTAAGCCCGGTAGCCGTCTCATGTGGGTTCCACGGATCAGCGAAAGTAATCAGCCTGTCTACCTGACCATCGCCGATGCGCTGGCGCACGATATCGCCAGTGGCGTGCTGCGACGTGGCGAGCGCTTGCCGACGCTACGCGAACTGGCGCAGGCACTGGACGTTACGCCAGGCACCATCAGCCGCGCCTACACCGAGGCGTCGCGGCGCGGCCTGACCCAGGGCGAAGTGGGCCGCGGCACCTACGTTCTTGACCGGATCGCCGACACGGGCGAGGCCCCTGCCGTTACCCGCGCGACCTCCGCCGCAGCGCCCATTGCCCGCAGCGAAGTGCTCGACCTGTCGATCATCAAGCCCTACGGCGAAACCCTGCAGTACTGGTTGCGCAATGCGCTGACCGAACTGGCCAATACCACGCGGCTGGAGCAGGTGCTGGACTACGCCCCCGACGGCGGCCATCCGGCGCATCGCGAGGCGGGCGCGCAATGGTTGCGGCAGTGGTTGCCGGGTGCGCAGTGGCAGCAGGTGGTCATCACCAGCGGCGCCCAGCACGGGCTGATGGTGGCGATCAGCGCCTTGACCGCGGCGGGCGATCTGGTGCTGTGCGAGTCGCTGTGCTACCCGGGTATCATCTCCGTGGCTCACGGCCTGGGACGCCGCCTGCATGGTGTGCCGATGGACGAGCAGGGCATCCTCCCCGAGGCGTTGCGCGAGATCTGCCAGCGCGAGCGGCCAGCCATGCTGGTGTGCGTGGCAACCTGCCAGAATCCGACCACGGCAATCATGTCCAACGAGCGCCGTGCCCAGATCGCGGCGCTGGCGGAGGAGTTCGACTTCCTGTTGCTGGACGACGACATCTACGGCTTCCTCGCCACCGACCCACAGGCCCGGCCGCTGGCGACTTTTGCGCCGGAGCGTTCGATCTACCTCACCAGCCTGTCCAAGTCCGTCATGCCGGCGTTGCGCATCGGCTACCTGTACAGCCCGCCGAAACTGCTGTCGCGGCTGACTGCCATGGTACGCAGCACGGTATGGATGCCTTCGCCGTTGACCGCGCAACTGGCCAGCCATGTGATCGGCGAAGGGCTGGACAACCAACTGATCCGCATGCACCGCGCCGAGGCTGCGGCACGCCAAGCCATCGCCCGTGAAGTCTTCACCGATGCGTCGTTGCAAAGCCAGCCGCACAGCTACCACCTTTGGCTCAACTTGCCTGAGCCATGGCGCAGCGACGAGTTCGCGATGCTGGCGAGAGCCAATGGCGTGGCGGTCATGAGCGCCAGCCAGTTCCAGGTGGAGCGCACGGGCGATCCGCGTGGCGTGCGGGTCGTGCTGATGTCGCCGACCAGCCGGGAGGAGTTGCGCTTCGCCCTGACCCAGTTGGCCAGCCTGCTCGAGTCAGGGGATCCGAAACGCTTCTACTGAACCGGGGACAAAGCCCGGCTCAAAGCTGGGTGGTGTAGCGTCGCTCGGTATCATCGTCATTTGTCGAGGTCAGGACGCTTTGCGGCTGGGTGGTGGCCTGTTCTCGCTGCGCCTGCTGTTCGAGCCTGGCCTGGGTTTTGCGCTCGACCTCGTCCTGCAAGCGTTGGGCGATCAGCTGGTCGACCCTCACTTTCTGCTCGGGCGGCAGCGTGCCATACTTCTCAGGAGTCAGGCCCAGCTCCTGCAGCATCTTTTCCTTGATCTTCTCCGCCGGTGACTTGGCCATGTAATCGCGAAACTCCTGTAGGGCGCTGGAGCCTTCCTGTTTGCCCACGCTGGCCTGTTCACGCTTGGCCGCGTCAGGATTTTGCAGCATGACCATCAGCTTGGCGAAGGCCTCCTTGCGATTGTCTTCGGCGTGCTGCTGCGAGGTGCTGGCCTGATTGTTCTGTTGCGCCGAGGTTTTCGCGCTGGCTATCAGCGGCTGGAGGGTGGGCAGCTGTGCCGCAGGCTGCTCGAGAACACTGCGTTGCTGTTGCTGCACGGTCTGCCACCCCAGGCCGTTCGTTGTGATAAGCATGTTTCCTCCATGAGCGAATGTTAGAGAGGCGACAACAGGGGCAAAAGCTGTGCCAGCAATGGTGGCGCGACATAATAAGGCGAAAGGGCTATTCCGGCAGCCTCTCGCTCAGAATATGCTTGCCCGGCAGAGGAACGGAATTGCCGCTAGCGGCAAAAAATAGCAAGTGTCGGCAGCACCGGTTACGGGGCGCAGTTGCTGGGCAACAGGGAGAGCGTCCATGAATCAGGCAGCAAAGCCGATACCGGCCGGCTTCACCGAGCAGCAATTGCACACCTTGTTCGAGCTGATCAGCGACGGCATCTGGGACTGGGATGCCAACAGCGGCTACGTCTACCGCAGCCCAGGCTGGTACGCGATGCTGGGTTACCCCAGCCACTCGCTGGACAACTCTGTGCTGACCTGGGAAAGCGTGATACACCCGCAGGACTATCCGCGGGTGATGGCGCATTTCGAGGCCTACATCACCCAGCGCAACGAGCGCTACCGTATCGAGTACCGGTGCCGTTGCCTCGATGGTAGTTACCTGTGGGTCGAGGACAGCGGCCATATCATCGCCCGCAACGCGGATGGCTCGGTGGCGCGCATGCTCGGGGCTCATCGCAATATCGACGCAGGCAAGCGCCTGGTGGAGGAGCTCGAGCAGCGCAACCAATCGCTGGAGAGCCAGGTGGCCGAGCGTACCCGTGAGCTGTCATGGGTCAACCAGCAGTTGCAGCGGCAACTGGATGAGAACCGCGAACTGGCCGAGCGCGATGCGTTGACCCGTACCGCCAACCGCTATCGCCTGGAGAAGACGCTTCAGCAGGAGTGCGAGCGCGCCCGGCGCTTCCGTGAGCCACTGGCACTGATCGCCATGGACCTGGACGATTTCAAGCCGATCAACGACCTGCACGGTCATGCCCGCGGCGATGCCGCGCTGATCGAGGTCACCGAGCGCATCCGTCAGTGCCTGGGTGGCCGGGGGTTGCTGGCCCGCTGGGGAGGTGATGAGTTTGCCGTGGTGTTGCCGCGCACAACGCTGGAACACGCCTGTGAGGTGGCGTCGGCGATCCGCGCGGCGATGGCGGCGATCGAGCCCATCGGCACGTGTCAGCTGACCATGAGCTATGGCGTGGTGCAGTGGCGTGAGGGTGATGATGCCGGCGGATTGCTGGCACGGGCGGACCAGGCGCTGTATCGGGCCAAGGCGGATGGCAAGAACACCGTAGCCGAGTGATGGCTGAAAAAAGACCCGCGTCGCCTGGGGCGCAGCGGGCCAAATCGGCTAGTGCCGCTTCAGTGTCTTCAATCAGATGTGCAGTGCGTGCCCCAAGGCGCGCAGCGCCGCTTCCTGCACCGCCTCGCCCAGTGTCGGGTGGGCATGTATGGTCCCGGCGATGTCTTCCAGGCGCGCGCCCATCTCCAGGGACTGGGCGAAGGCGCTGGACAGTTCGGAAACCGCCACGCCCACCGCTTGCCAGCCGAGGATCAGATGGTTGTCACGGCGAGCCACCACGCGCACGAAGCCGCTCTTCGACTCCAGGCTCATGGCCCGGCCGTTGGCGGCGAAGGGGAACTGCGCGACGATGCAATCCACACCTTGCTGCCCGGCCTGCTCCGGGGTCTTGCCGACCACCACCACTTCCGGGTCGGTGAAGCACACCGCGGCGATTGCGGCTGGCTCGAAGCGTCGTGCCTTGCCGGCGATGATCTCGGCGACCATCTCGCCCTGGGCCATGGCCCGGTGCGCCAGCATCGGCTCGCCGGCCACGTCGCCGATGGCCCAGACGTTGCGCATGCTGGTCTGGCAGCGCTCATCAATGGCGATTGCGGCGCCGTTCATTTTCAAGTCCAGGCTTTCCAGGCCGAAGCCTTTGCTGCGTGGACGGCGGCCCACGGCCACCAGCACCTGGTCAGCTTCCAGGCGCAGTTGCCCACCCTGGCCGTCGCTGGCCAGCAGGCAGCCGTCGGCATAGCCTTCGACACTGTGGCCCAGGTACAGGGCGATGCCGAGTTTCTTGATCGAGTCGGCCACCGGCGCGGTGAGTTCCGCGTCGTAGGTCGGCAGGATGCGTTCGCGGGCTTCCACCACGCTGACCTTGGCGCCGAGCTTGCGGTAGGCGATGCCCAGCTCCAGGCCGATGTAGCCGCCGCCGACCACTACCAGGTGCTCGGGCATGGCCTTGGGCGCCAGGGCTTCGGTAGAGGAAACGATCGGCCCGCCGAGCGGCAGCATCGGCAGTTCGACACTGCTGGAGCCGGTGGCCAGCAGCAGGTGTTCGCACTGGATGCGCTGGCCGTCGACTTCGACGCTCTTGCCATCGAGGATCTTCGCCCAACCATGGATCACCTTCACACCGTGCTTTTTCAGCAGCGCGGCGACGCCGCTGGTGAGGCGGTCGACGATGCTGTCCTTCCACTCGACGCTGCGGCTGATGTCCAGGCGCGGCGAGGACACGCTGATGCCCAGCGGCGAAGGTTCGGTGTAGCGGCTGGCCTGGTGGAACTGCTCGGCCACATGAATCAGCGCCTTGGACGGAATGCAGCCGATGTTCAGGCAGGTGCCGCCCAGGGCCTGGCCTTCGACCAGCACGGTGGGGATGCCCAATTGCCCGGCGCGGATGGCGGCCACGTAGCCGCCGGGGCCGCCACCGATGATCAGCAGGGTGGTGTTGATGAGCTCTTGCATGATCACTCCACGAACAGGCAGGCGGGTTGTTCCAGCAGGCCGCGCACGGCCTGGATGAACAGGGCGGCATCCATGCCGTCGACCACGCGATGGTCGAACGAGCTGGACAGGTTCATCATCTTGCGCACGACGATCTGGCCGTCGATCACCACCGGCCGTTCGACCATGCGGTTGACGCCGACGATCGCGACTTCCGGGGTGTTGACCACCGGTGTGCTGACGATGCCGCCAAGGGCGCCGAGGCTGGTCAGGGTGATGGTCGAGCCGGACAGCTCTTCACGGCTGGCCTTGTTGTTGCGCGCCGCGTGAGCGACACGGGCGATCTCGCTGGCGTTGCTCCACAGGCTGCCGGCTTCGGCGTGGCGCAGCACGGGCACCATCAGGCCGTTGTCACCCTGGGTGGCGATGCCGACGTGCACCGCGCCGTGGCGGGTGATGACCTGGGCTTCGTCGTCGTAGGTGGCGTTGATCTGCGGGAAGTCGCGCAAGGCGACGACCATGGCGCGCACCAGGAACGGCAGCAGGGTCAGCTTGCCGCGGCTGTCGCCATGCTTGGCGTTGAGCTGCTGGCGCAGGGCCTCGAGGGCGGTGACGTCGATTTCCTCGACGTAGCTGAAGTGGGCGACACGACGCTTGGCGTCCTGCATGCGCTGGGCGATCTTGCGGCGCAGGCCGATCACCGGCACCTGCTCGCTGTCGGTGCGTTTGCCGTAGCCTCCGGGTGCCTGCCCGGCACTGCTCTGCGGCTTGCTGATGAAGGCGTCGAGGTCTTCGTGCAGGATGCGCCCGGCCGGGCCGCTACCGTGCACGTAGCGCAGCTCGATACCGGCATCCAGGGCGCGCTTGCGTACCGCCGGGGAGGCCAGCGGCTTGTCGTGGGCCTCGCGCGGCACGATGGGCGCGGTTGCGTGGGTTGCGGCAACCTGCGGCTGGGGCTCGACGCGTGGCTCGGGGCGGGCCGCGACCTGCACCGCTGCCGGTGCCGGTTCGGCCGGCTTGGCCTGGGGCGTGTCGACATGGTTGCCGCTGCCTTCGACCTCGATGCGGATCAGCTCGCTGCCGACCGCCATCACCTCACCGGGCTGGCCGCCCAGGGCCAGCACCTTGCCGCTGACCGGCGAAGGGATTTCCACGGTGGCCTTGTCGGTCATGACATCGGCCACCACTTGATCTTCGGCGATCATGTCGCCGACCTTGACGAACCATTCCACCAACTCGACTTGCGCGATGCCTTCGCCAATGTCCGGCATCTTGATGACGTGCGTGCCCATTCAGACCTCCATGACCCGTTTCAGTGCCGCGCCTACCCGCGAAGGGCCGGGGAAGTAGGCCCATTCCTGTGCGTGGGGGTAGGGGGTATCCCAGCCGGTGACGCGCTCGATCGGCGCTTCGAGGTGATGGAAGCAGTGCTCCTGGACCAGCGATACCAGTTCTGCGCCGAAGCCGCAGGTGCGGGTGGCTTCGTGCACGACCACGCAGCGGCCGGTTTTCTTCACCGACTCGACGATGGTCTCCAGGTCCAGCGGCCACAGGCTGCGCAGGTCGATGACCTCGGCGTCGACGCCGCTCTCTTCGGCGGCCACTTGCGACACATACACGGTGGTGCCGTAGGTCAGCACGGTGACGTCGTTGCCTGGACGGGTGATTACCGCCTTGTCCAGCGGCACGCTGTAGTAACCATCCGGCACAGCGCTGTGCGGGTGCTTGGACCACGGCGTCACCGGACGGTCGTGGTGGCCGTCGAACGGGCCGTTGTACAGGCGCTTGGGCTCCAGGAAAATCACCGGATCGTCGCACTCGATCGAGGCGATCAGCAGGCCCTTGGCGTCGTAGGGGTTCGATGGCATGACGGTGCGCAGGCCGCAGACCTGGGTGAACATCGCCTCGGGGCTCTGGCTGTGGGTCTGGCCGCCGTAGATGCCGCCACCGCAAGGCATGCGCAGGGTCAGCGGGGAGATGAATTCACCGGCCGAGCGATAGCGCAGGCGGGCCATCTCCGAGACGATCTGGTCGGAGGCTGGGTAGAAGTAGTCGGCGAACTGGATCTCGACCACCGGGCGCAGGCCATAGGCGCCCATGCCCACGGCGGTGCCGACGATACCGCTTTCGGAGATCGGTGCGTCGAACACGCGGGACTTGCCGTACTTGGTCTGCAGGCCCTCTGTGCAGCGGAACACGCCGCCGAAGTAGCCAACGTCCTGGCCATAGACCACCACGTTGTCATCGCGCTCAAGCATGACATCCATGGCCGAGCGCAGGGCCTGGATCATGGTCATGGTGGTGGTGGACATGGCGTTTTCCAGATGGATGCTGTTGTTGTGATCGTTCATCTCAGACCCCCAGTTCCTGGCGCTGACGGCGCAAGTGGTCGGGCATTTCCTTGTACACGTCCTCGAACATCGACGCGGCGCTGGGGATATGGCCGTTGCTCAGGGTGCCGAACTGCTCGGCGTCCTTCTGCGCCTTGATCACCTCGGCCTCGAGCTCGGCGGTGACCGCCTGGTGCTCTTCCTCGGACCAGTGGCCAAGCTTGATCAGGTGCTGCTTGAGGCGGGCGATCGGGTCGCCCAGCGGGAAGTGGCTCCAGTCGTCGGCCGGGCGGTACTTGGACGGGTCGTCCGAAGTCGAGTGCGGGCCGGCGCGGTAGGTGACCCACTCGATCAGCGTCGGGCCCAGGCCGCGGCGGGCGCGTTCGGCGGCCCAGCGCGAAGCGGCGTAGACCGCGATGAAGTCGTTGCCGTCCACTCGCAGCGAAGCGATGCCGCAACCCACGCCACGGCCGGCGAAGGTGGTCGACTCGCCCCCGGCGATGGCCTGGAAGGTCGAGATCGCCCACTGGTTGTTGACCACGTTGAGGATCACCGGGGCGCGGTAGACGTGGGCGAAGGTGAGCGCAGTGTGGAAGTCGGACTCGGCGGTGGCGCCGTCACCGATCCACGCCGAGGCGATCTTGGTATCGCCCTTGATCGCCGAGGCCATGGCCCAGCCGACCGCCTGGACGAACTGAGTGGCCAGGTTGCCGCTGATAGTGAAGAAGCCGGCCTCGCGCACCGAATACATGATCGGCAGCTGGCGGCCCTTGAGCGGGTCACGGGTGTTGGACAGCAGCTGGCAGATCATGTCGACCAGCGACACGTCGCGGGCCATCAGGATGCTCTGCTGGCGATAGGTGGGGAAGCACATGTCGGTGCGGTTCAGGGCCAGGGCCTGGCCGCTGCCGATGGCTTCCTCGCCCAGGCTCTGCATGTAGAAGGACATCTTCTTCTGACGCTGGGCAACCACCATGCGGCTGTCGAAGATGCGCGTCTTGAGCATGGCGTGCATGCCCTGGCGCAGCACCTGCGGCTCGATGCCCTCGGCCCACGGGCCAACGGCGTCGCCATGCTCGTTGAGCACGCGCACGAGGCTGTAGGAAAGGTCCGCGGTGTCGGCGGCTTCCACATCAATAGGGGGTTTACGGACTTGACCTGCGTCGTTCAGGCGCAGGTAGGAGAAATCGGTCTGGCAGCCTGGCCGGCCTGTAGGCTCGGGCACATGCAGACGCAGGGGGGCGTACTCGTTCATGCTTTTTACGCTCGCTCGAATGTTGTTTTTGTGAGCTTTGAAGCGGCCGCCGCTGACTGCCGGCTCGTGACTGGCAGGTCAGCGTCTTTTTACATCATAGGGGGACGGCAGGAGAATTTTTCTCTCAAGTTCATTGCCTTTGTCCGGCGGCGCAGATAAACATTCCGTACAAACACAAAAACCAGGTCAATTTCTCTCATGCGTAAACTGGATCGAACGGATATCGGCATCCTCAACAGCCTGCAGGAAAACGCCCGCATCACCAACGCGGAGCTGGCGCGCTCGGTCAACCTGTCGCCCACACCGTGCTTCAACCGGGTCAAGGCCATGGAGGAGCTGGGGGTGATCCGCCAGCAGGTCACGCTGCTGTCGCCCGAGGCGCTGGGGCTGGATGTGAACGTGTTCATCCACGTCAGCCTGGAAAAGCAGGTGGAGCAGTCGCTGCATCGCTTCGAGGAAGAAATTGCCGAGCGCCCAGAGGTGATGGAGTGCTACCTGATGACCGGCGACCCGGATTATCTGCTGCGGGTCCTGCTGCCAAGTATCCAGGCACTGGAGCGCTTTCTCGATTACCTGACCCGCTTGCCCGGGGTGGCGAACATTCGCTCCAGCTTTGCCTTGAAGCAGGTGCGCTACAAGACCGCGTTGCCGCTGCCGGCCAATGGCATGACGTTGCGCGAGCAATGATCCGGGCGCGGTGCCTGGGGTGCTTGATATTTTAAACACCCCCGGCCTATGTTGTGTGCGTCGCCATTCCCGGCATGCGAACACAACAAGAAGGACAGCGTCATGACGACCGAAGGCCCGCGCAACCAGGCAGTGCTCCTGGAGGGCATCGATGAAATCGAGTGCGTCACCCCCGACCTCAATGGCGTGCCCCGCGGCAAGGTGATGACCGCCGAGGGCTTCCTAGAGGGACGTCGTCTGCAGATGGCCCGTGGTGTGCTGCTGCAGTGCATCATGGGCGGTTACCCGGCGGCAAAATACTATGGCAGCGACGATGGCGACCTCGCGTTGGTGGCCGAACCCTCGCAGATCCACCGCCTGCCCTGGAGCGACGAACCTCGGGCATTGGCGATCTGCGATGCGGTGGAGCTCGATGGCACTCCTTCGGGGTTGTCCAGCCGTGGCCAGCTCAAGGCGGTGATCGCCCGGTATGCCCAGCGCGGGCTGGCACCGGTGGTGGCGACCGAGCTGGAGTTCTTCGTGTTCGCCGCCAACAGTGACCCGAACCAGCCGTTCCAGCCGCCGCTGGGTAAGGACGGACGCCGGGAAATGGGCCACTCGGCCTTCAGTGTCAGCTCCAACAACGGTCTGCGGCCGTTCTTCAACGAGGTGTACCGCTGCATGGCGGCGCTGGGCCTGCCACGCGACACCTTCATGCACGAGATGGGCGTCAGCCAGTTCGAGATCAACCTGCTGCACGGCGATCCGTTGCTGCTGGCCGACCAGACCTTCCTGTTCAAGCACCTGCTCAAGGAGGTCGCGCTCAAACATGGCCTGACCGTGGTGTGCATGGCCAAGCCACTGGCGCACACGCCCGGCAGTTCGATGCATATTCACCAGAGCCTGGTGGAGGTCGGCAGTGGGCGCAATGTGTTCAGCGACGAGCAGGGCAGGGCGACCGACACCTTCCACCATTTCATCGGTGGCCTGCAGGCCTGTCTGGCCGACTTCACCGCGCTGTTCGCGCCGAACGTCAATTCCTACCAGCGCCTGTGCCACCCCTATGCGTCACCGAACAACGCCTGCTGGTCCGAGGACAACCGTGCCGCAGGCCTGCGTATCCCGGCCAGCTCGCCTGTGGCGCGGCGGGTGGAGAACCGCCTGCCGGGCGCCGATGCCAACCCCTACCTGGCCATTGCCGCGAGCCTTGCCGCTGGCCTGCACGGTATTGAGCGGCAGATCGCGCCGACGCCGGCCATCCAGGGCGAGTTCGAGGTGCCGGAACACCTCAGCCTCCCTTGCACCCTGCATGCCGCGCTTGAGCGGCTCAAGCGCAGCGACCTGGCGCGGGAACTGTTCGGCAGGGAGTTTATCGAAGGCTACATCGCCACCAAGACCCTGGAGCTGAGCGATTTCTTCGATGAAATCACCCCCTGGGAGCGCCGCGTGCTGGCCGCGCAGGCCTGAGCGCGACACGACCGCTACCGAATGCGCCCCCACGGCTCTTTTTGCTGCCTGGGGGCCTGTGCCAAGATGGATTTGCTTTTATGCTTGCCTGCAACCCAACGCCACCTGGTCAAGGAGCTTGACGGGACGTATGCGAAATATCTGGAAGCCGTTTCAGTCGCTGTACTTCGCCGCCTTGATGATGCTGATCGGCTCGGGCCTGCTGAGTACCTACCTGGCCTTGCGCCTGGCCGCCGATCATGTCGACAGCCTGTGGATCGGTGCGCTGATGGCGGCCAACTACTTTGGCCTGGCGGTGGGGGGCAAGGTAGGGCACCGATTGATCGGCCGGGTCGGGCATATCCGTGCCTATGCCACCTGTGCCGGCATCGTCGGCGCCGCGGTGCTCGGGCATGGACTGACCAACTGGCTGCCGGCCTGGGTCGGGCTGCGCATGATCGTCGGCCTGGGCATGATGTGCCAGTACATGGTTATCGAGAGCTGGCTCAACGAACAGGCCGACGCCAAGCACCGTGGCGCGGTGTTCAGCGGCTACATGATTGCCTCCTACCTGGGGCTGGTACTCGGCCAGTTGATCCTGGTGGTGCACCCGCAACTGGGGCCGGAACTGCTGATGCTGGTGGCTATGTGCTTTGCCTTGTGCCTGGTGCCGGTGGCGATGACCCGGCGCATTCACCCCGCGCCGTTGCGCCCGGCACCGATGGAGCCGAAGTTCTTCATCAAGCGCGTGCCGCAATCGCTGTCCACGGTACTCGGTTCGGGCCTGATCGTCGGCTCTTTCTATGGCCTGGCGCCGCTGTATGCGTCCAGCCAGGGGCTGAGCACCGAGCAGATCGGCCTGTTCATGGGCTGCTGCATCTTTGCCGGGCTGCTGGTGCAGTGGCCGCTGGGCTGGCTTTCCGACCGCTATGACCGCGCCGTACTGATCCGCAGCGTGGCCATCGGCCTGGCCCTGGCTGCCGCGCCGCTGGCGATCCTGCCGGGGGTTCCGCTCGAGCTGCTGTTCGCCATGGGCTTTGTCATTTCGCTGTTGCAGTTCTGCCTGTATCCCTTGGCGGTGGCGTTCTCCAATGACCACGTGGAGAGTGAGCGGCGGGTCTCGCTGACCGCGATGCTGCTGGTCACTTATGGTGTGGGCGCCTGTATCGGACCGTTGGCGGCCGGGGTGTTGATGAAGCTGCTGGGCGCGCAGATGCTCTACGCCTTCTTCGTGTTCTTCGCGTTGGTGCTGGTGTGGCGCATTCGGCCCAAGGCAGTCACTGGGCTGCACCAGGTCCAGGATGCGCCGCTGGGGCACGTGGCGATGCCAGCGGCGGGCTCGCCCTTGTCGGCGGCCCTCGACCCGCGGGTGGATGAGCAGACGGTGCAGGATGTGATGCAGGCGCCGGTGGCGGCGGAAGATACCGAGGAGGATGCCGGTGCGCAGGCGCAAGGCGAGGTGGGCAAATCGATGTCCTAGGCGGCCTGCCCGGGCACCAACGAAAACGCCACCCGAGGGGTGGCGTTTTTCATGGGCTGGCGACGATCAATAGTCGTCCTTGTCGAACCGCCGCGCTTCACGCTGCAACTGATAGACGAAGCTCTCGATCTTGCGCTGGGCCTGGCCGTTGAGGTTGTGGAAGCGCACCCCGGCGAAGGTGGTGTTGATGCGCTCTTCGAAGTGCAGGTGGCGCAGTTCGACCAGGGTGTCGGTCAACCCCAGTGGGGTGCCGGCCTTGAAGCGCTCATAGACCTGGCCTAGTTGCAGGCGGTCCTCGACGTTGCCGTCGAAGCGCAGTTTGCAGCCGGTGGCCGAGATATCCAGCAGTTTGCCGCGCAACGCGCCATTGCCCTTGAGGTGGGTGCCGTCGAGGGTCACGTCGACCAGTTGCGACAGCTTCAGCGCGGCGCGGAAGGCATTGCGGCGTTGGTGATAGGTCACTTCCTCGGGCAGCGGGCCACGGTAGCAGCGGTGGCCGTCGATCTCGGTGATGGTCAGCGGTATGTTGCTTTCCCAGGCGATGCGCACGCCGTCGTGGAAGCCTTCGACGCGGAAGGGTTCGCCGCTCTCGATGTACTTCTCGCCGTCGCGAGGGATCATTTCATCCAGTGCCAGGACACCGCTTTCCCGGTCGACATGCACCACATAGCTCTGGAACCGCTGGCTGCGCTCATGGAAGCTGATGATCAGTGGGTCGTGGCTATCCAGCAGCTGGCGCAAGTTGGCCGCGATCTCCAAAGGGGTGGTCAGCACCTTTGGGGGCTGGGGAGCATCGGATTCATTGAACACGGGTTATCAATCTCCAGGCAAAACGGCACACGCAAGTTACGGCATTTTGCCAGTATGTTCCGTGCCTTGATATAACTAAGATAGAACTAATCACACTTGGCTGAGTGCGCGGGGCTTGGCCATTGGCGAGGTACCGCCACGGCTGTCGTAGAGCGACGGAGAATCGCCACCCTGAAGGATTCTGATCTGGTTGGCCGTGGTCTGCTGCTGTACCTGGATGATCCGGCCGTTGGTCTCGTTGACCTGCTGGCAGGCATCCATCAGCTCGCCCAGGGCATCGAGCCGGCTCATGATGGCCTCGCCATTGCTCGACTGCGCGGCCAGCGCCTGCGCACCTGCGCGATCGGCGCTCAGGCCTAGCTCCAGCAGCAGCTGGCTGCGGCGCTTGCCCTGCTGCTCGAGCAAGATGATCAACGACTGTTTACGGGCCAGGATGTGCTCCAGGGCCAGCATATCCCGGCCGTGCAGGGCTATCGCTTCGTTTTGCAGGAGTTCGAGCAGTTCCTGCGTTGGCGCGATGTCGTTTTCGATCAGTTGCAGCAGGGTGATGTCGTGCATGGCTAACTCTTGGCGGGTTGCGTCCTTGAAGTCAGCGCGCCTGAAGGTCAGCGCTGGGCTTCGAAATCAAGCAGTTTGCTGGCGACACGGTCGGCATCGACCTTGTAGCTGCCATCTGCGATCGCTTGCTTCAACTCGGCCACGCGGGCGCTGTTGACGGTTGGCTGGTCGCGCAGCTTGTCGCTGATCTTCTGCAATTGCTGGGCCTCTGGGCTCAGGTGTACGGCTTCTCCGCTGGCATTGGCCTGCTTTGGCGCTTCACTGGCCGCGCCGGCTTTATCGGCGGTGCCCGGTGCGGCATTGCCGCGAACGCCGCCCGTGACGGACGGAGAATTGTTTAGACGACTGAAGTCGATGACCATGTTCAAAACCCCTGGGAATTAGGACGCATGCCTTGCTTTCGGCCTACCCGAGCAAAACTTTAGGCGTGAATGCATCACCGCCTTTCGACACGCGTGCGCAACCCGATGTGTGACACAGTTTAGGGGGCGCGGTTCCACATCGCCAGCGTTCTGTCAGTATGCCGACGCGGGGTGTTGCTACATGGCCACCTCGACCTGGCCGGGCCCGGTAACCCGAGCCTTGACCACGCGCTTGGAGTTCAGGTTGCGCACGCGGATCTGCGTCTGTAGGCCGCCCTTGTCCAATGCCTCGCCCGGCATGCGCACGCTGAGGCTGCCGCTGCGGGCGATGATCACCACGTGGTCGCCCTTGCGCACCACTTCGGCCTGCTCCAGATGCTGTTGCGTCAACACCTGGTCGAGCACCGTCGGGCGCAGCAGCTTCATGCCCAGTGCCTGGTCCAGTTGGATCAGGTAGCCGGGCCCCAGCGTGCCCACATCGCGCTCGCGCATGGCCACATCGCCTTCGCCGACCACGCTTTCGCGCTTGAGCGGACGGGTCATGACCACCACGTCGCGCAGCAGGCGCACCTGGGCCGGGACGAACACGGTCCAGGGCGCCGCGCCATCGCAACGCACCCGTACCGTGACCCGTCCCAGGGGCGTCGAACTTTCCAGCGAGGCATCCAGTTGCTGGCTGCACAGCGGCATGCGCAGGCGCGGGTCCAGGGTGTTGACCTGGATCTCGTAGCGCCCCGGCGTCTGGGTGGTCGCCAGATAATCCTCTACGGTGAATTCAAGAAACCCTTGAGTGACACCGATAAGCTGTTCAGGCAAGGTAAAAGAGTCCGCCAGCGTACGTATGCCGGGTGCCAGCAGGCACAGGGCGGCCAGTGAGCCGGTCAACAGGCGCGTCAGTCGTCGGAAATTTGTCGTTTTCGTGTACATGGCGTTCAAAAAAGCAAAGCCCGTGCCGATTTGGTACACAGGCAATCGTTGAAGGAGTCCGGCATGGCTGGAGTGATGGATTCGGTCAACCAGCGCACGCAACTGGTGGGGCAGAACCGCCTGGAGTTGTTGTTGTTTCGCCTCAATGGCGATCAGCTCTACGGCATCAATGTGTTCAAGGTGCGCGAGGTACTGCAGTGCCCGGACCTGACCTTGCTGCCCAGGTCTCATCCGGTGGTGCGCGGCGTGGCCAACATTCGGGGGGCGACCATCCCGATCCTGGACCTGTCGATGGCCACGGGCCTTCCGCAGTTGAAGGAAGAGACGCGCAACAGTTTCGTGATCATCACCGAGTACAACACCAAGACCCAGGGTTTTCTGGTGCACTCGGTCGAACGCATCGTCAACATGAACTGGGAAGAGATCCATCCGCCACCCAAGGGCACCGGGCGAGATCATTACCTGACCGCCGTGACTCGGGTCGACAATCGTATGGTCGAGATCATCGATGTGGAGAAGGTCCTGGCCGAGGTGGCGCCATCGTCCGAGTCTGTGTCGGATGGTGTGATCGATGCCGAGGTGCAGGACAAGGCGGTGATGCTGCGAGTGCTGACCGTCGATGACTCGTCGGTGGCGCGCAAGCAGGTAAGCCGTTGCCTGCAGACCGTGGGGGTCGAGGTGGTGGCGCTCAATGATGGTCGTCAGGCCCTGGATTACCTGCGCAAGCTGGTCGACGAGGGCAAGCGGCCAGAGGACGAGTTCCTCATGATGATCTCGGATATTGAAATGCCGGAAATGGACGGCTATACCCTCACGGCGGAGATTCGCAGCGATCCGCGCATGCAAAAGTTGCACATCTGCCTGCATACTTCGTTGTCCGGGGTATTCAACCAGGCGATGGTCAAGAAGGTCGGCGCCGATGACTTCCTGGCCAAGTTCAAGCCGGATGACCTCGCCCAGCGCGTGGTCGATCGGATCAAGGCGAGCCATTGAAAACGGCCAGGGTTTGTCCCTGGCGCTAGCGATTTATAAAGAGGCGGCAGCATTGTCTACGGGTAATTTGGATTTCGAACAGTTCCGGGTCTTCCTGGAGAAAGCCTGTGGCATCCTGCTGGGCGAGAATAAGCAGTACCTGGTCTCCAGCCGTCTCAACAAGCTGATGGAGCAACAGGGCATCAAGTCGCTGGGCGAGCTGGTGCAACGCATCCAGACCCAGCCGCGCAGTGGTCTGCGCGAGCAGGTGGTCGATGCCATGACCACCAACGAGACGCTGTGGTTTCGCGATACCTACCCGTTCGAGGTGCTCAAGAGCAAGGTCATCCCGGAGTTCATCAAGAACAACCCGGGCCAGCGCCTGCGCATCTGGTCGGCGGCCTGTTCCTCCGGGCAGGAGCCGTACTCGCTGTCGATGGCCATCGACGAGTTCGAGCGGACCAACCTTGGCCAGTTGAAGATGGGCGCGCAGATCGTCGCCACCGACCTGTCCGGCGCCATGCTCACCAACTGCAAGACCGGTGAGTACGACAGCCTGGCCATCGCCCGTGGCCTGTCGCAGGAGCGCCTTCAGCGCTACTTCGACACCAAGGGGCCGGGGCGCTGGGCAATCAAGGCGCCGATCCGCAGCCGCGTCGAGTTCCGCTCCTACAACCTGCTCGACAGCTATGCGCCGCTGGGCAAGTTCGACATCGTGTTCTGCCGCAACGTGCTGATCTACTTCTCGGCCCAGGTCAAGAAGGACATCCTCATGCGTATTCACGGCACGCTCAAGCCTGGGGGGTACCTGTTCCTTGGGGCGTCCGAGGCGCTCAACGGGCTGCCCGACCATTACCAGATGGTTCAGTGCAGCCCGGGCATCATCTACCAGGCCAAGTGAGGCTCATCAAAAAGGCCGGTATCGCGAGATACCGGCCTTTTTGATGGTGCGAAAAGCGCTGCCTGCTGCGCGCGGCAAGGCGGGGTTCGACCCGTAGGCGCGGATTGACCTGCCAGCCGTAGCCGCCAATCAGGTTCAGCCTCAGCAGGTTGCTATCGTAGTCCGACTTGGCGCGGGTGCCGGCGATCTCGCGCTTCGTCGTTGAAGCCATAGGTTTGCGCGGGGTGCGAATGCTGCCGGAGTGATGGCTAATAGATACATGGCTTTGACGTCAATTTTTTGTTTTGCCGCTTTTGCCGCCTGGCAATTGCCGCTCGCTGCGCGTCAAGCGGAAGCACTTTGCCGCTTTTCTGGCATAGCCATCTGCCGGATGCCCGGCATCTCCACTGTTTCCAGGGGTTGCAGTGGTTGGCACAGCCCTTGCTAAAGCCTAAGCCAACGAAACTCTGGTCAACCTCTGAAGGTTTCCCCGATATGAGCATCAGCTTCGACAAGGCGCTCGGCATCCACGAAAAGGCACTGGGCTTCCGCGCCCAGCGCGCCGAGGTGCTGGCCAACAACATCGCCAACGCCGATACGCCCAACTACAAGGCGCGCGACATGGACTTCTCGTCCGTGCTCGCCGCCGAGTCCGACAAGCAGCAGAACGGCCGCATTGCCCTGGACCGCACCAATAATCGCCATATCGAGGCCGAAGGCCTGGCGATGATGGATGACACCCTGAAGTACCGCACCCCGATGCAGCCATCGATCGACCAGAACACCGTCGATGCGCAGATCGAGCAATCGAACTACACGGAAAACGCCGTTGGCTTCCAGGCCAGCTTCACCCTGCTCAACAGTAAATTCAAAGGGCTGGTATCGGCCCTGCGTGGAGAGTGACCATGTCCCTTGCCAGTGTCTTCAACATCGCCGGTAGCGGCATGAGTGCGCAGAACACGCGCCTGAACACCGTTGCCTCGAACATCGCCAACGCCGAGACGGTGTCTTCGAGCATCGACCAGACCTACCGTGCCCGTCATCCGGTGTTCGCCACCACCTTCCAGCAGGCCCAAGGCGGCGCCGGCCAGTCGCTGTTCGAAGACCAGGGCGAGGCGGGGCAGGGCGTGCAGGTCAAGGGCATCATCGAGGATCAGAGCAACCTCGAGGCCCGCTACGAGCCGAACCACCCGGCGGCGAACAAGGACGGCTATGTCTACTACCCGAACGTCAACGTGGTCGAGGAGATGGCTGACATGATCTCCGCCAGCCGTGCGTTCCAGACCAACGCCGAGCTGATGAACACCGCCAAGAACATGATGCAGAAAGTGCTGACCCTGGGTCAGTAAGCAGGGAGCCGAAATGACTACCACCAATACTGATACCAAGGTCGGCAGTAGCTTTCTAGAGTCGCTGCAAAGACCTGCCAACAAGAACAACGCCAATACCGGGCAGGCCGGTAGCGCGTTGGGTAAAGATGCGTTCCTGCAGTTGCTGGTGACGCAGATGAAGAACCAGAACCCGCTCGATCCTCAGGACAACGGCGAGTTCGTCGCGCAGCTGGCGCAGTTCAGCAGCCTCGAAGGCATCCAGTCGTTGAAGGAGTCGGTCGACGGCATCCTCACTGGCATCGGTTCGTCCCAGGCATTGCAGGCCACCTCGCTGGTCGGCCGTTCGGTGATCGTGGCGAGCGACAAGGCGGTGGTCGATACCACCAAGAGCTTCAATGGTCAGGTCGTGGTGCCGTCGAACATTACCGAAGGCGAGGTCACCATCAAGGACAAGGACGGCAAGGTGGTCAAAACCATCGAGCTTGGGGCGCAGAAGGCCGGCACCGCCGACTTCATCTGGGATGGCACCAATGACAAGGGTGAGAAGGTCGATCCGGGTACCTACACCTTCAGTGCCGAGACCAAGGTCGACGGCAAGGCCAAGACGCTGGCCACGCTGCTGCCAGCCAAGGTCAACAGTGTCAGCTTCCAGAACGGCAGCGAGATGATGCTCGACCTGGCTGGCATCGGCAAAGTCGGCATCTCCAAAGTCACCACCATCGGAATTTAACGCCGCAGAATCGGCACAAGGAGCGAGTACATGTCTTTCAATATCGGCCTTAGCGGTCTCTATGCGGCGAACAAGGCACTGAACGTTACCGGCAACAACATTGCCAACGTTGCCACCAGCGGTTTCAAGGCGTCGCGCGCCGAGTTCGGCGACCAGTATTCGCAGTCCATCCGCGGCACCGCCGGCGGCAAGACCCAGGTGGGCAGCGGCGTGAAGACCATGGCGGTCTCGCAGATGTTCAACCCGGGCAACATCAACGGCACCGGTCAGGCGCTGGACATGGCCATCGATGGCAACGGCTTCTTCGCCCTGAACGACAACGGTTCGCGTATCTACACCCGCTCCGGTGCCTTCTACAGCGACAAGGAAGGCTATGTGGTCAATGCCAATGGCGCCAACCTGCAAGGCTACCCGGTGGATGAGAACGGCAAGGTCATCCAGGGCTCGCTGACCAACCTGAAGATTGACACCTCGAACCTGTCGCCGAAACCGACCGGCCGCATTTCCGAAACCGTCAACCTGAACTCCAGCGACGCCGCGCCTTCGGTTACGCCATTCGACCCGACCAATGTCAAAAGCTACAACTACACCTTCAATACCCCGGTCTACGACAGCCAGGGTAACGAGCACCAGATGAACCAGTACTTCGTCAAGGATGCCGGCACCAACTCCTGGACCATGCACACCACTATCGATGGTCGCAACCCCGCCGACCCGACCCTGCCCACGCCGCTGGTCAACAAGCTGCCGTTCACCTCGGGTGGCAAGCTCGATACTGCGGCCATGACGGCCGGTGCGGTCACCGGTGGCCTAACCATCGCCGCCGACAAGACCTTCCAGCTGACCGGCTGGGTGCCGGCCGAGAAGAACGCCGCAGGTGCCTGGGTCGGCAATGGCGCCACCGCGCGTACCGGTGGTGTGACCCTGGACATGCTGGCCACCACTCAGTTCAACGCGGCCTCGGCCACCACCGCCAAGGACCAGGACGGTTATGCCACCGGTGAGCTGGCCGGCCTGACCGTGGACCAGAGCGGCAACATGTTCGCCAACTTCACCAATGGCCAGAACAAGGTCATCGGCCAGGTGGTGATCGCCAACTTCGCCAACCTGCAGGGCCTGACTCCGGTCGGCGCCACTGCCTGGAAAGAGTCCTACGCTTCGGGCGTGCCGATCATCGGCGGGCCGGACACCGGCACCCTGGGCCGTATCGCCGGCAGCTCCCTGGAAGACTCCAACGTCGACCTGACCGGTGAGCTGGTCAACCTGATCAAGGCGCAGAGCAACTACCAGGCCAACGCCAAGACCATTTCCACCGAAAGCACCATCATGCAGACCATCATCCAGATGACCTGATGATCGTGGCGTGAAAAAGCCCCTGCCCGCAGGGGCTTTTTCACATCTGGCAGTGCGGAGAGTGAAGTCATGAAGAAGTTGTCGGTGTTCGTGGTCGTGGCCGGTACGTTGCTGGTGGCGCTGTCGCTGGGGGCCGCGCCGGCGCCCTGGTATCAGTGGCAAAGCCTGGCGACCGGGCGCTACATGTGCTCGGCTAACGATCCGGGCGAGGGCTGGAGGCGTCATTCCGGTCCCTACCGTAACGGCGCCTGTCGTGACGACTGACGTGGGTTTGCCGCCTGCGGCAAGTATTCGCCGATAAACTGACGCCAACCGCCATAGGATGCCCTGAAAGCCCCGTGTTACGGGGCTTTGTAATGTTGGTTCGATAATTGCTTTGCCCTTGCCAACGACAGCGCGGCAAGGTTCGCGTAGAGGAGATGCTGTGGACAAGATGCTTTATGTGGCCATGACCGGTGCCAGCCAGAACGCGCTGGCGCAAAAGGCCCATGCCAACAACCTGGCGAACGTTTCCACCAATGGCTTCCAGCGCGACCTGGAGCAGGCCCGTTCGATGCCGGTGTTTGGCGACAGCTTTCCGGCACGTGCCTTTGCCATGACCGAGCGTCCGGCTACCGACTTCAGTGAAGGTGCGCTGGTCGAGACCGGTCGCGAACTGGACGTGGCGGTTGCCGGCAAGGGCTTCATCGCCGTGCAGGCGCCCGATGGCAGCGAAGCCTATGTGCGCACTGGTAGCCTGAACATTGACGCCCTGGGCGTGCTGCGTGCCGGCAACGGCATGCCTGTCATCGGCAATGGTGGCCCGATCGCGATTCCGCCCGAGCAGAAGGTCGAGGTCGGCGACGACGGCACCATCAGCATCCGCGCCATGGGCGAGGATCCGCGAGTGATGGCCGAGGTCGACCGGATCAAGCTGGTCAACCCGGATATCAAGGGTATGACCAAGGGGCTGGATGGCATGATCCACACCGCCAGCGGCCAGCCAGCCGACGCCGACGTCAACGTCCGCCTGGTCTCGGGCTTCCTGGAATCGAGCAACGTCAACGCCGTCGAGGAAATGACCTCGGTGCTGGCGCTGTCGCGTCAGTTCGAACTGCACATCAAGATGATGAACGCGGCCAAGGAAGGCGATGAAGCCATGGCTCGGGTTTTGCAAATCGGCTAACTACATTTGAACGGGTGCCGTAAAACAGGCGCACGAGGAGAACACTAAATGCTTCCGGCTCTTTGGGTCGCTAAAACCGGCCTGTCCGCCCAGGACACCAACCTCGCGGTCATCTCCAACAACCTGGCCAACGTCTCGACCACCGGCTTCAAGCGTGATCGCGCCGAGTTCCAGGATCTTTTGTACCAGATCAAACGCCAGCCTGGTGCGCAGTCGACCCAGGACAGCGAGCTGCCTTCGGGCCTGCAGGTCGGTACTGGTGTGCGCATCGTCGGCACCCAGAAGAGCTTCACCGCCGGCAGCCTGCAGACTACCGAGAACCCGCTGGACATGGCGGTCGACGGTCGCGGTTTCTTCCAGATCCTGCAACCTGACGGCACCGTTTCGTACACCCGTGACGGTACCTTCCACCTGAACTCCGATGGCCAGATCGTCACCGCCAACGGCTTCGCCCTGGAGCCGGCCATCGTCGTGCCGCCAGATGCGCAGACCTTCACCGTCGGCCGTGACGGCACCGTCTCGATCACCACCGCCGGCAACCCGGCCGCGCAGGTCATCGGCAACATCCAGACCGCCGACTTCATCAACCCGGCCGGCCTGCAGGCCATCGGCGGCAACCTGTTCCTGGAGACCGCCGCCAGCGGCGCGCCGCAAATCGGCACGCCGGGCCTCAACGGCTTCGGCACCACCCAGCAACAGACCCTGGAAGCCTCCAACGTCAGTACCGTCGAAGAGCTGGTGAACATGATCACCACCCAGCGCGCCTACGAGATGAACTCCAAGGTCATCTCCGCCGCCGACAAGATGCTGTCGTTCGTCACCCAGCAGCTGTAAGCCGTAGCGGCCCGCCGGGTGCGGGCCGCTGACCATCCGCTCGCTGTTGCAGCGCCTGTTTTGCCTAGAGGTAAGAGTCATGAAACGTCTGTTGTCCGTGTTCGCCCTGGGGGGGGCGGTATCGTTGGCCGGTTGCGTCGCGCCGCCGCCCAAGCCCAACGATCCGTACTACGCGCCGGTCCTGCCGCGCACCCCGTTGCCGGCGGCGGCCAACAACGGTTCGATCTACCAGGCCGGTTTCGAGCAGGGCCTGTACACCGACCGCAAGGCGTTCCGGGTTGGCGACATCATCACCATCACCCTCAACGAGCGTACCTCGGCGAGCAAGAATGCTGGCTCGCAGATCCAGAAGAACAGCAAGGCCAACCTCGGCCTGACTTCGCTGTTCGGTACCGTGCCCAACACCAACAATCCGCTGGGCAGCGGCGACCTTACCCTCGAGGCCGGTTACAGCGGTGACCGCTCCACCAAGGGTGACAGCAAGGCGACCCAGGGCAATACCCTGACCGGTTCGATCACTGTCACCGTGGCCGAAGTGCTGCCCAACGGCATCATCGCGGTGCGTGGCGAGAAGTGGATGACCCTGAATACCGGCGAGGAGCTGGTACGCATCGCCGGCCTGGTGCGGGCCGACGATATCGCCACCGACAACACCGTGCCGTCCACCCGTGTGGCCGACGCGCGCATCACCTATTCGGGCACCGGCTCGTTCGCCGATGCCAGCCAGCCTGGTTGGCTGGACCGTTTCTTCATCAGCCCGCTCTGGCCTTTCTGAGTACGGATGACCATGTTCAACGCTAGGCGGTTGATTGCCGCGACTCTGCTTCTGTCCTGTGCCTTCGGTGCCCACGCCGAGCGCCTGAAGGATATCGCCAGCATTTCCGGCGTGCGTGCCAACCAGCTGATCGGCTACGGTCTGGTGGTGGGCCTGAACGGTACCGGTGACCAGACCACCCAGACTCCGTTCACCCTGCAGACCTTCAACAACATGTTGTCGCAGTTCGGCATCAAGGTGCCACCAGGCTCGGGCAACGTGCAGTTGAAGAACGTTGCCGCGGTATCGGTGCATGCCGATCTGCCGGCCTTCGCCAAGCCCGGCCAGGTAGTCGACATCACCGTGTCGTCGATCGGCAACTCCAAGAGCCTGCGCGGCGGTAGCCTTTTGATGACGCCGCTCAAGGGTATCGACGGCAACGTCTACGCCATCGCTCAGGGCAACCTCGTGGTCGGTGGTTTCGACGCTGAAGGCCGCGATGGCTCGAAGATCACCGTCAACGTCCCGTCCGCCGGTCGCATTCCAGGCGGTGCTTCGGTCGAGCGTGCGGTGCCAAGTGGTTTCAACCAGGGCAACAGCCTCACGCTGAACCTCAACCGTCCGGACTTCACCACCGCCAAGCGCATCGTCGACAAGGTCAACGAACTGCTTGGGCCAGGCGTGGCGCAGGCGCTCGATGGTGGCTCGGTGCGGGTCACCGCGCCGATGGACCCCAGCCAGCGCGTGGATTACCTGTCCATTCTCGAGAACCTCGAGATCGACCCGGGCCAGGCCGTGGCCAAGGTGATCATCAACTCGCGTACCGGCACCATCGTCATCGGCCAGAACGTCAAGGTCTCGCCAGCGGCGGTGACCCACGGCAGCCTGACCGTGACCATCACCGAAGACCCGATCGTCAGCCAGCCGGGGCCGTTCTCCAATGGCCAGACCGCCGTGGTGCCGCGGTCGCGGGTCAATGCCGAGCAGGAGGCCAAGCCGATGTTCAAGTTCGGCCCGGGTACCACGCTGGATGAGATTGTGCGGGCGGTGAACCAGGTTGGCGCGGCGCCGGGTGACCTGATGGCGATCCTCGAAGCCCTGAAGCAGGCCGGCGCGTTGCAGGCCGACCTGATCGTGATCTGAGGACGCCACGGATGACCCCGAAAAGCCTAATTTCCGGCGCGGCCGACAGCGGTGCCTTTACTGACCTCAATCGCCTGAGTTCGCTCAAGCATGGCGATCGCGACAGTGAGGGCAACATCCGCAAGGTCGCCCAAGAGTTCGAATCGTTGTTCGTCAGTGAGATGCTCAAGGCGTCGCGCAAGGCCACTGATGTGATGGCCGACGAAGACAGCCCGATGAACAGCGACACGGTCAAGCAGTACCGTGACATGTACGACCAGCAACTGGCGGTGAGCATGTCCCGCCAGGGTGGCGGTATCGGCCTGCAGGATGTGCTGGTGCGTCAGTTGAGCAAGAACAAGGTTGGCGTCAACACCAGCCCGTTCCCACGAACCGACGTTGCTGCCCCGGCATTGTGGGGTAGCCGCATGGTCAACCCGGCGCGCGTCGAGCAGCCTGTGGCAGGGCGCAATGATGTGGCGGCGCTTAACTCGCGACGCCTGGCGTTGCCGGGCAAGCTGACCGACCGTTTGTTGGCAGGCATCGTGCCGCCCGCCGCCGTTGCCGGCGCAAACGGCAGCGATGCGGCTGTGTCCGGCCGCAATGGCCCTTCGCTCGCCGGTGTTGCCCGTGGCGACTGGCAGCCGGCGCAGAGCTTCGCCGCGCCGCGCGAGGGCATGCGCATTCTCGGCCGGGCCGTGGCCCAGCCGCCGCTGGCACCGAACAAGGCGTTCAGCAACAGCGATGCCTTTGTCGCCACCATGCTGCCGATGGCCGAGCAGGCGGCCAAGCGCATCGGCATCGATCCGCGCTACCTGGTGGCCCAGGCGGCGCTGGAGACCGGTTGGGGCAAGTCGGTCATGCGCAATCCCGACGGCAGCAGCAGCCACAACCTGTTCGGCATCAAGGCCACCGGCAACTGGCAGGGTGGCGAGGCACGGGCGATCACCAGCGAGTTCCGTGGTGGGCAATTCGTCAAGGAAACGGCGGCGTTCCGTTCCTACGACTCTTACCAGGACAGCTTCCATGACCTGGTCAGCCTGTTGCAGAACAACAACCGCTATAAAGATGCCGTCGGTGCCGCCGATAACCCGGAACAGTTTGCAAGAGAGCTGCAGAAAGCTGGCTACGCCACCGATCCGGACTATGCCCGCAAGATCATCAGCATCGCCCGGCAACTGCAGCCGACCCAGGAATACGCCATGGCTGGCACTCACACGAATCTATAAGGATTGAAGCATGTCTCTGATCTCGATCGGGCTCTCCGGCCTGAATGCCAGCCAGACGGCGTTGGCCATTACCGGCAACAACATCGCCAACGCGGCGGTCTCCGGCTATTCGCGGCAGCAGGTCATCCAGGGTACGGGCGCCTCGCACAATATCGGCGTCGGCTTCGTCGGTACCGGCACGACGTTGCAGGATGTGCGTCGCATCTACAACGCCTACCTGGACAATCAACTGCAGACCGCCACCTCGCTCAACACCGACGCGGCGGCGTTCCAGGATCAGATCACAGGTATCGATAAACTGCTGGCCGAGAGCAGCACCGGCATCAGCTCGGTGCTGACCGCCTTCTTCTCGGCGCTGCAGACCGCTTCGGCCAAGCCCAGTGACGTCGCCTCGCGCCAGCTGCTGCTGACCCAGGCGCAGACCCTGAGCAATCGCTTCAACGCCATCTCCAGCGAGATGAACAAACAGAACGACAGCATCAACAGCCAGCTCGACACGCTGTCGGGCCAGGTCAACAAGCTGACGTCGAGCATCGCCGACCTCAACAAGCAGATCACCCAGCTGTCGGCGTCCGGCGCCTCGCCGAACAACCTGCTGGATGCGCGCAGCGAAGCGGTACGCCAGCTCAATGAGCTGGTCGGCGTCACCGTGCAGGAGCGCGACGGCAACTACGACGTGTACCTGGGCAATGGCCAGTCGCTGGTTACCGGCAACCGCGCCAACACCCTGAGCGCGGTGCCGAGCGCTGCGGACAACAGCCAGTACAGCCTGCAGATCAACTACCCGACCTTCTCCTCCGACGTCACGTCGGTGGTCGCCGGCGGGCAGATGGGCGGCCTGCTGCGCTATCGTCAGGACGTGCTCAATCCGTCGATGAACGAGTTGGGCCGTGTAGCCCTGGTGGTGGCCGACAGCATCAACAGCCAGTTGGGGCAGGGCCTGGATGCCAACGGGCAGTTCGGCAGCGCGCTGTTCTCCAGCATCAACAGCGCCATGGCGGTCAGCCAGCGCAGCCTGGCGGCTGCGGGCAACAGCGCAGGCTCCGGCAATCTGGATGTGACCATCGCCAACAGTGGCGCGCTCACAACCTACGATTACGAAGTCAAGTTCACCGGCCCCAACCAGTACAGCGTGCGCCGTTCCGACGGCACCGACATGGGCAATTTCGACCTGACCACCACGCCACCACCGGTGATCGATGGCTTCACCCTCAAGCTCAATGGCGGCGGCCTCGCCGCCGGTGACAGCTTCAAGGTAAGCCCGACCCGCACGGCGGCGGGCTCGATCAATACCGTGCTCACCGATGCCAACAAGCTGGCGTTCGCCGGCCCGATCAATGGCGTCGTCGGCAGCGGCAATAAAGGTTCCGGCACCATCACCCCGCCGAATCTCGGTGCCAATCTGGATATCTACGGTGGCGCCGACACTGCGCTGATCCAGGATTCGATCAAGCATTCGATGCCGGTGCGCATGGTGTTCCAGGCGGCCAGCGGTGGCACGCAGGCTTACGAGCTGTTCGATGCCAAGGGCAACTCCATCGGTACCGGCACCATCGTGCCGGGCCAGGACAACAAGCTGACGATCAATGTGCCGATGCTAGATGCCGCCGGCGCGCCGATCCTCGATGGCAGCGGCAACCCGCGTACCTTCAGTGTCGAGACCTCGGTGGGCGGAAGCCCGGCCGCCAATGACAGTTTCAGCTTCGGCTTCAATGCCGACGGCAAGTCCGATAACCGCAACGCCCAGGCGCTGCTGGGCCTGCAAACCAAATCCACGGTCGGCATGAACTCTGGTAGCGGTACCAGCTTCACATCGTCCTACGCCTCGCTGGTCGAGCGCGTCGGTGCCAAGGCCAACCAGGCCAAAATCGATACCGTTGCGACCACGGCCGTGCTCAATGCGGCCAAGGAGAGCCGCAACGGGGTTTCCGGTGTCAACCTGGACGATGAGGCGGCCAACCTGATCAAGTTCCAGCACTACTACACCGCGTCGTCGCAGATCATCAAGGCGGCGCAGGAAACCTTCAGCATTCTGATCAACGCCCTTTAAGGAGTAGCCATCGTGCGTATTTCCACCGCTCAGTTCTATGAGTCGAGCGCCAGTAGCTACACCAAGAACTTCGCCGACCTGATGAAGAGCAAGACGCAGATCGACAGCGGCGTGCGCATCCAGACCGCCGCCGATGATCCGGTCGGTGCCGCACGCCTGTTGCTGCTGCAACAACAGCAGGCACTGCTCAAGCAGTACGACGGCAACATGACCACGGTGAACAACGCGCTGCTGCAGGAAGAGAGCGTGCTCTCTACCATCAACGATGCCATGCAGCGCGCTAGCGACCTGGCCATCCGCGCCGGTGGCGCCGGGGTGAGCGATGCCGATCGCGTGTCCATCAGCAGCGAGCTGAAAGAGATCGAGGCCAATATCTTCGGCCTGCTCAACTCGCGCGATGCCAACGGCGACTACATGTTCGGTGGCACCAAGACTTCGTCGCCACCCTATGTGCGTAATGCTGATGGCAGCTACAGCTACCAGGGCGACCAGACCCAGTTGAGCCTGCAGGTGTCCGACACCTTGAGCCTGGCGACCAACGACACTGGTTTCAGCATCTTCGATTCGGCCAAGAACAAGAGCCGTACCGAATCCACTCTGGTGGCGCCGGCGGTCGATGATGGCAAGGTTGCGCTGTCGCCGGGGCTGATGACCTCGAACAACACGTTCAACAGCAGTTTTACCGCCGGCCAGCCGTACAAGATCACCTTCACCAGCGCCACCCAGTACACGGTGACCGATGCCCTGGGCAACGACATCACCGCCGAAACAGCGACCAATGGCACTTTCGACAGTAAGACCGAGGGCAGTAACCGTATCGCCTTGCGTGGCGTCGAGTTCGAAGTCACGGCATCGCTTAAAGAAGGCGATGATGCCAATGCCGTCTTCGCCGGTCGTGAGTTCAGCGTACAGGCGCGTCCCGATTCGCTGACCAGTGTGCGTGGCGCCGGCAACCCGTCGAGCGCACAGGTGACCGGCAGCGCCGTGACCGACCAGGCAGCCTACAGCAGCACCTTCCCGAGCAATGGCGCGGTGATCAAGTTCACCGGGGCCAACACCTACGAGTTCTATGCCCAGCCATTGACCGCAGACAGCAAGCCGGTTGCCAGTGGTACCTTCACCGCGCCGGCGTTGACGGTGGCAGGGGTGACCTATCAGGTGTCCGGTGCGCCGCAGGCGGGTGACCAGTTCGCCATCAATGCCAACAACCACCAGAACCAGAGCGTGCTGGAAACCCTCAGCCAGCTGCGTTCCGCGCTGGATGCGCCGCCTGGCAATGACGGCAACAACAATGCGATCAAGAACGCCGTTGCCTCGGCGGTCGCCAACCTAGCCAGTGCTCGCGAGCAGGTAGATATCACTCGCGGTTCCATTGGTGCGCGAGGCAATTCGATCGATATCCAGCGCCAGGAAAACACTAGCCTGACCACGGCCAACAAGATCACCCAGGACGCCATCGGCAACACCGACATGGCCGAGGCGTCGATCATGCTGACCCTGCAGCAAGCCATGCTCGAAGCTTCGCAGCTGGCCTTCTCGCGCATCTCGCAGCTGAGCCTGTTCAACAAGCTCTGAGTACGCGTCCACCCAAAAGCCCCGGCCAGCGCCTCGCTGCCGGGGCTTTTTCGTGCCTGGCCGCTTGCTGCGAGAGGTGTCTGGCGAGAATTGACTGTGACTAATGAGTCAAATCGTGCATCTTCCCTGTATTCTATGCGGCAGCTGCTGCAGCATTTTGTTACCGGTGCGCAGAAGGGCAGGCCAGATGTCGGCCTGGCCAAGGCCTGTTGCCCTCGTCCCGGTAGTTGGCGCCCTCAATTCATCGAGTGGCGGTCTTTGGCTGTTTTCATTGGGAAGCCAGAATGATTGGCATCAAAAGTATCGCGAGTTACGTGCCCACCGCTGGCCTGGACAACTATGTCCAGGGTGCGAAGTTCGGCAAGGACGAAGAGTTCATGTTCGGCAAGATCGGCGCCTCCTTCCTGCCGCGCAAGGCCGAGGAGCAGGAAACCTCCGACCTGTGCGTGGAGGCGGCCCGGGCGCTGTTCGCCAACAACCCCGAGCTCGATCCGCAGTCGATCGATGTGTTGATCGTGGTCACCCAGAACGGTGACGAAGAAGGGCTGCCGCACACCGCGGCTATCGTCCAGAACAAGTTGGGCCTGTCGACTCGCGTGGCGGCCTTCGATGTTTCGCTGGGCTGCTCCGGCTATGTGTACGGCCTGTACGCCATCAAGGGCTTCATGCAGGCGGCAGGGCTCAAGAACGGCCTGCTGATCACCGCCGACCCGTATTCGAAGATCGTCGACCCGGAAGATCGCAACACCACCATGCTGTTCGGCGATGCCGCCACCGCCACGTGGATGGGCGAAGACGCCGTGTGGCAGTTGGGCGAGGCGCGTTTCGGCACTGACGGCTCGGGTGCCGAGCACCTGAAGGTCAGTGATGGTACCTTCTTCATGAACGGTCGCCAGGTATTCAACTTCGCCTTGGTCAAGGTGCCGGCGCACCTGCATGAGTTGCTCGCGGCCAGTGGCCTGCAGTCCGCGGATATCGATGCCTTCTGCATTCACCAGGGCAGCGCGGCGATCGTCGATGCCGTGGCGCGAAGGTTTGAGGAGCAACACCCGGAGAAGTTCGTCAAGGACATGCTCGAGACCGGCAATACCGTGTCTTCCAGCGTGCCGCTGCTGCTGCAGAAGCACATGTTCGACAGCAGCTGGCAGCGTGTGGCCATCAGTGGTTTCGGTGTTGGGCTGTCGTGGGGTTCGGCGATTCTCTATCGCGCTTGATTAGAGATGGCCGCGAAAAGAACGCCTGGCGTACTCCGCCAGGCGTTTTTTTATGCGTGGAAGGTGGGGTGGTTCCTGTGGGGCTGAGTCGCGATGGGCTGCACGGCAGACCATGATCGTCCACCGCCGAATCGATAAACCCCTGATTTCATAGGGGTGGCGGGGTGATGGCATTTTTTTTTCGAAAATGCCCTCAAGCAACCCACGCAGACGACGATAACCATTACGAAGGTTCTCTAGGCCATACCCGGCGGATGCCAGGGCCGGAAGCCGCAGTACCCATCCAACGAGGATTTCGTCATGGCTTTAACTGTAAACACCAACATTGCTTCGGTTACTACTCAGGTTAACCTGAACAAGGCCAGCACTGCCCAGACCACTTCGATGCAGCGCCTGTCTTCCGGCCTGCGCATCAACAGCGCCAAAGACGACGCTGCCGGCCTGCAGATCGCCAACCGTCTGACCAGCCAGATCAACGGCCTGGGCCAGGCAGTTAAGAACGCCAACGACGGTATCTCGATCGCCCAGACCGCCGAAGGCGCGATGCAGGCTTCGACCGACATCCTGCAGAAAATGCGTACCCTGGCCCTGTCCTCGGCCACTGGCTCCCTGAGCCCCGACGACCGTAAGTCGAACAACGACGAATACCAGGCTCTGACCGCCGAACTGAACCGTATCTCGGAAACCACCACCTTCGGCGGCCAGAAGCTGCTGGACGGCTCGTACGGCACCAAGGCCATCCAGGTCGGCGCCAACGCCAACGAAACCATCAACCTGAGCCTGGAAAACGTTGCTGCCAGCAACATCGGTTCCCAGCAGGTCAAGAGCACCGCGATCGTCCCATCCTCGGGTGGTCTGGCTTCTGGCAGCCTGGCTGTTACCGGTAACGGCCAGACCGCCACTGTCAACTACGCTGCTGGTGCTTCCGCCAAGCAAATCGCCAGCAACCTGAATGGCTCGATCGGTGGTCTGAGTGCAACCGCCAGCACTGAAGTCAAGCTGGACGTTACCGCTGCCACTCCATCCAACTTCAAGCTGGCTGTCGGTTCCAGCGGTACTGTTGACATCGTTGGTGTGACCGACCAGAAAGGCCTGGCTGAGCAGCTGAAATCCAACGCCGCCAAACTGGGCATCAGCGTCAACTACGACGAAGCCAAAGGCACCCTGAGCATCAAGTCGGACACCGGCGAGAACATCAAGTTCTCGGCTGCTGACACCAACGCCCAGGCGAACATCTCGATCGCCGCCAAAGACGGCTCCGGCAACTTCGCTACTGGTGCTGCTCTGGGTGGTGCTGCCATTCAGGTCACCGGCCAGGTCTCGCTGGACTCGGCCAAGGGCTTCTCGCTGGGCGGCGCTACTGCTCTGTTCGGTGCTGCGACCGTTACCTCCGCCAAGACCACCATCTCGGAAACCGACGTTACCGATGCCACCAAGGCCCAGAACGCCCTGGCCGTTATCGACAAGGCCATCGGTTCGATCGACAGCGTCCGTTCGGGCCTGGGTGCTACCCAGAACCGTCTGACCACCACCGTTGACAACCTGCAGAACATCCAGAAGAACTCCACCGCTGCCCGTTCGACCGTGCAGGACGTGGACTTCGCTTCGGAAACTGCAGAGCTGACCAAGCAGCAGACCCTGCAGCAGGCTTCGACCGCGATCCTGTCGCAGGCCAACCAGCTGCCGTCCTCGGTCCTGAAACTGCTCCAGTAATTCAGGCGCCTGAGTAAGAGGTGGAAGGGCGCGTTTACGTGCCCTTTCGCTTTTTTGACATGAGGAGTTCGAAGCATGGACATGAGTGTCAAGCTGAGCCAGGTGTATCCTCCGGTGCAGCCCCAGGCAGTGGCGACCGCCAAGGATCCGCTGGTGCCTGCCAAGGTGCCGGAAGCCGCAGCTGTCGATGACAAGCCGCACACCCGCGAGGACCTGGAGAAGGCGGTTGGCGAAATCCGCGATTTCGTCCAGTCGAGCCAGCGCAAGCTGGATTTTTCAATTGATGATTCCACTGGCCGGGTCGTAGTCAAGGTGATCGCCACCGAATCCGGTGATGTCATCCGCCAGCTCCCGTCGGAAACGGCGCTGAAGCTGGCACAAAGCCTCAGCGAAGCTGGCAGCCTGCTGTTTGACGGCAAGGCTTAAGCTGGCATGATTTTTGTTGCTGTCGGTCATTTGATGCGTGTAGTCGTCAAGGACCCGGCAGCTACCGAACAAGGAGAGCAATGATGGCAGGTTCAACAGTCAGCGGTATCGGTTCGGGCATCGATACCCAGGCGATTGTGAAGTCCCTGGTGGACGCGCAGAAGGCGCCGAAACAGGCACAGATCAACACCCAGACACTGAAGGCAACCACCACGTTGTCCTCGATCGGCAAGATCCAGGCGGCCCTGGATGCCTTCCGTGGCGCGTTGGCCACCATGGGCAAGGACAACAGCTTCGGTGGTCTGGCGTTGAAGTCGTCGGATGAAAAGGTTGCGACCATCACCGCGGGCGCGGGCGCGGCCAATGGCTCGTTCAACCTGCAGGTGGAGCAGTTGGCTTCTGCGTCCAAAGTGTCCACCCGGGTATATGCCGGTGGTGCGAATGCCGTGGTCAATCCCGGGACCACCAGTACCAAACTGACCATTACCCAGGACGGCAAGGCTCACGATGTCAGCATCCCGCCGGGCGCTACGCTGCAGCAGGTGCGCGAGGCGATCAACAGTCAGTTCGGCACCGCGGGCCTGAGTGCCAACGTCATGACTGATGCCTCGGGTTCGCGTCTGGTGATCACTTCCACCAAGATGGGTGTGGGGTCCGATATCACCTTGTCGGGGAATTCGGGCATCGATACCGGGTACACGGTTGTGGATCCGCCCAAGAATGCCAAGTACGTGCTCGATGGCATCTCCATGGAGTCCAAGAGCAACGATATCAGCGATGCGATCAGCGGGTTGAATATCAAGCTGGTGGGGGTTTCCGCCAAGGACAAGGATGGCGGCGACTTCATCAAGACCAACCTGTCGTTGACCACCAGCGCCACCGCGTTGAAGTCGGGCCTGAAAGGCTTCATCGACACCTACAACGCGCTGATCACGACAGTCAATGCCGAGACCAAGGTGACAAAGAACGCCAACGGCACCATGACTGCCGCTGCGCTCACTGGTGATGCGTCCATGCGCGCATTGATGTCTTCGATTCGTGAAGAAATGAATGCGCTTTCTGGCAGCGGCACGATGAAGTCGCTCGCCGCGTTTGGCGTCACATCGTCCCAGGATGGCGGCACGCTCAGCCTGGACGACAAGAAGTGGGACAAGGCTGCGGCCACCAACGCCGCCGACCTGACCAGCATCTTCAATGGCAAGGATGGCCTGCTGGCACGCCTGCAGACCGCGACCGAGCCTTATGCCAAGGCAGCCACCGGCACCCTGGCCGAGCGCTCCAAGGTGTTGAGCGAGAGCCTGACCAAGCTCAAGGCCGAGCAGGACACCCTGGATACGCGTATGGAAGCCCTGCGCGTCAGCCTGCAGGACAAGTACAACAGCATGGATACCCTGGTCTCTCAGCTGCGCCAGCAGCAGAACAACGTGCTGGGCACGCTCAACGCGCTGAACAATGCCAAGAACGACAAATAATCCGTGAAGGTCCCGTGAAGTCCGGGCATGATGTCCGGCTTCACGTCGGCGACAGGTAAAGTTTTCCGCCGCCGGCCCGATACAAGGACTATGAAACCAGTCGTTTTTGCCCGCTACGAGGTCGCAAGATGAATCCCATGAGAGCCCTTCGGCAGTACCAGAAGGTCAATTCCCATGCCCAGATTTCCGAAGCAACGCCCCATCGTCTGGTGCAGATGCTGATGGAGGGTGGGCTCGATCGCATGGCCCAGGCCAAAGGTGCGCTGGCCCGCGGCGATATCGCCGAAAAAGGCCTGATGCTGGGCAAGGCCATCGACATCATCATCGGCCTGAACGATGGCCTGGATGCGCAGAAGAGCGCGGACCCTGCCTATATCGAGCAGCTGTCGAGCCTCTACGCCTACATGACCAATCGCCTGATGCAGGCCAATATCGACAACGACCCGGCGATCATTGACGAGGTCGCGCAATTGCTGATCACCGTCAAGAGCGGCTGGGACGCGATCGCCGAAGCGCAACAAGCCGGCTGAGCCGGGCAGGGAGAGCAAGGTGAGCAGCGAACTGCAACGATTCGACGAGACCCGCGACGCACTGCTGAGCGCCCTGAGTGCCAAGGACTGGGATGCCATCGGCAGGCTCGACGAGAACTGCCGCACCTGCATCGACGACATGCTTGGCGCGCCGACGCTGGACGAGGATGTGGTCAAGGAGCGCCTGGAAGGGTTGCTGCAGGTCTACCGCGAGCTGCTCGACGCGACCATCGGCGAGCGCCAGGCCATCGCCGATGAAATGACCCAGATCAATCAAGCAAAGAATGCTTCGAAGGTTTACCATTTGTTCAGTTAAGATGCACCGGACTGAGCAAAAGGCGCCATAAATTTGACTGTGCAGGCCTTTTTGACTTTACTAGTGGCTGTTTTCGAAATTCAGACGTCCGAACACTGACCATTCAGTCGGAATGATGTCGTGCACGCCCTCTGGGCGCCGATATGACTAGGGAAGTTGCTATTGCATGTGGCGTGAAACCAAGATTCTCCTGATCGATGACGACAGCGAACGCCGCCGCGATCTGGCGGTGGTCCTGAATTTTCTCGGCGAAGAAAACCTTTCTTGCTCCAGCCAGGACTGGCAGCAGGTGGTCGAGGGTTTGTCTTCCAGCCGTGAAGTGCTGTGTGTCCTCATCGGCACAGTAAATGCCCCGGCAAGTGTGCTGGGGCTCCTTAAGACAGTGGCTGGGTGGGATGAGTTCCTTCCGGTTCTGCTCTTGGGCGAAATTTCTTCCGCGGAGTTCCCCGAGGACTTGCGTCGTCGCGTGCTCTCCAACCTGGAGATGCCGCCGAGCTACAGCCAGCTGCTCGACTCCCTGCACCGTGCCCAGGTCTATCGCGAGATGTACGACCAGGCCCGCGAGCGCGGTCGCCAGCGCGAGCCCAACCTGTTCCGCAGCCTGGTGGGCACCAGCCGTGCCATCCAGCATGTGCGGCAGATGATGCAGCAGGTGGCTGACACCGACGCCAGCGTGCTGATCCTCGGTGAGTCCGGCACCGGCAAGGAGGTGGTGGCGCGTAACCTGCACTACCACTCCAAGCGTCGCGAAGCGCCGTTCGTGCCAGTCAACTGCGGGGCGATCCCGGCTGAGCTACTGGAGAGCGAGCTGTTCGGACACGAGAAGGGCGCCTTCACCGGGGCTATCACCAGCCGTGCCGGGCGTTTCGAGCTGGCCAACGGCGGCACGCTGTTCCTCGACGAGATCGGCGACATGCCGTTGCCGATGCAGGTCAAGCTGCTGCGCGTGTTGCAGGAGCGCACCTTCGAGCGCGTCGGAAGCAACAAGACCCAGAGCATCGATGTGCGCATCATCGCCGCGACGCACAAGAACCTGGAGACCATGATCGAGGACGGGACCTTCCGTGAGGACCTGTACTACCGCCTCAACGTCTTCCCTATCGAGATGGCGCCACTGCGCGAGCGGGTGGAAGACATCCCGCTGCTGATGAACGAGCTGATCTCGCGCATGGAGCACGAGAAGCGCGGTTCGATCCGCTTCAACTCCGCCTCGATCATGTCGCTTTGCCGTCACGGCTGGCCGGGCAACGTCCGCGAGCTGGCCAACCTGGTGGAGCGCATGGCGATCATGCATCCCTACGGTGTGATTGGCGTCGCGGAGTTGCCGAAGAAGTTCCGTTATGTGGACGACGAAGACGAGCAGCTGGTCGACAGCCTGCGTAGCGACCTCGAGGAGCGCGTGGCGATCAACGGGCATGCGCCGAGTTTCGCCAGTCATGCCATGCTGCCGCCTGAAGGCCTGGACCTGAAAGACTACCTCGGCAGCCTCGAGCAAGGGCTGATCCAGCAGGCGCTGGATGACGCCAACGGCATCGTTGCGCGCGCGGCCGAGCGTTTGCGCATTCGCCGTACCACTCTGGTCGAGAAAATGCGCAAGTACGGCATGAGCCGCCAGGGCGGCGAGGATCAGGCGGAGGATTGACGCCTGGTGCTAGGCCTGTGCCGGCCTGTTCGCGGGTAAACCCGCTCCCGCAAAGGGCGGCGGGTTTCGAGCTTTGCATTAACCCTGTAGGGGCAGGTATTGCGGCGAACATGTCAGCGCAGGCGGCCCAATCCACGGCTATTGCGCAAAGTTTGAGCCTTGCGCCAATCCCTGTGGGAGCGGGTTTACCCGCGAAGAGGTCGGTACCGTCAATCCAAGTCCTCGGTTGCTGAACAGGCTCGAGCTCCGCGCTGGTCCTGCGTTGGGGCTTTGCTCGCCAATCGGCCAAGGCAAGTGTCGAGAGCAATCCCCAGCGACAAGGCCGTTTGCGCAGGAGCGCCTTCATAAAGCAGGCATGCGTTTTGCTTTGTCCAGCATAAAGGGCCAGGGGCCAGTTTTTTGTCGCTCCTCCGACCAATGCGGACAAACAGCACAATGAAAGCAGTCATTCTGGCCGGTGGGCTGGGCACGCGCATCAGCGAAGAATCCCACCTGCGCCCCAAGCCGATGATCGAGATAGGCGGCAAGCCGATCATCTGGCACATCATGAAGATCTACTCGCACTACGGCATCAACGACTTCGTCATCTGCCTGGGTTACAAGGGCTACGTGATCAAGGAGTACTTCGCGAACTACTTTCTGCATATGTCGGACGTGACCTTCGACATGGCGGAAAACCGCATGGATATCCACAACCGCCACGCCGAGCCTTGGCGAGTGACGCTGGTGGATACCGGGGAAAACACCGCCACGGGTGGTCGCTTGAAGCGTGTCCGCGATTATGTCGGCAATGAAACCTTCTGCCTGACTTATGGCGACGGTGTGTCCGATGTCGATATTCCGCGCCTGATCGATTTCCACCGCCAGCACGGCAAGATGGCCACGGTTACCGCCGTGCAACCGCCGGGCCGTTATGGCGCGCTGGACGTGCAGGGCAACCAGGTTTGCGGCTTTCAGGAAAAGCCGGCGGGCGACGGTGGCTGGATCAATGGCGGCTTCTTCGTGCTGGAGCCGGCTGTGCTTGAGTACATCGAGGGCGATGCCACTACCTGGGAGGACGAGCCCCTGCGCCGCCTGGCCGAGGACGGCCAGCTCATGAGCCATCTGCACCGTGGTTTCTGGCAGCCGATGGATACACTGCGTGATCGCAACCTGCTCGAGGCACACTGGAAAAACGGCGAAGCAGCATGGCAGCTATGGCGCTGACTCCGGCATTCTGGGCGGGGCGCCGCGTCCTGCTGACCGGGCATACCGGCTTCAAGGGTGGTTGGCTGGCCGTATGGCTGCGTCAGCTTGGCGCCGACCTGCGTGGTTTCGCCTTGCCTGCCGCAACCACGCCATCGCTGTGGCAGGTCGCGCAGTTGCAACAGCAGGTCCCCGGCGATTTCGCCGATATCCGCGATGCCTCGGCCCTGACCCGTGCCCTGCATGATTTCCAGCCCGAACTGGTGCTGCATCTGGCGGCTCAGCCGCTGGTGCGCGAATCTTACCGTGCGCCAGGCGACACTTACGCAACCAACGTCATGGGTACGCTCAACCTGCTGGAGGCGGTGCGTGCCACGCCTTCGGTACGCGCGGTGCTGGTGGTGACCACTGACAAGTGCTACGACAACCGCGAGTGGCCCTGGCCCTACCGCGAGCAAGATGCCTTGGGCGGCTTCGATCCCTATAGCAGCAGCAAGGCCTGTGTCGAACTGCTGTGCGCGAGCTACCGCGATTCGTTCCTGCGCGCCGCCGGTGTGGCCTTGGCCACGGCGCGCGCTGGTAACGTGCTGGGGGGCGGGGACTGGTCCGCCGAGCGCTTGCTGCCGGATATCTTTCGCGCCTGGCAGGACGGCCAGGAGGTGATCCTGCGCTATCCCGATGCGACGCGTCCCTGGCAGCACGTGCTCGATCCGCTGATGGGCTACCTGCAACTGGCGCAGGGCTTGCTCACCGACCCCGAGCAACACGCCACCGCCTGGAACTTCGGCCCTGACAGCGCAGGGTTGGCCACCGTCGGCGAGATCGTACGACGCCTTGCCGAACGCTGGCCAGGCGAGGCGCGCTGGTCGGTTGCCGGCGATGCCCAGCCGCACGAAGCCGGTCTGCTGGCGCTGGACTCCAGCAAGGCGCGGCACAAGCTTGGCTGGACGCCACGCTGGTCTTTGGATGACACCCTGAAACATACCCTGGACTGGCATCTGGCTTGGCGTGCAGGGCGTGACATGAAACTCGTTACCCGCGAACAGATCGCGGTTCATCAAGGCGAAACCCATGAGTGACAGTACGGCGCAGCAGTTGCGCCAACAGATTGCCGAGCTGGTCGGACGCTATGCCGAGCTGCAGATGGCGCCTAAACCCTTCGTGGTGGGGCAGAGCAGCGTTCCGCCTTCCGGCAAGGTGATCGGTGCCGGTGAGTTGCAGGCGATGACCGAGGCCGTGCTGGATGGCTGGCTGACCACCGGACGCTTCAACGAAGCATTCGAGAAGCGCCTGGCCAAGTACCTGGGCCGTCGCTGCGTACTCACCACCAACTCCGGCTCTTCGGCCAACCTGCTGGCGTTTTCCGCCTTGACTTCGCCCCGCCTCGGCGACCGGGCAATCAAGCCAGGCGACGAGGTGATCGGCGTCGCCGCCGGTTTCCCGACCACCGTCAACCCGATCCTGCAGTTCGGCGCGGTACCGGTGTTCGTTGATGTCGAGATGGGTACCTACAACATCGATCCGGCGCTGATCGAAGCGGCCATCGGGCCGAAGACCAAGGCCATCATGCTGGCCCACACCTTGGGCAACCCCTTCGACCTGGGCGCGATCCGTGCCCTGTGCGACAAGTACGGCCTGTGGTTGATCGAGGACTGCTGCGATGCCCTGGGCTCCACCTACCAAGGACGCATGGTCGGCACCTTCGGCGATATCGGCACCCTCAGCTTCTACCCGGCACATCACATCACCATGGGTGAGGGCGGTGCCGTGTTTACCGACTCGCCGTTACTCAAGCGCATCATCGAGTCGTTTCGCGACTGGGGCCGCGACTGCTACTGCGCGCCCGGCGAGGACAACACCTGCAGCAAGCGCTTCTGCTGGCAAATGGGTGATCTGCCGCAAGGCTACGATCACAAGTACACCTACTCGCACCTGGGCTACAACCTGAAGATCACCGATATGCAGGCGGCCTGCGCGCTGGCGCAGATGGACCGGGTCGATGATTTCGTTGCCGCGCGCAAGCGCAACTTTGCCTGGCTCAGTGAGCGGCTGGCCGGTTGCGCGGACAAACTGATCCTGCCGCAGGCCACCCCCAACAGTGACCCTTCCTGGTTCGGCTACCCGATCACCCTGCACGATGGCTGCGGAGTAAGTCGCGTGGAGCTGGTGCGCTACCTGGACGAACAGGGCGTGGGTACGCGTCTGCTGTTCGCCGGCAACCTGACCCGCCAGCCCTACATGCAGGGGCTGAACTATCGGGTTTCCGGCGAGCTGCCAGTCACCGACAAGATCATGAACGACACGTTCTGGATCGGCCTGTGGCCAGGCTTGAGCGACGACCATCTGGAGCATGCGGCACGCAGCCTGGAAACCTACCTGCAGAGGCTGTGCTGATGCGCGCTTATGTCCTGTGTGGCGGTTTCGGCACGCGGCTGCGCAGTGTCACGGACTCGCAGAAGGCTCTGGTTCCCGTTCACGGTGAACCCTTTCTGGCACGTGTCCTGAGCCAGTTGGCCGCTGCAGGTATCAGCGAAGGTGTGCTTTGCGCGCATTACCGCGCCGAGCAGGTGGCCGAGCAGCTTGCCGAGCTGTCGCGTCAATCCGGCCTGCCACTGTCGATGGTGGTGGAGGAGAGCCCATTGGGTACGGGCGGTGCACTGCTCAATGCACTGCGCGAGCAACCTGCACATGGGCGCTATCTGGTCCTTAATGCCGACACCTTTGTGGACGCGCAAGGTTATCGGCAGATGGTGCTGGGCGCGGGCAATGCCGTGCTGGCAGCGCGGGTCGATGACCGCAGCCGTTATGGCAGCCTAGCGCTGAATACCAGCGGGCACCTGGCTGCGCTGCAGGAAAAGGGCGTGCAGGGACCAGGCCTGATCAACGCGGGGGTTTATGCTTTCACCGCGTCGGCCTTTACCGCCACCCCCGTTCGCGCATGCTCGATGGAGCACGACCTGTTGCCCGCGTTGCTCCAGCAAGAGGTAGTTACCGTGGTCGATTACAGCGGGCGCTTTATCGATATCGGCACGCCAGAGTCGCTTGCGCGCTACACCCACGAATTTCTTCCGGATACTTCACTATGAACCTGCTTGTGCAGACCCTCAGCATTGGCGAGCGCCAGAGCATTCTCGATGCGGTCAAGTGTATCGAGGCGGGCGCATTGCAGATCGCCTTCGTGATTGCCGACGACCGCCGTCTGCTGGGGGTGGTGACCAACGGCGATGTACGTCGCCACCTGTTGCAGGGGGGGCAGACAGACCTGCCGGTAACGACCTGCATGAACAGCCAGTACCGCTGCGTTGAGGCCGGGGCGTCGCGAGAGGAGTTGCTCAAGGCTTTCGATCTTGGATTCAACGCCATCCCGGCCGTGGACGAGCAGGGGCGCCTGGTAGAGGTCTATACCCGGCTGATGGCGGCCAGTCCGGAGGTGCCAGTGCTGGCACGGGCCCGCGCACCGGTGCGCATGAGCTTCTGTGGCGGCGGTGCCGACCTGACCTACTTCTTTATCGACCATCCGGCAGCGGTGCTCAGCTGTACCGTCGGGCTTTATGCCCATGCCACGCTGGTGCCACGGGATGACCGAGGCATCCGCATTTTCTCCGAGGATCTGGGGCGCGAGGAGGAATACGACTCCCTGGCGGACCTGCTGGCCGCCAGTGACAAAAGCTTGCTGGCGACCATCGTTTCGGTGATCAAGCCAGGGTACGGCTTTGATCTTTACCTACGTTCGGACTTCCCCGTGGGGTCCGGGCTGGGCGGCTCTTCCGCTGCAACCACGGCTACCATCGCGGCATTCAACGAGCTGCGCCAGGACCGCTGGAGCACCTATGAAATTGCCGAACTGGCGTTCCAGGCCGAGCGCCTGTGCTTCGGCATCGCCGGTGGCTGGCAGGATCAGTACGCCTCGGCCTTCGGCGGCTTCAACCTGATCGAATTCGAGAACCAGCGCAACCTGGTGCACCCGATTCGTCTGGAAGAGGCGATCCGCAATGAGCTGGAGTCCTGCCTGGTGTTATGCGATACCGGCATTTCTCACGACTCTGGCCGCCTGCACGAACTGCAGCGCGAGGAGATGCAGGCCGAGTCTTCGCAAACCGACCTGCTTCACGCCAGCGTGGCGCTTTGCCGACGCATGCACCGCTATCTGATTCGCGGCGAGCTGCGTGATTTCGGCCTGTGCATGGACGAAGCCTGGCGCCTGAAAAAGCGTTTTTCCTCGGCCATCAGCCATGGCCACCTCGACCAGATCTATGCCGCGGCGCTGGCAGCCGGCGCGCTTGGCGGCAAGCTGCTGGGCGCTGGTGGCGGTGGTTTCTTCCTGTTCTACGTACAGCCTCAGCATCGCCAGCGCGTGGTGCAGGCGGTGCGCGCACTGGGCTGCCAGACTCAAGGCTTCCGCTTTGAGTCCTGCGGTGTAACTTCCTGGCGGACAAAAATCCAATGACTCCGATTCTTCTCGACGGCATCGCCCTGGGTGGCGAGCGTGTCTATGTCATTGCCGAAGTCGGCAACAACCACAACGGCTCGCTGGCATTGGCCAGGCAACTGGTGGATGCCGCCATTGCGGCGGGCGCCGACTGCGTCAAGTTCCAGCTGCGCAATCGCGAAGCGCTGTACCGGCGCAAAGCCGATGGCTCGCGCGCCGAAGACCTTGGCGTGGAGTACATCCAGGACCTGCTGGACAAGGTCGAGCTGAGCCTCGACGAGCACCGTCAGGTGCGCGCCTACTGCGCGCAGAAAGGCATCACCTACCTGTGCACCCCCTGGGATGAGCCCAGTGTCGACGCCTTGGCGGAGTTCGACGTGGCGGCCTTGAAAATCGCCTCGGCGGACCTGTGCAACCCCTACCTGATCGCCAAGGCCGCCAGCCTGGGCAAGCCGCTGATCCTGTCCACCGGCATGTCCTTCGAGCACGAAATCATCCGGGCAATCGAACAGCTCGATGCGCTGGGTACGCCCTTCGCATTGCTGCACTGCAACAGCGCCTACCCGGCGCCGGAAGGGGATATCCAGCTTGGCTACTTGCGCCGCCTGCAGCAGTTGCACGGCCTGATCGGCTACTCCGGCCATGAGCGCGGTACTGCCATCACCCTCGGCGCCGTGGCCCTGGGTGCCAAGCTTGTTGAGCGCCACATCACCCTGGATCGCAACATGGAAGGCCCGGATCACCTGGCCAGCCTGGAACCTGCCGAATTCCGCCAACTGGTGGATGGCATCCGCCAACTGGAACTGGCGCTGCCCTGGCAAGGTCCCGGCCGCCATGCCAGCCAGGGTGAATTGCTGAACCGCGAGAACCTTGGCAAAAGCGTGATCGCTGCCCGCGATATCCCCCGTGGCGCGGTATTGGAGCAGGGCATGCTGCGCATCGCCAGCCCTGGCCAGGGACTGGCGCCGTACCGCCTGCCGGAGCTGCTGGGCAAGCCGGCCCAACGCGACATCGCCCAGGGTGACTTCCTGTTCGAGAGTGACCTGCAGGAGCAGCAAGCCGAGCAGAAGCTGGCGTTCGACATGCCGATCCGCTGGGGTGTGCCGGTGCGCTACCACGACTTCCGTGACTACCATCGGCGCATCGGGCCGGACCTTTTCGAGTTCCATCTGTCGTACCGCGACCTCAGTCTGAAGCCACAGCCATTCCTGGCCGAGGTGGCGTGTTCGCGCCTGGTGGTGCACGCCCCGGAGCTGTTCGAGAGCAGCGAGTTGCTGGACCTGGTTGCGGACGATCCGGCCTACCGCCGGCGCTCCATCGACAACCTGCAGCGCGTGGTCGATGCCACCCTGCAGATCGGCGAGTTCTTCCCCGCAGCCGATGCCCGGCTGATCGTCGCCAACATCGGTGGTTTTTCTGCCGACGCGCCACGCCCGCTGGCCATGCGCCCCGAACTCTACGAGCGTTTCCATGACGCCTGCCGCCAGGTGGATTTCGCCGGCACCGAGCTGATCCCGCAGAACATGGCGCCGTTCCCCTGGCACTTCGGCGGCCAGCGCCACCAGAACATTTTCATGATGCCCGACGAACTGGCGGCCCAGGCCCGCGAGCACGGCCTGCGCTTGTGCCTGGACCTGTCGCACCTGCAGATGACTTGCTTCCACTTCGGCCTCGACTTCCAGGCCGCGCTGGCGCTGCTGCTGCCGCATTCGGCGCACCTGCACGTGGCCGACGCCAAGGGCACCAACGGCGAAGGCGTGCTGATGGGCACCGGCGACATCGACTGGCCGGCCGCCTGGGCACAGATTCGCCAACATCCCGAGGTCAGCTTCATTCCTGAAGTCTGGCAAGGGCACAAGGATCATGGTGCCGGCTTCTGGTCGGCGCTGACCTATCTGCAGTCACTATGAGGAATCCGGCCATGACCAATTCGAGCCTGAGTAATCGGCTGGAAACCCTGCTGGGCGAGCCGTTGGCATCCATTCGAGAGCGTCAGAACCATACACTGGAGCGGCTGATCGGTGGGCTGGAGCAACCCTTCGCTTTGTTTGGTGCCAGCCATCTAGGGCGCAAGACGCAAACCGTGCTGAAGCAAATGGGTTTTTCGCCTTGCGCGTTTATCGACAACAATCCGGCATCCTGGGGAACCCATATCGATGCGGTGCCGGTCATGAGTCCTGCTCAACTGGCGGAGCAGTACGACGGCAAGCTGCCTTCGATCATTTGTACCATCTGGAGTGGACACATCAGTGACCGGATGACCGATCGCCTGGCGCCTCTGCGCAAACTGGGGTTTGAGCGTATCGCACTGTTCGGCCATCTGGCCTGGCGCTATCCCGAGCATTTCCTCCCGCACTATTCCCTGGATCTGCCGGAGAAAGCCGCCGCCGAGGCCAAGGATATTCGCCGGGCGTTTGCCCTGATCGACGATGAGGCCTCGCGTCAGCTGTTCGTTGATCATGTCGAATGGCGTCTTACCCTGGACCACGACCTGTTGCCTCCCGCATCGCCCTTGTCCATCTATTTCGACGCTCATTTCAGCAGCGACTGCGCGGACGAAGTGCTCTATGACATTGGCGCATTCAATGGCGACTCGGTAGTGGAGTATCTCGAAAGTGGGCGAAGCTATCGCGAGATCCATTCCTTCGAGCCCTCTCCAGCCAACTTTGCCGAATTGAGCAGCAACCTCAGCCAACTTGAGGCAGATCAGGGCCGAAAGCTGTTCGCTCATGCCCTGGCGGTCGGCGACAGCAACGGCGAGATTCTCATCGAAGATGGCAGCGGCGCAGCAAGTCGTGTGGGGCGCGGCAGCCAGCAGGTGATGATCACGACGATTGACGATCTGGCCTGCCGGATCGCTCCGGCGAGTTTCATCAAGATCGACATCGAAGGCTTCGAGCCACAGTGCCTGGCGGGTGGGCGCAAGCTGATCAGCGAGCGTCATCCGGTGGTCGCCGTTTGCGTCTACCACGAGCAGAACCATCTGTGGAGTGTTTTGCTGCAGTTGCACGAGTATTACCCGCATTACCACTTCACGCTCTGTCCGCATCTGGCCGAGGGCTGGGATCTGGTGCTCTATGCCGTCCCTGCCGATCGCCTTCCCCAGCATTCCATCGCCGAGTAACGACTTCATGCGTGTCGCCGACTATATCTTTGAGTTCATCGCCAACCAGGGCGTCGGGCATGTGTTCTTCCTGCCCGGCGGCGGAGCCATGCACCTGAACAACGCGCTGTTCCGCCAGCCGCGGCTGAGCGCCGTAAGCATGCTCCATGAGCAGGGCGCAGCCATTGCGGCGGAGGGCTATGCGCGCACCTCCGGCAAGTTCGGCGCCTGCCTGGTGACCTCCGGCCCTGGCGCTACCAACGCCATCACCGGCCTGGCCGGCGCCTGGTTCGAGTCCACCCCGGCGCTGTTCGTCTCCGGCCAGGTCAAGCGCGCCGACCTCAAGGGCGAGAGTGGCCTGCGCCAGCTGGGTACCCAGGAGCTAGACATTGTCAGTGTGGTCACGCCGCTGACCAAGTACGCCGTTTGCCTGCTGGACCCGCAGCGAGTGCGCTATGAGCTCGAGAAGGCTCTCTATCTGATGCTCACCGGCCGCAAAGGCCCGGTGTGGATCGACGTACCGCTGGATGTGCAGGCGACCGAGGTCGACCCCAGCGAACTGGAAGGCTATGTGCCGCAAGCCACTGACCTGCCGGTCGTACCAGATGCCGAGGCTCTCGATGTGCTGGTAACGCGGTTGCGCCAGGCCGAGCGCCCGGTGCTGCTGGTGGGCAACGGCGTACACGCCGCAGGGGGCGAGGCGGCGATGCGCGAGCTGATCGAGGCTTTGGGTATTCCTACACTGACCACCTGGATCGGCGCAGACTTGCTGGAACATGAGCATCCGCTCTATGTCGGACGCTGCGGCACGGTCGCCCAGCGCGGCGCCAATTTCAGTGTGCAGAACGCCGACCTGGTGCTAGCCATCGGTTGTCGGATGGACTTTTCCATCACTGGGTTCAATCGCACGCACTTTGCCCGCAAGGCCGACATCGTGGTGGTGGATATCGACCCGGCAGAGGTCGCCAAGCTTGGCGACATGCCGGATCAGCATTTCATTTGCGATGCTCGGGTGTTCATGGAGCAACTGCTTGCCGCCTGCGGCGATCAGGTTCTGGGTTGCCAGGCGTGGCGAGAGCGTTGCCGCGCCTGGAAAGCGGCCTACCCGGTGGTGCTACCGGAATATCGACAGCCTGGCGACTACGTCAACACCTATGTGTTCAGCGAATCCCTGTCCGAGGCGTTGGCTGAAGGCGACCAGATCATCCCGGGCAGCTCCGGCGCGGCGCTCGATACCTTCTGGCTATCGGTGCGCCTCAAGCGGGGCCAGCGCGCAGTAGCCACCGGTGGCCTGGGCTCCATGGGCTACGGTCTGCCAGCTTCGATTGGCGGCTGCCTTGGCAGCGGCGGCCGACGTACCGTGTCGGTGGATGGCGACGGTGGCTTCGTGATGAATATCCAGGAGCTGGAAGTGGTTCGCCGGTTGCACCTACCGATCAAATACTTCGTCCTGAACAACAACGGATATGCCTCGATTCGTGCGTCTCAGGGGGGGTACTTCAAGCAAACCATTGGTTGCGACCCGGATTCCGGCCTGACGCTTCCAGACATTAGCGCCTTGGGCGCAGCTTTTGGTCTGCCAGTACGGCGTATCGACGGCAAGAGCGACCTGCGTCAGGCCATCGACGAGGCGCTGGCACTGGATGGCCCGGTACTGTGCGAGGTGATGGTGGAGTTTGACCAGGCCATCGGCCCGCGCATCACTTCGAAAATCGGCCAGAACGGTGCAATGGTCTCCAGCCCCCTGGAAGATCTCTTCCCCTTCCTCGAGCGCGACGAATTGCGCGCAAATATGCTGATTCCGCTGTTGGATGATTGATATGAGTGACTACCTGAGCCAATACGCCGATGCCGGCTTGTACACCATGCAGGGCCGTTTGGGTGCGCCGCAGGATGGCCGCTTCCAATCCTTCCCGCGCCAAGGCTGGCGCCTCGAGATAGAGCGCGCAGCAGAAATCGGCCTGCGCGGCATCGAGTGGATCTACGACCTCTTCGGCGAAGGAGCCAACCCTCTGGAGACCCCTGCCGGTCGTGAGGAGCTGCGCGGGCTGCTGGCGCAGCACGGCGTATCAGTGGTGTCCATCTGCGCGGACTACTTCATGGATCGTCCGCTGTTGCGGTGTAGTGCAGCCGAGAACGCAGAGCTGCTCCAGCGACTGAAGTGGCTGCTGGAGCTATGCCCGCAGATGGGCGTGGGCCGAGTCGTGCTGCCGTTCGTTGATGCTTCGCGCATGCGTGACGCTGCCGAGATGGACCAGGTGGTGGACAACCTTCGTCAGGTGCTGCCTACGGCCGAGCTTCACGGCGTCGAACTGCATCTGGAGACCGACCTGGCGCCGCAGGCCTTCCGTGAGTTGCTTGAGCGCCTTGAGCATCCCTTGGTGAAGGTCAACTACGACGCCGGCAACAGCGCTTCCCTGGGCTACTGCCCGCAAGAGGAATTTGCCGCCTACGGAGAACGCATCGGCAGTTTCCACATCAAGGATCGCCGCCTGGGTGCAGGTACCGTGCCCCTGGGGCAGGGCGATACCGATTTTTGCAGCTTGCGCGAACAGTTGCTGCGCGTTGGCTACCGGGGCGACTTCGTGCTGCAGGTCGCCCGTGGCGAGGCTGGCGATGAGCCGCGTTGGCTCGCCGGCATGGCTGCGTTGGCAGCCGACTGGCTGCGTGGTGGTGCACTCAACGGGAGAAAAGCATCGTGAAAATCCTGTTCTGCGGTCTGGGCGGCATCGGCCAGCGGCATCTGCGTAACCTGCGCCAACTGCTCGGCGATGAGCTGGAGGTGCATGCCTACCGGGTACGCGGCCAGCGTATCAAGCTACGTGACAATCTCACCGTCGACGAAGGCGCCGACCTTGAGCAGGCGTATGGGATACGGGTTCACCACGACCTGGACGAGGCGCTCGCCGAGAGTCCGGCAGCGGCCTTCATCTGCAACCCCAACGCGCTGCATGTGCCGGTGGCACTGAAATGTGTGCGTGCCGGGGTGCCGGTGTTCATGGAGAAGCCGCTGGCCAGCGATCTGGCAGGCATTGACCAACTGCTCAGCGAAGTGCAAGCACGCAACCTGCCGTTTCACGTGGGCTACAACTTCCGTTTCCACCCCGGCCTGCAACGCCTGAAGGTGCTACTGGAGGAGGGCTTCTTCGGCCGTCTGCTGAGCGTTCGTTCGGAGATCGGTGAATACCTGCCCAACTGGCACCGTTATGAGGATTACCGGCAGATGTATGCCGCCCGTGCCGACCAGGGCGGCGGCGTGATTCTGTCGCAGATCCACGAGATGGACCTGATCTACTGGTTCTTTGGTTTGCCACGCAGCATCGTCACCCACGGAGGTCAGCTCAGCAAGCTGGAGATCGACGTCGAAGACACTGCTTCCTCATTGATGCGTTGCGATGGTGCTGACGGCAGTTTCCCCATTCTGCTGCATCAGGACTATCTGCAACGTCCGCCGGTGCGTCGCTTCAAGATCGTCGGTGACAGTGGCTACGCTGAGATCGATCTGCTGGCCAATCACTTGAGCATCTATGGCGCCGAGGGCGAATTGCACGAGCAGAACGACTATCCCGACTTCGCCCGTAATGACATGTTCCTGGCTCAGGCCCGCCACTTCCTCGACTGCCTGGATGGCAGCGCCAGACCGGCGGTGAGCCTGCACGACGGGCTGCAGAGCCTGCGCCTGGCCTTGGCTGCATTGCGTTCCCTGAAAGAGGGGCGAGAGGTCGCACTCGACGAGGTGAATGTGCATGGCTAGTGTGCAATCCCTGTTTCGTCTGGACGGCCGGGTGGCGGTCATTACCGGCGGTGCCGGTCTGTTGGGCTACCAGCACGCGGCCACCATCGCCGGGCTCGGTGGCGTGCCGGTGCTGTTGGATATCGATGCGCAAGCCCTGGCGAGCAACGCCGCGACGCTGGCTGCAGAAACCGGCTGCCAAGCGTTGACCCTGGTGGCTGACATCACTGATCTGGCTGCCCTGACGGCGGCCTTCGAGCAACTGATGGCCCGCTACGGTCGGGTGGATATTCTGATCAACAATGCCGCGCGCAACCCCAAGATGGAAAGTGCCGGCGACAAGGATTTCTCCCGCCTCGAACATTTCCCCTGGGAGCAATGGCGGCTGGACCTGGACGTGGGCCTGGGCGGCGCGTTCAACTGCGCCAAGGTGTTCGGAGCGCAGATGGCCCGGCAGGGAGGCGGGGTGATCGTCAATATTGCCTCGGACCTGGGCGTGATCGCTCCGGACCAGCGTCTGTACCGGGTGGAGGGCCGTGAGGCCGAGCAGCAGCCGGTCAAACCGGTGACCTATTCGGTGGTCAAGCATGGCCTGATCGGACTGACCAAGTACCTGGCTACCTACTGGTGCGAACAAGGTGTGCGCTGCAATGCCTTGTCTCCTGGCGGCGTCTATGCGGGGCAGAATGACGTGTTCGTCAGCAAGCTGGCCCAATTGATCCCGCTCGGGCGGATGGCCGACGCCGATGAGTACCGTGGCGCCATCGCCTTCCTCTGTTCGGATGCTTCGTCCTATATGAACGGTTCCAACCTGATAGTGGACGGGGGGCGTAGTACATGGTGAGTCACGAACTGATCGCCAGGCGTTGCATCTGCTGTGATGGTGATCAACTGCAGCGCTCGCCCGCTGTGCTGATGCCTTTTGTTGCCCTGCGCGTATTCGGCCATGAACCGGTGGAAATCACGGCAGATTGGGGGCTGCGTGACTTGCGTCAGGGTATGGCATATACCCTGTGCAACTCGCTGCAGTGCCAGGAATGTGGTGGCCTGTTCCTCGACTACCGCTTTACCGACGAGCAGATGGCTGCCCTCTACCACAACTATCGTGATGAGCTGTACAACACCCAGCGCACCCGTTTCGAACCGGGCTATGCCAACGTCGTGGGGCATTATCACCAGCGTGCCGCCTACCTGGACGAGGTTGAGCAATGGCTGGCGCCACATCTGCCCGAGGCTCCGGCGGTACTGGATTGGGGGGGGGACAGCGGTATCAATAGCCTCTTCCGAGCGCGCAATCGCCTGCTGCATATCCACGATATTTCGGGTGTGGAGTTGGTGCCTGGTGCCGAGCGTGTCGATCTCCAGCGGGTAGGCCAGACCCATTACGACCTGGTGTGCTGTAGCCAGGTATTGGAGCATGTGTCTTACCCCCGGCAATTGGTGGAGCGGATGCTGCCTGCCGTCGGCACTGACACACTGCTGTATCTGGAGGTTCCACACGAGGCTCTGGTTCGTGAGCATCCAGGCAGCCTGGAACTGGCGCCCCTCAAGCGACACTGGCACGAGCATGTCAACTTCTTCACCGACACCGCCATGCGCCGCCTGCTGCAGCGCGTGGGTCTGGAGGTTGTTGATATCCTGCGACTACCCGTGGAACTGGGATGGACGCGCAGTGAGGTACTGGGCGTGCTGGCGAGGCGAGTTTGAGAATGGCTCATCCTATTGGCGACTCGCGTCGCAATCCCGTGATCAGCGAAGACCTGGAGCTGATTTTTTCCCGCCCTGAAGACTGGCAGCGCTTTGCCGGCAGGCATGTGCTTATTGCCGGTGCGACCAGTTTTCTGGCGGCCTACCTGGTTGAGTTCTTTGCTTCGTTGAGCGAGCGCTGGCCAGAGCAGCCGGTGGTTATCCACGCCCTGGCGCGTGACCCGCAGAAGCTGCAATTGCGCTTTCCCCATCTGTTCGGGCGCGACTGGTTCCGGCCAATCATCCAGGATGTCTGTGATCCGCTGCCTGCGCTGGAACAGGTTGACTTCATTGTCCATGCGGCGGGCGCCGGCAGCCCCAGGCAGTACCTTGCCGACCCTATAGGCACTGTGCGCTCCAACGTGCTGGGCATGTTCAACCTTCTGGAGTTGGCCAGGCAGCAACGGGCGCGGCTGCTGTTCATGAGTAGCGGCGCGGTTTATGGCCATGGCGAGAGTGACAAGGCTATCGCCGAAAGCGATTACGGCACCCTTGACCCGCTGGATGTTTCTGCCTGCTATGGCGAAGCAAAGCGGATGGCCGAAACCTTGTGTGCCGACTATTACCGGCAGCATGGTGTGGCAGCGATCATGGCGCGGATTTCCCATACCTACGGGCCGGGTATCGCGCTGGACGATGGCCGTTCGTTTGCTGATTTCGTTGCCGATGCCTTGGCTGGACGGGACATTGTGCTCAATAGCGATGGTTCGGGCAGTCGTCCCTTCTGCTACGTGGCTGACACCACCGCGGCTTTCCTGATCCTGTTGCTCAGAGGAGAGGGCGGGAACGCCTACAATGTGGGGCTCGATCAGGAAATTACCATTCTTGAACTGGCGAAGTTGATCGCGCGGCTTTCTCCGAAACCGGGTCTGCAAGTCAAACACCTGCCACCCAACCCTGAGCGGCAAGCCCTGTTCCGCGCAGGTGGCCATTTTGACCTTGCCAAGATGGAATGCCTGGGCTGGCGGCCGACCATCCTGCCCGAAGCGGGGTTCGAGCGGACCTTGCGCTATTTCCTCCAGCCCTGAACGGTAATGACCATGGAAAAAAATCAACAGAATCGTCTCATTCTGGCCCGAGAAAAGTTCAAGGCCGGTGAGATCGACAAGTTCCAGTACGCCGAATACCTGAATGAGCAGCACCGTGGGTTGTTCGACTACCCGGCGTTGCTGGCAGGCACGGATGTAGCAGAAGTTCGCCTCACCGGCGAGGGCGTTTCGGTACGCTCTGCGGCCCATGATATTTCCATGCTGATAGACGCAGTAGATCTGCATGCAACGCCCTACGCGTTGCTGGACTTTGGTAGCTACGAAACTGCTGAAACAGACTTCCTCAAGTCGGTGTTCCGAGAGGGTGATGTGTTCATCGATGTAGGTGCCAATCTTGGTTGGTATTCCCTGGTGCTGGGGCGTAGCTGTCCGAGCGCGCAGATCTACGCCTTTGAGCCGATCCCGTCTACCGTCGAGACGCTGAAGAAAAATATCGGCCTTAACCGCTTGGTCAATGTCGAGGCTATTTGCATGGGCATGTTCGACAAGGAGGGAGAGTTCGACTTCCTCTTTGCGCCTGATGTTTCAGGGGCAACATCCCTGAAGATGGTGGGGCAGTCCAGAGGCGAGGGGACAGTTCGCAATGTGGCGTGCAAGGTTACAACGCTGGACGCGTTTTGCAGCAGTCGCAGTATTACGCCTGCATTGATCAAGATTGACGTTGAAGGTGCAGAGTTGATGGTGGCTCAAGGGGCCGAGCGCGTCTTGAATAGCACGCCGATCATCCTGATGGAGTTGCTGCGCAAATGGTCTAGAGCATTCGGTTATCACCCGAATGATGTGCTGGATTTGCTCAGTGGCTACGGTTACAGCGCCTGGGCTTTCAATGAACAAGGCAAACTTGAGGCGTGCGCCCGAATTACCGAAGAAACCACGCAGACCAATTTTGTTTTCATGCATCCGCTTAAGCATGCGGATGCCATTCAGCAGTGGCAGCAGTCGTGAGCATGGGTCTTTCTATTCAAGGATATATGCTGCAATTGCTTGTGCAAAAGACATGGCCTAATGAAGCCGGAGACAGAGTCAATGCGTGAACTGCTCGCCAAACGCCCGCAGCCTTATTACATCTATGCACCGGACTATCGGCGTAGTTCCTCCGGCATTCGTGTTCTGCACATGCTGTGTGATGCGCTTATTCGCTCTGGGCATGAAGCCTATGTTACCGCCCGGCAGCTGTGCCCGGAGTTCATGACGCCGCGCCTGACGGATGATGTCATCGATGCGCATCGATCTCAGGGTGTTGAACCTATCGTCGTGTATCCGGAAATTGTGGATGGAAACCCCTTGCAAGGGGGCGTGGTGGTTCGTTATATCCTGAATCGGCCTGGTTTTATCGAGGGGGAAGGGCGCTTTGCTGAGGATGATATCCTCTACGCTTATTCACGCGATCTCGTGCAGGAGAACATGCCTGGTGATCGCGTCATGCTCTTGCCGCCCTTTGATCGTCGGGTTTTCTGTTTGCCGGATAATCCTGAAAAACGCATTCCCGGCAAAGTCTGTTATTACCAGGGGCGACGAGGCGAGCTTTCGGTAGATCTTTCCTTGTTGCCGCCGGATGCAGTGGAAATCACTCCGCAATGGCCTGCGTCCTGGGCCGATCTGGCCGATCTGTTCCAGCAGTGTGAAACCTTCTATTGCTGTGGCTCGTCCGCCCTGGCGACCGAGGCGGGCCTGTGTGGCTGTCTGACCGTGGTTGTCGTCGAGAAGGATGCGCCAAGGATTGGAATCACCGAGACACAGAGCCCTGGCGCCGCGTGGGGAACTTCACCGGAAGAACTCGACAGGGCACGTCAGACGTTGCCTTTCGTTCACGATACATGGCAACAGCTCGAAGACAATTTCTGGCCTGCACTGGATCACTTCATTGAGGTCACCCAAGCTGCCGCCACTATACGTGCCGCCCAGAGCGGCCGGCGCCAATTGCTCCCATGGCTGGCCGAGCGTGTTCCCAGTGGCGTTCAGCAGCGTCTGATCGCCGAACATCTGGCCGTCAGTGGCGAACCTGCATTCACGGTGCTGGTGCTGGACCGTGAAGGTGACAGCAAGCTTCTGGCCCGGACGATCAAGAGCCTGGGCAAGGAGCACAACCGCTATGCCCCTGTGCATGTCCTGGTGCTTACTACTAATGCGGTGGCGCCGACCGCCAGCGATGCCGCGATACGTAGCCTGAGCCTGGATCCCGCTCAGCCTTTGCGCAGCATCGAGCAGGCGTTGCGGGGGGTTGAGACTGATTGGTTCATGCTGGTCGAGGCAGGGGGCGAGTTCACTCAGAGCGGGCTGCTGACGACTGCGCTGGATCTGCTGGCAGCGCCTGGCTGCCGGGCAGTGTATAGCGATGAGGTGGTGCGTGAGCAGAGTGGTGAGATGGGCGCAGTGCTGCGTCCGGACCTCAATCTCGACCTGCTGCTGAGCCTTCCTGCCGTTTTATCGCGCCATTGGCTGTTCAACCGGCAGATGTGGCTGGATATGGGCGGCTTCCGACAGGAGGCGGGTCGAGCTTTCGAGCTGGATTACATCTTGCGCCTGATTGAGTCCAACGGTTTCGAGGGGCTGGGGCATATCAGCGAGCCGTTGTTGATCAGCGATGCCCGGCCGATGCGTGACTGCTCGGACGAGCGCGGGGTCATTCAGCGCCATCTGCATGCGCGCGGCTTTGCGCAGGCTCGCGTCGAGTCTCGTCTTCCTGGGCGTTATGAGTTGATTTATGGCGCTCCTGACAACGTTCCCATCAGCATCCTGATCCTGCTCCAGGGCGAAAGCACGGAACGGGCGCAGCGTTGCATGGAAACCATTCTGGAGAAGACCAGCTATCGAAACTACGAGGTGGTGTTGCTAGCGTCGGCGAATGCCGGCCCGGCAGTGAGCTCCTGGTTCGACGGCGTTGCCCAGCTCGGCACCGATGCCATTCGTTGCATGCGCTTCCCTGCCGGCATGTCGCCAGCGCACATGCGCAACCAGGCCGCCGAGCAGGCCCGTGGTGATTTCCTGCTGTGGCTGGACGAAGGCGCTGCCGTACTCGATAACGACTGGTTGCAGCAGATGCTCAACCACGGCATGCGCCAAGAAGTCGGCGTAGTAGGAGCCAAACTGGTGACGGGGCACGCTACCATCGGCCATGCCGGTTTCGTGCTCGGCCTGAACGGCCCTGTTGGCGAGGCCTTTGCCGGTCAATCTATGGATGCGTCCGGTTATATGCAGCGCCTGCAGATCGACCAGAACTATGTCGCAGTGAGCGGCAAGTGTCTGCTGGTGAGCAAAGTCCTGTTCCTGGAGGTGGGCGGTTTCGACGAGACGCCTGAGCTGCAGCGTTGGACGGATGTTGATCTGTGCCTGCGTTTACACCGTGCCGGCTACCTGAACGTATGGACACCGCGCGTGCAATTGCTGCTCAGCGAGGATGCCGCGACGCCAGCCAGCGCCGAGGAAGAAGACGCCTTGTATGCCCGCTGGCTGCCTGCACTGGCACGAGATCCGTATTACAACCCGAACTTCTCGCTGTCTTGCGCCAATGGCTTCGGCCTGGAGTGCGTAGGGCTGAGCTGGCGACCGTTGTCGTCCTGGAAGCCGCTGCCGACGATCCTGGCCCATGCGGCGGATGGGCAGGGTTGTGGCAACTACCGGGTCATCCAGCCGTTCGATGCGCTCAGGCGAGAGGGGCTGGCCGAAGGGCACTTGTCGTGGACTCACCTGACGCCTGCAGAACTTGAACGTTACCAGCCGGACAGCATCGTGTTGCAGCGCCAGATCGGCGAACAGCAGCTCGAGAACATGCGCCGGATGCACGCGTTTTCGCGGGCCTTCAAGGTCTTCGAGTTGGACGACTATCTGCCCAACCTGCCACTCAAGAGTGTGCACCGGGCCGAAATGCCCAAGGACATTGTGCGTTCCCTGCGTCGCGCTCTGGGCTACGTGGACCGGTTTGTCGTCTCGACGCAGCCGTTGGCCGAAGCATTCGCCGGCCTTCATGACGATATCCGGGTTGTGCACAACACGCTGGATTCGCGCTACTGGAAAGATCTCAAGGCCCTGCGCCGACAGTCGCGCAAGCCTCGTGTCGGCTGGGCGGGAGGGGCGAGTCACACCGGTGACCTGGAAGTGATCGCGGACGTAGTCAGGGAGTTGGCCAACGAGGTGGAGTGGGTGTTCGTTGGCATGTGTCCGGACAAGTTACGGCCTTATGTACACGAGTTCCATGAGGGCGTTTCGATTGAGCATTACCCCGCGTTCCTGGCCGGAATGAACCTGGACCTGGCCCTGGCTCCCGTCGAGCAGAACCTGTTCAACGAGTGCAAGAGCAACTTGCGCCTGCTGGAGTACGGCGCCTGCGGCTTCCCGGTGATCGCCAGCGACGTCCGTTGCTACCAGGGCTACAACGACCTGCCGGTCACGCTGGTGAAAAACCGCTTCCGTGGCTGGGTAGACGCCATCCGCATGCACATCAGTGATCTGGATGCCACTGCGAAGGCGGGCGATGCACTGCGCAACGCGGTGCTGGAGGGCTGGATGCTCGAAGGCGACAACCTGAGCAACTGGCGCAAGGCCTGGCTGGCGGATTGAGCCTGGCTCGACTCCCTCGCGCTTCTATCAGGCGAGGGAGTCTGTCGGTATTTCTGCTCCGGCCTCTTCGCGGGCAGCCCCTCAAACCCCCATCTTCGGCACGGCTATTGCTACACCGCTGGCAACATACCGTTTTTATGACGGTCAGCCATGCGAGAGAGCACGATGCCCCAGGCCGCCCACCGTTCCCCAGCCCACGATCCGCGCGGGCACACCCCGCTCGAGCAGGAAAGCCGGCAGGGTCTTGAGCAGGCATTCGCCCTGTTCGATCAGGTCTCCAGCCAGCTGAGCCAGTCCTACAACATGCTCGAGGCCCGCGTCAGCGAGCTCAAGGGCGAGCTGGCGGTGGTCAGTGCGCAGCGTATGGCTGAGCTTGATGAAAAGGAGCGCCTGGCCAATCGGCTGCAGAACCTGTTGGACCTGCTGCCGGGCGGAGTGATCGTGATCGACGCCGAGGGCTTCGTGCGCGAGGCCAATCCGGCAGCCTGCGAACTGCTCGGCGAGCCGTTGGTGGGCGTGCTCTGGCGCCAGGTGATCGCCCGCAGTTTCGCTCCGCGCGAGGACGACGGCCATGAAGTCTCGCTGCGCGACGGGCGGCGCCTGTCCATCGCCACGCGCTCGCTGGACGCCGAGCCAGGGCAGTTGGTGTTACTCAATGACCTGACCGAAACCCGTCGCATGCAGGACCAGCTGGCGCGGCACGAGCGCCTATCGTCGCTGGGGCGCATGGTCGCATCCCTGGCCCATCAGATCCGTACGCCGCTCTCGGCGGCGATGCTGTACGCCAGCCATCTGGCCGACCCGGAGCAGGTGTTGGCAGACGAGACTCGCCAGCGCTTCGCCGGCAATCTCAAGGAGCGCCTGCACGAGCTCGAGCATCAGGTGCGCGACATGCTGGTGTTTGCCCGTGGCGAGCTGCCACTCAATGACCGGATCAGCCCGAAGGCGCTGTTCCAGGCCTTGCAGCAGGCGGCCCATGCCCATGTCCAGGGGCATGCGGTGCGCTGGCAGTGTGACAGTCACCTCGGTGAGTTGCTGTGCAATCGCGACACCTTGGTCGGCGCACTGCTCAACCTGATAGAGAATGCCCTGCAGGCCAGCAGCGGGCCGGCGAAGCTCAAGGTTCACCTGTCGCGTCGCGAGGACAGCCTGCGTGTATGTGTCAGCGACGCCGGCAGCGGCATCGACGCCGCGTTGCTGGCGCGGCTGGGAGAGCCCTTCCTGACCACCAAGGCCACCGGCACCGGCCTCGGCGTGGCGGTAGTGCAGGCTGTGGTGCGAGCGCACCGCGGCACCCTGAGCCTGCGTTCGAAGCTTGGCCGTGGCACCTGTGTCAGTGTCGTGTTGCCCTTGATCGATGGGCGTTTGGAGGCGAGTCAATGAGCGTCAAGGTTCTGCTGGTGGAGGATGACCGGGTCCTGCGCCAGGCACTGGTCGATACCCTGGAGCTTGGCGGGTTCTGCCAGCGCTCCGTCGGCAGTGCGGAGGATGCGTTGCTGGCGGTGGCCGAGGAGCCGTTCAGCCTGGTGATCAGTGACGTGAACATGCCGGGCATGGATGGTCATCAGTTGCTGGCGCAGTTGCGCCGCCATCATCCGCAGCTTCCGGTGTTGCTGATGACTGCCCACGCGGCGGTGGAGCGGGCCGTGGAGGCCATGCGCCAAGGGGCGGTCGATTACCTGGTCAAGCCCTTCGAGCCCAAGGCCCTGCTCAGCCTGGTGGCGCGGCATGCCGCCGGGAGTAGCGCATCTGCCGATGATGAGGGGCCGGTGGCTTGCGAGCCGGCCAGCCGGCAATTGCTCGAGCTGGCGGCCAGGGTTGCGCGAAGTGATTCCACGGTGCTGATCTCCGGCGAGTCGGGGACGGGCAAGGAGGTGCTGGCGCGTTACATCCACCAGCAGTCGCAGCGGGCCGATGGGCCGTTCGTGGCGATCAATTGCGCGGCGATTCCGGACAACATGCTCGAGGCGACCCTGTTCGGTCACGAGAAAGGCGCCTTCACCGGGGCGATTGCCGCCCAGGCCGGCAAGTTCGAACAGGCCGACGGTGGCACCCTGCTGCTTGACGAGATCTCTGAAATGCCCCTGGGGCTGCAGGCCAAGCTGCTGCGTGTGCTGCAGGAGCGCGAGGTCGAGCGCGTCGGTGGGCGCAAGCCCATCGCCCTGGATATCCGCATTCTCGCCACGACCAACCGTGACCTGGTAGGCGAGGTGGCGGCCGGGCGCTTCCGCGAGGATCTGTATTACCGCCTTTCGGTGTTTCCTATGGCCTGGCAGGCCCTGCGCGAGCGCCCCGCCGATATCCTGCCGCTGGCCGAGCGCCTGCTGGCGCGCCATGTGGCGAAGATGCGGCATGCCCAGGTGCGGTTGTCCGCCGAGGCGCAAGCCTGTCTGCGGGCCTACGCCTGGCCGGGCAATGTGCGTGAGCTGGACAACGCCATGCAGCGGGCGCTGATTCTCCAGCAGGGCGGAGTGATCGAGGCGGCGGATTTTTGTCTGGCTGGCGCCATTCCGTTGTCGGCGTCAAGAGTAGCCACTATTGAGCCATTATCTTCCGATTCCAGTGTCGAAGTCGGCGGCCTGGGTGATGACATGCGCCGCCACGAGTATCAGATGATCATCGATACCTTGCGGGCTGAGCGCGGCCGCCGCAAGGAGGCCGCCGAGCGACTGGGCATCAGCCCGCGCACCTTGCGCTACAAGCTGGCGCAGATGCGTGACGCGGGCTTGGATGTCGAGGCCAGCCTGTTCGGTTGATACGTCGTTTTGAATGATTTTCGGGTTGGCTGGCACTCCTCTTGCTAGCTCCAACCCATTCGCTGCACGAGTGTCAAAAAAAGTGCGGCAGCCGGAGAGAGAAGTCCATGACCCAAGGTGTTGAATTCAATCGTCTGATGTTGGACATGCGCGCCATGCAGGCCGAAGCCATGTCCCAGCCCAAGGTTGCCGCCGCGCCTGAGCTGGCGCCTGGCCAGAGCAGCTTCGCCGACATGCTCGGCCAGGCCATTGGCAAGGTGCATGAGACGCAGCAGGCGTCCTCCCAGCTGGCCAACGCCTTCGAGATCGGCAAGAGCGGTGTCGACCTGACTGACGTGATGATTGCCTCGCAAAAGGCCTCGGTATCGTTCCAGGCCATGACCCAGGTACGCAACAAGCTGGTACAGGCGTACCAGGACATCATGCAGATGCCGGTATAAGGGCGAGAGTGAGTCATGGCCGAAGCAGTCGTCGATAACGCCCCCGCCAAGAGTGGCCCGCCAGTCGCCAAGCCGCCGCTGTTCGGCATGGCGTTCCTGGAAAACATCTCGCAGATGCCCATGCTGCGTCAGGTCGGCCTGCTGGTCGGCCTGGCCGCCAGCGTGGCCATCGGCTTTGCCGTGGTGCTCTGGTCGCAGCAGCCGGACTATCGGCCGCTGTACGGCAGCCTGGCGGGCATGGACACCAAGCAGGTAGTGGACGCGCTGGCCGCGGCCGACATTCCCTACAAGGTGGAGCCGAACTCCGGCGCGTTGCTGGTCAAGGCCGACGACCTCTCCCGTGCGCGCCTCAAGCTGGCCGCCGCCGGCGTGGCGCCAAGCGATGGCAATGTCGGCTTCGAGCTGCTCGACAAGGATCAGGGCCTAGGTACCAGCCAGTTCATGGAAGCCACCCGCTACCGTCGCGGCCTGGAGGGCGAGCTGGCGCGCACCGTGTCGAGCCTGAACAACGTCAAGGCTGCCCGTGTGCACCTGGCGATTCCGAAAAGTTCGGTGTTCGTGCGTGATGAACGCAAGCCCAGTGCTTCGGTACTGGTCGAGCTGTACCCGGGGCGCAACCTCGAGGCTGGCCAGGTCATGGCCATCGTCAACCTTGTGGCCACCAGTGTTCCGGAGCTGGACAAGTCCCAGGTGACCGTGGTCGACCAGAAGGGCAACCTGCTCTCCGACCAGTTGCAGGACACCGCCCTGACCATGGCTGGCAAGCAGTTTGACTACAGTCGCCGGATGGAAGGCATGCTCACCCAGCGTGTGCACAACATCCTGCAACCGGTGCTGGGCAACGACCGCTACAAGGCCGAAGTGTCGACCGATGTCGACTTCAGCGCCGTCGAGTCCACCTCCGAGCAGTTCAACCCCGACCAGCCTGCGCTGCGCAGCGAGCAGTCGGTCAACGAGCAACGTGCCAGCAGCCAGGGCCCGCAGGGTGTCCCGGGGGCGCTGAGCAACCAGCCGCCGTCCGGCGCGTCCGCGCCTGAGAACGCCACCGCCGCCGCGACGCCGGCCGGCGCGATCCAGCCGGGCCAGCCGCTGCTGGATGCCAACGGCCAACAGGTGATGGACCCGGCCACCGGCCAGCCGATGCTGGCGCCGTACCCGAGCGACAAGCGCCAGCAAAGCACCAAGAACTTCGAGCTGGACCGCTCCATCAGCCACACCCGCCAGCAGCAAGGTCGCCTGACCCGCTTGTCGGTGGCCGTGGTGGTGGATGACCAGGTCAAGCTGGACGCCGCCACCGGCGAAGCCACTCGTACCCCGTGGGGCGCCGAGGACCTGGCGCGCTTCACTCGCCTGGTGCAGGACGCGGTGGGCTTCGATGCCAGCCGTGGCGACAGCGTCACCGTGATCAACGTGCCGTTCGCCGCCGACCGTGGCGATGAACTGGTCGACATTCCGTTCTACTCGCAGCCGTGGTTCTGGGACATCGTCAAGCAAGTGCTGGGTGTGCTGTTCATCCTGGTGCTGGTGTTCGGCGTGCTGCGTCCGGTGCTCAACAACATTACAGGTGGCGGCAAGCAGGCGGCCACGGACAGCGACATGGAGCTGGGCGGCATGATCGGTCTGGATGGCGAACTGGCCAACGACCGCGTCAGCCTGGGTGGCCCGACAAGCATTCTGTTGCCGAGCCCGAGCGAGGGTTACGAGGCACAGCTCAACGCAATCAAGGGCCTGGTGGCCGAAGACCCGGGCCGTGTGGCCCAGGTCGTGAAAGAGTGGATCAACGCCGATGAGTGACAATCGAGCCATTACCGCCAAGCTGAGCCGCGTCGACAAGGCGGCCATCCTCCTGCTCTCGCTCGGCGAGACCGATGCCGCGCAAGTCCTGCGCCACATGGGGCCCAAGGAAGTGCAGCGGGTCGGTGTGGCCATGGCGCAGATGGGCAACGTCCATCGCGAGCAGGTCGAGCAGGTGATGAGCGAGTTCGTCGAGATCGTCGGCGACCAGACCAGCCTGGGTGTCGGCTCCGACGGCTACATCCGCAAGATGCTCAACCAGGCCCTCGGCGAGGACAAGGCCAACGGCCTGATCGACCGCATCCTGCTCGGTGGCAACACCAGCGGCCTGGACAGCCTCAAGTGGATGGAGCCGCGCGCCGTGGCCGATGTCATCCGCTACGAGCACCCGCAGATCCAGGCCATCGTGGTCGCCTACCTCGACCCCGACCAGGCCGGCGAGGTGCTGAGCAACTTCGATCACAAGGTGCGCCTGGACATCGTCCTGCGCGTGTCGTCGCTCAACACCGTGCAGCCGGCGGCGCTCAAGGAACTCAACCAGATCCTCGAGAAGCAGTTCTCCGGCAACTCCAATGCCGCGCGTACCACCCTGGGTGGCATCAAGCGCGCCGCCGATATCATGAACTTCCTCGACAGCTCTGTGGAAGGTGCGCTGATGGACTCGATCCGCGAGATCGACAGCGACCTGTCGGAGCAGATCGAAGACTTGATGTTCGTCTTCAACAACCTGGCCGACGTCGACGACCGTGGTATCCAGGCGCTGTTGCGCGAAGTGTCGTCCGACGTGCTGGTGGTGTCGCTCAAGGGCGCCGACGAGCGGGTCAAGGACAAGATCTTCAAGAACATGTCCAAGCGTGCGTCCGAGCTGCTGCGCGACGACCTGGAGGCCAAGGGGCCGGTACGGGTCAGCGACGTGGAAACGGCGCAGAAGGAAATCCTCACCATCGCCCGCCGCATGGCCGAGGCCGGCGAGATCGTGCTTGGCGGCAAGGGCGCCGAGGAAATGATTTAAGCGGCAAGTCTCAAGCGGCAAGCGACAAGAAACGGCGGACCGAGCGAGGGCTGCCTTTTCTTGCTGCTCGAAGCTTGATGCTTGCCGCTAAAGAGGTTTTTGAGCATGTCCACCACCGAACACCCCAGCGACCTGATCCGTGCCCGCGACCTCGAGGGCGTCGACGTCTGGGCGCTGCCCAGCTTCGACCCGGAGCCGGAACCCGAGCCGGAACCTGAGCCGGAAGTCATCGAGGAAGAAGTCGAGGAAGTGCCGCTGGAGGAAGTCCAGCCGCTGACCCTCGAGGAGCTCGAGGCCATTCGCCAGGAGGCCTACAACGAGGGCTTCGCCACCGGCGAACGCGAAGGTTTCCACAGCACCCAGCTGAAAGTGCGCCAGGAGGCCGAAGTGGCCCTGGCAGCCAAGCTGGCCAGCCTCGAGCAGATCATGGGGCATCTGCTCGAGCCGATCGCCGAGCAGGATACCCAGATCGAAAAGGCCTTGGTGCAACTGGTCGCCAACATGACCCGTCAGGTCATTGGTCGCGAATTGCGCAGCGATTCGAGCCAGATCACCCACGTGCTGCGCGAAGCGCTGAAGCTGCTGCCGATGGGCGCCGACAACATTCGCATCCACCTCAACCCCCAGGATTTCGAGCTGGCCAAGGCCTTGCGCGAGCGCCACGAGGAAAGCTGGAAGCTGCTCGAGGACGAGTCGCTGTTGCCGGGTGGTTGCCGTATCGAAACCGCCCATAGCCGTATCGATGCCACCATGGAAACACGTATCGAAAAGGCCGTGGCGCAACTGTTCGACCAGTCCCACGACCAGGCCCTGCACCCGGCGGCGGCGGATATTTCCGTTGAGCTGGACGTCCCGGCAGGTGAACCCGATGCGCCTTGACCGCACCAGTTTCGGCAAGCGCCTGGAGGGCTACGCCGATGCGGTGAAGCTGCCCGACCAGCCGATAGTCGAGGGGCGCCTGCTGCGCATGGTCGGCCTCACCCTTGAAGCCGAGGGGCTGCGCGCGGCGGTGGGCAGCCGCTGCCTGGTGATCAACGACGACAGCTACCACCCGGTGCAGGTGGAGGCCGAAGTCATGGGCTTTGCCGGCAGCAAGGTGTTCCTGATGCCGGTGGGCAGTATCGTCGGCCTGGCGCCCGGTGCTCGCGTGGTACCGCTGGACGACAGCGGTCGCCTGCCCATGGGCATGAGCATGCTCGGCCGGGTGCTTGACGGCGCCGGTCGTGCGCTGGACGGCAAGGGCGGGATGAAGGCCGAGGACTGGGTGCCGATGGACGGCCCGATCATCAACCCGCTCAACCGTGACCCGATCAGCCAGCCGCTGGATGTCGGTATCCGCAGCATCAACGGCTTGCTCACGGTAGGTCGTGGCCAGCGCCTGGGCCTGTTCGCCGGTACCGGTGTCGGTAAATCGGTGCTGCTGGGCATGATGACCCGTTTCACCGAGGCCGAGATCATCGTGGTCGGCCTGATCGGCGAACGGGGCCGGGAAGTGAAGGAGTTCATTGAGCACATCCTCGGCGAGGAGGGGCTCAAGCGCTCGGTGGTGGTGGCCTCTCCGGCGGACGACGCGCCCTTGATGCGTCTGCGTGCGGCGATGTACTGCACGCGTATTGCCGAGTATTTCCGCGACAAGGGCAAGAATGTCCTTCTGCTGATGGATTCGCTGACCCGTTTCGCCCAGGCCCAGCGCGAGATCGCCCTGGCCATCGGCGAGCCGCCCGCCACCCGTGGCTATCCACCCTCGGTGTTCGCCAAGCTGCCCAAGCTGGTGGAGCGTGCCGGCAACGGTGAGCCGGGTGGCGGCTCGATCACTGCGTTCTACACGGTGCTGTCCGAAGGTGACGACCAGCAGGACCCGATCGCCGACTCGGCGCGCGGCGTGCTCGATGGCCACTTCGTGCTGTCCCGGCGCCTGGCCGAGGAGGGGCACTACCCGGCCATCGATATCGAGGCCTCGATCAGCCGGGTCATGCCGCAGGTGGTCGACCCCGACCATTTGCGCCAGGCGCAGAAGTTCAAGCAGCTGTGGTCGCGCCTGTCGCAGAGCCGTGACCTGATCAGCGTCGGCGCCTACGTGGCTGGTGGCGATCCGGAAACCGACCTGGCCATTGCCCTGCAGCCCAAGCTGGTGGACTTCCTGCGCCAGCGCCTGGACGAGAACGTCGGCATGGCGCAGAGCCGCGAAGAACTGGCGGCGGTATTCGCGCCGCCAGCGGGCTGATAGACCATGGCCCAGCCCAGCCGAGCCGCACGCCTGGTGCCGGTGGTCGAGATGGCCGAGGAGGCCGAACGCAAGGCCGCCCAGCGCCTGGGGCATTTCCAGAAGTTGCTCAGCGATGCCCAGGCCAAGCAGGCCGAGCTCGAGAGCTTTCGCGAGGCCTATCAGCAGCAGTGGATCAATCGCGGCAGCCAGGGCGTCGACGGCAACTGGCTGGTCAACTACCAGCGCTTCCTCGGCCAGCTGGAAACGGCGATGACCCAACAGCGCCAGAGCATGGCCTGGCATCAGAACAACCTGAACAACGCCCGCAACACCTGGCAGCAGGCCTATGCCCGGGTGGAAGGCTTGCGCAAGCTGGTGCAGCGCTATCTGGACGAAGCGCGCCGGGCCGAGGACAAGCGCGAGCAGAAGCTGCTCGACGAGCTGTCCCAGCGTCTGCCGCGCCAGAGCCACCCCTGATCGACCTGACTGGCGCCTGTCGCCAGCGCCTGCTAAACCTTCAGAAGTCGCATTCGCCATCATCGAAGGAATCGCTCGCATGGCAGTCGAAACTGATTTTTCACAGGACGGGAAAAAGCTGACGATCAAGGTCAAGGGTCGTTTCGATTTCGGCAAGCATCAGGAATTCCGGGATGCCTACGAGCGGCAGCGTCCGCGCCCGGACTCCGTGGTGGTCGACCTGAAGGAGGCCACTTATCTCGACAGCTCGGCGCTGGGCATGTTGCTGTTGCTGCGCGACCATGTCGGCGGTGAGGAGTCGGATATCCGCGTGGTTCATGCGAGCCCGGATGTGCGCAAGATCCTCGCCATCTCCAATTTCGAAAAACTGTTCGACATCAGTTGAGTGCCGTCATGTCCGCCGAGCAGGCGTTGACCGTGCTGGTGGCCGAAGACGGCGCTGCGGATCGCCTGTTGCTGGCGCAGATCGTCCGGCGCCAGGGGCATGAGGTGCTCACCGCCGAAAACGGTGAGCAGGCCGTGGCAATGTTCGCCGAACGGCGGCCGCAACTGGTGCTGCTCGATGCCCTGATGCCGGTGATGGATGGTTTCGAGGCGGCGCGACGGATCAAGGCGTTGGCCGGCGAGGCGCTGGTGCCGATCATCTTCCTGACCTCGCTCAACGAGGAAGAGGGCTTGGTGCGCTGCCTCGAGGCCGGCGGCGACGACTTCATGGCCAAGCCTTACAGCGCCGTCATCCTGGCGGCGAAGATCCGCGCCATGGACCGTTTGCGCCGGTTGCAGGCGACGGTGCTCGAGCAGCGTGACCAGATCACCCGGCATCATCATCACCTGCTCAACGAGCAGCGGGTGGCCAAGGCGGTGTTCGACAAGGTTGCCCATGCCGGCTGCCTGAATGCGCCGAACATACGTTACCTGCAATCGCCGTACGCGCTGTTCAATGGCGACCTGTTGCTGGCGGCGTTCACGCCTTCGGGCGACATGCATGTGTTGCTGGGTGACTTCACCGGCCACGGCCTGCCGGCGGCGGTCGGCGCGATGCCGTTGGCGGAGGTGTTCTATGGCATGACCGCCAAGGGTTATGGCCTGGTCGAAACACTGCGGGAGATGAATGCCAAGCTAAAGCGTATCTTGCCCGTGGACATGTTCTGCTGTGCGCTGCTGCTCAAGCTGAGCTTCCAGCAGGCGACGGTGGAGGTGTGGAACGGCGGCATGCCGGATGGCTACCGATTGTCCGCGGCAGGCGAGGTGCTCGAAGTGCTGCCTTCCCGCCACCTGCCACTGGGGATCTTGCCTCCCGAGCAGTTCGACGATACCACCGAGGTGATCCCGCTCGCGGCGGGGGAGCGCTTGTTCTTGCTGTCCGATGGCGTGGTCGATACCGGAGATGCGCAGGATTGCCTGTTCGGTGTGCAACGCTTGCGCCAGGTATTGGCCGCCAATCGAGACCCGGCTGTGCTGTTCGATGAGGTCATGCAGGCGCTGGCGCGCTTCGGTGGCCAGTCCCGTGACGACATCAGCCTGTGTGATATCCGCATGCTGGAGCCCGATCACGGGATGGCCCAAGCCGTGGTGTATTCCGACAGCGGTCGTTCCAGCCCGTTGGACTGGTCGATGCAGTTCGAACTGCGTGGCGAGAGCCTGAGACGTTTCAACCCGGTCCCTTACCTGGTACAGCTGTTGCAGGAAATACATGGGCTGCGCCCCAGCAGCGGCAGACTGCACAGCGTGCTCAGCGAGCTGTATTCCAACGCGCTGGAGCACGGCGTGCTTGGCCTCGACTCGGGGCTCAAATGCGACGCCGAGGGCTTCTCCGAGTACTATCGCCAGCGCGCCGAGCGCCTGGCACGGCAGGTGCAAGGGGTTGTCGGCATTGCCCTGCGGGTGGAACCGCAGGGGGCGGGTGGGCGTCTGACGATAGAGGTTCGCGACAGTGGGGCGGGCTTCGATGTGGCGGGCATGCTTGCTGGCGAGCCTGCGGCGCAGGGGTTCAGTGGGCGTGGAGTAAGCCTGGTACGGCGGCTGGCAGGCAACGCCCAGTGGTTGGAAGGTGGTCGTCTGGCGCGTGTGGAGTTCCAATGGTGAGCCGGCGGCGTCGGGAGGCCACGGCTCGGGCTTAATCAGGCTTGATCAGGGAGTGAGCAAGTGGTGGACATGCATATCGATCAGAAGGTGTTGAGTGACTTGCGGGAGGTCATGGAAGATGGCTACCTGCAGTTGCTGGAAACCTTCCTGGAAGACTCCGAGCGACGCCTGAGCCAGCTCCATGAGGCCAAGGATGCCGATGAGCTTGGCCTGGCCGCACACAGCTTCAAAGGGAGCAGCAGCAACATGGGGGCCGTTGGCCTGGCCGAGCTGTGCCGGGAGCTGGAAGAGCGGGTGCGCCAGCAGCCTTTGTACGGTATCGAGGATCTGATCAACCGCATCGATCTGGAGTACATCGAAGTCCGGCGCTTTTACCGTGACGAGTGGCAAAGAGTAGACACGGAGTAAAAGCTGGCGCGAGTTTTGCTTTTCTTCGCACAGACGCACTTTACCAGTTCTGCCGCGGAGACCTTTCAATGCCTGTCGCATCCAATCCCTTGCTGCAAGCCAGCCTCGTCAACAAGACGTCGCGCCCGGCTGCCAGTGTGCCGGACAAATCGCTGCAGGGCCCGGCCAGCCAGGGCGCAGGCTTCGACCAGGTCATGGCCCGGCAGGGGCGCGACAGCGTTCCAGCGCGCGACGACAAGGTTGCCAGGGGCGCCGACCAGGTCAAGCCCAAGGAGGAGGCCGGCCCGGCCACCGATGGCAAGCCGGAGGAAAGCAGCAAGCCGACGGTTGCCGATGACGGCAAGAACTTGCCAGTGGCCACGGCCCCCAAGCCGGCCGAGGAAGCGGACGAATCTGCCGACAGCGGCAATACCACGCCTATCGATGCCAGCCTGGTAGCAGGGCAGGTCACCGATGCCCAGCCGGGAGCGCAGTTGATCCAGGCCCAGGCCGAAGCGGTTGCCCCGGTGTTGCAGGCGGCAGCGCAGGTTCCGCAGCCTGTGTTGCCGCCGGCGGCGGTCGATGAGGCCGCCAAGGATGCCGCGTTCGATCCCGAGGCCGATCCTCTGGCCAACATGCCGACCTTGCGCCTGGCGTTGGAGCAGGATGCCCAGGCCAAGGGCACCACGTCCGCCCATGCGGCCGCCCGTTCCGACAGCAGCCAGGCACCTGCCGACCCGGCTGCCACGGCCGTCAATACCTTGGCGAATGTGGTGCAGAAGGCCGAATCGGAGGCCGGGCATGCCGAGCGCGGCGACAAGGCCTTCGCCGGGCTGATCGACGATGGCCTCAAGGATATCAAGGGGGCCAGCAGCGATACGCGCGTGGATGACTTCGCCGATCGCCTGGCCAGCCTCACCCAGGCGGCGACGCCCAAGACTGCCAATGCCGTGCCGGTGACTCCAAGCCCGCTGCAGCAACCCCTGGCCATGAACCAGGGTGCCTGGACCGAGGGGCTGGTGAACCGGGTCATGTACCTGTCGAGCCAGAACCTCAAGTCGGCGGATATCCAGCTTGAGCCCGCAGAGCTTGGCCGTCTGGATATTCGCGTCAATGTTGCGGCGGACCAGCCTGCACAGATTCATTTCGTCAGCGGTCATGCCGGCGTGCGTGATGCGCTCGACAGCCAGCTGCATCGCTTGCGCGAGTTGTTCGCCCAGCAGGGCCTGGCGCAGCCGGACGTCAGCGTCGCTGACCAGTCCCGTGGTCAGCAGCAACAGCAGGCGCAGCAGGGTGGGTCGAGCCTGTCCGGGGTTGCGGCGCGCCGTGCCGAGGCTGCCGGCGAGGGTGGTGAAGTTGACGCCGGGCGTCCCGTCGAGCATCAGGCGGTGGTCGGCGACAGCATGGTCGACTACTACGCCTGACAATTGCCGGCCTAGCCGACGTGCCTGCGACAGCAGGCGCGTCCCGCCCCGAGGCCGCTACATTGTCACTCTGGCAAATCTGGCATAACACTTGCTCAAGCCACGTCATCCTTCTTTGAAACCCCGATGGACGACGGATTATTGGCATGGCGAAGAGTGACGCAGTGAAAGACCCCGCCGCTAAAGGCAAACTCAAGTTGATCCTGCTGCTGGTGCTGGCCCTGCTCCTGGCGGTTGGCCTGTCGGTAGGTGCTACCTGGTTCTTCATGCACAAGAGCGGGTCGCAACCGGCACCCGAGGCGGCACAGAGCAACGTCAAGCCGGCGGCGATCTACGAACCCCTGGCTCCGGCCTTCGTGGTCAACTTCAACCAGAATGGCCGGCAGCGCTACATGCAGGTGAGCATCACCATGCAGGGCCGCAGCCAGGCGGACCTGGAAGCGCTGAAAGTACACATGCCGGTGATTCGCAACAACCTGGTGATGATGTTCTCCGGGCAGGGTTTCGACACCCTCGCCGCGAGCCCGGTCGGCCAGGAAATGCTGCGCCAGAAGGCCACTGCGGTGGTCCAGGAAGTGGCGCAGAAGGAAGTCGGCAGGCCGGTCGTCGACCAGCTGCTGTTCACCAATTTCGTATTGCAGTAGGAGCCCATAGATGGCCGTGCAGGACCTGCTGTCCCAGGATGAGATCGACGCCCTGCTGCATGGGGTGGACGATGGGCTGGTACAAACCGAGAGCACCGGCGAACCCGGCAGCATCAAGAGCTACGACCTGACCAGTCAGGACCGTATCGTCCGGGGGCGCATGCCGACCCTGGAAATGATCAACGAGCGTTTCGCCCGCTACACCCGCATCAGCATGTTCAACCTGCTACGGCGCTCCGCCGATGTGGCGGTGGGCGGCGTGCAGGTGATGAAATTCGGCGAGTACGTGCACTCGCTGTACGTGCCGACCAGCCTGAACCTGGTCAAGATCAAGCCGTTGCGCGGTACCGCGCTGTTCATCCTCGACGCCAAGCTGGTGTTCAAGCTGGTGGACAACTTCTTCGGTGGCGACGGCCGCCACGCAAAGATCGAGGGGCGAGAGTTCACCCCGACCGAGCTGCGCGTGGTACGCATGGTCCTGGATCAGTGCTTCGTCGACCTCAAGGAGGCCTGGCAGGCGATCATGCCGGTCAACTTCGAGTACATCAACTCCGAGGTCAACCCGGCCATGGCCAACATCGTCGGCCCCAGCGAGGCAGTGGTGGTCTCGACCTTCCACATCGAGCTCGATGGCGGCGGCGGCGACCTGCACGTGACCATGCCGTACTCGATGATCGAGCCGGTGCGCGAAATGCTCGACGCGGGCTTCCAATCCGACCTGGACGACCAGGACGAGCGTTGGGTCAAGGCCCTGCGCGAGGATGTGCTGGACGTCAATGTCCCGGTTTCGGCCACGGTTGCCCGTCGCCAGCTGAAGCTGCGCGACATCCTGCACATGCAGCCCGGTGACGTGATCCCGGTGGAACTACCGGAACATCTGGTGCTGCGCGCCAACGGCGTGCCGTCGTTCAAGGCGCGGCTGGGGTCGCACAAAGGCACCCTGTCGCTGCAGATCATCGACCCGATCGAGCGCCGCTAAAGGCGTGCCGGTCGCTCCAACGTATTGAATGCCTGTCGAGGAAATCATGGCTAACGAAAACGAGATCAATTCTCCAGAGGACCAGGCCCTGGCCGATGAGTGGGCTGCCGCCCTGGAGGAAACCGGCGATGCCGGCCAGTCCGACATCGATGCGCTGCTGGCCGCCGATGCCGCGGGTTCTGGTGCCGGCCGCCTGCCGATGGAAGAGTTCGCCAGTTCGCCCAAGCCCAACGAGCACGTAAGCCTCGAAGGTCCGAACCTGGACGTGATCCTGGACATTCCGGTGAGCATCTCCATGGAAGTGGGCAGTACCGAGATCAGCATCCGCAACCTGTTGCAGCTCAATCAGGGCTCGGTAATCGAACTGGATCGCCTGGCCGGCGAGCCGCTGGACGTGCTGGTCAACGGTACCCTGATCGCCCATGGCGAGGTGGTCGTGGTCAACGAGAAGTTCGGCATCCGCCTGACCGACGTGATCAGCCCCAGCGAACGTATCAAGAAGCTGCGCTGAGTGAAGCGCATGATGCGGGGCGTCACGGCCCTCGGTGCCTTGCTGGCCAGCGAGGTGGTGATCGCCGCCGCCGAGCCCGCCGCCGCGCCGGCAGCAGGCTCGCCGCTGCCGGGCGGGTTGGGGGCGCAGCTGGCACAGATGGTGTTCGGCCTGCTGCTGGTGGTGGGCTTGATCTTCTTCCTGGCATGGTTGCTGCGGCGCATGCAGGGTAACGCCCAGCGCGGTGCCCAGGTCATCGAAATCGTCGGCAGCCGGGCCATCGGCCCGCGTGACCGGCTGTTGCTGGTGCAGGTCGGCAAGGAGCAGATCCTCATCGGCCATACTCCCGGCAGCATCGAAGCGCTGCATGTGCTGGCCGAACCCGTGGCCGTACCCGCCACGGCGCGCCAGGCCGCACCGGAATTCGCCCAGCGGCTGCTCGAGCTGATGGGCAAGGATCATAAGGACAAGACGTGATGAGCGGCGCAGTGCGCTTTCTGTTGACCTTGGCGCTGCTGCTGGCCGCGCCGCTGGCCCTGGCCGCCGACCCGCTGTCGATCCCGGCCATCACCCTGTCCAGTGGGGCGGACGGGCAGCAGGAGTATTCGGTCAGCCTGCAGATCCTGCTGATCATGACGGCGCTGAGCTTCATTCCGGCGTTCGTCATCCTGATGACCAGCTTCACCCGTATCATCATCGTCTTCTCCATCCTGCGCCAGGCCCTGGGGCTGCAGCAGACACCCTCGAACCAGGTGCTCACCGGCATGGCGCTGTTCTTGACCATGTTCATCATGGCGCCGGTGTTCGAGCGCGTGAACAAAGATGCGCTGCAGCCGTACCTGGCTGAGCAGATGACCGCCCAGCAGGCCATCGACAAGGCCCAGGGGCCCTTGAAGGACTTCATGCTGGCGCAGACCCGGCAGAGCGACCTCGACCTGTTCATGCGTTTGTCCAAGCGCACCGACATCGCCGGGCCTGACCAGGTGCCGCTGACGATCCTGGTGCCGGCGTTCGTCACGTCCGAGCTCAAGACCGCGTTCCAGATCGGTTTCATGATCTTCATTCCGTTCCTGATCATCGACATGGTGGTCGCCAGCGTGCTGATGGCCATGGGTATGATGATGCTGTCGCCGTTGATCATCTCGCTGCCGTTCAAGATCATGTTGTTCGTGCTGGTCGATGGCTGGGCGCTGATCATGGGTACCCTGGCCGGCAGTTTCGGCGGTGTCTGACGCCGCCAAGGAGAGCCTTGCATGACACCTGAAGTCGCAGTCGACCTGTTCCGTGACGCCTTGTGGCTGACCACCCTGATGGTTGCCGTGCTGGTGGTGCCGAGCCTGCTGATCGGCCTGGTGGTGGCGATGTTCCAGGCGGCCACGCAGATCAACGAACAGACGCTGAGCTTCCTGCCGCGCCTGCTGGTCATGCTGATCACCTTGATCGTCGCCGGGCCCTGGCTGGTGCAGAAGTTCATGGAGTACTTCATCGGCCTGTACACCAGCATTCCGCAGTTGATCGGTTGAGACTGCCATGCTCGAGCTGACCGACACGCAGATTGGCACCTGGGTCGCCACCTTCATCCTGCCGCTGTTCCGGGTGGCGGCGGTGCTGATGACCATGCCGATCTTCGGCACCAAGATGCTGCCGGCGCGGGTGCGCCTGTACGCCGCCGTGGCCATTACCGTGGTCATCGTGCCGGGTCTGCCGCCGCTTCCCGAGATCGACCCTTTGAGTTTGCGGGGCATGTTGCTGTGTGCCGAGCAGATCATCGTCGGGGCGCTGTTCGGGTTTTCCCTGCAGCTGTTGTTCCAGGCCTTCGTCATCGCCGGGCAGATCGTCGCCGTGCAGATGGGTATGGCCTTCGCCTCCATGGTCGACCCGGCCAACGGGGTCAACGTGGCGGTGATCAGCCAGTTCCTGACCATGCTGGTGAGCGTGCTGTTCCTGTTGATGAACGGCCACCTCGTGGTGTTCGAGGTGCTGACCGAGAGTTTCACCACGTTGCCGGTGGGCAACGCCCTGGTGGTCAATCATTTCTGGGAGATGGCCGGGCGCCTGAGCTGGGTGCTGGGCGCGGCGCTGTTGTTGATCCTGCCGGCGATCGCCGCCTTGTTGGTGGTCAACATCGCCTTCGGCGTGATGACCCGCGCCGCGCCGCAGCTGAACATCTTCTCCATCGGTTTCCCGCTGACCCTGGTGTTGGGCATGGGGATTTTCTGGGTCGGCCTGGCCGACATCCTTCCGCACTACCAGGCACTGGCCAGCGAAGCGCTGCAGTGGCTGCGTGAGCTGGCACGGGCGCGCTGAGCATGGCAGAGAGCGAAAGCGGTCAGGACAAGACAGAGGAACCCACCGATAAGCGCAAGCGCGACTCACGGGAGAAGGGTGAGGTTGCCCGCTCCAAGGAACTGAACACCGTCGCGGTGACCCTGGCGGGCGCGGGTGGCTTGCTGGCGTTCGGCGGTTATCTGGCGGAAACGCTGATGACCCTGATGCGCATGAACTTTAGCCTGACGCGCGAGGTGATCGTCGACGAGCGCAGCATGGGTACGTTCCTGCTGGCCTCGGGCAAGATGGCGATCTGGTCGGTGCAGCCGATCCTGATCCTGCTGTTCGTGATTTCCTTCGTTGCGCCGATCGCCCTGGGCGGCTTCCTGTTCTCCGGGAGCCTGCTGCAGCCGAAGTTCAGTCGGATGAATCCGTTGTCGGGGATCAAGCGCATGTTCTCGATGAACGCGCTGACCGAACTGCTCAAGGCGGTGGCCAAGTTCGTCATGATCCTGATGGTGGCGTTGCTGGTACTGGCCAGTGACCGCGAGGCACTGCTGGCCATCGCCAACGAGCCGCTGGAACAGGCGATCATCCATGCGGTTCAGGTGGTGGGCTGGAGCGCCTTGTGGATGGCAGCGGGGTTGTTGCTGATTGCCGGGCTCGATGTGCCGTACCAGCTGTTCCAGACGAACAAGAAGATGAAAATGACCAAGCAGGAGGTCAAGGACGAGTACAAGGACAGTGAAGGCAAGCCTGAGGTCAAGCAGCGGATTCGCCAGTTGCAGCGGGAGATGTCGCAGCGGCGGATGATGGCGGCGGTGCCGGATGCCGATGTGATCATCACCAACCCGACCCATTACGCGGTGGCGTTGCAGTACGATCCCGAGAAGGGGGGCTCGGCGCCGTTGCTGCTGGCCAAGGGGACAGACTTCCTGGCCTTGAAGATTCGAGAGATCGGGGTTGAGCACAAGGTGCAGATCCTTGAATCGCCGGCCCTGGCGCGGGCTATCTACTACTCTACCGAGATCGAGCAGGAGATTCCGGCGGGGCTTTACCTGGCGGTGGCGCAGGTGTTGGCCTATGTGTTCCAGATTCGGCAGTATCGGGCGGGCAGGGGGAAGGCGCCGGAGCCGTTGAAGAAGGATTTGCCTATTCCTGAGGATCTGCGGCGGGATAGCTGAGCTTGTTGTTTGTTGTTTGTTGTTTGTTGTTTGTGTTGGTTATTGTCTTGTCGGGTTTATGCGCATTCATTGGCGATGTCGACGCATAATCACCTTTCCGCCCTTACGGCGGGTCCCTTTTTGAAGCATCAAAAAGGAACCAAAAAATGCTCGCTCCATTCATCCGGCCCTCCGCTTCGCTCCGGGTTCCCTCACTCCGGCCTTGCTCCCGGGAGGACCGCGCTGAACGCCCCATCCTGGGGCGCAGCGCTTGACGGGCATCCATGCCCGTCACCTCCCTCCGCAAGACCTTCGCTCGGCCTCCTGAAGTCGCGAAGTTACGGGCGGCGCCTGCACTAACGCAGCTAGTCGCTAGTTGCCATCGTGGGAACTCTAGATCAACATCGCGGGGCAAGCCCGCTCCCACCATAGTTTGACTACGTGATTCAACGTGGGAGCGGGCTTGCCCCGCGATAGCGTAATGAAGAACAACATAACAGCCACTAACAAAACCAACATATCTGCTCTTGATCTGCTCTTGATCTTGCTTCTAAGCGCGCGATAGTTCAGGCGACACAAATTGCGACTTCAGGAGGCCGAACGGAGGGCTTGCGCAGGGAGGTGACGGGCATGGATGCCCGTCAAGCGCCGATCAGGCCATGGATGGCCCGTCGGCGCGTCCTCCCGGAGCAAGCCCGGAGTGAGGGGACCCCGGAGCGAAGCGTAGGGGCCGTATGAACGGAGCCGAACGGTTTTGCCTCCTTTTCCCAAGAGAAAAGGAGGTCGCCGTAAAGGCGAAAAGGTGACTATGCGTCGACATGGCGAATGAATGCGCATACAAGAATCAAAACACACACTGTTAAGCCCGAACCCGAACCCGAGAACCCCTCAAAATCCCCACCCCTCAGAAAAGTTGGAAGGCTTCTTGCAGAGGCAGCGCCAGCCGCCACACAGGCGTCAAAGTTTTGCTTGAAGAGGAATCGCGGTGGATCGCACTCAGTTAATCAGCAGCGCCCGTAACAACCTGGCCGGCCTCGGTCGGGGCAACCTGGGCGTGCCTCTGCTGCTGCTGGTGATGTTGGCAATGATGATGTTGCCGATACCGCCGTTCCTGCTCGATGTGTTCTTCACCTTCAACATCGCCCTGTCGATCGTGGTCCTGCTAGTCTGCGTCTACGCCCTGCGGCCGCTGGATTTCGCCGCGTTCCCGACGATCCTGCTGGTGGCGACCCTGCTGCGTCTGGCGCTCAACGTCGCCTCCACCCGCGTGGTCATGCTCCACGGCCAGGAAGGCCATGGTGCCGCGGGCAAGGTGATCCAGGCCTTCGGTGAAGTGGTGATCGGCGGCAACTACGTCGTCGGTGCGGTGGTGTTCGCCATCCTCATGATCATCAACTTCGTGGTGGTCACCAAGGGTGCCGGGCGCATCTCCGAAGTGAGCGCGCGTTTCACCCTCGACGCCATGCCAGGCAAGCAGATGGCCATCGACGCCGACCTCAACGCCGGCCTGATCGACCAGGTCCAGGCCAAGTCGCGCCGTGCCGAGGTCGCGCAGGAGGCTGAGTTCTACGGCTCCATGGACGGTGCCAGCAAGTTCGTCCGCGGTGACGCCATCGCCGGCCTGCTGATCCTGTTCATCAACCTCATCGGCGGCATGCTCATCGGCATGCTCCAGCACGGCATGAGCTTCGGCGACGCCGGCAAGGTCTATGCCTTGCTGACCATCGGTGACGGTTTGGTGGCGCAACTGCCCTCGTTGCTGCTGTCCACCGCCGCCGCGATCATGGTCACCCGCGCCTCGGGCTCCGAGGACATGGGCAAGCTGATCAACCGTCAGATGTTCGATTCACCCAAGGCGCTGGCGGTGTCTGGCGGGTTGATGATTGTCATGGGGTTGGTGCCGGGCATGCCGCACATGGCCTTCCTGGGCCTGGGTGGGGTGGCCTGTGGTGGCGCCTACCTGCTCTGGAAAAAACAGCAAAAGGCCAAGGTTGTGGCCCAGCAGGAAGCCCAGCGCCAGCAGGACCTGCTGCCTTCGCCGCAGCGTGCCACGGAAACCAAGGAGTTGGGCTGGGACGACGTCACTCCCATTGACATGATCGGCCTGGAAGTCGGTTACCGCCTGATTCCGCTGGTCGACCGCAACCAGGGCGGCCAGTTGCTGGCGCGAATCAAGGGCGTGCGCAAGAAGCTCTCGCAGGATCTGGGTTTCCTCATGCCCACTGTGCACATCCGCGACAACCTTGACCTGCAGCCCAGCGCCTATCGCCTGACGCTGATGGGGGTGATCCTGGCCGAGGCCGAGATCTACCCCGACCGGGAGCTCGCGATCAACCCGGGCCAGGTGTTCGGTGCACTCAACGGTATCGCCTCGCGAGACCCGGCGTTTGGCCTGGAAGCAGTGTGGATCGATGTCGGTCAGCGCGCCCAGGCGCAATCGCTGGGCTACACGGTGGTGGACGCCAGCACCGTGGTCGCCACCCACCTCAACCAGATACTGCAGAAGCACTGTCACGAGCTGATCGGGCACGAGGAGGTGGTGCAACTGCTGCAGGTGCTGGCCAAGGTCTCGCCGAAACTGGCCGAAGAGGTGGTGCCGGGTGTCATTTCCTTGTCGGGCCTGCTCAAGGTCCTGCAGGCATTGCTCGCCGAACAGGTGCCGGTGCGTGACATCCGCAGCATTGCCGAAGCCATCGCCAACAACGCGGCGAAGAGTCAAGATACCGCCGCGCTGGTGGCGTTGGTGCGCGTCGGATTGTCCCGCGCCATCGTGCAAAGCATTGTCGGCGTTGAGTCCGAGCTGCCTGTGATCACCTTGGAGCCAAGGTTGGAACAGATCTTGCTCAATAGTCTGCAAAGGGCCGGGCAGGGTCAGGAAGATGGTGTTCTTCTTGAGCCGAGCATGGCCGAAAAGCTTCAGCGTTCGTTGATCGAGGCAGCCCAGCGCCAGGAAATGCAGGGCCAGCCGGCCATCCTTCTGGTAGCCGGCCCGATCCGTGCCATGCTGTCGCGCTTCGGCCGCCTGGCTGTACCGAATTTGCATGTTTTGGCGTATCAGGAAATACCTGACAACAAGCAAGTCACCATCGTTGCCACCGTGGGCCCCAACGGCTGAGGTAGTGGGTTATGCAAGTTAAGCGTTTTTTTGCCGCCGATATGCGTCAGGCCATGAAGCTGGTCCGGGATGAGCTCGGCTCCGATGCCGCCATCATCGGCAACCGGCGCATCGCCGGCGGTGTCGAGCTGACGGCTGCGCTGGACTACAAGCTGTCCGCCCTGGCCCCGCGCGTGCCCAACGCAGAGCTCGAAGACGAGCTGCGCAAGACCCAGTCGCGCATCGTTACCGCCCAGGCCGAACTGACCGGGCGTGGCGATGCCGTCGAAGGCGGCAACCGGCAATTGTTCGCCGGGCAGCCGCTGACCGCCTCGGAGCCGCTGATCGAGCCCCATGTCGACCAGCCTGCGCCGGTTGCCGCGCCAGCATCGGCACCCGTTGATCCGCGCCTGTTCGATGCCATGCGTTTCGAGCTGACCGGCTTGCGCGAGCTGCTTGAAGTCCAGCTCGGTTCGCTCGCCTGGAGCCAGCTGCAAGGCAGCAAGCCGCAGCAGGCCAACCTCTGGCGCCGGCTTCAGCGCCTCGGCCTTTCCGGTGGCCTGGCCCGCGAACTGCTCGACCTCACGGCCGGGATCGAAGAACCACGCCATGCCTGGCGCATGGTCCTGGCGCACCTGGCGCGGATGATCGACGTGCCCGAGATCGAACCGATCGAGGAGGGCGGAGTGATCGCCATGGTCGGCCCGGCCGGCATGGGCAAGACCACCACGCTGGCCAAGCTGGCCGCGCGCTACGTGCTCAAGTACGGCGCGAACAACCTGGCGCTGGTGAGCATGGACAGCTTCCGCATTGGCGCCCAGGAACAGCTCAAGACGCTGGGCCGCATCCTCAATGTGCCGGTCACCTACGTCGACCCGGGCGAGTCACTGGCCCAGGCCCTGGAGCCGCTGCTGCGCAAACGTGTGGTGCTGATCGACACCGCCGGCCTGCAGGCCAGCGACCCGGCGCTGCGCATGCAGCTCGAGACCCTGGCCGGGCGCGGCATCGCCGCGAAGAATTACCTGGTGCTGGCGACCACCAGCCAGAAGCAGGTGCTCACCGCTGCCTACCACAGCTACAAGCGCTGCGGTCTGGCCGGGTGCATCCTGACCAAGCTCGACGAAACGGCCTGCCTCGGCGAAGTGCTGAGCCTGGCCATCAGTCATGAATTGCCGGTGGCCTATCTGACCGATGGGCCGCGCATTCCCGACGACCTGCAGCTACCGCGCAAGCACCAGTTGGTAAGCCGCGCCGTCAGTGTGCAATTGCAAGAAGAGCCCAGCGACGAGGCCATGGCCGACATGTTCGCTGATCTGTACCACAGCCCTGGCAAGCGCGTGGGTTGAGGGTGAATACTGTGCAAAGTACCTACATCATGGGGTTGCCCGGCCGGACCGTGGCCTTGAATGTTCAGCCCCTCATGTGGCCTGGGTCCAAGCGAGACAAGGTAAAGAACAGACATGGGTAGCATGCATCCCGTACAGGTGATCGCCGTGACCGGTGGCAAAGGTGGCGTCGGCAAGACTAACGTTTCAGTGAACCTGTCCCTGGCGCTGGCCGAGCTCGGCCGCCGGGTGATGTTGCTGGACGCCGACCTGGGCCTGGCCAATGTCGACGTTCTGCTGGGGCTCACGCCCAAGCGCACCCTCGCCGACGTGATCGAAGGCCGTTGCGAGCTGCGGGATGTGCTGTTGCAAGGCCCGGGCGGTGTGCGCATCGTCCCGGCGGCCTCCGGCACGCAGAGCATGGTGCACCTGGCGCCCGCGCAACACGCCGGCCTGATCCAGGCCTTCAGCGACATCGGCGACAACCTTGATGTGCTGGTGATCGACACGGCTGCGGGTATCGGTGACTCGGTGGTCAGCTTCGTCCGTGCCGCCCAGGAAGTGTTGCTGGTGGTGTGCGACGAGCCGACCTCGATCACCGACGCCTACGCGCTGATCAAGCTGCTCAACCGCGATTACGGGATGAATCGGTTCCGTGTGCTGGCCAACATGGCCCAGAGCCCGCAGGAAGGCCGCAACCTTTTCGCCAAGTTGACCAAGGTCACGGACCGCTTCCTCGACGTCGCCCTACAATACGTCGGTGCCGTGCCTTACGACGAATGCGTGCGCAAGGCCGTGCAGAAGCAGCGGGCTGTCTATGAGGCCTTCCCTCGGTCCAAGTGTGCGCTGGCGTTCAAGGCCATCGCGCAGAAGGTCGACAGCTGGCCGCTGCCTGCCAACCCGCGCGGGCACCTGGAATTCTTTGTCGAGCGCCTGGTGCAGCCCACCAGTGCAGGGCCGGTGCTATGAACGCGAGCGGTTTCAAGATGTACAGCAAGGCCGCCAAGGATGCGCAGTACGAGCTGATCGAACGCTATGCGCCGTTGGTCAAGCGTATCGCCTACCACCTGCTGGCGCGCCTGCCAGCCAACGTCCAGGTCGAGGATCTGATCCAGGCCGGGATGATCGGCTTGCTGGAAGTGGCCAACAAATACGATGCCAGCAAGGGTGCCAGTTTCGAAACCTACGCCGGTATCCGTATTCGCGGTGCCATGCTCGACGAGGTGCGCAAGGGCGATTGGGCGCCACGTTCGGTACACCGCAATACGCGCATGGTCAGTGACGCGATCCGCTGTGTCGAAGCAAAGACTGGCCGCGACGCTAAAGATCACGAGGTTGCTGCCGAACTCCAATTGAGTCTCGATGATTACTACGGGATTTTGAATGACACCTTGGGCAGCCGCCTGTTCAGTTTCGACGACCTGCTGCAGGACGGCGAACATGAAGGGCTGCACGAGGACGGAGCCAGCGGCCAGCTGGAGCCGGCGCGTGATCTGGAAGACGAGCGCTTCCAGGCTGCGCTGGCCGATGCGATCGCCAACCTGCCGGAGCGCGAACGCCTGGTCCTGGCGCTGTACTACGACGAAGAGCTGAACCTCAAGGAAATCGGTGAGGTGCTGGGGGTCAGCGAATCGCGTGTCAGCCAGTTGCACAGCCAGTGCGCCGCGCGTTTGCGCAGCCGCCTTGGGGAGTGGCGGGCACGTTGAACCCGGGTTCAGTGCAGTCGTTTTTTTGTAGTGCCGAATTGATTGAGCGCGCGCTCGGCGCCGAGCGCGTTAAAGACTGCTTGGAGGTCTAATTGAACAAAGACATGAAAATCCTCATCGTTGACGACTTTTCGACGATGCGGCGGATCATCAAGAACCTGTTGCGTGACCTGGGCTTCACCAACGTCAAGGAAGCTGATGACGGCAACACGGCACTGCCGATGCTCACCAGCGAGCATTTTGACTTTCTGGTGACCGACTGGAACATGCCGGGCATGACCGGTATCGATCTGTTGCGCGCCGTTCGCGCCGACGAGCGCCTCAAGCACCTGCCAGTGTTGATGGTCACTGCGGAAGCCAAGCGCGAGCAGATCATCGAAGCTGCCCAGGCCGGCGTGAACGGCTATGTGGTCAAGCCTTTCACTGCCCTGGCGCTGAAAGAAAAGATCGAAAAGATCTTCGAACGCGTCAACGGCTGAGTCACGTCTGGGGGGCGCAATGGAGTCAACCAACAACTCTTTGGGTGAGTTCGAATCAACCCTGAAGAAGCATGCCCAGGAGCTGGTCGAGAGCCTCGAGCGCGGCCGGTTCGGTGAGGCGGTGCAGCTGATCCACCAACTGAACCAGACCCGCGACCGCGGGCTGTACCAGGAAGTCGGCAAGCTCACCCGCGAACTGCACAGTGCAATCGTCAACTTCCAGATCGACCCGGCCATGCCGCAGGCCGAGGAAGTGTCGCAGATTACCGATGCCGCCGAGCGCCTCTCCTACGTGGTCCGCCTCACCGAAGGTGCGGCCAACCGCACCATGGACCTGGCGGAGGCGTGCACCCCGGTGCTCAATGACCTCGCCACCGAGGCCCAGAGTCTGTCCGCCGACTGGCAGCGCTTCATGCGCCGCGAGGTGGCGGCGCCGGAATTCCGTGAGCTGGTCAAGCGTGTGGATAGTTTCCTGACGCACAGCGCCGAAGGTAATCAGAAGGTCGCGGGCCATATCAACGATATCGTCCTGGCCCAGGATTATCAGGATCTCACCGGCCAGGTGATCAAACGGGTGACCACGCTGGTCACCGAAGTCGAAAGCAATCTGCTCAAGCTCGTGCTGATGGCAAGCCAGGTCGACCGCTTTGCCGGTATCGAACATGACCACCAGCAGCTGCGTGCTGAAAAAGATCAAGAAAAACATCCGACTCGGGGTGAAGGTCCGCAGATTCATGCCGATAAGCGTGAAGACGTCGTGTCCAGCCAGGACGATGTCGACGATCTGTTGTCCAGCCTGGGTTTTTAAGGAGCACGTTTAATGAGCTTCGGCGCCGATGAAGAAATCCTTCAGGATTTCCTGGTAGAAGCCGGCGAAATCCTCGAGCAACTGTCCGAGCAATTGGTCGAGCTGGAAAGCCGGCCCGATGATGCGGACCTGCTCAACGCGATTTTCCGCGGTTTCCACACTGTAAAAGGGGGCGCCGGCTTCCTTCAGCTCAATGAGTTGGTGGAGTGCTGCCACATTGCCGAGAACGTGTTCGACATCCTGCGCAAAGGTGAGCGCCGGGTCGACGCGGAGCTGATGGACGTGGTGCTCGAAGCACTCGACACGGTCAACAGCATGTTCGGCCAGGTACGTGAGCGCACCGACGTCACGCCGGCCACCCGCGAGCTGCTGGCGGCGCTGTCGCGCCTGGCCGAGCCCGCTGGCGCCGAAGAGCCGGCTCCGGTCGAGGTGGCCGTTGTCGCCGAAGCGCCGGCTGCCGAGCCCGACATCACCGACACCGAGTTCGAGCAACTGCTCGACTCGCTCGATGCAGTCAAGGCCGAAGCCGAGGTTCACGAGCAACTGCAGGGTGAACAGGTCAGCGCGGGTGGTGACGAGATTACCGACGCCGAATTCGAGTCGTTGCTCGACCAGCTGCACGGCAAAGGCCAGTTTTCACCCGATACCGCTGCCAGTGAGCCAGCGGCCGTTGCCCCTGCCAGTGATGAGATCACCGACGACGAGTTCGAGTCGCTGCTCGATCAGTTGCACGGCAAGGGCACCTTCGCCGTCGACGCATTGCCTGGCGTTGCTGCGCCTGTAGCCAGTGCGGCACCAGCGGCGACTGACGAGAGCATCACCGAACACGAATTCGAGGCGCTGCTCGACCAGTTGCACGGCAAGGGCAAGTTCTCTGGCGAGGCGGTTGTTGCCGAGGCGCCTGCCGCCGTCGCCGCGCCTGTCGCAGCCAAGGCCGAAGCCAAGCCGGTTGCCAAGCCTGCGCCTGCTCCCGCGCCAGCCGCTGCCAAGCCTGCCGCTCCGGCCCGCGCGCCAGCGCCTGCCGCCGACAAGCATGGCGCCAGCGAGGCGGAGACCACCGTACGGGTCGACACCGCGCGCCTGGACGAGATCATGAACATGGTCGGCGAGCTGGTGCTGGTGCGTAATCGCCTGGTGCGCCTGGGGCTCAACAGCGGCGACGAGGCCATGTCCAAGGCCGTGTCCAACCTCGATGTGGTCACCGCCGACCTGCAGACCGCAGTCATGAAGACGCGCATGCAGCCGATCAAGAAGGTCTTCGGGCGTTTCCCGCGCCTGGTTCGCGACCTGGCCCGTCAGCTCAAGAAAGAGATTAACCTGGAGCTGGTCGGCGAAGAAACCGACCTGGACAAGAACCTTGTCGAGGCTTTGGCCGACCCGTTGGTGCACTTGGTGCGCAACGCCGTCGACCATGGCGTCGAGATGCCCGACGAGCGCGAGGCCTCCGGCAAGTCGCGCATGGGCCGGGTGGTACTGTCCGCCGAGCAGGAAGGTGATCACATCCTGCTGTCGATTTCCGACGACGGTAAGGGCATGGACCCGAGCATCCTTCGCGCCAAGGCCGTGGAAAAGGGCCTGATGGACAAGGACGCGGCCGACCGCCTGAGCGAGTCGGACTGCTACAACCTGATCTTCGCCCCGGGTTTCTCGACCAAGACCGAGATCTCCGACGTGTCCGGCCGCGGTGTCGGCATGGACGTGGTGAAGACCAAGATTTCCCAGCTCAACGGCTCGATCAACATCTTCTCGGCCAAGGGCCAGGGTTCGAAGATCGTCATCAAGGTGCCGCTGACCCTGGCGATCATGCCGACGCTGATGGTGATGCTGGCCAACCAGGCGTTCGCCTTCCCGCTGGTCAACGTCAACGAGATCTTCCACCTCGACCTGTCGCGCACCAACGTGGTCGATGGCCAGGAAGTGGTGATCGTGCGCGACAAGGCGCTGCCGCTGTTCTACCTCAAGCGCTGGCTGGTCCAGGACCACGAGCACGAGGAGCAGCACGAAGGTCACGTGGTGATCCTCTCGGTCGGCACCCAGCGCATCGGTTTCGTGGTCGACCAGTTGGTCGGCCAGGAAGAGGTGGTGATCAAGCCGCTGGGCAAGATGCTGCAGGGAACCCCGGGCATGTCCGGTGCGACCATCACCGGTGACGGCCGTATCGCGCTGATCCTCGACGTCCCGAGCATGCTCAAGCGTTACGCCGCCCGGCGTATTTGATTTCGGTGGCGCGCCCAGGCGGGTGCGCCGCCTAACGGAGTGTTTATGGCAGTCAAGGTCCTGGTGGTGGATGATTCCGGTTTCTTCCGCCGCCGTGTCTCGGAAATTCTCGCGTCCGACCCGACGATCCAGGTCGTGGGTACCGCGACCAACGGCAAGGAAGCGATCGACCAGGCGCTGGCGCTCAAGCCCGATGTCATCACCATGGACTATGAAATGCCCATGATGGACGGCATCACCGCAGTGCGTCACATCATGCAGCGCTGCCCGACGCCGGTATTGATGTTCTCCTCGCTGACCCACGAAGGCGCCCGCGTCACCCTCGACGCCCTGGATGCCGGTGCGGTCGACTACCTGCCGAAGAATTTCGAAGACATCTCGCGTAACCCGGAGAAGGTCAAGCAGATGCTGTGCGAGAAGGTCCACACCATCTCGCGCAGCAACCGCCGTTTCAGTGCCTATTCCAGCCCGGCACCGGCCGCAGTGCCGGCACCGGCCAGCAGCCATGCCCCAGCCAGCAGCTTCGCCGGTACCGCGCCTGCGCGCACTGCCGCCCCGGCCCGCGCCGCGGCACCGGCTGCCACGCATTCGCCGGCACCCAAGCGCAAGCCGTACAAACTGGTCGCCATCGGCACCTCCACGGGCGGCCCGGTGGCGCTGCAGCGGGTGCTGACCCAGCTGCCCGCCGGTTTCCCAGCGCCGATCGTGCTGATCCAGCACATGCCGGCTGCCTTCACCAAGGCCTTCGCCGAGCGCCTGGACAAACTGTGCAAGATCAGCGTCAAGGAGGCCGAGGACGGCGACGTGCTGCGCCCGGGCCTGGCCCTGTTGGCCCCGGGTGGCAAGCAGATGATGGTCGACGGCCGTGGCACGGTGAAGATCCTGCCGGGCGACGAACGCCTGAACTACAAGCCCTGCGTGGATATCACCTTCGGCTCCGCCGCCAAGTCCTACGGCGACAAGGTGCTCTCGGTGGTCCTCACCGGCATGGGCGCCGATGGCCGCGAAGGCGCACGCCTGCTCAAGCAGGGTGGCAGCACCGTGTGGGCGCAGGATGAAGCCAGCTGCGTGATCTATGGCATGCCCATGGCCATCGTCAAGGCCAACCTCGCCGACGCCGTCTACAGCCTGGACGAGATTGGCAAGCACCTGGTCGAGGCGTGCGTCTGATGGATGTGTTGAGCCTGATCGGCCTGATCCTCGCCTTTGTCGCCATCGTCGGCGGCAACTTCATGGAGGGTGGCCACGTCGGTGCGCTGATCAACGGCCCGGCGGCGCTGATCGTGCTGGGCGGTACCCTGGCGGCGGCATTGCTGCAGTCGCCGCTGTCGTCGTTCAAGCGTGCCCTGCAGATCATTCGCTGGATCTTCTTCCCGCCACGGGTCGACTTGGCTGGAGGCATCGACCGGGTGGTGAACTGGAGCCTGACGGCGCGCAAGGAGGGCTTGCTGGGCCTGGAGGGCGTGGCCGACGCCGAGCCCGATCCCTACGCGCGCAAAGGCTTGCAGTTGCTGGTCGACGGCGCCGAGCCGGAAGCCATCCGCAGCATTCTCGAAGTCGACTTTTTGACCCAGGAGTCCCGTGACATCCAGGCCGCCAAGGTGTTCGAGAGCATGGGCGGCTACGCACCGACCATCGGTATCATCGGCGCGGTAATGGGCCTGATTCATGTGATGGGCAACCTCGCCGATCCGTCGCAGCTGGGCAACGGTATCGCCGTGGCCTTTGTCGCCACCATTTATGGCGTGGCCAGTGCCAACCTGATCCTGTTGCCGGTCGCCAACAAGCTCAAGGCCATCACCCTGCGCCAGTCGCGTTACCGCGAGATGCTGCTCGAAGGCCTGCTGTCGATCGCCGAAGGCGAGAACCCACGCTCGATCGAGCTGAAGCTGCAAGGCTTCATGGAGTAAGCCATGGCCCGTCGTCGCAAGATCGAAGAGCATGAGAATCACGAGCGTTGGCTGGTCTCGTATGCCGACTTCATTACCCTGTTGTTCGCCTTCTTCGTGGTCATGTACTCGATTTCGTCGATCAACGAGGGCAAGTACAAGCAGATCTCCCAGGCGCTGATCGGGGTGTTCAACGACCCCGAGCGCAGCATGAAACCGATCCCCATCGGCGATGAGCGCCCGCTGAGCGTCAAGCCGGCCGAGCCTTTGATCAAGGACAGCGAGCAAACCGACGCGGGCCTGGCGCAGACCAGCGTCGACCCGCTCAAGACCATCACCGACGATGTGCGTGACGCCTTCGGCGACCTGATCAAGTCCAACCAGATGACCGTTCGCGGTAATGAACTGTGGGTGGAGATCGAGCTCAACTCCTCGCTGTTGTTCGCCAGCGCCGATGCCATGCCCAGTGATGTCGCCTTCGAAATCATCGAGAAGGTGGCGACGATCCTCAGGCCGTTCGCCAACCCGGTGCACGTCGAGGGTTTCACCGACAACCTGCCGATCCGTACTGCCCAGTACCCGACCAACTGGGAGCTGTCGTCGGCGCGGGCGGCGAGCATCGTTCGCTTGCTGGCCATGGAAGGGGTCAGCCCTGCGCGCATGGCCTCGGTGGGGTACGGCGAGTACCAGCCGGTGGCCAGCAACGACACTGCCGACGGCCGTGCGCGCAACCGTCGCGTGGTACTGGTGATCTCGCGCAACCTGGAGGTGCGTCGCAGCCTGACCGGCAGCGGCAGCGCCAACGCCACCCCGGATGCGGCGATGCGCCGGGCTGGCACACAAAGTGCACCAGCCTCGCCAGCACCGAGGACCGGGGGCTGATTTCGTCAAATCCCCGTCACTGAACTTCATACCGTTCCCGGCAGGGCAGGCGGCCATACCGGGAGGAAGCAACGCACGATGAGAGTCTGGGCAGTAGCCAATCAAAAAGGTGGCGTCGGCAAGACCACCACCACCATCGCCCTGGCCGGCCTGCTGGCCGAGGCGGGCAAGCGCGTGGTCGTGGTCGACCTCGACCCGCACGGCTCGATGACCAGCTATTTCGGGCACAACCCCGATGCGCTGGAGCACAGCTGCTACGACCTGTTCCTGCACAAGGGCACGGTGCCCGAGGGGCTGCCGGGCCAGTTGCTGCTACCCACCAGTGACGAGCGTATCTCGCTGCTGCCGTCGAGCACCGCGTTGGCGGTGCTCGAGCGTCAGTCGCCGGGCCAGAGTGGCCTGGGCCTGGTGATCGCCAAGAGTCTGGCGCAGCTGTGGCAGGATTTCGACTTCGCCCTGATCGACAGCCCCCCCTTGCTGGGCGTGCTGATGGTCAACGCCCTGGCCGCCAGCCAGCAGTTGGTGATCCCGGTGCAGACCGAGTTTCTCGCGGTCAAGGGCCTGGAGCGCATGGTCGGCACGCTGGGCATGATCAACCGTTCGCGCAAGCAGGCGTTGCCGTACCAGATCGTGCCGACCCTGTTCGACCGCCGCACCCAAGCTTCGCTGGGTACCTTGAAAGTGTTGCGCGACACCTATGGCGATCAAGTCTGGCAGGGCTACATCCCGGTGGATACGCGCCTGCGCGATGCCAGCCGCAACGGTGTCACGCCCTCGCAGTTCGATGGCAAGAGCCGAGGCGTGGTGGCCTACCGGGCGCTGCTCAAGCATCTGCTTACCTATCGCTCCGCGCTGCAGGTGGCCTGATGAACCAGGCACCTCACATCACCAGCAAACCGCAGATGGCCTTGCAGTCCTACCTTGATGGTTTGCTGCAGGAAGCCACCGAGCCGTTCGAGTTGCCGCCCGAGCGGGATCTGCCCGTCGCGCAGCCCGTGGAGCAGGCTCCCGGCGATGAGTTCGAGGCGGCGGTCCGCGAGGAGCAGGCCCGCGATGCTCAGCGCCAGGTCATGCCAGCCGCGCCTGCGTCCCGGCCTTTCGCCGAACCGCAGGCCAAGGTCCTGCCAACCGTGCTGCCGCCCGCCACGCCTGTCATGGAGCCGGTGGTGGCGGTGGTCGAGCGCGAGGTGGTGGCTGAGGCCAGCATTCCGCTGTTGACCGAGCCCCCGGCCATCGAGCCGGCGACGCCACTGGTGGAGCTGCACGTGCCGGCGGCGCCTGCCGCGCCAACACCTCCGGCGACGGTCGACGGGCGTCCTGAATGGGCCGCCGAGCCATTCGAATGCCTGCTGTTCGATGTCGCCGGGCTGACCCTGGCGGTACCGCTGGTGTGCCTGGGCTCGATCTATACCCTGGCCGGCCAGGAGCTGACGCCGCTGTTCGGCCAGCCGGACTGGTTCCTTGGCATCCTCACCTGCCAGGCGGGCAACCTCAAGGTGCTGGATACTGCCCGCTGGGTCATGCCTGACCGCTACCGGGACGATTTCCGCCAGGGCCTGCAATACGTCATTTCGGTCCAGGGCTACGAATGGGGGCTGGCCGTGCACCAGGTCAGCCGCTCGCTGCGCCTGGACCCGAACGAGATCAAATGGCGCAGCCAGCGTGGCCAGCGCCCGTGGCTGGCCGGCACGGTGATCGAACACATGTGCGCGCTGCTCGACGTCGCCGAACTGGCCGAGCTGATTGCCAGTGGCGCGGTCAAGCAGATGAACACCAAACACAACTGAATCAACGCCGCTACTGCCGCGGCAATACAGAGCACACCGCCAATGGCGGATTTTGAGGGCTAGGGGAATGAAAAAGTCGTCTGCACAAGGTTCCGAAGATCCGATCCTGCAGTGGGTAACCTTCCGTCTGGACAACGAGTCCTACGGCATCAATGTCATGCAGGTGCAGGAAGTACTGCGCTACACCGAGATCGCCCCGGTACCGGGCGCCCCCAGCTATGTGCTGGGCATCATCAACCTGCGCGGCAACGTGGTGACGGTGATCGACACCCGCCAGCGCTTCGGCCTGATGTCGAGCGAAGTCACCGACAACACCCGTATCGTCATCATCGAGGCGGACAAGCAGGTGGTCGGCATCCTCGTCGACAGCGTCGCTGAAGTGGTGTACCTGCGCCAGTCGGAGATCGAGACCGCGCCGAACGTCGGCAACGAAGAGTCGGCCAAGTTCATCCAGGGCGTGTGCAACAAGAACGGCGAGCTGCTGATCCTGGTCGAGCTGGACAAGATGATGACCGAGGAAGAGTGGTCCGAGCTGGAGAACATCTGAGTTGATCTTCGAGGTTGCTGTCATCTTCCTGGCGCTGCTGTGGGCGCTGAGCCTGTGGTTCTTCCTCAACTACAGCAAGCGCCAGCGCGAGCTGGCCGCCCAGCAGGCCCAGGGCGATGCGCTGCGTGACCAGCGCATCAAGGACCTCGCCAAACGCCTGGACGACTACCAGAACGGCACCGTGCGCATGGGCGAAGCGATCCATGAATTGCGCGCGGTGGTGGCGCCGCTGCCCGAGAAGCTGCAGCAACTCGAGCAGCGCGACCCCCACAGCGTCACCTTCGCCCAGGCCGCCAAGCTGGTGGGGATGGGCGCCAGCGTCGAGGAGCTGACCCAGACCTGCGGGTTGACCCAGGCCGAGGCGCAGTTGATGAGCAAGCTGCACCGCGGCGAGTGATGAACAGGGCGACGCAAGTCGCCTTGTTTTTTCATGGGTTTTGTCCCAATCACGATGATTGGCGATCTCCCGTTCGCGGTAAAAGACCACTCAGCGACCTTGCGAGGTACTTTCCTGCACCTTGCTACTGGTTATTTGCTCCATGAATGATTACCACCGACCTTGGCGAAGCGGTTCAGCGGCAGCAGCGTGTGCACGGCGTCCTTGCCACGCTGCATGTCGATGAACTGGTAGGCGTTGATCCGTGGCATGGCGTACAGATTTACGATCTGGCGCAAGGTGCGCAGCGCCGGCAGGTGGCGGTCGACCACATCGCTTAGCAAGGCCGGGCCGGTCATTTGGCTGAGGCGGTTGGCATAGCGGTAGAAGTTGGCTGGATCCTCGGCCAGGCTGGGCTTGCTGTCGTAGAAGTCCGGGTTTGTCTGGAAGCGAGCATGCATTTCTTCAGAAATAGCCTCCAGGATGGGGTTGCCGGGATGGCTGCCGATCAGGCTGGTGTTGTACAGGCAGTTCATCCCCATCTTCTCGTTGGACATGGGGGGCGCGAGCAGCAGGCTATTGGGGGGCGTGCACAGCTCAACATGGTCGATGGTTTCGTTTTCCCCCTGGGCCAGCAGGGTGTCGTCCACATCCATGTACAAGCCCCCCTCGTGATGCAACATAGGGTAGCGCAACACGTCGGATGCCGAGGCGTAGTTGGTGGCGGTACCGCCATTGCCATCCAGCGCTGCATCATATTGGGCGAAGTACTTGCTCTGGCGAAATACTCTGAAGAAGGCTTGCTCTTCCAGCGGCAGAACCTGCAGCCCTGGTGCTTGCGCAGCGAGCAGCCACTGGTTTTCGGCATAGACGTCGGGGTTGGCATGCGAAAGGAACAGGCGCAGAGAATAGTCACTGTCCTTGAGCCGTGCGGCATTCTTGCCCAGGTTGGTGAGCAGTTCAGGGTTGATCACCTTGTCGCCTACCCAGAGGCAATTGACCGTCTTGGGGATGGGGTAGCTGTCAGCGGCTGGCGTGGGCACTTCCACCGGCAATGGAAGATCGACCCCTAGCGCACGCAGGCTTCGGGTGCGCATGGCGTTGGTGACTAGGCGGGTGGTGGGCGCCGGCACCAGGTCCTTTCTTCCGGCCTGGGCTATGTAACCGACTGGATCTATCTCGTTGAGGTCCTCCTCACGAATAAACACATCGCGCTCCACGTCATAAACGACATGATAGTTGTAGCCTGCGATGCTCACCCCGAGATGGTCGGGATCGGCGTTGTAGAGCGGCACTCGAACAACGGAGTCGGCGATGGCCTGGTCGCCATCCGGTAGGGGGGAGATCGACTCGGGTGTGTGGAAATAGCGCGCACCTTCAGGTTCCGGAAAGCGGGGTGGGGTACTCGGGCTGAATGGGTAGCCAATCTGCTCGTTCAGCCGCGTTGGCGAGACGAAACCCTCACTTTTGAACTCGAACAGCGCCTTGGCTCCTCGGGCGCCAACGATTGCCAATGGCACGGCATTGAACAGGCCCCAGGTGATGTTCCCGAGACCATCTTCCTTCTCTTGCAGTGTCCGACCGTTGATCGCCTGGTCGAGCCCCAGGCTCAACTGTACGACACCGCCCAGGGCCAGCAGGGGAGCAAGGCCCGGCACCACGAGACAAAACGGTGCCAGCAGGTTGAGTGTGGCGGTCAGATAGCCGATCCAGCGGGCTTTGCTGACCTGGCTGTCGCGGGTGATGAGAAAGTCGGCATCGTCATAACTGCGTTGGCGCTGGCGCTCGGCCAATGCGAGGAAAAGATCGCCTTCAAGCCTGGGGTTGTATTTGCCGGGCCGATAGTTGACGTAGGTGCGTGGCGGCCAGGTACCGTCATCGTTGAAATAGCCGTGTTCAGGGGGCAGCGAGTGGCGGGCCGGGTAGTCGGCCAGGCCGTCTAGGGCCGTTTGCAGGCCGCTGAAGTCAAGGCCTTGCGGGCAGTCGGCCAGGCGGAAGTACTGTTTCAAGGCTTGCCGCTTTGCCGGGTCCTTGCACTGCTGGCCGACCCAGTCTTTCATAAGCGCCTTGCTGTTGAACTCCAGCAATGGCGAGCTGTTACCGGGCATGTAAAGTACGGTCAGGTCGCTGGCAGGGTCGTTCAGATACAACAGGTCGGTAGCAGCGTAGCCGTAGATGTTCAGCGTACTCCTGTGCAGCTGCGTGCCGCAGGGCATCAACCCGGCGGCTTGCCAGATGAGCTTCCTGGCCGGCTCGCTGAGGCTACCTTCGCCAACCTGCTTATTGCAGGCTGCTATGAAATTGAGCTTGCAAGCAAGTCTGTGGTCTTGCAGATGTTCGTTCCAGTAGCGGTCCAACTGGGCCTTGAAGGGCGTATGGAAGTCCAGGTCTTCTATGAACCGCTGGAAGGCTTCTGCGGCTATCGGCAGGTGAGTCGAGGTGTCATAGCGTTGTGGCGTGGTACGGCGGAACAAACCGTTGAACACCTCGAAGGCGGCACCGTTGTGATTGAGGCCGGGGGCTGGCAGTGTTTCCACCAGGCGTAGCGGACGATCAGGCAGGGTGCCGGCCCAGGGGTTGCGAAACAGGCTGCCGAACAGGTTGTTGTTGGCTTCACCTTGCCAGTTGCTCAGTACCGCCTGGGGCAAACTCATGCGCTTGGTAACTGCGGCGAGATAGCGATCCGGTCCATCGGGGCGGTAGTGCAGGGTGACGACGTCGATCTGCTCAGCGGCCAGGTCATGGCCCTGTTGTGCCAGCCATTGCTGGATTGCCCGGCTGGCTTCGAGATCCGGGCGCGGTACGTGGTTCAGGTGGTCGACGACGTACTGAACGCCGGCGGCGTTGATGCGGCTTGTAGACATGTTGCTCACCTTGCTCATTTGTGGGAATGGCAAGGCTGAATGGCTTTTGCAGGCTGGGGGCGGTAGCTAATTACCCGTTGCCGCCCGGTGGCAATAGCGCGGCTACCGGTGTCACGTCCCGTGGTGCGCTGGGCTCATCGCTGAACCCCGCCGGTACCTTGCCACGTAGCTGCCAGGCAAAGGCGATGATTTCGGCGATGGTCAGGTACAGCGCCTCCGGTATCTGTTCGCCCAATTCCAGGCGCGCCAGCAGGCGCACCAGCTCGGCGTTCTCGTAGATCGGTACTTCGTGCTCGCGGGCCAGGGCGAGGATGGCTTCGGCCAGTTCGTCGTCACCCTTTGCGCTCAGGGTTGGAGCCTGCTGGCCATCGTAGCTCAGGGCAATGGCCTGGCGCGGTTGCTTGCTGCTCATGCGTTCTCGTCCACCCAGCGTTGTTCCAGGCGCGTACGCGGGCCTTGAGGAGGAGTGCCGGGGTGGCATTCCAGGTCGCCGACGTCCAGGCCGCGGGCCACCAGGCGTTCGCGCAAGGCGCCCAACTGGCTGTCGATCAGGCGCGCGGTTTGTTCCTGCTGTGCCCACAGCTGGCCGGACAGCCGACCCTGGGCCAGTTGCGCCTGGACCTGCAGCGGGCCGAGCGGCGACAGGTCGAAAGCCAGCTCAATGCGCCATAAAGCTTTCATTGGATCATCCTGTTCGCGTTCACGGTCGGCCTGTTGTTCCGGGGTTTCTTCGCGTTGCAGCTTCACTTGCAGGGGAATGAACTCCTGGCCATGGCGAACCGGGATCTCGGTCTGCCAGGTGGTTTGCTGGTTGCCATTGTCGAGCGTGCCGCTCTGCTGCAGGCTGGACAGCGAATGGCTCTGCAGCCGGGAGATCGCCGCGGCGGCCAGGCGCAGCAGTTGCTGCAGGTCGCCTTCACTCTCCAGCTTCTGCAGCAGCCGCGAGGGCAGGGGAAAAGCGCTCGGCAGCGGTCGTGGGCTGATTTGGACGAGCATGCCCAGGGCGCTGCGCGCCAGGCCAGGCAGGGCCTGGGCGAGGGTACCGGTGGCCAGCGCGGTGGCCATCGGTGGATGGCCGGGCACGCTGGGCAGCGCCTGGGCCACCAGCTTGACCAGTTGTGCCTTGAGGTCGGGCGCGATCCCGCTGGCCAGCCCGCCCAGTAGCTTGGATTCGAAGAACGTGCCGCTGTTGTTCAGTGCCTGGGCCAGGCTCTTCGCATCGCCAAGTTGCCGCGCTTCAGGCAGGCTGGCGAGCAGGCGCTCGGCACTGGCGCGCAGTTCGGGGGCCATGTCGGGGCTGCTGGCGATCTGCTGGAGGCTGTTGAGCACACCTGGCAATGAGGCCTGGAGGCTTTGCTGGGTCGACAGGTGCTGGGTAACGGCCAATTGGTCCTGGCGGCCGCTCAGGGGCACGAAGCGCAGTGTTTGTTCGCCCTGCACCAGCGCGCTGAGCAGGCTGCCCACGGGAAGCCTGCGCGGGCTGTCGATGGCCAGCGTGGCACCGGCCTGGCTGCTGGTGAGCAGGCTCACCAACGAGCGGAAGGTAACGGCTGAGCCGGGATTTTGCGGCAGTGCCTGGCTGGTCAGCACCTTGGCCTGCAGCAAGGTGCCGACCGGGAGCTGCCGGGTATCCAGTTGAGTCAGGGTGGCGATGTTGCCGGCACTGGCCTGCTGCACCATCACCGCCAGGCGGCTGCTTTCGGTCTGGCTGACGGTGATCAGGCTGCCGGGAGGCATCGGCTGGCTGGCGGTGGTCAGTACCTGGATCTGGTTGCCATTGGCCTGGGTGAGCCGCAGCAGCATCTGGAATTCCTGGCCGATCTGGCGCAGGGTGACGACCTCGGCTTCGGCGGTTTCTCCAGGCGGCAGCAGACCAGGCTGGGCCTGCAGCAGGCGCAGCAGTTCGCCGGTCATCGCGGCCCGGGTCGCTTGGGCGCTTACCGCGCTTTGTGTGCTGAGACTATTGATTTCAGTCATGATTGTATACAACCTGTCGAACCAGCCCTCTTGGCAGCGCGGTGGCGCGTGCAATAATGCCGCTCGCTCGCCATTGCCAGTATAACGGCAAGGGTTGGAGCGACTTGAGACACAGACTGCATAAGGCGATACCGTGACCCTTCACCTCCAAGCTGCGGGCCTGGCCTGCGAGCGCGACTGGCGGCTGCTGTTCGAGCACCTGCACTTCGAGCTGCACCCTGGCGACATGCTGCAGGTCGCCGGCCCCAACGGCAGCGGCAAGACCAGCTTGCTGCGCCTGCTGGCAGGGCTCATGCAACCCACTGCCGGGCAGATCCTGCTAGGGGGCGAGCCGCTGGCCGCACAACGCCATGCCCTGGCCAGCATCCTGTTGTGGATCGGCCATGCCGCAGGGATCAAGGACCTGCTCACCGCTGAAGAGAACCTTGCCTGGCTCTGCGCATTGCACCGCCCGGCCAACCGCGAGGCGATCTGGAAGGCGCTGGAGGCCGTCGGCCTGCGCGGTTTCGAGGACGTGCCCTGCCATACGCTGTCCGCCGGCCAGCAGCGCCGCGTGGCGCTGGCCCGGCTGTACCTGGACTGTCCGCCGCTGTGGATCCTCGATGAACCGTTCACCGCTCTCGACAAGCAGGGCGTGGCGCAACTGGAAGCGCACCTTGCAGCGCACTGCGAGCACGGTGGTACCGTGGTGCTGACCACCCACCACACGCTCGAGCGCAAGCCGTCCGGCTACCGCGAGCTGAACCTGGGGCAGTGGGCAGCATGAGTGTATTCCTTCTTCTGTTGCGCCGTGAGGCGCAGCTGTTGTTCCGCCGCCCGGCGGAACTGGCCAACCCGCTGGTGTTCTTCGCCATCGTTGTCGCCCTGTTCCCGCTGGCGGTAGGGCCCGAGACACAATTGTTGCAAACCTTGTCGCCGGGGCTGGTCTGGGTCGCGGCCTTGCTGGCGGTATTGTTGTCGCTGGACGGGTTGTTTCGCAGTGATTTCGAGGACGGCTCGCTCGAGCAGTGGGTGCTTTCGCCGCATCCGCTGGCCATGCTGGTGCTGGCCAAGGTGCTGGCGCACTGGATCTTTTCCGGGTTGGCGCTGGTATTGTTGGCACCATTGCTGGCGCTGATGCTGGGCCTGCCGCCCAGTTGCCTGCCGGTGCTGCTCGCCTCCTTGCTGCTGGGCACCCCGGTGCTGAGCCTGCTGGGCGCGGTGGGGGCGGCGCTGACGGTCGGTCTCAAGCGCGGCGGCCTGCTGCTGGCGTTGCTGATTCTGCCGTTGTATATCCCTGTATTGATCCTGGGCAGTGGTGCGTTGCAGGCGGCGTTGCAGAATATGCCCGCCACCGGTCATCTGCTCTGGCTCGCCAGCCTGACGGCACTGGCGGTGACACTGGCACCCTTTGCGATCGCGGCCGGCCTGAAGATCAGCGTCGGCGAATAACGAGTGCCGGGCATTGCAGCCCGGCCAACACCCTGGATGTACCCTGATGAAAATAAGCTGGACGTGGTTCCACAAGCTGGGTTCCCCCAAATGGTTCTATGCCATCAGCGGCCGCATGCTGCCATGGCTGACCGTTTGCGCCATCGTGCTAATGCTGGTCGGCATCACCTGGGGCCTGGCCTTTGCCCCCCAGGACTACCAGCAGGGCAACAGCTTCCGCATCATCTATATCCATGTGCCGACCGCCATGCTGGCGCAGTCGTGCTATGTGATGCTCGCCGTGGCAGGCGTGGTGGGGCTGGTGTGGAAGATGAAACTGGCCGATGTCGCGCTGCAGTGCGCGGCGCCCATCGGTGCCTGGATGACCGCGGTGGCGCTGGTCACCGGGGCGATCTGGGGCAAGCCCACCTGGGGCAGTTGGTGGGTCTGGGATGCGCGCCTGACCTCCATGCTTATCCTGCTGTTCCTGTACTTCGGCATCATTGCCCTGGGCCAGGCCATCAGCAACCGCGACAGCGCGGCCAAGGCCTGTGCGGTACTGGCGATCGTCGGTGTGATCAACATCCCGATCATCAAGTACTCGGTGGAGTGGTGGAATACCCTGCACCAGGGCGCCACCTTCACCCTCACCGAAAAGCCGGCAATGCCGGTGGAAATGTGGGCGCCGCTGCTGATCACCGCGTTGGGCTTCTATTGCTTCTTCGGCGCCGTGCTGTTGCTGCGCATGCGTCTGGAAGTGCTCAAGCGCGAAGCGCGGGCCAGTTGGGTCAAGGATGAAGTGCTGAGCCAGCTTGGCCGGGAGGCGGCACGATGAGCTTTGCCTCCTTCAGTGATTTCCTCGCCATGGGCCACCATGGCCTGTACGTCTGGTCGGCCTACGGCATCTGCTTGGCGGTGCTGGCGCTGAATGTCGCCGCGCCCCTGCTGGCCCGCCGTCGCTACCTGCAAGAAGAGGCGCGTCGTCTGCGCCGGGAGAACAAACCGTGAATCCGCAGCGCAAGAAACGCCTGTTCATCATCCTCGGCCTGCTGGCCGGTGTCGGCGTCGCCGTGGGCTTCGCCCTGAGTGCGCTGCAGCAGAACATCAACCTGTTCTATACCCCGACGCAGATCGCCAACGGCGAGGCGCCCCTGGACACCCGTATCCGCGCCGGCGGCATGGTCGAGAAGGGCTCGGTGCAGCGCTCGGCCGATTCGCTCGACGTACGTTTCGTGGTCACCGACTACAGCAAGTCGGTACCGATCACCTACCGCGGCATCCTCCCTGACCTGTTCCGCGAAGGGCAGGGCATCGTCGCCCTTGGCAAGCTCAATGCCGATGGCGTGGTGGTGGCCGATGAGGTTTTGGCCAAGCACGATGAGAAGTACATGCCGCCGGAAGTCACCAAGGCCCTGAAAGAAAGCGGCCAGGCCGCCAGTGATGCGGGAGCCAAGCCATGAACGCGGCCCTGGTGATCCCCGAACTGGGCCAGCTGGCGATGATCCTGGCCATCTGCTTCGCCGCCGTGCAGGCCAGCGTACCGCTGCTCGGCGCCTGGCGCGGCGACAGCCTGTGGATGGGCCTGGCGCGGCCGGCTGCCTGGGGGCAGTTCGCCTTCCTGGCCTTCGCCTTTGCCTGCCTTACCCACGCCTTCATGACCGATAACTTCTCGGTTGCCTATGTGGCCAGCAACTCCAACAGCGCCTTGCCTTGGTACTACAAGTTCAGTGCCGTTTGGGGCGCCCACGAAGGCTCGCTGCTGCTGTGGGCATTGATCCTCGGCGGCTGGACCTTCGCCGTGTCGATCTTCTCGCGCCAGCTGCCCCAGGTGATGCTGGCCCGGGTGCTGGCGGTCATGGGCATGATCAGCGTGGGCTTCCTGAGTTTCCTGATCATCACTTCCAATCCGTTCCAGCGCCTGCTGCCGCAGGTACCGGGCGACGGTCGCGACCTCAACCCACTGCTGCAGGACTTCGGCCTGATCGTCCACCCACCGATGCTGTACATGGGTTATGTGGGCTTCTCGGTGGCCTTCGCCTTCGCCATCGCTGCCTTGCTCGGCGGGCGCCTGGACGCGGCCTGGGCGCGCTGGTCGCGGCCCTGGACTATCGTCGCCTGGGCTTTCCTGGGCGTCGGCATCACCCTCGGCTCGTGGTGGGCCTACTACGAACTGGGCTGGGGCGGCTGGTGGTTCTGGGACCCGGTCGAAAACGCCTCGTTCATGCCTTGGCTGGTGGGCACGGCGCTGATCCACTCGCTGGCGGTCACCGAAAAGCGCGGGGTGTTCAAGAGCTGGACCGTGCTGCTGGCCATCGCCGCGTTCTCCCTGAGTCTGCTGGGTACATTCCTGGTGCGTTCCGGTGTACTGACCTCGGTGCACGCGTTCGCCGCCGACCCTTCGCGCGGCATCTTCATCCTGTTCTTCCTGTTGTTCGTGGTCGGCGGCTCGCTGACCCTGTTCGCCCTGCGCGCCCCGGTGGTCAAGAGCCAGGTGGGCTTTGCGCTGTGGTCCCGTGAAACCTTGCTGCTGGCCAACAACCTGGTGCTGGTGGTGGCGGCGTCGATGATCCTGCTCGGCACGCTGTACCCGCTGGTGCTCGATGCCCTGACCGGGGCCAAGCTGTCGGTCGGCCCGCCGTACTTCGACGCCTTGTTCCTGCCGCTGATGGCGCTGCTGATGGTGGTGCTGGGTATCGGTGTGCTGGTGCGTTGGAAGGATACCCCCGGCAAGTGGCTGGCCGGCATGTTGACCCCGGTGCTGGTTGGCAGCGCGGTGCTCGCGCCGGTCGCCGGGCTGATCGTCGATGATTTCGACTGGCCGGCCCTCAGCGTGTTCGCCCTGGCCGCCTGGGTAGTCCTGAGCGGCGTGCGCGACATTCTCGACAAGACCCGTCACAAGGGCCTGGTCAAAGGCCTGGGTGGGCTCAACCGCAGCTACTGGGGCATGCACCTGGCGCACCTGGGGCTGGTGGTCTGTGCCCTGGGCGTGGTGTTGTCGAGCAATAACAGCGCCGAGCGCGACCTGCGCATGGCGCCGGGCGAGACCGTCGAGCTGGGCGGTTACCACTTCCTGTTCGAGGGCGCCAAACACTTTGAAGGGCCGAACTTCATTTCTGACAAGGGCACTATCCGCGTCTCGCGCAATGGCCGCGAAGTGTCCGTGCTGCACCCGGAAAAACGCCTGTACACCGTGCAGCAGTCGATGATGACCGAGGCCGGCATCGATGCCGGTTTCACCCGAGACCTGTATGTCGCCTTGGGCGAGCCGCTGGAAAACGGCGCCTGGGCGGTGCGGGTGCATATCAAACCTTATGTCCGCTGGATCTGGCTGGGCGGTCTGCTGACCGGCCTGGGCGGCTTGCTGGCGGCCCTCGACCGGCGCTACCGCGTCAAGGTCAAGACCCGGGTGCGTGAGGCCCTGGGCGTGTCTGGAGCAACGGCATGAAGCGTTGGATCATGGTCGTGCCACTGGCGGTGTTCCTGCTGGTGGCGGTCTTTCTCTACAAGGGGTTGTTCCTCAAGCCCGACGAACTGCCTTCGGCAATGATCGGCAAGCCATTCCCGGCGTTCTCGCTGGCGACGGTGCAGGATGACCGCACCCTGACCCAGGCCGACCTGCTCGGGCGTCCGGCGCTGGTCAACGTGTGGGGTACCTGGTGCCCGTCATGCAAGGTCGAGCACCCGTACCTGAACCAGCTGGCCGAGCAGGGTGTGGTGATCCACGGGGTCAACTACAAGGACGACAATGCCGCCGCGCTGAAGTGGCTGGCCGAGTTCCACAACCCTTACCAGCTGAACATTGCCGACCAGCAAGGCACGCTGGGCCTGGACCTGGGGGTGTACGGCGCGCCGGAAACCTTCCTGATCGACGCCAAGGGCATCATCCGCTACAAGCATGTCGGTGTGGTCGATGCCACGGTGTGGCGCGAGCAGCTGGCGCCGCTGTACCAGGGCCTGGTCGACGAGGCCAAGCCATGAGGCGCTGGTTTACGGCTGCCGTGCTTGGCCTGAGCCTGGCCGGCGTGGCCAAGGCCGCCATCGACACCTATCAGTTCCGCGACGAAGCCGAGCGCGAGCGCTACCAGCAACTGACCAAGGAACTGCGCTGCCCCAAGTGCCAGAACCAGGACATCGCCGACTCCAACGCACCGATCGCCGCCGACCTGCGCCGCGAGATCTTCCGCATGCTGGGCGAAGGCAAGAACAACCAGCAGATCGTCGATTTCATGGTCGATCGCTACGGCGACTTCGTGCGCTACAAGCCGGCGCTCAGCGGGCGCACCTGGTTGCTGTGGTTCGGCCCGGGTATCCTCCTGGCCAGTGGTTTCGTGGTGTTGGCGGTGATCGTCCGCCGTCGCCGCGGGCAGGCTGTGGCCGGCAACACCGAACTGTCCGCCGACGAACGCGAGCGTCTGGCCAAACTGCTGGATAAAGAACGTACCCATGACTGAATTCTGGCTTAGCGCGGGCCTGCTGCTGCTCGCCGCCCTGGCTTTCCTGCTGTTGCCGATCCTGCGTGGCCACCGCCGCCAGCAGGCCGAACAAGACCGTACCGCACTCAATGTGGCGCTGTACGAGGAGCGGGTCGCCGAGCTGGCTGCCCAGCAGGCGGCCGGGGTGCTCGATGATCGACAGCTGGCCACGGGACGTGACGAAGCCGCCCGCGAGCTGCTGGCCGACACCGAACGCGACGAGGCCGTGCGCCAGGGCCGCCTGGGCAAGGCCATCCCGCTGCTGGCGGCGGTGCTGGTGCCGGTGATGGCCCTGGGGCTCTACCTGCACTTCGGCGCAGCCGACAAGGTCGAGCTGACCCAGGAGTTCGCCAGTGCGCCGCAGTCGATGACTGAAATGACCACGCGCCTGGAGCGCGCAGTGCAGGCCCAGCCGGACTCGGCGGAGGGTCTGTACTTCCTTGGCCGAGCGTACATGGCCGAGCAGCGGCCGGCCGATGCGGCCAAGGCCTTCGAGCGTGCCGTGGCCCTTGCCGGGCGCCAACCCGAGCTGCTCGGGCAATGGGCCCAAGCGCTGTACTTCGCCGCCGACAAACAGTGGTCGGCGCAACTGCAGACGCTCACCGATGAAGCGCTGAAAGCGGACCCACGGGAAGTCACCAGCCTTGGCCTGCGTGGCATCGCTGCATTCGAGGGCGAACGCTTCCAGGAAGCCATCGACTACTGGCAGCGCCTGTTGGCGCAATTGCCGGAGGGCGATGCCTCTCGTGCCGCGCTGCAGGGTGGTATCGATCGTGCCGCCGACAGGCTCAAGGCCGGCGGCGGCAAGGTCGCCGAGGCTGCGCGCCTGAAAGTACGGGTCGAGCTGGGCGCGGCGCTCAAGGACAAGGTGCGCCTGGATGACACCGTGTTCATCTTCGCCCGCGCCAGCAATGGCCCGCCCATGCCGCTGGCGGCCAAGCGGGTGACGGTGGCGCAGTTGCCGATCGAAGTGGAGCTGTCGGATGCCGACGCGATGATGCCGCAGATGAAACTGTCGGACTTCACCGAAGTCCAACTGGTTGCCCGAGTCTCGCGCGCAGGCGTGCCGACCCGCGGCGAGTGGAAGGGCCAGAGTGCGCCACTGGCCACCACCACCCAGGCCACCCAGCACCTGACCATCGACAGCCCCGATCCGTAAGAGAGTAACCGTCATGAACAGCACCGTCCGCCTGACCCTGATCACCCTGGCCCTGGGTCTTTCCGCGTGTACGGTGCACCAGCCGGGGGAGCGTGAACCGCTGCCGCCGATCGAGACCACGCCGCCACCGCACCAGGGGCCGGTGGTCAAGCCACTGCCAGGTGGCCAGCCGGGTACCCAGCCGAGCAAGCCGGCGGCGATTCCCAAGCCCATGCCACGCACTTCTGCCAGCTTCGCGCCGCCGCCCGGTGGCGCCAGCCATTGGGACCCGAAGCTGGGGGTCTATGTGCTGGAGAAGCAACCCAACACCTTCTACCGTCAGCGCACCTATTATCGCTGGAACAATGGCTGGAGCTGGTCGCTCAGTCCTAGCGGGCCTTGGCAGGAAACCGACAGCAGTGGCGTGCCGGGCGGCCTGGGCAGGGCGTTCGCGCAGTAGCGATTGTCTGGTGGGCTGGCATAATCCCTCTTCGCATACAACCGGAGGGTGGCATGAGCAAGACAGTCCTGGTGCTGGTGGAAACCGTCGATGACTACCTGCCGCTATTGGAACAGGCCGGCTACCGGCTGATTCGCGCACCGTCGCCGCAGATGCGCGCCGACGCCATCGCTCGCCATGCAGGCGAGATCGACGCCGTGCTCACCCGCGGTCCGCTGGGCCTCACGGCCGAAGAAATTGCCACGTTGACCCAACTCCAGATCATCTGCGTGATCGGCGCCGGCTACGAGCAGGTCGACCTCGAGGCCGCCGCAGCGCGCGGTATTACCGTTACCAATGGCGCTGGTGCAAACGCCGGTCCCGTTGCCGACCACGCCATGGCGCTGCTGCTGGCTTTGTTGCGCGATATCCCGCGTGCCGATGCCAGTACCCGGCGCGGCGAGTGGAACCGGGTGATCAGCCCCTCGGTCAGCGGCAAGCGCCTGGGTATCATCGGCCTGGGCGCGGTCGGCCAGGCCATCGCCCGCCGTGCGAGCCAGGGCTTCGACATGAATGTCAGCTACCACAGCCGCACGCCCCGCCAGGACCAACCGTACACCTGGTACGACAGCCCGTTGCACCTGGCCGATGCCGTGGACATCCTGGTGGTCGCCACGCCCGGCGGCGCTGCTACCCGGCAGCTGGTCGATGCCCCGGTGCTGGCGGCCCTGGGCGCCGAGGGCTATCTGGTGAATATCGCCCGCGCCAGCGTCGTGGACACCCCGGCGCTGATCGCAGCGTTGGAACAGGGCGTGATCGCGGGCGCCGCGCTGGATGTATTCGATGATGAACCGGCAGTGCCCGCTGCGCTGAAGGCGCTGGGCAACACGGTGCTGACCCCGCATGTGGCCGGGCAGTCGCCGGAAGCGGCGCGCGACACCGTGACCCTGGTGCTGCGTAACCTGCAGGCGTTCTTTGCCGGCGAGCCGGTGTTGACCCCGGTTCTCGGTTGAACCCTTTTCGAGTCCGCCCGGCATTGCGCCGGGCTTGAGGAGCCTTTGCATGCAACTAGAGATCTTCCAGGTCGATGCCTTTTCGTCCACGCCTTTCGGCGGCAACCCTGCGGCGGTGATTCCCCTGCAGCAGTGGCTGGCCGACGACGTTCTGCAGCGCATCGCCGAAGAGAACAACCTGTCCGAAACGGCTTACTTCGTGCGAAATGGCGAAGCGTTCGACCTGCGCTGGTTCACCCCGGCGGTGGAAGTCGATCTGTGCGGGCATGCGACATTGGCCGCGGCCTGGGTGCTGTTCGAGCAACTGGGGGAGCAGGCCGAGGTGCTGCGCTTCAATACCCGCAGCGGGGAGTTGCGGGTGAGCCGCAATGCCGATGGTCTGCTGGCGATGGATTTCCCGGCCAAGCAGCCGGTTGCCGTCGAGATTGCGCCGGGGTTGCTCGAGGCGTTGGGGTTGAGCGAGGCCCGGGCGTTGTATCGGACGGACGATTATGTGCTGGTGATCGACGATGCTTCGCTGATCGAAGGGCTCAAGCCGGATTTCGTGGCGTTGTCGTCATTCGATGTGCGGGGGATTGCAGTGACGGCGGCGGGGCGTGGGTTCGATTTCGTCACGCGGTGGTTCGGGCCGAGGGTGGGCGTCAATGAAGATCCGGTAACCGGGTCGGCCCACACTTCCCTGGCGCCTTATTGGGCTGAGCGGCTGGGCAAAAACAGCTTGCGCTGTGAGCAGGGTGGGGCGCGCAAGGGGCAGTTGCAGTGTGATGTGCCGGGCAATGGGCGAGTGATCATCAGTGGGCGGGGGGCGCTGTATCTGCGGGGTGTTATTTTTATTTGAGTGCCGCTGGCGGGCGGCCAATCGGCCTCCCGCTTTTTCCGTGAATTGGCCGTTTGCCCATGGTGACGCCGGGCTTAACCTGCAGGCAGATCCCTACAGGAGAAGCCCCATGCGATCTGTCCATTTCCCCGCGGCCCTGCTGACGCTCGGCCTGCTCGCCCCACTGTCCCTGGCCTGGGCCCATGGCGAAAAGCCTGATCAGGTCAGAATCCTCCAGGAGCAGCTCCCCACCAATGCCCCCGGCAACAAAGCCGTGATGCTCACGGTGAGCTATGCCCCTGGCGAGGCATCGCCCGGCCACTGGCATCCGGGTGCGGTCATGGCCTATGTGCTGGAAGGGGCGGTGACATCCAAGCTCAATGACGAACCGGAGAAGACCTACAAGGCCGGCGAATTCTGGTACGAGGCCCCGGGGACGGTGCACAGCGTCTCACGCAATGCCAGCAAAAGTGCGCCAGCCAAGCTTCTGGTATGGAGCCTGGTGGAGGAGGGCAAGCCGGTGACCGAGCCGTTGCCAAAGCGCTGAACCGCAGGCAATAAAAAACCTCCAGTGCTTGCGCCTCTGGAGGTTTTCAGTGTTTGGCTCCGCGACCTGGACTCGAACCAGGGACCCAATGATTAACAGTCATTTGCTCTACCGACTGAGCTATCGCGGAATCTGCGCGTATCTTACTGCGTGTCTTGGGGAAGTCAAGCTTCCCCAAGACAATCAAGCAGTTACAGCACTTCTACGATGGCCTTGGTGACCACGTGGATGTTGCTCTGGTTCAGCGCGGCGACCGCGATGCGGCCAGTGTCCAGCGCGTAGATGCCGAACTCGTTCTTCAGGCGTGCCACTTGTTCAACGGTCAGGCCCGAGTAGGAGAACATGCCGCACTGGCGGCCGACAAAGCTGAAGTCACGCTTGGCGCCGTACTCGGCCAGCAGCTCGACCATCTGCTTGCGCATGCCGTGGATACGCTCGCGCATCTCGGCCAGCTCGGTTTCCCACATCTGGCGCAACTCGGGGCTGTTGAGCACTGCGGCGACGATGCTGGCGCCGTGGGTCGGCGGGTTGGAGTAGGTGGTGCGGATAACCCGCTTGACTTGCGACAGCACGCGGGTGCTCTCGTCCTTCGAGGCGGTGACGATCGACAGTGCCCCGACACGCTCGCCGTACAACGAGAACGACTTGGAGAACGAGCTGGAGACGAAGAACTCCAGGCCCGATTCGGCGAACAGGCGCACGGCGAAGGCGTCTTCGTCGATGCCGGCACCGAAGCCTTGGTAGGCCATGTCGAGGAACGGGATGTGGCCTTTGGCCTTGACCACTTCCAGCACGTTCTTCCAGTCGTCCAGCGACAGGTCGACGCCGGTCGGGTTGTGGCAGCAGGCGTGCAGCACGATGACCGAGCCCGATGGCAGGCTATTCAGGTCTTCGAGCATGCCGGCGCGGTTGACGTCCTGGCTGGCGGCATCGTAGTAGCGGTAGGTCTGTACCGGGAAGCCGGCGCTCTCGAACAGGGCGCGGTGGTTTTCCCAGCTCGGGTCGCTGATGGCGACCACGGCGCCCGGCTGCAGGCGCTTGAGGAAGTCGGCGCCGATCTTCAGCGCGCCGGTACCGCCGACAGCCTGCACGGTGACCACGCGGCCTGCGGCCAGCAACGGCGATTCGGCGCCGAAGATCAGCTTCTGCACGGCCTGGTCGTACTGGGCGATGCCGTCGATCGGCAGGTAGCCGCGGGAGGCGTGCTGGGCGGCACGGGCGGTCTCGGCTGCGATCACCGCGCGCAGCAGCGGGATGCGGCCCTCCTCATTGCAGTAGACGCCCACGCCCAGGTTCACCTTGTCGGTGCGTGGGTCGGCGTTGAATGCTTCGTTGAGGCCCAGGATAGGGTCGCGGGGTGCCAGCTCGACAGCGGAAAACAGGCTCATTGTTACCTTGGCTCTGATAGGAGAGTGATAGGGTCGCCACGCTCCAGCCGAAGGCACTGAAGCGGTGCACAAACGGGGAGTCAGTATAGTGATACCCACCGGTCACTGCGACAGTCTGGCGCAGCTTTTCCGGCTGTTTGCGCAAATATTTTTCGACCATTGGTCGAATTGCCCGGTCCATTGCCTTGAAGGGGCGAGGGTCGCACTTGAATCTGGCGCCCCGGGGGCGCATTTGGGTATAGACTACTGGCTAAATTTACAGTTGCCGCGACATCCACGAGGTCCGTCATGTCCGAGTTCCAGCTCGTCACCCGCTTCCAGCCGGCCGGCGATCAGCCCGAGGCCATCCGCCAGATGGTCGAGGGCATCGACGCCGGCCTTTCGCACCAGACCCTGCTCGGGGTGACCGGCTCGGGCAAGACCTTCAGTATCGCCAACGTCATCCAGCAGGTGCAGCGCCCGACCATGGTGCTGGCGCCGAACAAGACCCTGGCCGCCCAGCTCTACGGCGAGTTCAAGGCATTCTTCCCGAACAACGCCGTCGAATACTTCGTCTCCTATTACGACTACTACCAGCCGGAAGCCTATGTGCCGTCGTCGGACACCTTCATCGAGAAGGACGCCTCGATCAACGACCATATCGAACAGATGCGCCTGTCGGCGACCAAGGCGCTGCTGGAGCGGCGCGACGCGATCATCGTCACCACCGTATCGTGCATCTACGGCCTGGGCAGCCCCGAGACGTACCTGAAGATGGTCCTGCACGTCGACCGTGGCGACAAGCTCGACCAGCGCGCCCTGCTGCGGCGCCTGGCCGATCTGCAATACACCCGCAACGAGATGGATTTCGCCCGCGCCACCTTCCGCGTGCGCGGCGACGTGATCGACATCTTCCCGGCCGAATCGGACCTGGAGGCCATCCGCATCGAGTTGTTCGATGACGAAGTGGAGAACATCGCCGCCTTCGACCCGCTCACCGGCGAGGTCATCCGCAAGCTGCCGCGGTTCACCTTTTACCCCAAGAGCCACTACGTGACCCCACGGGAAACCCTGGTCGAGGCGGTGGACGGCATCAAGGAAGAACTCAAGCAGCGCCTTGAGTACTTGAACTCGAGCAACAAGCTGGTCGAGGCGCAGCGCCTGGAGCAGCGCACCCGTTTCGACCTGGAGATGATCCTCGAGCTGGGCTACTGCAACGGCATCGAGAACTACTCGCGCTACCTCTCCGGCCGCCCGGCCGGCGCGCCGCCGCCCACGCTCTACGACTACCTGCCGGATGACGCGCTGCTGGTGATCGACGAATCCCACGTCAGCGTTCCCCAGGTCGGCGCCATGTACAAGGGCGACCGTTCGCGCAAGGAAACCCTGGTGGAGTACGGCTTCCGCCTGCCGTCGGCCCTCGACAACCGGCCCATGCGTTTCGATGAGTGGGAGGCGGTCAGCCCGCAGACCATCTTCGTCTCCGCTACTCCCGGCCCCTACGAGGCCGAGCACGCCGGGCGGGTGGTGGAGCAGGTGGTGCGGCCGACCGGCCTGGTCGACCCGCAGGTCGAGGTGCGCCCGGCGCTGACCCAGGTCGACGACCTGCTCTCGGAGATCGGCAAGCGCGTCGCCCTGGGCGAGCGGGTGCTGGCCACCACGCTGACCAAGCGCATGGCCGAGGACCTCACCGACTACCTGGCTGACCATGATGTGCGGGTGCGCTACCTGCACTCGGACATCGACACCGTCGAACGGGTCGAGATCATCCGCGACCTGCGCCTGGGGACTTTCGACGTGCTGGTGGGGATCAACCTGCTGCGCGAGGGCCTGGACATGCCCGAGGTGTCGCTGGTGGCGATCCTCGACGCCGACAAGGAAGGTTTCCTGCGCTCGGAGCGCTCGCTGATCCAGACCATCGGCCGCGCTGCGCGTAACCTCAACGGCAGGGCGATTCTATACGCCGACAACATCACCGGCTCCATGCAGCGCGCCATCGACGAGACCGAGCGACGCCGCGAGAAGCAGGTCGCCTTCAACCAGGCCAACGGCATCGTGCCCAAGGGCGTGGTCAAGGACATCACCGACATCCTTGAAGGCGCCACCGTGCCCGGAGCCCGCAGCAAGAAGCGCAAGGGCATGGCCAAGGCGGCGGAAGAGGCCGGGCGCTACGAGGTCGAGCTGCAGACCCCGGCACAGATCACCAAGCGCATCAAGCAACTGGAAGAGAAGATGTTCCAGTTTGCCCGCGACCTGGAGTTCGAGGCGGCGGCGCAATTGCGCGACGAGATCGGACAGTTGCGCGAACGCTTGCTGGCCAGTTGATGGATCAGGGTGTTATCTCTGTGGGAGACAGGGGCCGCTTCGCAGCCCATTCGCCGGCAAGCCGGCTCCCACAGTGTTTGCGCAAGTTTGGGTAAATACCTTGAAATCGACGCGGTCGGTGTGGGAGCCGGCTTGCCGGCGATGGGGCGGGTAGCGCCCCCTCAATGTGCTTCCCCGGCCTTCAACCCCTGTGGCAGCTTGCGCGTCAACAGCACCGCCAGCATGCTCACCACCAGGCCGATGCCGACAAAGTGGAAGGCATCGTTGTAGGCCATGATCAAGGCCTGCTGGTGGGTGATCTCGGACAGTTTGCCCAGTGCCGCATTGTCGCTGCCCAGGCGTTCGGCCAGTTGCGCCAGGCGTTCGGCGACCTGCGGATTGTTCGGCACCACCGCCTCGCGCAAATAGTCGAAGTACACCTTGGTCCGCGCATCCAGTAGCGTCGCCAGCAGGGCGATGCCGATGGCGCCTCCCAGGTTGCGCAGGATATTGAACAGGCTCGAAGCCGACCCTGCGTCCTGCGGCTGGATGTAGGCGGTGGCGATCAGCGAGATGGTCACCATGATCATCGGCTGGCCGAGGGCGCGGATCACCTGGATCTGGTTGAACTGCGGGCCGGCAAAATCCGGGTTGAGCACGCCGGAGCCGAAACTGGCCGCGCCGAACAGGCAGAAGCCCAGGGCGCACAGCACCTTCGGCGGGATCACCTTCATCAGTTGCGGTACCAGCGGGATCAGGAACAGCTGCGGTACGCCCATCCACATGATCACCTTGCCGATCTGCAGGGCGTTATAGCCCTGCACCTGCGCCAGGTAGAGCGGCAGCAGGTAGATCGAGCCATACAGGCCGACACCCATGCCCAGGCTGGCGATGCTCGACAGGCCGAAGTTGCGGTTGCCGAGGATGCGCAGGTTGATCAACGGGTGCGGCCGGGAGAACTGCAGGATCACGAACAGGATCAGGGCGAGGAGGGCGACGGTGCCCAGGCTGACGATCAGGCCCGACTCCAGCCAGTCCTTGCGATGGCCTTCCTCGAGAAACACCTGCAGGCAACCCAGGCCCAGGCCGAGGGTGACGATGCCGGCGTAGTCGGTGCTCTTGAGCAGTTCCCAGTGGGCTTCCTGCTTTTCCAGCCCGTAGAGCAGCCCGGCGATCATCAGCAGCCCCGGCGGGATGTTGATGTAGAAGATGTATTCCCAGCCCCAGTTCTCGGTCAGCCAGCCGCCCAGGGCCGGGCCGATGGACGGGGCGAAGGTGGCGGTCATGGCGAACATGGCCATGCCCTTGGCGCGGTGGTGCTCGGGTAGTTTGATGAGCGTCAGGGTGAAGGCCAGCGGGATCAGCGCGCCGCCGGTGAAGCCCTGCAGGGCGCGGAACACGATCATGCTCTCGAGGTTCCAGGCCATCGAGCACAGCAGCGACGACAGCAGAAATCCCAGCGATACCCACACCGCCAGGCGTCGGGCCGAGAGCAACTGCACCAGCCAGGCGGTCAGCGGGATCATGATGATCTCGGCCACCAAGTAGGAGGTGGAGATCCATGAGCCTTCCTCCAGGGTCGCCGACAGCGCGCCCTGAATGTCCTTGAGCGAGGAGTTGGTGATCTGGATGTCCAGCACCGCCATGAAGGCGCCGAGCATCACGCTCATCACCGCGATCCAGTCACGCCGGGTCGGCTCGGCGGTGGGGCGCAGCAGCGCGTCACCGGCCATGCTGGTCGTCGTCTTCGCCACGCAGGTCGACGGTGACGGTAACCGACATGCCTGGACGGATGCGACCGTGCAGGGGGGTGTCCGCGGCGAAGGTCAGCTTGACCGGAAGGCGCTGTACGACCTTGGTGAAGTTGCCGGTGGCGTTGTCCGGCGGCAGCAGGCTGAACTGCGCGCCGGAGGCGGCGAACAGGCTGTCGACACGGCCTTCGACCGGTGTATCGGGGTAGCTGTCGAACACCAGCTCGGCGCGTTGGCCGGGGTGCATCCTGCCGATCTGGGTTTCCTTGAAGTTGGCCTGTACCCAGATGTCTTCGTCGGGGACGATAGACAGCAGGTAGGCGCCGGCCTGCACCACCTGGCCGTTGCGTGCGTTGCGCTGGCCGATGGTGCCGCTGATCGGCGCGTGGATCGCGCAGCGGGTCAGGTTCAGCTCGGCCTGGGCCAGGTCGGCGTGGGCATTGGCGATCTGTGCGTCGAGGCGCTTGAGTTCGGCGGCCAGGGCGTCGACCTGTTGGCGCTGGCCCTTGAGGTCGGCCTGGGCCTTGTCCACCTGGGAGCGGGCGACATGGCTTTCGGCCGACAGGGTTGTCACTCGCTCTTCGGAGACGAACCCAGGTTTGCGCAGGGCTTGGGCGCGGTTGAGGTCCAGTTGCGAGCGGTCGAGGGTGGCCTGGTTGGCGGCAACCTGGGCCTGGCCCGCCGCGATCAGGCTGCCTTGCTGGGTCAGGCGGCTGCGCGCCTGGGCGAGTTCGGCTTCCCGGCTGGCCAGGGCGGCGCGAGCACGCTCGACGGCCAGCTCGAAGTCAGCGGCCTCCAGGCGCACCAGCACGTCGCCTTTGCTCACGTGCTGGTTGTCCTCGACGCGCACCTCGTCGATACGCGCCCCCAGCTGGCTGGAGATACGCGTGATCTCGCCCTGCACATAGGCGTTGTCGGTGCTCTCGTAGAAGCGTCCCTTGAAGTACCAGTGGGCCAGGAAGGCGAGGCCGACCAGCAGCACCAGGGTGATGAAGACCAGCAAGCGACGTTTGAGTGGGCTAGGCATGGGGGCATTCATTGCAAAAGTGTAAGTAAATTTAACAGCGGCCGATGGCAAGGTCACAAGTGACGATAGCGCCATTGCTGGAGCCCGATGCCCGCTCCCTGCTAACATCGCGCCTTTGTTTCTCTTCGTTCGAGACTCTCAATGACCACCGTTCGCACGCGTATTGCGCCATCGCCCACCGGCGACCCCCATGTCGGCACCGCCTACATCGCCCTGTTCAACTACTGCTTCGCCAAGCAGCATGGCGGTGAGTTCATCCTGCGTATCGAAGACACCGACCAGTTGCGCTCCACCCGTGAGTCGGAGCAGCAGATCTTCGACGCACTGCGCTGGCTCGGCATCGAATGGAACGAAGGCCCGGACGTCGGCGGCCCGCATGGCCCGTACCGGCAGAGCGAGCGCGGCGAGATCTACGCCAGATATGCCAAGGAGCTGGTCGATGCAGGCCATGCCTTCTACTGCTTCTGCACCGCCGAAGAGCTGGAGCAGATGCGTGCCGAGCAGATGGCTCGCGGCGAAACCCCGCGCTATGACGGCCGCGCGCTGCTGCTGAGCGACGAGGAAGTGCAGCGGCGTCTGGCCGCTGGCGAGCCCCACGTGATTCGCATGAAGGTGCCGAGCGAAGGCATCTGCGTGGTCCCGGACATGCTGCGTGGCGATGTCGAGATTCCATGGGATCGCATGGACATGCAGGTGCTGATGAAGAACGACGGCCTGCCGACGTACTTCCTGGCCAACGTGGTCGACGACCACCTGATGGGCATCACCCATGTGCTGCGTGGTGAAGAGTGGCTGCCATCGGCGCCCAAGCTGATCAAGCTGTACGAGTACTTCGGCTGGGAGCAGCCCAAGCTGTGCTACATGCCGCTGCTGCGCAACCCGGACAAGAGCAAGCTGTCCAAGCGCAAGAACCCGACCTCGGTGACCTTCTACGAGCGCATGGGCTTCATGCCCGAAGCCATGCTCAACTACCTGGGGCGCATGGGCTGGTCGATGCCGGACGAGCGCGAGAAGTTCTCGCTGGCCGAGATGGTCGAGCACTTCGACCTGTCGCGCATCTCCCTCGGCGGGCCGATTTTCGATATCGAGAAACTGTCGTGGCTCAACGGCCAATGGCTGCGTGAACTGCCGGTGGAAGAGTTCGCCGCGCGCGTGCAGAAGTGGGCGTTCAACAGCGACTACATGATGAAGATCGCCCCGCATGTTCAGGGCCGGGTCGAAACCTTCAGCCAGGTTGCCCCGCTGGGCGGCTTCTTCTTCGAAGGCGCGCTGAAGCTCGATGCCAAGCTGTTCGAGAGCAAGAAACTGTCGGCCGACCAGGTACGCCAGGTGATGCAGCTGATCCTGTGGAAGCTGGAAAGCCTGCGCCAGTGGGAAAAGGACCGCATCACCGCCTGCATCCAGGCCGTGGTCGAGTCGCTGGAGCTCAAGTTGCGCGACGCCATGCCGCTGATGTTCGCCGCCATCACCGGCCAGGCCAGCTCGGTGTCGGTGCTCGACGCCATGGAAATCCTCGGCCCCGACCTGACCCGCTACCGTCTGCGCCAGGCCATCGACCTGCTCGGCGGCGTGTCGAAGAAGGAAAACAAGGAGTGGGAAAAGCTGCTGGCGAACATCGCCTGATTGCTTTCCAGCCACGTGGGAGCGGCGATGCGGCGACCCGATTTGCCCCGCGATTGCGATGTCGGATTCATGACCGCCATCGCGGGTCAAGCCCGCTCCCACGGGCCGCACTCCTCGCAGAGGGGCAGGGCAGGGCGGTAAGTGATTGTTATCTGTGAAAAAATTTTTGAATATTTTCGAAAATTCGTTTGACAGCCTTGCAATCCGATCTTAATATGCGCCCCGTCCACAGCGATGAACGAAAACGAAACGCCAGGCACCCAGCCAGCGATTCGGTTCAAAGCGACATTGTGGGGCTATAGCTCAGCTGGGAGAGCGCCTGCATGGCATGCAGGAGGTCAGCGGTTCGATCCCGCTTAGCTCCACCAAATTCCGCTTGATGGCCAAGGCCGTCAGGCAAGACCGGTTCCAGCGAACGGGTCTTGAAGGTAAGAAGGTTAGTCCCCTTCGTCTAGTGGCCTAGGACACCGCCCTTTCACGGCGGTAACAGGGGTTCGAGTCCCCTAGGGGACGCCAGTTTTGCACAAGCGATGTTGCATGATGTCGCTGGGCCGAGAGGCTAGAAATCCGGGGCTATAGCTCAGCTGGGAGAGCGCCTGCATGGCATGCAGGAGGTCAGCGGTTCGATCCCGCTTAGCTCCACCAATTTTGCCGCGATTCGCGAGAGCGGATCGGCACGAAGGTTACGTCCCCTTCGTCTAGTGGCCTAGGACACCGCCCTTTCACGGCGGTAACAGGGGTTCGAGTCCCCTAGGGGACGCCACTTTTACCCGCGTTTTGCGGGAGTTGAAAGGCTCATCATCCAGATCGATGAGTCTTTTGTTTTACTCGGGGCTATAGCTCAGCTGGGAGAGCGCCTGCATGGCATGCAGGAGGTCAGCGGTTCGATCCCGCTTAGCTCCACCAATTCGCCACGATTCGCAGCAGTGAGTCGGCACGAAGGTTAAAGTCCCCTTCGTCTAGTGGCCTAGGACACCGCCCTTTCACGGCGGTAACAGGGGTTCGAGTCCCCTAGGGGACGCCAATTTTTTACCTGCGTTTTGCAGGACTTATAAGGCTCATTCGCTTATTGAATGGGCCTTTTGTTTTTCTGCCTTTCAAAAAATCCAGCTGTGCCGATCAATGGCGGCAGATTCAGCTTGCCAGAAAATATTATGAGCATAATATGTTGATCATAATATTTAGAGGTGAGCCATGAGCGACAAGAAGAGCAAGACCCGCCAACGCATCCTCGATGCGGCGCGCAGCGCACTGGTCCAGCAGGGGCCGGCCGATCCGAGCGTCAGCCAGGTCATGGGCGCCGCGGGGCTGACGGTCGGCGGCTTCTATGCCCACTTCGACAGCAAGGACGAGCTCATGCTCGAAGCCTTCAGCCAGCTGCTAGCCGAACGCCGTGCCTTGCTCGCCCAGCTTGATCCAGCCCTTGACGGTACTGAGCGGCGTGCCTTGGTCGCGGCCTTCTACCTGTCGCGCAAGCACCGCGATGCCGAGGTGCAGGCCTGCCCGATTCCCAATGCGCTGAGCGAAATGCAGCGCCTGCCGGACGCCTTCCGTGACGTGCTGGCCGAACACATCGAGCTGATGACCGCGCAAATGGTCGACCGCCCCGAGGACATCGACAAGGCGCTCGCCGATTTCGCCCTGATGGTTGGCGGCCTCGCCGTGGCCCGCGCCCTGGGCGATGGCGAGCTGTCCGACCGGATACTGCGTGCCGCCAAGTCGGCGGTGATCTGAGCAACCTGACCCTGGAGCAAGGCGATGACTACCCTGAGCTGGATTCGTGGCGTCAATGGCACCCTCGGCCACCTGGCCCCTGAACATGTTGCCGGCAAGATGCGCCGCGCCTTCATGACCCCGCGCAACCTGCCGCCCAAGCCATGGGAGCTGCCGCTGCTGGCCAGGGCCGAGCGCATCACCTTGCGCTTCGGGTTGTCGGCATTGCGCTGGGGGCAGGGGCCGACGGTATTGCTGATGCATGGCTGGGAAGGTCGCCCCACCCAGTTCGCGGCACTGATCGAGCGGCTGGTGGACAGCGGCCATACCGTGGTGTCGCTGGAAGGGCCGGCACACGGGCGCTCGCCGGGCGAGCAAGCGCATGTGGTGGCGTTTGCCCGCGCGTTGCTCGAGGCCGCCGCCGAACTGCCGCCACTGCGCGCGGTGATCGGACACTCGATGGGGGGCGCAAGCCTGTTGCTGGCGCTGCAGTGGGGGCTGCGTACCGATGCGGCGGTGAGTATTGCCGCCCCGGCCCGCTTGCTCGGCGTGCTGCGGGGCTTTGCCCGGCGGCTTGGGTTGCCGGCCCGTGCCCGAGCGGCGTTTATCCGCCAGGTGGAGCGCGATGTCGGCGTCCAGGTGGCGCGCCTGGATGTCAGTGCCTATCAACTGGATGTGCCGGGCCTGGTGGTGCATGCCGAGGACGATCCCGTAGTGCTCGCCAGCGAGGCACCGCTGATTCACCAGGCTTGGTTCGACAGCCGCCTGCTGCTGCTCGAGGAGGGCGGCCATCAGCGGGTGCTAGCCGATCCGCGCCTGGGCCAGGCGGTGATCGAGCTGCTCGCACGCTCCACCGAGCGGGCGCGGCAAAGCGCCTGAGCATCCGGTACACTCTGCCCGTTCACTGAAAATCAGGAGCAGGCATGAGCTGGGATCTGGCGGCACCATTCATCATCGACCTTCGCGTTGGCAACGAGGATATCGACGGCCTCGGCCACGCCAACAACGCCGTCTACGTCACCTGGCTGGAGCGCTGCGCCTGGCGCCACTCCCAGCGCCTGGGGCTGGACCTGGCCGAGTATCGCCGGCTGGACCGGGCGATGGCGGTGGTCCGCCATGAGATCGACTACCTCGCCGCCGCCTATGAGGACGACGAGCTGCAACTGGCCACCTGGATCATCGACTGGGACCAGCGCCTGCGCATGACCCGGCGCTTCCAGCTCAAGCGCCCGAGCGACGGCATGACCTTGCTGCGGGCGCAGACCACCTTTGCCTGCATCGAGCTGTCCAGCGGCAAGCCCAGGCGCATGCCGGCGGAATTCATCGACGGCTACGGCCCGGCGCTGACCGGCAGCTGACGGCTGGCGGAAGTTTGTTAGACTGCCGCCTTTTTCATGGCGAGACCCTGAAATGCAAATTGCCCTGGCCCCCATGGAGGGGCTGGTCGACAACATCCTGCGCGACGTCCTGACCCGTGTGGGTGGTATCGATTGGTGCGTCACCGAGTTCATTCGTGTCTGCGACCGCCTGCTGCCGGCCTCTTCGTTCGAAAAGCTGGCGCCGGAGCTGCGCCAGGGCGCCCGCACCGCCGCCGGGGTGCCGATGCGTGTGCAATTGCTCGGCTCCGACCCGGTATGCCTGGCCGAGAACGCGGCGCTGGCCTGCGAGCTTGGCGCGCCGGTGATCGACCTGAACTTCGGCTGCCCGGCCAAGACCGTCAACAAGTCGCGGGGCGGGGCGGTGTTGCTCAAGGAGCCGGAGCTGTTGCATGCCATCGTCCGCGAAGTGCGCCGAGCGGTGCCGGCGCATATCCCGGTGACCTCGAAGATGCGCCTGGGCTACGACAGCCCCGACGGCGCCCTGGACTGCGCCACGGCACTGGCCGAGGGCGGCTCGGCACACCTGGTGGTGCATGCGCGGACCAAGGTAGAGGGCTACAAGCCGCCGGCCCACTGGGAATGGGTGGCGCGGGTGCAGGATGTGGTCAAGGTGCCGGTGTTCGCCAATGGCGAGATCTGGACCGTCGATGACTGGCGGCGTTGCCGCGAGGTCAGCGGTGCGAAAGACATCATGCTGGGGCGTGGGCTGGTGTCGCGCCCGGACCTGGCCCTGCAGATCGCTGCGGCCCGCGATGGCGTCGAGTACCAGCCGATGAGCTGGGAAGAACTGCTGCCGCTGCTGCGCGAGTTCTGGCGCCAGGCCCAGGACAAGCTGTCGCCACGCTACGCCCCGGGGCGGATGAAACAGTGGCTGGCGATGCTGACCCGCGGCTACCCCGAAGCGGTGACGCTGTTTGCCGAGCTGCGTCGTGAGGATGACTGTCAGCGGATCAGCGGGTTGCTGGGGATGGAAATCCACGCTGTCGAGGCTTGTGTTGCCTGAGCCGGCTTGATCGCAAAATTTTTTCATGCCAGCCCTTGAAAGCTCTTCGCCAGGACATATCTCTTGAGTACGCGATGCCGAAGTCGGGTCGCGTAGTGACTTAACTTGCTGAATCTCAGGAGTTCATGACCATGACTACCGCTTTCTCTCTCGCACCACTTTTCCGCAACTCCGTCGGTTTCGACCGCTTCAACGACCTGTTCGAAGCCGCCGCCCGTAACGAGGCGGGTAGCAGCTACCCACCCTACAACGTGGAAAAGCATGGCGATGATCACTACCGCATCGTGGTCGCCGCCGCCGGCTTCCAGGAGCAGGACCTCGACCTGCAGGTCGAAAAAGGTGTTCTTACCGTGACCGGCGGCAAGCGCGACGGCAGCAGCGAAGGCGTCACCTTCCTGCACCAGGGCATCGCCCAGCGCGCCTTCAAGCTGTCGTTCCGCCTGGCCGACCACATCGAGGTCAAGGGCGCGGGCCTGGCCAATGGCCTGCTCAGCATCGAACTGCTGCGCATCGTGCCGGAAGAAGCCAAGGCCAAGCGTATCCCGATCAACGGCGACAAACCGGCGTTGAACTGATTTCAGCGCAGTGAAGAAAGGGCACCTTCGGGTGCCCTTTTTGCATTCTGCGGCGCCTCCAGCCGGGTTAGCGCCTCAGTAATCCGCCGGTGCCTCCAGCAGTATCTGGCGAAACTCCGGTAACGGCAGTGGTCGGCTGTGCAGATAGCCCTGGTACAGATGGCAACCCAGCCGCTCGAGGAACTCCAGCTGCTCGGTCAGTTCCACGCCCTCGGCAATCACCGCCAGCTCCAGGCTGCGGGCCATGGCGACAATGGCGCGGACGATCTCGGCGTCGTTGGGGTCGACCGGTGCGTCGCGTACGAAGGTCTGGTCGATCTTCAACGCATCCACCGGCAGACGCTTTAGGTAGGTGAGCGACGAATAGCCCGTGCCGAAGTCGTCCATGGCGAAGCTGACGCCGTGGTGCTTGAGTTCGCGCATCTTGCTGATGGTGTCCTCGAGGTTCTGGATGACGATGCCTTCGGTGATCTCCAGTGTGAGCATGCGCCGGGGCAGGCGGTAGTCGTCGAGGCTGCGCAGCACCCGCTCGACGAAGTCGTTCTGGCGGAACTGCCGTGGGCTGATGTTGACGCACAGGCTGAAGTCGTCGGCGTCGATCAGCCCGTCTGCGAGCATGCGCGCGCAGGCGTCGCAGGCTTCGTCGAGGATCCAGCTGCCGACCTCGAGGATCAGGCCACTTTCCTCCAGAACCTGGATGAACTGCGCCGGAGGCTGCTGGCCCAGTTGCGGGTGGTGCCAGCGCAGCAGGACTTCGGCGCCGACGATACGGTTGTCGCGGGCGTCGACCTGGGGTTGGAAGTGCAAGGCCAGTTCACCGCGGGCCAGGGCCAGGCGCAGGTCGCTCTCCATGCGCAGGCGCTCGCTGGCGGCCTTCTGCATGGTGGTGTGGAACAACTGCGTGGTGTTGCGCCCGGAGTCCTTGGCGCGGTACAGGGCGATGTCGGCACGCTTGAGCAGGTCGGCGGGGGTGGCGCCATGGTCGGGGATCAACGCCACGCCGATGCTCGGCGTGACCTGCAGGCGCTGGCCGTCCAGCGACATCGGTTCGGCCAGCAGCTCGCGCAGGGTGTCGGCCAGTTCGCGAACCTTGTTTTCCACCTGCTCGCGGCTGCCTTCCAGGCCGCTGAGCAGCACCACGAACTCGTCGCCGCCCAAGCGCGCCACAGTGTCCTCCAGCCGCACGCTGGCCTCGAGACGGGCAGTGATGATCTTCAGTACCGTGTCGCCCACCGGGTGGCCGAGCGAGTCGTTGATGTGCTTGAAGTGGTCCAGGTCGAGGAACAGCAGGGCGCCGCGCAGGTTGTGGCGCTTGAGCAGGGCGATCTGCTGGCTCAGGCGGTCCATCAGCAGGGCGCGGTTGGGCAGGTTGGTCAGCGGGTCGTGGTACGCCAGGTGGCGGATCTGCGCCTGGGCGTTCTTCAGCAGGCTGACATCGCGAGCGGTAAGCAGCAGGCAGTCGGTTTCGTTGAGGCTGATCGGCTCCACCGACACTTCCACGGTAAGGATGTCGCCGCGCTTGTTGCGGCCCAGCATCTCCCGGTGATGCACCCGGCCGCGCTCGCGCAGCTCGTTGAGCAGGGCGGCGCGCTGCTTCTCGTCGGCCCAGATGCCGATTTCGTAGACCGTGCGACCGACCACCTCTTCGGGGCTGTAGCCGGTCAACCGGCTGAAACCGTCGTTGACCTCCACATAGCGCCCGCTGTGGCGCTCGGTGATGGTGATGGCGTCGGGGCTGGAATGGAACGCCTTGGCAAATTTCTCCTCGCTGGCCTTGAGCGCCGCCTCGGCGCGCTGCTGCTGGGTGATGTCGCGCAGGGTGGTGACGCTGCATGGCTGGCTGTCGACGCTGATCAGGCGGCTGGAGATCACGCAGGTCAGCGGCGTGCCGTTGCGGTGGTTGACCACCACCGCCACATTGCTCAAGGCCTGGTCGCGGATCACCCGTTCGATGCGTTGGGCGCGTTCGGCCGACTCGGCCCACAGGCCGATTTCCTCGGCGGTGTGGCCGAGGATCTGCTCCGGGGCCCAGCCAAAGGTCTGGCTGAACGCCGGGTTGATCTCGATGAACTGGCCACTGTCCTGCCGGGTCACGCAGATCGGGTCGGGGCTGACCTGGAACAGGCTGGCGAACTTTTCCTCCGAGGCCGTCAGGCGCTGCTCGCGCTCCACCTGGTCGGTGATGTCGAGCAGGGTGCCGGCCATACGCAGCGGGTTGCCCTGGTCGTCGCGGTACAGGCGGGCGCGGCTTTCGATGTAGCGCGAGGCGCCGTTGTCGAGTTGTACCCGGTAGGTGATCTGGTAGTTGCCGGCCGGCCCTTCGCGCAGGCTGCGGTAGGCCTGGCGCATGACGCTGCGCTCATGCTCGGGCACACCTTCGAAAAAGGCCTCGAACGATTCGTGGAAGGGCACCGGGTCCAGCCCGTGCAGTTGCGCGGCGCGGGCCGAGCCGTAGAGCATGCCGCTGGGGATGTGCCAGTCCCAAGTGCCCAGCTGGGCCGAGTCCAGGGCCAGGTCGAGGCGCTCCTGACTGTCCTTGAGCGCCTGTTCGGCGCGTTTGCGCTCGGTGGTGTCGACGAAGGTGCTGATCAGGTAGGTGACGCCTTCGAGCTCGATGCCCTGGGTGCAGAGGATGCCGTCGTGAATCTTGCCGTTGGTGGCGCGGAACTGCACCTCGAGGGTCAACGGACCGCTACCTGCGCGGGTGGCGTCCAACACCTGGTGACGTTGCTCGGGGTTGACCCACAGGCCCAGTTCCACGCTGGTCTTGCCAACTACTTGAGCGCCTGGCCAGCCAAACATGTGCTCGAAGTGCTGGTTGACCTCGATGATCAGGCCGTCGTGGCGGCGGGTCAGGAGAATGGCGTTGGGGCTGAGATGGAACAGGGTGGCGAAGCGCTTCTCCGAATTGATCAGTGCAGTTTCCCGCTCGCGCTGGCGGGTGATCTCGCGGATCACCCCGATCATCTGCGGGCGGCCATGGGGGTCGTGGGTCAGGCTGCCGTTGATCTCCAGCCAGTGCACGCTGCCATCGGGCCAGCGGATGCGATGGCGCATGGCCTGCTCGACCGGTTCGCCGTTGACCACGGCCTGGAACGCCTGGCGTGTGCGAGCGCGGTCCTCCTCGGGCAGCAGGTCGAGGTAGTCGACGTCGTTGGGCAGCGGGCGTTGCGGGTCGAAGCCGAACAGCGCCTGGGTACCCCGAGACCAGCTCACCCGGCCACTCTCGATGTCCCACAGCCAGGCGCCCAGGCGTGCGGCGTTGAGCGCGGCCAGCAACTGGGGAGCGTTCTGCCAGGCCTGTTCCGACTCCTGGGGGTCGGCCGCGGGAATACGGGGCAGGCGCGGAAAGCGGTTTGCTGATTTGGGCATCGATACCAGACCTTTGGCAGAGAACGCGTCCTTGTGGAGAGAAATGCCGTGCCTGCGACCGGTCAGGCAGCCCCGGCGTGGCTGTCGAGCAGCGCCATGAAGGCCCTGGCCGCATTCGATAGCGTGCGCTCCGTGTGCAATATGTAGCCTAGCTGGCGTGACAGCTGTATGCCGGGCAGGGCGATGGGCGCAACCTGCTCATCGAGCATAGTACGTGGCAGCACACTCCAGGCCAGGCCGATCGACACCATCATCTTGATGGTTTCCAGATAGTTGGTGCTCATGGCGATGTTCGGCACCAGGCCCTGGCTTTCGAACAGGCGCTGGACGATGTGGTGGGTGAAGGTATTGCCGCCGGGAAACACCGCTGGGTGGCGCGCAACGTCGGCCAGGCTGACCCGCTGGTTGCTGGCCAGCGGGTGTTCGGGGGCGGCGACGAAATCCAGGGCGTCGTCCCACACCGCCACGGCCTTGACCAGGTGATGGGGCTCGGGCGCGAGGGTGATGACGGCAATTTCGGCGCGGCCATGGAGGATTTCATCGTAGGCCGCTTCCGAATCGAGGAACTGAATATCCAACGCCACCGAGGGGTACTGTCGAGTAAAAGCCCGTAATAGTGGGGGCAAGCGGTGCAAGCCGATGTGATGGCTGGTGGCCAGCGTCAGGCGACCCGCCACCTCTCCGGTCAAATTGGTCAATGCGCGACGTGTATCATCGAGGACGTTGAGGATCTGATAGGCGCGCGGCAACAGGGCCCGGCCAGCTTCGGTCAGGGTCACTTCGCGGCCCAGGCGGTCGAACAGGCGTACATCCAGTTGCTGCTCCAGCCCGGCGATGCGTTTGCTGATGGCGGGCTGGGTCAGGAACAGGCGTTCGCCGGCTCCGGAAAAGCTGCCGGTTTCGGCAATGGCGATAAAGGCGCTGAGGTTGGCCAGGTCCACGGCTCGAATTCCTGTTGGTTATCCAAAGCATGAAAATTATGAATTTGAGTTATTCAATCTATCGCCATAGCATCGTCCGTACAAGCCAAGGGGTCTTTGGCATAGAAAGACGCTGATGAGGAACAGTCTGATGGCTGGCAAAACGCTCTACGACAAACTCTGGGAAGCTCATGAGGTCAAGCGCCGCGATGACGGCTCGTCCTTGATCTACATCGATCGCCACATCATCCACGAAGTGACTTCGCCCCAGGCTTTCGAAGGCCTGCGCCTGGCCAGCCGCAAGCCCTGGCGTATCGATGCCAACATCGCCACTCCTGACCACAACGTACCGACCACGCCGGAGCGCAAGGGCGGTATCGAGGCCATCGCCGACCAGGTGTCGCGCCTGCAGGTGCAGACCCTCGATGAGAACTGTGACGAATATGGCATCGTCGAATTCAAGATGAATGACGAGCGTCAGGGTATCGTGCACGTCATCAGCCCGGAGCAGGGCGCGACCCTGCCCGGCATGACCGTGGTCTGCGGCGACTCGCACACTTCCACCCATGGCGCGTTTGGCGCCCTGGCCCATGGCATCGGCACTTCCGAGGTCGAGCATGTGCTCGCCACCCAGTGCCTGGTGGCCAAGAAAATGAAAAACATGCTGGTGCGCGTCGAGGGTCAATTGCCCGCTGGCGTCACCGCCAAGGACATCGTCCTGGCCGTGATCGGCAAGATCGGCACCGCCGGCGGCAATGGCCATGCCATGGAGTTCGCCGGCAGCGCGATCCGCGATTTGTCGATGGAAGGCCGCATGACCATCTGCAACATGTCCATCGAGGCCGGTGCGCGTGTGGGATTGGTCGCGGTCGACGAGACGACCGTCAACTACGTCGAGGGTCGTCCCTATGCGCCGAAGGGCGAGCAGTGGACGCAGGCCATCAAGGCCTGGAAAGGATTGGTCTCCGATGGCGACGCCGTGTTCGACACCGTGGTCGAGCTCGACGCCGCACAGATCAAGCCACAAGTCAGCTGGGGCACTTCGCCGGAGATGGTCCTGGCCGTCGACCAGCGCGTGCCGGACCCGGCCGCCGAGCCCGACCTGATCAAGCGCGGCTCGATCGAGCGCGCTCTCAAGTATATGGGCCTGGCCGCCAACCAGGCGATCACCGACATCCAGCTCGACCGCGTGTTCATCGGCTCGTGCACCAATTCGCGCATCGAAGACCTGCGTGCCGCCGCTGAGATCGCCAGGGGCCGCAAGGTCGCCGCCAACGTCAAGCAGGCGCTGGTGGTGCCAGGTTCGGGTCTGGTCAAGGCCCAGGCCGAGCGCGAAGGGCTGGACAAGATTTTCCTCGAGGCCGGCTTCGAGTGGCGTGAACCGGGCTGCTCGATGTGCCTGGCGATGAACCCGGACCGCCTGGAAAGCGGCGAGCACTGCGCGTCCACCTCCAACCGCAACTTCGAAGGCCGCCAGGGCGCCGGTGGCCGTACCCACCTGGTCAGCCCGGCCATGGCCGCCGCAGCGGCGGTGACCGGCCACTTCATCGATGTCCGCGAGTTGATCCAAGGGAGCGCAGCATGAAAGCCTTTACCCAGCACACTGGCCTCGTCGCGCCGTTGGACCGTGCCAACGTCGACACCGACCAGATCATCCCCAAGCAGTTCCTCAAGTCGATCAAGCGCACCGGCTTTGGTCCCAACCTGTTCGACGAGTGGCGCTACCTGGACGTCGGCCAGCCCTACCAGGACAACAGCAAGCGCCCGCTGAACCAGGAATTCGTGCTCAACCACGCGCGCTACCAGGGGGCCAGCGTGCTGCTGGCGCGGGAGAACTTCGGTTGCGGCTCGAGCCGCGAGCACGCCCCATGGGCGCTCGACGAGTACGGCTTCCGCAGCGTGATCGCGCCGAGCTTCGCCGATATTTTCTTCAACAACAGCTTCAAGAATGGCCTATTGCCGATCATTCTCGACGCCGCCGAAGTCGACGAGCTGTTCAGGCAAGTCGAGGCCAACCCGGGCTACCAGTTGACCATCGACCTCGACGCCCAGGCCGTGACTCGTCCGGACGGCAAAGTGCTGAAGTTCGAAATCGACGCCTTCCGCAAGCACTGCCTGCTCAATGGCCTGGACGACATCGGCCTGACCCTGCAGGACCGCGACGCGATCAAGGCGTTCGAGGGCAAGCACCGCGCCAGTCAGCCGTGGTTGTTCCGCGATTGATCGAAGGCCTCATCACCACGCGTGGAAGCGGGCCTGCCCCGCGATGAGGCCCGTTGGACACTGAGTTTATCGGCGCGCCGACAGGGCGCGCCGCTTGATTGGATAGAGGAAAGCATGAGCAAGCAGATTCTGATTCTCCCAGGTGATGGCATCGGTCCGGAAATCATGGCCGAGGCGGTCAAGGTGCTGGAGCTGGCCAACGACAAGTTCCAGCTCGGCTTCAGCCTCACCCACGACGTGATAGGTGGCGCGGCCATCGACAAGCACGGCGTGCCGCTGGCCGACGAGACCCTGGAGCGTGCCCGCCAGGCTGACGCCGTGCTGCTGGGCGCCGTGGGTGGCCCGAAGTGGGACAAGATCGAGCGTGACATCCGCCCGGAGCGCGGCTTGCTGAAGATCCGCTCGCAACTGGGCCTGTTCGCCAACCTGCGCCCGGCCATCCTCTATCCGCAACTGGCCGACGCCTCGTCGCTCAAACCAGAGATCGTCGCCGGCCTGGATATCCTCATCGTCCGCGAGCTGACCGGCGGCATCTATTTCGGCGCGCCACGCGGCCAGCGTGAGCTGGAAGGCGGCGAGCGCCAGGCGTACGACACCCTGCCGTACAGCGAAAGCGAAGTGCGCCGCATCGCCCGCGTCGGCTTCGACATGGCCCGTGTACGCGGCAAGAAACTGTGCTCGGTGGACAAGGCCAACGTCCTGGCTTCCAGCCAGCTGTGGCGTGAAGTGGTCGAGGAAGTGGCCAAGGACTACCCGGACGTCGAGCTGAGCCACATGTACGTCGACAACGCTGCCATGCAGTTGGTGCGCGCGCCCAAGCAGTTCGACGTGGTGGTGACCGACAACATGTTCGGCGACATCCTGTCGGATGAGGCTTCCATGCTCACCGGTTCCATCGGCATGCTGCCCTCGGCGTCGCTGGATGCCGACAACAAGGGCATGTACGAGCCGTGCCACGGCTCGGCGCCGGACATCGCCGGGCAGGGCATCGCCAACCCATTGGCAACCATTCTTTCGGTATCGATGATGCTGCGCTACAGCTTCAACCAGTCGGCCGCCGCCGAGGCGATCGAGCAGGCGGTGAGCCTGGTGCTGGACCAGGGCCTGCGCACAGGTGACATCTTCTCCGAAGGTTGCCGCAAGGTCGGTACGCAGGAAATGGGCGACGCAGTAGTCGCAGCGCTGCGGAATCTGTAATCTCTCTGGCCCGCCACCCAAAACTCCCGGTGGCGGCCCACTTTTAGCAAAGGTGTAGTTGCGATGAAACGTGTAGGTCTGATCGGTTGGCGTGGAATGGTCGGTTCCGTGCTCATGCAGCGGATGCTCGAAGAGCAGGACTTCGACCTGATCGAGCCGGTGTTCTTCACCACCTCCAATGTCGGTGGCCAGGGCCCGGCGGTGGGCAAGGACATTGCGCCGCTCAAGGATGCCTACAACATCGATGAGCTCAAGACCCTCGACGTCATCCTGACCTGCCAGGGCGGCGACTACACCAACGAAGTGTTCCCCAAGCTGCGTGAAGCTGGCTGGCAGGGCTACTGGATCGACGCGGCCTCGTCCCTGCGCATGCAGGATGACGCGGTGATCATCCTTGACCCGGTCAACCGTAAGGTCATCGACCAGCAGCTGGATGCGGGCACCAAGAACTACATCGGCGGCAACTGCACCGTCAGCCTGATGCTGATGGGCCTGGGCGGCCTGTTCGAAGCCGGCCTGGTCGAGTGGATGAGCGCCATGACCTATCAGGCGGCCTCCGGCGCCGGCGCGCAGAACATGCGTGAGTTGATCAAGCAGATGGGCGGTATTCACGCGGCGGTCGCCGATGACCTGGCCAACCCGGCCAGCGCCATCCTCGACATCGACCGCAAGGTGGCCGAGGCCATGCGCGGCGAGGGCTTCCCGACTGACAACTTCGGCGTGCCGCTGGCCGGCAGCCTGATCCCGTGGATCGACAAGGAGCTGCCGAACGGCCAGAGCCGCGAAGAGTGGAAGGCCCAGGCCGAAACCAACAAGATCCTCGGCCGCTTCAAGAGCCCGATTCCGGTCGACGGTATCTGCGTGCGGATTGGCGCCATGCGTTGCCACAGCCAGGCGCTGACCATCAAGCTGAACAAGGACGTGCCGCTGGCGGATATCGAAGGCATGATCAGCCAGCACAACCCTTGGGTGAAGCTGGTGCCGAACCAGCGTGAGATCAGCATGCAGGAGCTGAGCCCTACCCAGGTGACCGGGACCCTGAACGTGCCTGTCGGGCGTTTGCGCAAGCTGAACATGGGGTCGCAGTACCTCGGGGCCTTCACTGTTGGCGACCAGTTGCTGTGGGGGGCTGCGGAGCCGCTGCGGCGGATGTTGCGGATTCTGCTGGAGCGGTGATCCGGGTGGTTTGAGTTTGGATTTTGAAGGACCCGTGTTGCGAGAGTGATGCGGGTTTTTTTATTGGTGCTAGATTGGTTGTTGGTTGTTTTGATTTTTTTATGCGCATTCATTTGCGATGTCGACGCTTATTCACCTTTCCGCCCTTACGGCGGGTCCCTTTTTGAAGGATCAAAAAGGAACCAAAAAATCCTCGCTCCATTCATCCGGCCCTCCGCTTCGCTCCGGGTTCCCTCACTCCGGCCTTGCTCCCGGGAGGACCGCGCTGAACGCCCCATCCTGGGGCGCAGCGCTTGACGGGCATCCATGCCCGTCACCTCCCTCCGCAAGGCCTGCGTTCGGCCTCCTGAAGTCGCGAAGTTACGGGCGGCGCTTGCACTAACGCAGCTAGCCGCTAGTTGCCATCGTGGGAACTCTAGATCAACATCGCGGGACAAGCCCGCTCCCACCATAGTTGACTACGTGATTCAACGTGAGCGGGCTTGCCCCGCGATGGCGTAGTGAAGAACAACATAACAGCCACTAACAAAACCAACATATCTGCTCTTGATCTGCTCTTGATCTTGCTTCTAAGTGCGCGATAGTTCAGGCGCCACCGATTGCGACTTCAGGAGGCCGAGTGGAGTTCTTGCGTAGTGGGGCGACGGCCATGGATGGCCGTCGAGCGCTGCGCCCCAGGATGGGGCGTACAGCGCGGTACCCACGGGAGCAAGAACGGAGCGAGGGAACCCCGGAGCGAAGCGTAGGGGCCGTATGAACGGAGCCGAACGGTTTTGCCTACTTTTCCCACGAGAAAAGTAGGCCGCCGTAATGGCGGAAGGGTGATAATGCGTCGACATCGCCAATGAATGCGCATAAATAAATCAAAACCCACACTCTTGAACCCGAACCCGAACCCGAACCCGAACCCGAACCCGAACCCGAACCCGAACCCGAACCCGAACCCGAACCCGCCCCTACCTCCCACCCCACAATCCAAGTAAAGTGCCGCTCCCCCGCCGTACCCCCTGGAAAAGGAACCGATCTCATGACCCCCAACGCCCTGGACATAGCCGTAATCGGCGCCACCGGCACAGTAGGTGAATCCCTCGTCCAGATCCTCGAGGAAGTGGCCTTCCCGCTCTCCACCCTGTACCTGCTGGCCAGCATGGAATCCGCCGGCAGCAGCGTCATGTTCGCGGGCAAGAAACTGAAGGTCCGCGAAGTGGACAGCTTCGATTTCTCCCAGGTCAGGCTGGTCTTCTTCGCCGCCAGCCCTGCCGTAAGCCGCAGCTTCGTGCCCAAGGCCATCGCCGCCGGTTGCGCGGTGATCGACCTGTCCGGCGCCCTGGACGACGCCATCGCGGTGGTCCCGGAAGCCAACGCCGAGCGCATAGCCGAACTGTCGCAGCCCGCACTGATCACCAGCCCGAGCGCCGGCGCGGTAGCCTTGGCGGTGGCGCTGGCGCCGCTCAAGGGTTTGCTCGATATCGAGCGCGTTCAGGTCAATGCCTGCCTGGCAGTTTCGGAGCAGGGCAGGGAGGCCGTCAGCGAGCTCGCCCGGCAGACCGCCGAACTGCTCAACGCACGCCCTCTGGAGCCGCGCTTCTTCGATCGCCAGGTCGCCTTCAACCTGCTCCCCCAGGTCGGTACACCCGATGAACAGGGCCACACCAATGTAGAACGCCGTCTAGTCAATGAACTGCGTCAGGTATTGGACCTGCCGCAGCTGAAGATTTCCGTGACCTGCATTCAAGTCCCGGTGTTTTTCGGCGATAGCTTCAGTGTCGCCGTGCAAAGCCGTAATCCGGTCGACCTGGTGGCCGTTAACGCCGCGCTGGAGGCTGCCGACGGCATCGAGCTGGTCGAGCCGGGTGATTATCCGACGCCTGTGGGTGACGCGGTGGGCCAGGACGTGGTCTATGTTGGACGTGTACGCCACGGTGTCGATGAAGACCAGCAGCTCAATCTCTGGCTGACCACCGACAATGTGCGCAAGGGCGCGGCGCTGAACGCCGTGCAGGCGGCACAATTGTTGATAAAACACATGGCGTAAAAGATACTGCGAGCTATTTTGTCCTGCACCGCCCAAGGGTTTTCGGGACGTTTCATACAAGGGAAGAGTTCATGCTTCGAATTCGCAAACTGGTTCTGGCCATCGCGGCAGCCTCGGCGCTGTCGTCCGGGGTGGCGAACGCTCTGGGGTTGGGCGAGCTGACCCTCAAGTCGGCGCAGAACCAGCCGCTGGATGCCGAGATCGAACTGCTCGACGTGCGCGACCTCTCCGCGGCGGAAATGGCGCCAAGCCTGGCGTCGCCGGAAGAGTTCGCCAAGGCCGGGGTGGCCTTCCCGCCTTACCTCGAAGACCTCACCTTCACGCCAGTGATCAACCCCAACGGCAAGAGCGTGCTGCGGGTTACCTCCAGCAAGGCGCTGCCGGAGCCGGTGGTCAAGTTCCTGGTCCAGGTCATGTGGCCCCAGGGTCGCCTGCTGCGCGACTACAGTGTGCTGCTCGACCAGGCCCAGGCCCAGGGCAGCCAGCCGGCCCCGGCGGGCATCAACCCGGCTGTCAGTGCGGGCAGTTATACCACCAAGCGCCGTGACACCCTCTGGCAGATCGCTGCGCGCAACACCAACGGCGGCTCGATCCAGCAGACCATGCTGGCCATCCAGGCGCTTAACCCGGATGCCTTCATCGGCAACAACATCAACCAGCTCAAGACCGGCCAGGTACTGCGCCTGCCCGATCAGCAGCAGGTGCAGAGCATTCCACAGGCCCAGGCCAACCGCGAAGTCGCAGAGCAGTACGCCGCCTGGCGCGAAGGCCGTCGCCTCGGCCCGCGTGCGCGGCAACTGGACGCCACCCGCCGTGGCGAAGCTGGCGCGGCGCCCGCGCGCATTGCCCAGGGCGACAACCTGCGCCTGGTGGCGCCGGGCGGCAAGGGCGCGGCCGGCGAGGCCAAGGCGCTGGGCGACAAGCTGGCCATGGCCCAGGAAAGCCTCGACACCAGCCGCCGTGACAACGATGAACTCAAGAGCCGCATGGTCGACCTGCAGAGCCAGCTGGACAAGCTGCAGCGTCTGATCGAGCTGAAGAACGACCAGCTGGCGCGTCTGGAGGCCCAGGGCGCCGCGGCGCCACAGCCACCGGCAGCGTCGCTGCCGGGCGAGCCGGCTCCGGCGCAACCTGCGGTGAACGCGCAACTGACCCCTGCCGAACCGGTGGTCGCCCCGGCGCCTGCCGCAGCCGACACCGCACCACAGGATGCGGCAGCCGAGGCACCGGCCAGTGAAGAGCCCGGCATGCTCGACCAATTGTTGGGCAATCCGCTGTTGCTGGGCTTGATTGCCGGGTCCGCATTCCTGGTGCTGCTGTTGTTGCTGCTGCTTCTGGCTCGCAAGCGCAAGGCCCAGCAGGAAGCTGAGAAACACCTGCGCATGGCCCGTGCCCTGGCCGAGGATGGCGAGCGTGGCCCGGACCTGGACCTGCCGCCGAGCAGTTTTGAAGGCCTGGATGTGTCGGCGCCAAGCGTGACTCTGTCGCCTGCGGTAGTGGCTGCTTCGGCCGCTGCAGCCGTTGCGGCGGAAAAGCCTGCGGCGCCTGCCGACGTCGTCGCCCCGGCGGCTGATCCGCGCGCGGCGTTGCTGGCCGAGGTGGATGAAAGCCTGGCCCGTGGTCGCCTCAACCACGCCGCCGACCTGCTGGAAGCGGCGGTGGCCTCCGAGCCGCAGCGCAGCGATCTGCGCTTGAAGCTGATGGAAGTCTATGCCCGTCAGGGCGACCAGGACGCCTTTGTCGGCCAGGAGCGCAAGCTGGCGGTCAACGACGCGAACCAGGCCGAGGTCGCCGCGCTCAAGGAGCGCTTCCCGGCCATGCTGGGTGTCGCGGCGGTGGCGGCAGGCGCTGCCGGGGCCGCGGCCCTGGCCGCCGAGCTGGATGAGCAGTATGTCCAGGACCTGCTGCAGGACAAGGAGCTGGAACTGGACGAAAGTGCGCCGGAACTCGTCGTGGAGCCGGTTGTGGCGGCTGAGCCGGAATCTGAGCCTGTGGTCGAAGAGGCCGACTTGGACAGCGACTTCGACCTGAGTCTGGGCGATGACCTGCCGGTGGATGACCACCTCGACCTGGCCGGTCTCGAGGACCTGGTTGTCGAGACGCCCGAAGCCGAGGCTGCGCCCGCCGTTGCCGAAACCGATGCTGACGACGACTTCGAGGCATTGCTCGCCCAGGCGCAGGCGACGCCGCAGAACGTTGACGACTTGGCCGAATTCGACCTGGATGTCGCCGAAGAGCCGGTGGCCTCGGCCGACAGCGAGGAAGCCCCGGTGGATGTGGCGGCCGAGCTGGCGGCCTTCGAGGCGATTCCGGAGTTCGATCCGATTTCCGAGCTGGAACTGCCCGAGGACTTCGACCTGTCGCTGTCGCTGGACGACGACTCGCCGGCGGCGAAGAACTTCGCTTCGGAACTGGACGACGTCAACGCCGAGCTCGACAAACTGTCGCAGAACCTCGATGTGCCGGCAGCGGAGCCTGAGCCGCAGTTCACCGCCGAGGACGCGGCGCTGGAGCCCGAGCCGCTGGACGACCTGGACTTCGACTTCTTCTCCGGCGCCGACGAGGTGGCCACCAAGCTCGACCTGGCCCGTGCCTACATCGACATGGGCGACCATCAGGGCGCCCGTGACATCCTCGACGAAGTGGTCAAGGACGGTGACGACAACCAACGCCAGGAAGCCAACGAGATGCTTTCGCGCCTGGTCTGACGCGACGTTGCACAGCGCGGGGCAAGCCCATTCCCACGGTAGACGTGGGAGGGGGCTTGCCCCGCGATCATTTCGGCCCCTGCACGGTTTGCCGGTATACTTCCGCCTTTCGTTTCATCATCAGGTTTGCCGCTCTTGGACATCATCGACACCGCCGCCGCCGAATCGGCTGCCGAAGGCTACACCCGCATCGCTTTGGGCGTGGAATACAAAGGTTCGCGCTATCGCGGCTGGCAACGCCAGGCCAGCGGCGTGCCGAGTGTCCAGCAGGCCCTGGAACAGGCGCTGTCGACGGTGGCCAACGAACCTATCTCGGTGATCTGCGCCGGGCGCACCGATGCCGGCGTCCATGGCTGCGGGCAGATCGTGCATTTCGACACCCGCGCCGTGCGCGACGAGCGCGCCTGGACCCTGGGCACCAACTTCAACCTGCCCCACGACATCAGCGTGGTCTGGTCGGCGCCCATGCCTGCACACTTCCATGCCCGCTTCAAGGCCACCGCGCGGCGCTACCGCTACGTGATCTACAACGACCCGATCCGCCCGGCGCACCTGGCCGAGGAAGTCACCTGGAACCACCGCCCGCTGGACGTCGAGCGCATGGCCGAGGCCGCGCAGTACCTGCTGGGTACCCATGACTTCAGTGCCTTTCGCGCCAGCCAGTGCCAGGCCAAGTCGCCGATCAAGCACATCCACCACCTGCGTGTGACCCGGCATGGGCGGATGATCGTGCTGGATGTGCGTGCCACTGCGTTCCTGCACCACATGGTGCGCAACATCGCCGGCGTGCTGATGACCATCGGTGCCAGCGAGCGTCCGGTGGAGTGGGCCCGTCAGGTGCTGGAAGGGCGCAATCGCCGTGACGGCGGGGTGACCGCGCACCCTTACGGGCTCTATCTGGTGCAGGTGGAGTACCCGGAAGAATACGCGCTGCCGCAGCGTTACATCGGCCCACACTTTCTTACTGGCTACGAGGCGCTGGCGGACTGACGGGGCACGGGGCATTTGCTACCATCGGCGCTTTCCCGATCACTCAAGGTTCGCTGTCCATGAGCAATGTTCGCAGCAAGATCTGCGGGATTACCCGCATCGAGGATGCCCTGGCTGCGGTCGAGGCCGGCGCCGACGCCCTCGGTTTCGTCTTCTATGCGAAAAGCCCGCGGGCGGTGGACGTGCGTCAGGCGCGGGCGATCATCGACGCGCTGCCGCCGTTCGTGACCACCGTGGGGCTGTTCGTCAACGCCTCGCGCTGCGAGCTCAACGAGATCCTCGAAGTGGTTTCCCTGGACCTGCTACAGTTCCACGGCGATGAAACCCCCGCCGATTGCGAGGGCTACCACCGCCCCTGGATCAAGGCCCTGCGGGTGCGCCCGGGGGATGACCTGGAGGCCGCCTGCCGGCACTACGCTGGCGCTCGCGGCATCCTGCTGGATGCCTATGTACCAGGCGTGCCGGGAGGAACCGGCGAGGCGTTCGACTGGTCACTGATTCCGCAACACCTGAGCAAGCCGATCATCCTTGCCGGTGGCCTGTCGGCCGACAACGTCGCCGAGGCTATTCGCCAGGTGCGCCCGTACGCGGTGGATGTCAGCGGCGGCGTGGAGCAGGCCAAAGGCATCAAGGATGCGGCAAGGATCGAAGCCTTCATGCAGGCGGTCAAGCACGCGTGAACGCGGATGTGACGGCTGGCCGCGCGCCATCGTCCATAGCTTTCGCAGCCCGGTGCTGCCAGGCCGCGCCAGAGCGCGGGGCATGCCGGGGAAGAATTGGAGGTGGGGCGGCCCGGGTCGGCCCATCGTCGCTTTACAGAAGAATTTGAGCTCAAGGGCTGGGCGGGGCTGCAAAGGTCTCCCTGGCCAATACTGGAGAAAGCAAGCATGAGCAACTGGTTGGTAGACAAACTGATCCCTTCGATCATGCGTTCCGAGGTGAAGAAGAGCTCGGTACCGGAAGGGCTGTGGCACAAGTGCCCGTCCTGCGAAGCCGTGCTGTATCGCCCGGAGCTGGAAAAGACCCTCGACGTCTGCCCTAAGTGCAACCACCACATGCGTATCGGCGCGCGCGCGCGCATCGATATCTTCCTCGACCCAGAAGGTCGCGCAGAACTGGGCGCCGACCTGGAGCCGGTCGATCGCCTGAAGTTCCGTGACGGCAAGAAGTACAAGGACCGCCTGACCGCCGCGCAGAAGCAGACCGGTGAGAAGGACGCGCTGATCTCCATGAGCGGCACCCTGATGGGCATGCCGATCGTGGTCAGCGCCTTCGAGTTCTCCTTCATGGGCGGCTCGATGGGCGCCATCGTCGGCGAGCGTTTCGTGCGTGCTGCCAACTACGCCCTGGAAAATCGCTGCCCGATGGTCTGCTTCTCCGCTTCCGGCGGTGCGCGCATGCAGGAAGCACTGATCTCGCTGATGCAGATGGCCAAGACTTCCGCCGTGCTGGCGCGCCTGCGCGAAGAAGGCATTCCGTTCATCTCGGTGCTGACCGACCCGGTCTACGGCGGCGTTTCCGCCAGCCTGGCGATGCTTGGCGACGTGATCGTCGGCGAGCCGAAGGCGCTGATCGGCTTTGCCGGCCCGCGGGTAATCGAGCAGACCGTGCGCGAGAAGCTGCCGGAAGGCTTCCAGCGCAGCGAGTTCCTGCTGGAGCACGGTGCCATCGACCTGATCATTTCCCGTGACGAGCTGCGTCCGCGCCTGGCCCGCCTGCTGGCGCAGATGACCGGCCAGCCGACCCCGGAAGCGGCCAAAGAGGTCGCCGCGGTCGCGTGATGAACCAGCGCAGCCTGGGCGACTGGCTCGCCTACCTCGAACAGTTGCACCCCTCGGCCATCGACATGGGCCTGGAGCGCTCGCAACAGGTGCTTGCGCGCCTGGGCCTGGGCGCGCTGGCGCCCCGTGTGGTCACGGTGACCGGCACCAACGGCAAGGGCTCGACCTGCGCCTTCATGGCCGCGTTGCTGCGCTCGCAGGGGCTAAGGGTCGGGGTGTACAGTTCGCCGCATCTGCTGCGTTACAACGAACGGGTGCTGATCGACGGCCAGGAGGCCAGCGATGAGCGCCTGTGCGAAGCGTTCGCCGCCGTGGAAGCGGCGCGGGGCGAGATCTCGCTGACCTATTTCGAAATGGGCACCCTGGCGGCGTTCTGGTTGTTCAGGCAAGCCGCACTGGATGCCGTGGTGCTCGAGGTCGGTTTGGGTGGCCGGCTGGATGCGGTCAATCTGGTGGATGCCGACATCGCGCTGGTCACCAGCATTGGCGTCGACCACGTCGATTACCTGGGCGATAGCCGCGAGTCGGTAGCCTACGAGAAGGCGGGAATCTTCCGCCAGGGCAAGCCTGCGCTGTGCGGTGACCTTGATCCGCCGCAGCCTTTGTTGGACAAGGTGCGCGAGCTGGATTGCCCGTTCTTCCTGCGTGGACGTGATTTCGACCTGGATAGCAGCGTTGACCACTGGCATTGGCGTGGTCGCCAGCTCGACGGTTCGCCCGTTGAACTGCATGACCTGCCGTTGCTCGACCTGCCCATGGAGAATGCCGCCCTGGCCTTGCAGGCCTTCCTGCTGATGGGGCTGCCGTGGGATGCCGGCAAGGTTCGTCAGGCTTTGCTGGATACCCGTATCACCGGTCGCCTTGACCGGCGTGGGCTGTCATTCCAGGGTAAGCGTGTCGAGCTGTTGCTGGATGTCGGTCACAATCCGCACGCCGCCGAGTACCTGGCCTGCCGCCTGGCGGCACGCCCGGTGAGGGGGCGACGCCTGGCGGTCTTCAGCCTGTTGGCCGACAAGGACCTGCCCGGCGTGCTTGCGCCACTGCGCGGTCAGGTCGCCGACTGGGCGGTAGCGCCGCTGGACACGCCGCGCAGCCGCCCGGCCGCGGAACTGGCGGATGCCTTGACGAACCTCGGTGCGACGGTGAAGTCTTACGCCAGTGTTGCGGCTGCCCTCGAAGGGCAGTGCGCCCGGGCGACGGCGGATGACCAGATCCTGCTGTTCGGTTCGTTTTTCTGCGTCGGTGAGGCCCTGGCCTGGCTTGAGCGGCAGGTTTCCGAGGATGGAGTAGATGGCAGTGCTGGATAAAGGGATGAAGCAGCGCATGGTCGGTGCGCTGGTGCTGGTGGCGCTGGCGGTGATCTTCCTGCCGATGTTGTTCACCCGCGAGGACGAGATGCGCCAGGTGCGTGTCGAGGCGCCGGAAGCGCCGGCCATGCCCAATCTGCCCCAGGTGCAGGTGGAGCCTGTGCTGGTGCCGGAGCCACAACCGCTGCCGGAGCAGAGCGAGCAGCCTGTAGTGGTGGTCGACGAGTCCACGGCGCCGGTGGCTACGCCGAGCCAGCCGATCACTCCGGCACCGACTGCGGCGCAACCTCAGCCCAAACCGCAGACCCCGGTGCCCGCTCCGGCGGTAGCCAAGGTCGAGCCCCGTCCGGTGCCTGCACCGAGCGCGGCGCCTACCGCGCCCGCGGCCAAGCCCGCTACGCCGTCGAAGATCGACGTCAACGGCCTGCCGGTGAGCTGGTCGATCCAGTTGGCCAGCCTGTCCAATCGGACCGGTGCCGACAATCTGCAGAAGACCCTGCGCAGCCAGGGCTACAACGCCTATATTCGCTCGGCGGACGGCATGAACCGGGTATTCGTCGGACCGTTGATCGAGCGAGCGGAAGCCGAGCGCCTGCGTGATGTGATTAATCGCCAGCAGAACCTAAAGGGCATCGTGGTACGTTTCCAGCCGGAACGTGGTTAGCATCTATCGCGGGGCAAGTCGCATCGGCGCACCGAAGCGACTTGCCCCGCGATGGTTTTCAAACCTGTAAAGCTGTCCCCGGAGTCAGCCTGCAGCCCTTCAAACTCCTGACATTCCGCTTACCCCCAGCCCCTCGCTCTGGTAAAATGCGCCGCCTCAAACGTCGGCAGGCAACACCGTGGCATTTACCTGGGTTGATTGGGCGATCATCGCGATCATCGCCATTTCCTCACTGATCAGTCTCAAGCGCGGCTTCGTCAAGGAGGCCTTGTCCCTGCTCATCTGGATTGTCGCCGGTGCGGTGGCCTGGATGTTCGGCGGCTCGCTTGCGCAGTATCTTGAAAGCTATATCCAGATGCCGTCCGCACGAGTCATTGCCGGCTGCGCCATTCTTTTCGTCGCCACGCTGCTGGTCGGGGCGATGCTCAATTTCCTCATCGGCGAGCTGATCCGCGTGACCGGGCTGTCCGGCACCGATCGCTTCCTCGGCATGGCCTTCGGCGCCGCGCGCGGGGGCCTGCTGGTGGTGGTGGCGGTCGGGCTGCTGAGCCTGGGGCCGGTGCAACAGGATCCGTGGTGGCAGGAATCGCGCCTGATACCACAATTTCTATTGGTAGCCGACTGGTCGAAGAACCTCATACTCGGGTTCAGCGGCCAGTGGATGTCCAGTGGGGTCAGCGCACCCGTTGACCTTCCGTTCAAGGAGCAGTTGCTCGGGCCGACCAAGCCCTGAGCGCGCTTCACTCAAGTTTCATCAAAGTAGGGGTTGCGTCGCATGTGTGGCATCGTCGGTATCGTCGGTAAGTCGAACGTCAATCAGGCGCTGTATGACGCGCTAACCGTGCTTCAGCACCGCGGCCAGGACGCTGCCGGTATCGTGACCAGCCACGACGGCCGGTTGTTCCTGCGCAAGGATAACGGCCTGGTGCGCGACGTCTTCCAGCAGCGCCACATGCAGCGCCTGGTGGGCAGCATCGGCATCGGTCATGTGCGCTACCCGACCGCCGGCAGCTCCACCTCGGCCGAGGCCCAGCCGTTCTACGTCAACTCGCCGTACGGCATCACCCTGGCGCACAACGGCAACCTGACCAACGTCGAGCAGTTGGCCAAGGAGATCTACGAGTCCGACCTGCGCCACGTCAACACCAACTCCGACTCCGAAGTGCTGCTGAACGTGTTCGCTCACGAGCTGGCCGTGCGCGGCAAGCTGCAGCCGACCGAAGAAGACGTGTTCGCCGCCGTGTCCCACGTGCATAGCCGCTGCGTCGGTGGCTACGCGGTGGTGGCGATGATCACCGGCTACGGCATCGTCGGCTTCCGTGACCCCAACGGCATCCGTCCGGTGGTGTTTGGCCAGCGTCACACCGACGAAGGCGTCGAGTACATGATCGCCTCGGAAAGTGTCGCCCTGGACGTGCTCGGCTTCACCCTGATTCGCGACCTGGCGCCGGGCGAGGCGGTGTACATCACCGAAGGCGGCCAGCTGTTCACCAAACAGTGCGCCAAGAGCCCGAAACTGCAGCCGTGCATCTTCGAGCACGTGTACCTTGCCCGTCCGGATTCGATCATGGACGGCGTCTCGGTATACAAGGCGCGCCTGCGCATGGGCGAAAAGCTGGCCGAGAAGATCCAGCGCGAACGCCCCGAGCACGACATCGACGTGGTCATCCCGATCCCGGACACCAGCCGCACCGCGGCGTTGGAACTGGCCAACCACCTGGGCGTCAAGTTCCGCGAAGGCTTCGTCAAGAACCGTTACATCGGTCGTACCTTCATCATGCCCGGCCAGGCTGCGCGCAAGAAGTCGGTGCGCCAGAAGCTCAACGCCATCGAGCTGGAGTTCCGCGGCAAGAACGTGATGCTGGTGGACGACTCGATCGTGCGCGGCACCACCTGCAAGCAGATCATCCAGATGGCCCGCGAAGCCGGCGCCAAGAACGTCTATTTCTGCTCTGCGGCCCCAGCGGTACGCTACCCCAACGTCTACGGCATCGACATGCCGAGCGCTCACGAACTGATCGCCCACAACCGTACCACCGAACAAGTGGCCGAGTTGATCGGCGCCGATTGGCTGATCTACCAGGACCTGCCGGACCTGATCGAATCGGTCGGTGGCGGCAAGATCAAGATCGAGCATTTCGATTGCGCGGTGTTCAACGGTGAGTATGTCACCGGCGATATCGACGAAGCCTACCTCGACCGCATCGAGCAGGCTCGTAATGACCTGGCCAAGGTGAAGAACCAGGCGGTCAGCGCGATCATCGACCTGTACAACAACTGATTTGGGAGCGACGGCATGACCGAACAATGGGATGCCGGTCGACTGGACAGTGACCTCGAGGGTGTCGGTTTCGACACCCTGGCGGTGCGCGCCGGTCAGAACCGTACACCGGAGGCCGAGCACAGCGAAGCGCTGTTCCTGACCTCCAGCTATGTCTTCCGCACGGCTGCCGACGCTGCCGCGCGCTTTGCCGGCCAAACGCCGGGCAATGTCTATTCGCGCTACACCAACCCCACCGTGCGCGCCTTCGAGGAGCGCCTGGCGGCCATGGAAAGCGCCGAGCAGGCCGTGGCTACCTCCACCGGCATGGCGGCGATCCTCGCCGTGGTCATGTCGCTGTGCAGTGCCGGCGACCATGTGCTGGTGTCGCAGAGTGTGTTCGGCTCGACCATCAGCCTGTTCGAGAAGTATTTCAAGCGGTTCGGCGTGCAGGTGGACTACGTGCCGCTGGTCGACCTGGGCGGTTGGGAAAAAGCCATCAAGGCCAATACCAAGCTGCTGGTCGTCGAGTCGCCGTCCAACCCGCTGGCTGAGCTGGTGGACATCACTGCCCTGGCCGAAATCGCCCACGCCCGCGGCGCGCTGCTGGTGGTGGATAACTGCTTCAGCACCCCGGCCTTGCAGCAACCGCTCAAGCTCGGTGCCGATATCGTGTTCCACTCGGCGACCAAGTTCATCGACGGCCAGGGACGTTGCATGGGCGGCGTGGTGGCCGGGCGCAGCGAACAGATGAAGGAGGTCGTGGGCTTCCTGCGGACCGCCGGCCCAACCCTCAGCCCGTTCAACGCCTGGGTCTTCACCAAGGGGCTGGAAACCCTCAAGCTGCGCATGCGCGCCCACTGCGAGAGCGCCCAGGCGCTGGCCGAGTGGCTCGAGCGCCAGGACGGTATCGAGAAGGTCCACTACGCCGGCCTGTCGAGCCATCCGCAGCATGAACTGGCCAAGCGCCAGATGAGCGGCTTCGGCGCGGTGGTCAGCTTCGAGGTGAAGGGTGGCAAGGAAGGTGCCTGGCGCTTCATCGACGCCACCCGGGTGATCTCCATCACCACCAACCTCGGTGACAGCAAGACCACTATCGCCCACCCGGCCACCACCTCCCACGGGCGTCTGACGCCGCAGGAGCGTGAAGCGGCGGGTATCCGTGACAGCCTGGTGCGCGTGGCGGTTGGTCTGGAAGACGTGGCCGACCTGCAAGCCGATCTGGCTCGTGGCCTGGCGGCGCTGTGATCGACTGGAAGGGTGGCGAGCCCGGCCATAATGGTCGGGTGGCTTTGGTGACCGGTGCCGCCCGCGGCATCGGCCTGGGCATCGCCGCCTGGTTGATCTGCGAGGGCTGGCAGGTGGTGCTCAGCGACCTGGACCGTCCGCGTGGCGCCAAGGTCGCCAAGGCGCTGGGCGACAACGCCTGGTTCATCACCATGGATGTGGCCGACGAGGCCCAGGTCAGTGCCGGGGTGTCCGAGGTACTCGGGCAGTTTGGCCGACTGGACGCGCTGGTGTGCAACGCGGCGATCGCCAACCCGCACAACCAGACCTTGGAGAGCCTGTCCCTGGCCCAATGGAACCGGGTGCTGGCGGTCAACCTCAATGGCCCGATGCTGCTGGCCAAGCATTGCGCACCTTACCTGCGCGCCCATGGTGGTGCGATCGTCAACCTGGCTTCCACCCGTGCCCGGCAATCCGAGCCGGACACCGAGGCCTATGCCGCCAGTAAGGGCGGGCTGGTTGCCTTGACCCACGCCCTGGCCATGAGCCTGGCGCCGGAGATTCGCGTAAATGCCGTGAGCCCGGGCTGGATCGATGCCCGTGACCCCTCGCAGCGGCGCGCCGAGCCTCTGAGCGACGCCGACCATGCCCAGCATCCGGCTGGCCGGGTGGGGACGGTGGAGGACGTTGCGGCGCTGGTGGCGTGGCTGCTGTCGCGCCAGGCGGGGTTCGTCACCGGCCAGGAGTTCGTGGTCGATGGCGGGATGACCCGCAAGATGATCTATACCTGAGCGGCAAGCTATAAGCTCCAAGCTGCAAGAGGGGACCGTAAGGTCCCCTTTGTCTTTCTCCGGGTCGAATACGGTAGTGAGGGAGACGAGAGCTTTTGCTTGTCGCTTGCAGCTTCAAGCTTGCAGCTGTTTTTGCCCTTTTTGAAAAAAACTTCAATGGGGGTATTGACTTAGCATCGGTACCTGCGTAAATTTCGCGGCCTCAGCGAAGCAAACGCAACAAGCAACATCGCGGGGGTGATTAGCTCAGCCGGGAGAGCATCTGCCTTACAAGCAGAGGGTCGGCGGTTCGATCCCGTCATCACCCACCACTTCCTGAGGAGGTTTCTGGTCCAAGGTGCTTTGCAAGAAGCGCTCTGGCAGAGAGAAACAGGACGCAAGTCCAACACTGCGCGGCGGTAGTTCAGTCGGTTAGAATACCGGCCTGTCACGCCGGGGGTCGCGGGTTCGAGTCCCGTCCGCCGCGCCATTTTATCCCAGATGGGTGCTTGCACCGGTCTGAGGCCGCAAGGCCAGGTCCCAGTTTCAATCAGGCGCAAGCCTGAACGATACGCAGCGGTAGTTCAGTCGGTTAGAATACCGGCCTGTCACGCCGGGGGTCGCGGGTTCGAGTCCCGTCCGCTGCGCCATCTTTCGCCGAGAGCCCCATGAACGCTCAAAGCAAGCAGAAAAGGCGATGATAGGTCGCCTTTTTTGTTCCTGGCTTTCGCGCTGTAGCGCTTGAAAGCTCAGATCCCAGTTTCAATCGGGTGCAAACCTGAACGATACGCAGCGGTAGTTCAGTCGGTTAGAATACCGGCCTGTCACGCCGGGGGTCGCGGGTTCGAGTCCCGTCCGCTGCGCCATCTTCGCCTCGAGGCCCTCTGAACACCTCGAAGCAACGGAAAAGCGACCTTAGGGTCGCTTTTTTCGTTTCAGCAGCTTGCCCGGCCATGGGCAAGGATTTCCAATAATGCTGACAGACTCTTCACCGATCAAAGGTTTCAGCCGCTGATCGATGTGATGCACAATACGCCCCATTCGTTTCTTCCCGGAATTGGCAATGTCTAGATCAACCGTCTATGGCGCGCTCGGGCTGGCCCTCGTGCTGGCGGGCGTGTCCGGCTGTTCCTCGAAAAAGGCCGCCGTCTACGAGCACGAGAACTTCGATGACTCGGGCACCTTTTCCCGCACCTTCGCCAGCAGCGAGGCCGGCTCCTGCGAGGCAGCGCGGCGTGCGCTGCTCAGCCAGGGCTACATCATCACCAGCAGCGATGCCAACCAGGTCGCCGGCAACAAGAGCTTCCAGCAGAACGCCGAGAATCACCTGCAGATCAGCTTCAACATCACCTGCGTGCCGGACATGAGCGACAAGCAGCGCTCGACCATGTTCGCCAATGCCCTGCAGGATCGCTACGCCCTGAAGAAGTCCAACACTTCCGCCAGCCTTGGCGTTGGCGTGCTGGGTTCGGTGTCGATGCCGATCGGCTCCACCGACGACTCCATGGTCAAGGTGGCCAGCGAGACGGTTACCGCCGCGCAGTTCTACGATCGTTACTTCGCCCTGGTGGAAAGCTACCTGCCGAAACCGAAGAAGCCGGAGAAGTCCGAGCCTGCCGCCGAGCCGAAGGTGGAAAAACCTGCCGCCGACCTGGGTCTGCCGGAGCCTGCGCCCGCTGCCCTGGCGCCCGTACCGCAGCCCGTCACCCCGGTAGCCGAAAGCGTGGCAGAGACACCGGCCCCGGTATCGACACCGGTTGCAGCCGCCCCTGCCGCAGCGCCTGCGCCCGTTGCCACTCCAGCGCCTCCCGTGCCGTCCAGCGAGGCCCCGGCCGCGCCGGTGGTGGATGACAGCAAGGGTTCGCAACCCATCGCGCCGCCTGTCGAGCCAGCGCCGATCCAGGTTCAGCAGGAAGCTCCGGCGGCAGAGCAGGCGCCGGCGCCCCTCTGACTCGTCGATAACTTCCTGGGTGCCTGCTATGTTTATCGTTCATAGGGCTGTAATCATTCTGTCATTACGCTGGCTTAGGTTGGCGCAATGACAGAAGAACGACGAATGAGGGGCGTGAAGATGGACGATTACCAGGAAGAACTGCTCGAGTTCCAGGCCTATGAGCTGGACCTGCCGGAGCCGGCCGACGACGCCACCGAGCTCTAACCGACTTGCCGCTGATGGCGGCGAAACTCCCCCGGGGTCAGCCCCGTCCAGCGCTTGAACGCGCGCTGGAACGCCTCTGCCGAGGCGAATCCCAGCAGATAGGCGATCTCGCCGAAGGCCAGTTCCGTATCGCGAATATAGGTCTCGGCCAGGTCACGCCGTGTGTCGTTGAGCAGGTTGCGAAAGCGCGTGCCTTCCTCGGCCAGCTTGCGGCGCAACGTCCAGGTCGGCAGTTGCAGGTGCCGCGCCACTTCCTCCAGGTCCGGTTCGTGCCCGCCATTGAGCAGTGGGCCCAGCAGGTGGGTGATGCGCTCGCCCAGGCTGCGCACACGGGTGCGTTGGGCGAGTTCCGCTTCGCACAGCTGCAGCAAGTGCTGCCAGGTACTGGGGCAGTGCTGCAGGTTCGGCAGGTCCAGGGTGGCCCGGCTCAGGCGCAGTTGGTTGGCGGTGCCACCGAAATGCACGGTGCCTGTACATAGGCCTTGGTATTGCGCGGCGTAGGCGGGAGTGTCGAATTCGATCTCAAGACGTTCGGCTTGCACCGGCCTGGCGGTGAGGGCGCCGAGCTGCGCCAGCCAGCCCGCGAGCATCGAGTCGACCACGAAGTGGTTGTAGCTGTTGTAGGGGCTGATGGAATAGAACCTCAACCAAGCGCCCTGGGTGTCTTCGTGGAAACTCGAACGGCCCCGGTAGTTGGCGGCATACAACGGTTCGAAGCGCAGCAGGGTGCGGGCGGCTTCGCCGAGGGTGGGCGCCTGCGCGGCAGTCACCCCGGCCAGCCCTGCCTGGGCCAGGCGGCTCAGGCGCCCCATGTGCAGGCCCAGGGCAGGCTCGGCGGACAAGGCGATCGCCGCATGGCCCAGGTGCATGTAGCGCGGAATCGACAGGCGCGCGCCTGGCTCGGCCAGGCGCCTGGCGTCGAGGCCGTAGCGCAGCAGCAGCGGCTGCGGGTCGTGGCCGAGCATGGCCAGTGCTTCGGCCAGGGGCTGGACGAAACCTACTGACAGATCACCCAGGCGTACACGGGGGCGGGGCATGGCGTCACAGCCACAGGTTGAGCAGGCGCGCACCGTGGCTGTCGTTGCCGACCCACAGTGTGCCGCTTTGGCTGGCAAAGCCCTGGCCGTCGCTACCCAGCTCCCAGAACTGGCCACGCATGAACACGCTCATGCTCGGGGTGCTGTCATTGGCGGCCAGCGGTAGTTGCTGCCAGGCGCGTTGCTCACTGACCTCGCCGCGTCGCAGCGGCAGGTCGGCGGCCTGCGCCTGGTGGCGATTGCCACGCCAGGGCGCCTGCCAGCTGTGCTTGCCGCTCAGGAAAACCGGGTTGGCGATCACTTGCACCGATTGCGCGGCCAGTTGCTGATGGTTGGCCGGGTACCAGCTGTCGCTGCCGATCAGCACGCCCAGACGCCCGGCGGGGGTCTCCAGCACTTGCAGGGGGTGTTGCTGGCCACCTTGGATGTAGCGTCGGCTTTCGCTGTCGGGGTACTGCTGGTGCTGAGGCTGGCCGAGCACCGAGCCGTCGCTGGCGAACACCAGGCTGCTGTTGTAAAGCGGGCCGTTGCCGGTGCGCAGCACGCCATTTTCGACGTAGGGCGCGGGCAGGACGATGGAGCCCGCCACCAGGGTGACACCGAACTCGCGGGCCAGGTTGCCGAACAGCTGCTGGTAGTCGGCGGCCATCTGCGCGGCCTTCATGCGCAGGTGGGCGTCCGAACGGCGGTCGTCGCCGCTGGCGGCGAGCATCGCCAGGCCGTAGCGCAGCGGGTTGCTCAACTCCAGCCACTGCCAGGCCTCGCTGCGCTGGGTAACCTGGTACAGCTCGCGCTTTTCGCCACGAGCCCACAGCCAGGTGCCGATATGCTCGGGCAGGACCACCACGGTGCGCGGGTTGACCAGCCCCTGGGCACGGGCCTGCTCCAGATAGGCCGAGAGTTTGCGGTGCAGGCGCGTCAGGTTCTGGTAGTCGCCCGGATATAGCAACGGCTCGACCCCCAGCAGGTTGCCGTGCTCGCCTGGCACGCCCTGGTTGAGGGCCAGCTCGATGCGCAGGTCGGACAGGTAATGGCCTTCCGGACGCTGCAGGGTCCAGAAGCCATAGCCACAGAGGGCAGCGAGGGTGACCAGCGCCAGGGCGCCGGCTAGCAGTTTGCGCATGGAACGGTCCAGCGTTGTGCGGTAGAGGTGCCTTAGGGTAGACCTGCTGTGCAGCAGGATCAATAAGTTGTCAGTTTCGATCATTGAGCGTGTTCAAACGCCTGTTTAATGTCGGCCTCAGACAACCGACGGGCCCCGCGAGCTGGTGTAGACAGCGGCAGAGGCGCCCGCATTCCGTGATCCTGCCAACTGTGGAGTCCATCCATGGCGACCGACCGTTACCCGCACCTGCTGGCCCCCCTCGACCTGGGTTTCACCACCTTGCGCAACCGCACCCTGATGGGTTCGATGCACACAGGCCTCGAAGAACGCCCCGGCGGCTTCGAACGCATGGCCGCGTACTTCGCCGAGCGTGCCCGTGGTGGTGTCGGCCTGATGGTCACCGGCGGCATCGCGCCCAACGATGAAGGCGGCGTGTACTCCGGCGCGGCCAAGCTCAGCACCGAGGAAGAGGCTGCCAAGCACCGGGTCGTCACCGAGGCCGTGCATGCCGCCGGTGGCAAGATCTGCCTGCAGATCCTCCACGCCGGGCGCTATGCCTACAGTCCGAAACAGGTGGCGCCCAGCGCCATCCAGGCACCGATCAACCCGTTCAAGCCCAAGGAGCTGGACGAGGAGGGCATCGAGAAGCAGATCCGCGATTTCGTCACCTGCGCAAGCCTGGCCCAGCGCGCCGGCTACGACGGCGTCGAGATCATGGGTTCGGAAGGCTACTTCATCAACCAGTTCCTCGCCGCCCACACCAACCACCGCACCGACCGCTGGGGCGGCAGCTATGAGAACCGCATGCGCCTGGCCGTGGAAATCGTGCAGCGGGTGCGCGAGGCGGTGGGGCCGAACTTCATCATCATCTTCCGCCTGTCGATGCTCGACCTGGTCGAGGGGGGCAGCAACTGGGAGGAGATCGAGCTGCTGGCCAAGGCCATCGAGCAGGCCGGCGCCACGCTGATCAACACAGGTATCGGCTGGCACGAGGCGCGCATCCCGACCATCGCCACCAAGGTGCCACGCGCGGCGTTCAGCAAGGTCACCGCCAAGCTGCGCGGCGTGGTGAAGATCCCGTTGATCACCACTAACCGCATCAATACCCCGGAAGTGGCCGAGGCGGTGCTGGCCGAGGGCGATGCCGACATGGTCTCCATGGCCCGGCCGTTCCTGGCCGACCCCGATTTCGTCAACAAGGCCGCCGAAGGCCGTGGCGACGAGATCAACACCTGCATCGGCTGCAACCAGGCGTGCCTGGACCACACTTTCGGCGGCAAGCTGACCAGCTGCCTGGTCAACCCGCGTGCCTGCCATGAGACGGAGCTCAACTACCTGCCGGTACGGGCGGTGAAGCGCATTGCTGTGGTCGGCGCGGGTCCTGCGGGCCTGGCAGCGGCCACCGTGGCCGCCGAGCGCGGTCATGCCGTAACGCTGTTCGATGCTGCCGACGAGATCGGTGGGCAATTCAACGTGGCCAAACGCGTGCCGGGCAAGGAGGAGTTCTACGAGACCCTGCGTTACTTCCGCAACAAGGTGAAGTCCACTGGTGTCGAGCTGCGCCTGAACACTCGTGTTGATGTAGCTGCGCTGGTGGCCGGCGAGTTCGACGAGGTCATTCTGGCCACCGGCATCGCCCCGCGCACGCCGGCCATTCCCGGCATCGACAATGCCAAGGTGCTGAACTACCTGGACGTGCTGCTCGAGCGCAAGCCGGTGGGCGAGCGGGTGGCGGTGATCGGTGCTGGTGGTATCGGTTTCGATGTGTCCGAGTACCTGGTGCACAAGGGCGTGGCCACCAGCCAGGACCGTGAGGCGTTCTGGAAGGAATGGGGCATTGATACGCAGCTGGAGGCCCGTGGTGGTGTGGCCGGGGTGAAGGCAGAGCCTCATGCGCCGGCGCGCCAGGTCTATCTGCTGCAACGCAAGAAGACCAAGGTTGGCGACGGCCTGGGCAAGACCACCGGCTGGATCCACCGCACGGGGCTGAAGAACAAGCAGGTGCAGATGCTCAACAGCGTCGAGTACCTGGGCGTCGACGATGCCGGCCTGCATGTGCGCATCGGCGAGGGCGAACCGCAGGTGCTGGCGGTGGACAACATCGTCGTCTGCGCGGGGCAGGAGCCGCTGCGCGAGTTGCATGACGGCCTTGTGGCGGCCGGGCAATCGGTGCACTTGATCGGTGGCGCTGATGTGGCGGCTGAGCTTGATGCCAAGCGGGCGATTAACCAAGGGTCGAGATTGGCGGCCGAGTTGTAATTGTTTGAACAGGTGATGAGCCAACTTTCACAGGTGAGGTGGTGATACACCTTTCCTTTGGGCGTTGGCTTGTCAGCGAGTAGTTGTAACTGAAGAAGCACTGCGAGTAGTCTTCATATACTCCATGTATCTTGCTCTTGCTCTTGCTCTTGCTCTTGCTCTTGCTCTTGCTCTTGCTCTTGCTCTTGCTCTTGCTCTTGCTCTTGCTCTTGCTCTTGCTCTTG
>NZ_QKZD01000008.1:0-308110 GCF_003253945.1 Pseudomonas sp. 2848
GCTTCGCCAGCGACTCCATCTGGAGGGAGTCGCTGGCGAAGCTATGTCTGAAAGGATCTTTCTAAAAAAATCCCCTCAAGACAGTTGCTCCCACAAGGTAATGCGATCTCCTGTGGGAGCCGGCTTGCCGGCGATGGGCTGCGAAGCAGCCCCTTTAGAAACTTACTGAGGCCGACAGCCGTGCCGTGCGCGGCGCGCCCTGGAACAGGTAGTTGTCGCCCAGGTAGTCGCCCACGTCGCGCCAGTAGCGCTTGTCGAAGACGTTGTCCACGGTCAGGCGCAGCACGGTGTCGTAGCCGCCGATGTTCGTGCGGTAGCGGCTGCCGATGTCGAACACGGTGTAGCCGCCGACTTCGACATTGCCTGCAGAGCTTGCGTACTTGCTGGCGCTGTAGCGGGCGCCGCCGAGCAGGGCCAGGCCGGGGACGGGGAGGGCGTAGTCGGCCTGCAGCGCGGCGCGCAGGCGCGGCACGTTGATCGCCTGGTGGCCTTCGTAGGCGACGGTGTCGCTGTTCTGCACCCGGGCGCGGATCGCCGCGGCGCTGGCCTGGATCTGCAGGTTGGAGGTGACCCAGCCGCTGGCGCCGAGTTCGAGGCCGGTGTTTTTCTGCTGGCCCGACTGCACGTAGGTCGGCGCCGGGTTTTCATCGGGGCGGGCGTACTGGTAGGCCTGGCGGATCTGGAACAGGGCCGCGCTGAAACTCATGCCCTGCCAGTCACGCTTGATGCCGACTTCGAGCTGGCGCGACAGGGTGGGGGCGAGGATTTCGAACGCGTTGCTGGCATACCAGGGGGCGGTGCCACCTGAGGACAAGCCTTTCGCATAGCTGGCGTACAAGGTGGTGTCCGGCTGCGGCTTGTAGATCAAAGCTGCGTTGGGCAGCAGTTGGTACTGTCGGGTGTGGCGCCCGGCAACGCCATTCTGGTCCCAGGTCTTTTCGTCCAGGCGCACTTCCCGTGCGCCGATCACGGTCTGCCAATTGTCGTTGAAGGTGATGCGGTCGCTGAAGAACAGGCCGTACTGGCGGCTGTCCAGGCGACGCTCACTGCTGCCAATGGGCTTGTCCGATGGCTCCACGGCTGGCGCACCGGTATGGATGTTGCCCGTACCTCGCCACTCGTTGTAGCCCGGTCGCTGATCGAGCGTGCGGCGTTGGGCGCTGGTGCCGACGGTCAGCTCATGGCTCACGCCCAAGGCATCGAAGCGCCCGTCGAGCGTGGCCTGGGCTTCGTCGATGCGACGGGTATCGTCAGGGCTGCGGAAATCGTAGATGTCGTAGTCGCCATTGCTGCCGAAGTAGGACCCTTCGCTCGAACCCCAGGCGAATGCGCTGTAGTCATCGATTACCACCTTGCTGCGCGAGGCGCTCAAGGTACCGTTCCAGTTGTCGTTGAACTGGTACTTGAAGCGCCCGCCCAGGTTGAGCGAGTCGTTCTGCACGGGTTTGGCCCACGACTGCCAGGCCAAGTGATCCTTGGGGTCGACGCCATGGGGCAGTTGGGTGCCGCCGAGCAGTTGATACCCCGGCACCGAATACTGCTCGCGGTGCTGGTATTCGGCATCCAGCTCCAGCACGGCATTCGGGTTGAGCTGCCAGTCGAGGGCCAGGGAGGCGAAATCGCGCTTGCCGTCGGCATGATCGACATACGAGCGGATATCCTCGTGAGCAAGGTTCACCCGCAGGCCCAGCTGGCGCTCGGCGCCGAACCAGCCGCCCAGGTCGGTGGCCAGGTAGCGTTCGCCCTGTTCGTTGCTCGACACGCTGAGGCTGCGTACATCCTCCGGGCGCTTGGTCACATAGTTGACCAATCCGCCGGGCTCCGACACGCCGCTCTGCAACCCGGACAGCCCCTTGAGCAGCTCCACCTGCTGCTTGTTCTCCAGCGCCACGTTCTGCTCGCCGGCGATGGTCTGGCCGTTGACCCGGTAGCTGCTGGCAGCGTTGAGCTCGAAGCCGCGCACGTTGAAGTTTTCGTAGTAGCCGATCGGCGCATAGCTTTCGCCCACCGAGGCATCGCTCTGCAGCACCTCGCTCAGCTTGCGCACCTGGCGGTCGTCCAGCAGCTGGCGGCTGAACACGCTGACCGCTGCCGGGGTGTCGAGCAGCGGTGTGCTGTGCAGGCCGCCGACCTGGGCTTCGCGTGCCTGGTAGCCGCTGTCCTGAACATCCGAGATGCGCACGGGGGCCAGGGCCACACTGTCGTCGGCAAGGCCATGGCCACTGTGCAGGGCAAGGCCCAGGCCGAGCAGGCCCAAGGGTAGGCGGGGGCGAAGCGGGGTCATGCAAGGCTCCTTGAAAAGCGGACGCGCCGTTATCGCTCGGCAGCTGTCGGGCAGGCAAAAGGGCGCCATGGTAGCAGGCTGCCGAGCCTTTCAGGGATGCAGGGTGCAGACATGGGATTGGCGCACCGCCGCTCCCACCGATACCGCGCAATGCAGAGGCATGCGCGTTTCCTGTGGGAGCCGGCTTGCCGGCGATGACGCCAGTACAGTCAATACGAACGAAGCGGGGTGTGATTCAGGCCGCCGCCGGGCGCTGGTGCCGGCGCCAGCTGTCGTCGATCTTCGACCAGGTCTTGCCGTCGGTGATGGCCAACAGCTTGCGGCCATCCTTGAAGGTGGCGAGGAAGGTGACTTCTTCCTCCTTGCCGCCCAGCAACAGGCCGGCGAGCAGGCCGACCGGGCCGGCCACCAGGGCGCCGGCCACCCCCCAGCCCAGGGCGGTGCCCAGGCTGCGGGTCGACTCGAGGTTGGCCAGTTTCAGATCCTTGATCCGCGCCAGTGAAATGCGCTCGCCGGGCGAAGGGCTGCGCGGGGTCTTGAGTGTGAGCGCTCCATTGCGATACTCGCCTTCACCTTGCAAGAAATCGCCGGATTGCACCGTGAGTCTTGTCATTGTGTCGTCCTGTCAGGAAGGGGCTTTGACCAACGCCTACTGAGCGCTCCGCACGCTGGCAAGTCAACGCCGAGGCGACGGAGGGTCGTGCGGCAGGTCGTCGCGTAGTAAAGCGCCTAAACGAAGCGTTGATGGCAAATCACAGGCACAAGTCGCATTTTCGAAAGTAAACTTCGAATCGTCGTCTATAAAGCCCTGGGGGCATGATTGGAACTAATGCTTGCAGCTGCCGCCATTGATCCATCGCAGTTTGCGCAAATAAGTGCGATGCAGTTGAGTTTTCGAAAACGAAAAAATGGCGCCAAAAAACGCTGGACATTAAGTTTCAATGTGTGTCAGTTTTTTTGCGCCTCATAAAGGCGAGTGACAGGAAGTTCTCGCCAGGTGGGAAATCCTGTCTGACATCAACTGCTTTTTTGTAAACAAGGAAGTAACCTGCATGTCGAAAGTCAAAGAAAGCGCTATTGTTTCGGCCGTTTCCGCACTGCAGCCGAAGGGACCAAGTTCGTCCTTCGGCCTGATCGATAGCTTTGCCCACCAGTACGATCGCGGCGGCGCGAACATCAATGGCAAGAAGTCCTTCACGGTCGACCAGGCCGCCGACCACCTCCTGCGTGATGGCGCAGCCTGGAAGGACCTGAACAAGGACGGCACGATCAGCCTCACCTACACCTTCCTGACCAAGGCACCGTCTGACTTCTACAGCCGCGGACTGGGCTCGTTCAGCCAGTTCAGCGACCTGCAGAAACAACAGGCCAAGCTCTCCATGCAGTCCTGGTCGGACGTGGCCAAGGTCACCTTCACCGAGGCAGGATCGGGCGGCGACGGTCACATGACCTTCGGTAACTTCAGCGCCAGCAACGGCGGCGCGGCATTTGCCTACCTGCCGTTCGACGGCCCGGGTTCGCACAAGGGCGAGTCCTGGTACCTGATCAACAGCGGCTACCAGGTCAACATCACCCCGGGCACCGGCAACTACGGGCGCCAGACCCTGACCCACGAGATCGGCCACGTGCTCGGCCTGTCCCACCCTGGCGACTACAACGCCGGCGAGGGCAACCCGACCTACCGTGACGCCGACTACGCCCAGGACACCCGTGGCTACAGCGTCATGAGCTACTGGAGCGAAAGCAACAACGGGCAGAACTTCATCAAGGGCGGCGGGCAGTACTACGCCTCGGCTCCGTTGATGGATGACATCCTGGCGATCCAGAAGCTCTACGGCGCCAACTATGCCACCCGCGCCAGCGACACCACCTACGGCTTCAACTCCACCGCTGATCGCGACTTCTACTCGGCCACCTCGGCCTCGTCGAAGCTGGTGTTCTCGGTGTGGGACGGTGGCGGCAACGACACCTTCGACTTCTCTGGCTTCACCCAGAACCAGAAGATCAACCTCAACGAAGCGTCGTTCTCTGATGTCGGCGGCATGGTCGGCAACGTATCCATCGCCAAGGGCGTGACCATCGAAAACGCCTTCGGCGGCTCGGGCAACGACCTGCTGATCGGCAATGCGCTGGCCAACGTGCTCAAGGGTGGTGCCGGCAACGACATCATCTACGGCGGCGGCGGTGCCGACCAGCTGTGGGGCGGCAGTGGCGCGGACACCTTCGTGTTCGCCGCCGTCAGCGACTCCACCAAGGCGGCGCCGGACCGCATCATGGACTTCACCTCGGGCGTGGACAAGATCGACCTGTCGGCCATCTCCGCGTTCGCCGTGAACAAGCTGCCGCTGCAGTTCGTCAATGCCTTCAGCGGCCATGCCGGCGAGGCGCTGCTGACCTACGACCAGGCCACCAACCTGGGCAGCCTGTCCATCGACTTCACCGGAAACGCCTCGGCTGATTTCCTGGTGACCACCGTTGGCCAGGCCGCTGTCACCGACATCGTGGTCTGATGTACCAGGGGGCGGCGTTCGCGCGTCGCCCTTTTGTCGGCGAGGCAGACGAATGAAAGCAACCTTGCGAACGATCGCGCTGGCCGCGATTGCCCTGATGTCGATGACCGAGGTAGGTATGGCGAGCAGCCTGTTACTCCCCAGCGCCGCGCAAATGGCCGGTGATTGGACGCTTTACTCCGAACAGCCGCAGGCGCAAACCTGCAACCTGCACCTGGGCGCCAACGAAGGCGAAATCGAAGGCGACCTGGATTGCGCCAGGGACCTGCTGGGCCTGCGCCCCGGCAGCTGGCTGGTAACCCCCGACACCCTGGCCCTGGTGGGCGGCGACGGCAGCAGCGTGGTGCACTTCAGTCGCGAGGGTGCCAGGCGTTACGCCTGGACCCGGCCGGACGGTACGCAACTGGTGCTCAAGCGCCTGGACAAATAACCCCGGCCTGAAACTTAAAAGTTTCAGGCAAGCAAGGGCGAAACATGAAACTACCGAGCAAAAAGCCCGGGGCGCCTTTGTGGGCGGCACTCGGCGAACATAAGTCGACCTTGATCAGCGTCGGCTGTTTCACGGCATTGATCAACTTGCTCATGCTGGTGCCGTCGATATATATGCTTCAAGTGTACGACCGTGTACTGAGTTCGCAGAGCACGACAACTTTGTGGGTGCTGACGCTGATGGTGGTCGGCTTCTTCGTTTATATCGGCGGGCTTGAAGCCGTACGCAGTTTCATTGTCATTCGGGTCGGCAACCAGTTGGAAAAGACGTTCAATATGAAGGTCTACCGCGCCGCCTTCGAACGCAATCTGCGCCAGCGTGACGGTGCCGCTGGCCAGGCCCTGGGCGACCTCACCCAACTGCGTCAGTTCATCACCGGCCCCGCGCTGTTCGCCTTCTTCGATGCGCCCTGGTTCCCCATCTACCTGGCGGTGATCTTCGCCTTCAACGTCTGGCTGGGCGTGATGGCGACGGTCGGCGCGCTGCTGTTGATTGCCCTGGCCATCCTCAACGAGCGCCTCACCCACGCCACCCTGGCCGAGGCCAGTGGCATTCAGCAGCAATCGACACTGCTGGCTGGCAGCCAGCTGCAAAGCGCCGAAAGCATCCAGGCCATGGGCATGCTCGGTGCCCTGCGTCAGCGTTGGTACAGCTTGCACGGGCGTTTTCTCGACCTGCAGAACAAGGCCAGCGACACCTCGGCGGTGATCACCGCCACCAGCAAGGGCCTGCGCTTGTGCCTGCAGTCGCTGGTACTGGGGCTGGGCGCGCTGCTGGTGATCGAGGGGCAGATGACCCCGGGCATGATGATCGCCGGCTCCATCCTCATGGGCCGGGTGCTGGCGCCGATCGACCAGTTGATCGCGGTGTGGAAGCAATGGAGCGGTGCGCAGCTGGCCTACCAACGCCTGGACGGCCTGCTGCGCGAACACCCCGAGCCGCCGACGCCGATGCCCTTGCCGGTGCCCACCGGGCAACTGGCGGTGGAGCAGGTCAGCGCTGGCCCGCCCGGGCGTAACTTGGCCACCCTGCAACAGGTGAACTTCGCCCTGGCGCCGGGTGAACTGCTCGGCGTGCTGGGGGCTTCGGGGTCGGGCAAGTCGACCCTGGCCAAGGTGCTGGTCGGCGTCTGGCCGACCCTCGGCGGCCATGTCCGCCTCGATGGCGCCGAGCTCAGCCAATGGGACCGCGACGCGTTGGGCCCGCACATCGGCTATCTGCCGCAGAACATTGAGTTGCTGCGCGGCAGCATCGCCGAGAACATCGCCCGCTTTGGCGAGCTGGACGGCATCAAGGTGGTCGAGGCGGCTCGCCTGGCGGGCGTGCATGACCTGATCCTGCGCCTGCCCCAGGGCTACGACACGCGCCTGGGCGAGGAGGGGGTGGACCTCTCCGGCGGCCAGAAGCAGCGCATTGCCCTGGCCCGCGCCCTGTACGGCGATGCCCGGCTGATCGTGCTCGACGAACCCAACTCCAACCTCGACAGCCACGGCGAGGCCGCCCTGGCCAACGCCATCGTCCAGCTCAAGGCCCAGGGCCGCACCGTGGTGCTGGTGACCCACCGCAGCGCGGCGTTGGCCCAGGCCGACAAGCTGCTGGTGATGAACGAAGGGCGCATGCAGGGCTTCGGCCCGGCTCGCGATATCCTCCACGCCATGGGCCAGGCCCCGGCGCAACGACCCCTGCAAGCCGGAGGTGGCGCATGAGCCAGCACACCCGTGATGCCCGTTTCCATGTCCGCCTGGGGTGGTGGCTGACCCTGGTCGGTTTCGGCGGCTTCATGGCCTGGGCCAGCTTCGCCCCGCTCGATCAGGGCGTGCCGGTGCAAGGCACCGTGGTGGTGTCGGGCAAGCGCAAGGCGGTGCAGTCCATGGGCGCGGGCGTGGTCAGCCGCATCCTGGTCAGCGAAGGCCAGCTGGTGCGCCAGGGCGAGCCGCTGTTCCGCCTCGACCGCACCCAGGTGCAGGCCGACGTCGATGCGCTGCAGGCCCAGTACCGCATGACCCGCGCCGCCCTGGCACGCTGGCAGAGCGAGCGTGACAACCTCGGCCAGGTGCAGTTTCCCACGGAGTTGCTCGAAGACGCCGACGCCCGCCTGGCGCTGATCCTCGAAGGCCAGCGCCAGCTGTTCGACAGCCGCCGTCAGGCCCAGGCCCGCGAGCAGGGCGCCCTGGCCGCCAGCATCGACGGCTCCCAGGCCCAGCTGACCGGCATGCGCCGGGCGCGCGGCGACCTGCAGGCCCAGGCCGACTCGTTGCGCGAGCAGCTCGACAGCCTGCGCCCGTTGGCCGGCGAGGGCTATATCCCGCGCAACCGCGTGTTGGAATACCAGCGCCAGCTGTCGCAGGTGCAGCGCGACCTGGCGCAGAACGCCGGCGAAAGCGCGCGCCTGGAGCAGGTGATCGTCGAAGCCCGGCTCAACTTGCAGCAGCGCCGCGAGGAGTACCAGAAAGAGGTGCGCAGTCAGCTGGCCGAAGCCCAGGTCAAGGCCGCGACCCTGGAGCAGCAGCTCAACTCCGCGCACTTTGAACTGCAGCACAGCGAGATCATCGCGCCGGCCGACGGCATCGCGGTAAACCTTGGCGTGCACACCGAAGGCGCCGTGGTGCGGGCCGGCGATACCCTGCTGGAAATCGTGCCCCAGGGCACCGCGCTGGAAGTGGAAGGGCGCCTGCCGGTGAACCTGGTGGACAAGGTGGCACCGCAGTTGCCGGTGGACATCCTGTTCACCGCCTTCAACCAGAACCGTACGCCGCGGGTGACCGGGGAGGTGGCGCTGGTGTCGGCCGACCAGCTGATCGACGAGCGCAGCGGCCAGCCGTACTACGTGCTGCGCAGCACGGTCAGCGAAGAAGCGCTGGCGCGTCTCGAGGGGCTGGCGATCCGCCCGGGCATGCCCGCCGAGCTGTTCGTGCGTACCGGCGAGCGCTCGCTGCTCAACTACCTGTTCAAACCCCTGCTCGACCGTGCAGGCACCGCCTTGACCGAACAATAAGGACCGCCAGTGAAGAAGTTCCCACTGATCGGGTTGCTGCTGGCCTGCGCCTGGCTGCCGACCGCCGCCCAAGCCGCCATGGGGCCGTTCCAGGTATACGAGCAGGCCCTGCGCCGCGATCCGACCTACCTCGCGGCGTTCAAGGCCCGCGAGGCCGGCCAGGAATACCGCGCCATCGGCCGCGCCGGCCTGCTGCCCAGCCTGTCGTACAGCTACAACAAGGGCCGCAACGATTCCGAGGTGCGCTACCTCGGCGATTCACGCCGGCAAAAGGAAGACCGCACCTACAACAGCATGGGCTCGACCTTCATCCTCCAGCAGCCGCTGTTCGACTATGAAGCCTATTCGAGCTATCGCAAGGGCGTGGCCCAGGCGCTGTTCGCCGACGAGAGCTTCCGCGACCAGAGCCAGCAACTGCTGGTGCGGGTGATGACCAGCTACACCCAGGCGCTGTTCGCCCAGGACCAGATCGCCATCAGCGTCGCCAGCAAGCAGGCCTACCGCCAGCAGTTCCAGCAGAACCAGCGGCTGTTCGACGCAGGCGAAGGCACGCGCACCGATATTCTCGAAGCCCAGGCCCGCTACGAGTTGGCCGATGCCGAGGAGATCAAGGCGCGTAACGAACAGGATGCCGCGCTGCGCGAACTGGGCGCGCTGATTGGCGAGCCGGCGGTGCGGGTCGAGGACCTGGCGCCGCTGCGCCTGGGCTTCGCCCTGCCAGTGGTCGACCCCAGCGGCTACGAGGCCTGGCAGGAGCGGGCCCTGGCCAACAACCCGCAACTGGCGTCATCGCGCCAGGCCCTGGAAGTGGCGCGCTACGAAGTCGAGCGCAATCGTGCCGGGCACCTGCCCAAGGTCACCGCGTTCGCCACCTCGCGGCGCCAGGAGTCGGACAGCGGCAACACCTACAACCAGCGCTACGACACCAACACCGTGGGCATCGAAGTCAGCGTGCCGATCTTCGCCGGGGGCGGGGTGCTGGCTTCGACCCGCCAGGCCAGTCGGCATCTGGAGCAGGCCGAGTACGAGCTCGACGGCAACACCCGCAGCGCCTTGATCGAGCTGCGCAAGCAGTACAACGCCTGCCAGTCCGGCGCCAGCCAGTTGCGTGCCTACGAGCGGGCGCTGGTGGCGGCCGAGGCGCTGGTGGTGTCCACACGCAAGAGCGTGCAAGGTGGCGAACGGGTGAACCTGGATGTGCTCAACGCCGAACAGCAACTGGCCACCACCCGCCGCGACCTGGCCCAGGCGCGCTACGACTACCTGCTGGCGTGGATCAAGCTGCATTACCAGGCGGGGGTGTTGAGCGAAACCCAGCTGGCGCGGGTGGACGAAGCGTTTATTGAGGGCAAATCCGGTTGATGCTCTGATCGCCTACCAGCGTGGGAGCGGGCTTGCCCCGCGATCACCGGCGAAGCCGGTGCCATATATCGCATCGCGGGGCAAGTCGCAGCGGCGAACCGCCGCTCCCACGCTAGTAGGCGAGTCACTGAAAAGCATTCAGGCTGTCACCGCTGCCTTTCCCCGCTTGCGCTCAGCCAGCCCCCACACCAGTAGCGCCAGCGCACCGATCACCAGCCCGGCCACCACGATCCCATCCCAGCCATGCACCTCGAACAGTTGCGTCCCCAGCAGCGACCCCAGCGCGCCGCCGATGAAGTAGCAGGTGATATAACCGGCATTGAGCCGCGTGCGCGCCTCGGGGCGCAGCACGATCACCGCGTTCTGGTTGCTCACGTGCACCAGTTGCACCGCCAGGTCGAGCAGCAGCACCCCAACCAGCAATGCCACCAGCGAGTTCTGCGCAAACCCCAACGGCACCCACGACAGCAACAACGCCAACAGCCCCACGGTGGTGCCCAGCGAACCTTTGCCGCGGTCGGCCAGGCGCCCGGCCCAGTTCGCCGCCAGTGCGCCGATCGCCCCGGCCAGGCCGAACAGGCCGATCACCGCGTCGGAGTAATGGTAGGGCGCCTCGCTCAACAGGAATGCCAGCGGTGTCCAGAACAGCGCGAACAGGCTGAACGCCAGCAAGCCCAGCAGCGAGCGCAGGCGCAGCACCGGTTCTTCTACGAACAGACGGAACACCGAGCCGATCAGCGCCGGGTATTTCAAGCCGGCGTGGCTGTGGTGTTGCGGCAGGCTGCGGTACAGCGCGAGGGCACTGATGGCCATCAACACCGCGGCCAGCACGTAGATGCTGCGCCAGCCGCCCAGCTCGGCCATGAAGCCGGCGGCGGTGCGCGCCAGCAGGATGCCCAGCAGCAGGCCGCTCATCAGCGTGCCCACGGCGCGGCCGCGTTGATCCGGCGCACTGAGCGCGGCGGCCATGGGTACCAGCACCTGGGCCACCACCGAGAACAGCCCGGTCAGCGCCGTGCCGAACAACAGCCACGGCAGGCTTGGCGCGCAGGCGCTGATCACCAGCCCGGCGGTGGCGATCAGCACCATGGTGACGATCAGCCGTCGCTGCTCGAACAGATCGCCCAGTGGCGCGAGCAGCAGCAGCCCGGCGCCGTAGCTGAGCTGGGCGGCGATGACGATGGTGCCGGCGCTGGCGGTACTCAGGCCGAACTGCTCGGCGATGCTGTGCAGCAGGGGCTGGGCGTAGTAGTTGCTGGCCACGGCCAGGCCGGTGGCGGTGGCCATCAGCAGGATCAGGGCGCGACTCAGAGTCGGGGAATTCATGGGCAGTCTCGGTGCAGGCAAGGTTGAATAGCGACAAGTATCAGGAAGTGCCCGGCATGATGCCAATTTATGGTTTTCAACTTAACCGTGTTGACAGCAGCACGGGGCAAGCCCGCTCCCACGCGTGACTGCGCGTTGGAGCGGGCTTGCCCCGCGATAGGGTGTTTGTTCAGGCCGCAAACCCACCATCGGCCAGCAAGCTCGCCCCTGTGATGTAGCCGGCCTCAGGCCCCGCCAGGTAGGCCACGAAGCTGGCGATCTCGTCCGCCTGGCCATAGCGCCCGATGGCCATCAGTGGGATCAGGCTCTCGGCGAACTCGCCACTGGCCGGGTTCATGTCGGTGTCCACCGGCCCAGGCTGCACATTGTTGACGGTGATCCCCTGCGGCCCCAGGTCCCGCGCCAGGCCCTTGGTCAGGCCGACCAGCGCTGACTTGCTCATGGCATAGGGCGCGCCACCGGCGAACGGCATGCGCTCGGCGTTGGTGCTGCCGATGTTGATGACCCGTCCACCCTGGCCCATGTGCTTCACCGCCGCCTGGGTGGCCACGAACACGCTGCGCACATTGACCGCCAGCAGCCGGTCGAAGTCGGCCAGGTCGAACTCGGCGACCGGCGCCACCGCCAGCACACCGGCGTTGTTGACCAGGATATCCAGGCCGCCGAAGGCCTTCGCGGTGTCGGCCACGGCCTGCTGCACGGCCTGGGTGTCGGCGCTGTCGGCGCGCAGGGCCAGGGCTTGGCCGCCGCCGCTGTTGATCTCACCTGCCAAGGCCTCGGCGCTGGCGCTCGAGCTGACATAGGTGAAGGCGACCTTGGCGCCGTTGCGGGCCAGACGGCGGACGATGGCCGCGCCGATACCACGGGAACCGCCCTGGACCAGGGCCACCTTGCCGGTGAGGGGAAGTGCTTGGGACATGCTGATCTCCTGCGTTCAAGCAAGGCCGGATGCCTTGGATGGACACAGTATCGACGCTCGATTACCTATTGATAAGATGGCAATCACGCCAGTCAGAATAAACCAGGAGTTGGCAATGGCCGCGATGGAATCCTTCAGCAGCCTGGAATGCTTCATCCGCAGCGCCGAAGTCGGCAGCTTTGCCGAAGCGGCCAGGCGCCTTTCGCTCACCCCCGCGGCGGTCGGCAAGAACGTCGCCCAGCTGGAGGCGCGGCTTGGTGTGCGCCTGTTCCTGCGCAGCACGCGCAAACTGACCCTGACCGAGGCCGGGCAGCGTTTTCTGGCCGAGGTGAGCGAGAGTTTTCGCACCATCCAGTATGCCGTGGCCAATCTGGCCAACTGCGAAGGCCACCCCTCGGGCGTGCTGCGGGTCAGCATGGGTACGGTGTTCGGGCGCCTGTACGTGTTGCCGTTGCTGGGCGAGTTCCTGGCCCGCTATCCGGCGGTGACGGCGGACTGGCATTTCGACAACCGCCAGGTCGACCTGATCGGCCAGGGTTTCGACGCCGCCCTCGGCGGTGGTTTCGAGCTGCCGCCTGGGGTGGTGGCACGCAAGCTGACGCCTGCGCACCGGGTGCTGGTGGCCTCGCCGGGCTATGTGCGTCAGCACGGGCCGATCGACCGGCCGGAGCAGTTGCAGGCTTGCGCCGGCATCCTCATCCGCTCGCCGCAGACCGGCAGGGTGCGCAGCTGGCCGCTGACCAGTCGCTGGCAGGAGCAACAGCCGCTGCAGCTGCCCCAGCGCCTGACCATGAGCGATTCGGACGCTGCCTGCGCGGTGGCCGAGCAGGGCCTGGGCATCGCCCTGGTCAGCCTGCCGTTCGCCTTGCCTTACCTGGCCTCAGGCCGGCTGTGCCGGGTGCTGCCGGACTGGTACGTCGACGATGGGCACATCAGCTTGTACTACGCCGAGCGCAAACTGTTGCCGGGCAAGACCCGCGCCTTCATCGATTTCGTGGTGGAGCAGTTTGCCGAGCAGGGGCTGGCACAGCGCTTCGATGCCTTGCAGCGATAACGCCCGGTCAGGCGATATCAATGATGAACTGCACCTGGGCCACCCCAGCCAGCCCCAGGCGTACTTCGTCATCCACGCGCTTGCCGACCAGCTGCTGGCCTAGCGGTGCGCGAGGTGTGATCACCGTCACCAGCGCCTCTCCCTCACCAATCTTCAAGCCGGCGCCTTCGGGTCCGAGGAACAGCCTGCGACGCTGCCCCTGTTCGTCCTCCAGGGTCACCAGGCAGCCGACCTGGATCCCCCGCGCCGGGTCATAGTCGCGTGGCACCAGTTGCTGATAGGTCTGCAGCGCCTGGCGGATCTCGGCGGTGCGTCGGGCCTGCCCGGTGGCCAGGTACGAAGCCTCGAGCCCCAGGGTGTCGTACTTGTTCTCGGCGATGTTCTCTTCGGCGGTGGCGGCCTCGTAGGCGGTCTGGGCGGCGCGGCGCAGCACCTCCATGTCGTGCTCGAGGGTGGTGACGATGCGCTGCAGCAGGGTGGCCTTGTCCATGGTCAGTAGCAGAACTCCAGCACGTTGGCCTGGCTCTTGTCGGTCGGCGCGGTGCGGTTCTGCTGCAGCCAGAACTGGCACTTGGGGCTGTTCAGGTTGCGCGGGTTGCCCTGGGCGGCCTCGGCGGCCTGCTGCAATTCCTGCTTGTGCAGGATGTCTTTGTAATGTTCGAACATCTGCGCCTGGGCATCGACCGGTGGCGCTGGAGGAGTGGTTGGCGCAGGCTGGACCTGCGCGGGGGCGGTGGCCTCGACCAGCGGTTGCACCTGCTGTGGCCACAGGTGCAGGGCCAGCCACAGGCTCACGGCGATCGCCAATGCGCCGAGCCACAGGCCGAGGGCGACGCACAGCACCAGCTGCACCGGTTTCAGGGTGATCTTCAATTCGCGGGGGCGGGGCATGATGGCCTCCTGGCAGGCGGGGCGAGGGCGCCATTCTCGCATGCCGCGGCAGGTATTTTCAGCGCCGCGCTTTTGTTGGCCGGCATTTTTCAGCAAAATCCGCGGTCTTTTTTCCGCAGGTAACGGAACGTGGCGATGAAAACCACCTGGGACATCTTCTGCACGGTCGTCGACAACTATGGCGATATCGGCGTCACCTGGCGCCTGGCGCGCCAGCTGGCGAGCGAGCATGACCTGGCCGTGCGCCTGTGGGTGGATGACCTGCAAGCCTTCGTGCGCCTGTGCCCAGAGGCCGACAGCCAAGCCGAGCAGCAGTGGCGGCAAGGGGTCGAGGTGCGCCACTGGCCGGCCACGTGGCAAGGTGCGGAGCCGGCGCAGGTTGTGGTGGGCGCCTTCGCCTGCCAGCTACCGCAGGCTTATGTCGAGGCCATGGGCGAGCAGGCCACGCCGCCCTTGTGGCTGAACCTGGACTACCTCAGTGCCGAAGACTGGGTGGATGGCTGCCATGGCTTGCCGTCGCCCCAGGCCAATGGGTTGCGCAAGTTCTTTTTCTTCCCGGGTTTCACCGAGAAGACCGGTGGCCTGCTGCGCGAAGCAGCCTTGCTGCCCCGTTGCCAGGCGTTCCGCCAGGCGCCGGATGAGCGGGCGAGGTTCCTGGCAGGGCTGGGCGTCCACCCCGAGGCCGGGGCGCGTCTGATCTCGCTGTTCGCCTACGAGAATCCACAGTTGGGCAACTGGCTCGACGTACTGGCCGAAGGCGCGCACCCCAGCCACCTGCTGGTACCGCAGGGGCGCATCCTGGGCGACCTCGGCCATTGGCTGGGCGAGGCGGACTTGGCCGTGGGGGCGCTGCATCGGCGCGGCGCCTTGACGGTCCAGGTGCTGCCTTTTATCAGCCAGGACGACTACGATCGGTTGCTGTGGAGCTGCGATTTCAACGCCGTGCGCGGCGAGGACTCGTTCGTGCGGGCGCAATGGGCTGGGGTGCCGATGCTGTGGCACATCTACATCCAGGAAGAGAACGCCCACTGGGAAAAGCTCGAAGCATTCCTCGCCCTTTATTGCCATGGGTTGTCGGCCGCCGCCGGGCAGGCGCTTAGCGAGCTGTGGCGGGCCTGGAACATGGACCGCCCGATGGGGCAGGCCTGGCAGGCGCTGCAGCCACACTGGGAGGAAGTGCGCGAACATGCCCGCCAGTGGCAGGCCACGCAGGCCGCTCGGCCGGACCTTGCCACGAGGCTGGTACAGTTTTACCGAAATTCGCTATGATACGCGGCCTCGATTTTTATAAATCCATCCAGATTCGGATACTTCGTAATGAAAACTGGTAAAGAACTGAAACCCGGTACCGTACTGCGGATCGACAACGACCCGTGGCTGGTTCAGAAAGCTGAGTTCACCAAGTCGGGCCGTAACAGCGCGATCATGAAGACCAAGCTGAAGAACCTGCTGACCGGCTACAAGACCGAAACCGTATACGGTGCGGACGACAAGCTGGACGACGTGATCCTGGATCGCAAAGAAGCGACCCTGTCGTTCATCAGCGGTGACTCGTACACCTTCATGGACACCACCGACTACACCATGTACGAGCTGAACGCCGAAGACATCGACGCCGTTCTGCCGTACATCGAAGAAGGCATGGAAGACATCTGCGAAGCCGTCTTCTTCGAAGGCCGCCTGGTATCGGTAGAACTGCCGACCACCATCAGCCGCCAGGTTGTCTACACCGAGAACGCCGCACGTGGCGACACCTCGGGCAAGGTCATGAAGCCTGCCAAGCTGAAGAACGGTACCGAGATCCAGGTTGCCGACTTCATCCAGATCGACGAGTGGATCGACATCGACACTCGCGACAACAGCTTCAAGGGCCGTTCCAAGAAGTAATCCTTCTTGCGATGAGCACGAAAAACCCGGCCTTGGCCGGGTTTTTTTGTGCTCGTGAAACCGTGTCGCCTTCATCGCGGGGCAAGTCGGCTCGCCCCGCGATGGCATTCACACCGTCACATGCAGGCGCACATCCACATTGCCGCGGGTGGCGTTGGAGTACGGGCAGACCTTGTGCGCCTTCTCCACCAGCCCTTCGGCGTCGGCCTGGGCCAGGCCAGGCAGGTTGATGTGCAGGTCGATGTCCAGGCCGAAACCGCCGGGGATCTGGCCGATGCCGACCTTGGCGGTGATCGAGGCGTCCGCCGGCAGGGCTTTTTTCTCCTGGCCGGCAACGAACTTCAATGCGCCGATGAAGCAGGCCGAGTACCCGGCGGCGAACATCTGCTCGGGGTTGGTGCCTTCACCTCCGGCGCCGCCCAGCTCTTTCGGGGTGCTCAGCTTGACTTCCAGCTTGCCGTCGCTGGAGCGGGATTTGCCATCACGACCACCGGTGGAAGTGGCTTCTGCGATGTACAGCGGAGTGACCTTTTGCATCTTGAGCCTCGCTTGGGTGTTGTGCGCCGTCGGCGCTGAGTGGGTATGGGTTTAACTTATCGCGCAATTATTTAGTGCGCAAGTTAAATGTTCGACCATTCATCCGAACAGCCACCTCACAGCTTAGACGTCAGAGGTTTTCTTGCAGCTGCGCGCGCAGGGCGAGCAGGTCGGCCTGCAGTTTGCGCAGTTGCTCGGCGCTGTGCCCGCTGGCCTGCAGGATGCATTGCGGCACGCGTTGGGCTTCGGCCTGCAGGGCGCGGCCCTTGTCGGTCAGCTGCACCAGTACCACCCGTTCGTCCTCGCGGCTGCGGCTGCGCTTGAGCAGGCCTTCGCTTTCCAGGCGCTTGAGCAGCGGGGTCAGGGAGCCGGGGTCGGTGAGCAGGCGCTGGCTGATCTCACCCACGGTCAGGCCGTCCTGCTCCCACAGCACGAGCATGGCCAGGTACTGCGGGTAGGTCAGGCCCAGGGCCTGCAGCAAAGGCTTGTAGACCTTGGTCATCAGCAACGAGGTCGAGTGCAGGGCGAAGCAGACCTGGTTGTCCAGCAGCAGCGCGTCGCAGGGGGCTTGGGTGTCGGCGTTCATGCAGGTCCTTGGAATCGGTGAGTAATAAAATCTAGCACGCCAAAGCTTGGTGCGCTCATTGCCAGCGCAGCTCGCTTCTCAGCGCCAGGTCCCAGGGCGGCACCGGGCTGAAACGGCTCTTGAGGAATTCGAGCAGCAAGCGGCTGCGAGAGTTCGTTTCATGTTCAAGGCGCAGTGCATAAATCCCGCTGGTTTCGGGGGCCGGCAGGCCGTTGTCGCAGAACAGGGGGAGCAGTTCGCCGCGCAGCAGGTAGTCGCTGACCAGCCAGGTCGGCAGGTGGGCGATGCCCAGCCCGGCCAAGGCACCGAACAGCAGCGTCTCGGCATTGTTGGCGGCCATGCGCATGCGCGTCGGGCGGTACAGGCGGGTCTGGCCACCGACCTCGAAGCGCCAGGCGAACGGCGGTGCCAGGCCGTCCCAGTCGAGGCCGTCATGCCCAGGCAGCTCGCTGGGGCAGGCCGGAACGCCGCGATTGGCCAGGTACGCCGGGCTGGCGCAGGCGATCCGCACCATATAGGCCAGTGGCGTGGCCACCAGGCGCGTGTCGGCCAGGGGCCCCGCGCGCAGCACCAGGTCGACTTCGCCCAGATGGCTGCCGTGCAGGTCGACGAAACTGTCGATCAGGCGCAGTTGCACGTCGAGACCGGGGTAGGCCACCAGGAAGTCGGCGATGGCCGGAGCGAGGTGGCGACGGCCGAAGGCGGCCGGGGCGTCGATGCGGATCAGCCCTTCTGGGGCATTGCTCAGGGATACCGCCTCGGCGCGAGCCAGGCGCAGTTCCTCGATGATGCGCCGGGCCCGTTCGGCGAACGCATTGCCGGCCGGCGTGGCGCGCACCGCATGGGTGCTGCGCGAGAACAGCCGGCTGCCCACCGCGTTTTCCAGGCTGTCGATGCGCCTGGCCACGGCCGAAGGCGTGAGCGGATGGCGACGGGCGGCGGCGGAGAAGCTGCCGGTCTCCAGCACATCGAGGAACAGGCTCAGTTGTTCGGTGAGGATATCGGGGCTCATGATGATTCTGCTTTTGCGGATTACGCAAAGCCATTGTGCGCTGCTGTGCGTTTCCCCGCCAGCCGTGACTGGGTAGCATGCCGGCATTCTCTGAGAGCAGGCGGATGAGGCGCGAATGATCGAGTGGTTGATGTACATCGTTTTGGGCGCAGCCCTGGGCACCTTGGGTGGCTTGTTCGGGATTGGTGGCGGGCTGATCGCGATCCCTGCACTGGGGGTGCTGTTCGGCCTCGACCAGCAACTGGCCCAGGGCACCGCTCTGGTGATGGTGGTGCCCAACGTGCTGCTGGCGTTGTGGCGCTATCACCAGCGCAACCGCATCGAGTTGCGCCATGCCGTGCCGCTGTCGTTGTGCAGCTTTTTGTTCGCCTGGCTGGGGTCGATCTGGGCAGTGGGCATCGATGCCCAGTCGATGCGCCTGTACTTCGTCGGTTTCCTGGTGGCCCTGGCGTTGTGGAACGTGGCGCGCATGTGCCTGCCGGTGAAGCCGCCGAGCAACCAACTGCGCTACCCCTGGCCATGGCTGGGCGTGCTGGGCAGCTTTGCCGGGACCATGGGCGGGCTGTTCGGCGTGGGTGGCGCGGTGGTGGCCACGCCGATATTGACCTCCGTGTTCGGCACCACCCAGGTGGTGGCCCAGGGGTTGTCGCTGGCATTGGCGGCGCCGAGCACCGCGGTGACCCTGCTGACCTACGGCCTGCACCAGAGCGTGGACTGGAGCATCGGGGTGCCGTTGGCGGTAGGTGGGTTGCTGAGCATCAGCTGGGGGGTGAAGCTGGCCCATGCGTTGCCGGAAAAGGCATTGCGCTCGATGTTCTGTGTGTTTCTGGTGGTGTGCGCGGTGATGCTCGGGTTCGAGCTCTGAGCGCAAGGGGCTGCAGAGCCCATTGCCATCTGTGGGAGCCGGATTGCTGGCGAAAAGGGCGCGAAGCGTCCTCGGCTTACTTGAACCCTTCGACGATGTACTCGGCCATGCAGTCGGTAATCGGTGAATGCTGCTGGTCGTTGCGCAGTAGCATCACATTGGCCATGTGCAGCTGCGGCAGGCCGTCGTCCTCGCCGAGGATGCGCAGTTCGCCGCCAACCAGACTGTGCAGCTGCGCGGTCACCGCCAGCCCCGCCTGCACGATGGCGAAGATCGCCGCCAGGCTCGGGCTGGTGTAGGCAATACGGTACTCGATGCCGTGGCGCTCCAGGGCATTGCAGGTCCAGGCGCGGCAAAAGCAGTCGGTGTTGAACAGCGCCAGCGGCATGGGCCGTTGCTCTTGCGGGCAGAAGCCCTTGGCCGCGGCCCACACCAGGCGCTCCTGGCGCAGCAACTGGCCGACCTCGTTGCCCGGCTCGCGGGTCACGATGGTCAGGTCCAGGTCCTGGCGCAGCATCAACTGCTTGGACGAATCGCAATGCACCTCGACATGGATCAGCGGGTAGGCCTGGGCAAAGCGGGTGAGAATGCCCGGCAGGTAGCGCATGGCGTAGTCGTCCGGCGTGCCGATGCGCACCACCCCGACCATGTGCGGCATGCGCAGTGTGTTGAATACCTCGCCATGCAGCTTGAGGATGCGCCGCGCATAGCCCAGCAGCACCTGGCCCTCGGCGGTCAGGCGCACCTGGCGGCCGTCGCGCTCGAACAGCTGGCGCTGCAGGATGTCCTCCTCCAGGCGCTTCATCTGCATGCTCACCGCCGACTGGGTGCGGTTGACCACTTCGCCGGCGCGGGTGAAACCACCTTGCTCGGCAATGGCGACGAAGGTGCGCAGCACCTCGGCGTCGAGACTCTGATACTGGGACATGGCATCAATCTCCGAGATGCATGGCATCAGAAACATTCGTTGGATTGATCTTAGGCCTGGGACGAGACTGGAGCCATCCACAAGGAGGGCGTCATGATGAAAGGTCATTTCAACGTAGCTCACCAACCGGCCGCATCCCTGGGCCATCTGTGGCACGACGCCAGCGGGCTGGTGCTGCGCTGGTTCGAACTGCACCGCCAGCGCGACGAGCTGGCGCGCCTGAGCGATGCCACGCTGCACGATCTTGGTTTGTCGCGGGCGGACATCCAGCAGGAAGCCGACCGGCATTTCTGGGAGGACCCGTTGCGTAAATGAAGGTGGCGACAATCGCGGGCTTGCCCCGCGATTGCGTCTTTACTGTCTGGACACCAGACGGAGCCACCTCATGTCCTTCAGCCTGTCCCTCGCCCAGGCCCGCCGCCTGGCCTTGTCCGCCCAGGGCTTTGGCAAGTCGCCCGCGCACCCGCCGACCTTCGCCACTCTCAAGCGCATGCTCCAGCGCCTGGGCGTGGTGCAGATCGACTCGGTCAACGCGCTGGTGCGCTCCCATTACCTGCCGTTGTTCTCGCGCCTTGGCGACTATCCAGCCGACCTGCTGGACCAGCTCGCCTGGGGCAAGCGCCGTCAGCGGCGGCTATTCGAATACTGGGGGCATGAGGCGTCGTTGCTGCCGCTGGAGCTCTACCCGCTGATGCGCTGGCGCATGGCCCACGCCGCCGACGGCAAGGGCATCTACCGGCAACTGGCGACCTTTGGCCGTGAGCGACGCGAGGTGATCGACCGGGTACTGGCGGCCGTGCGCGAGCGCGGCGCGCTGGGTGCCGGCAGCCTGTCGACCCGCGAGGAACGCGCCGGCCCCTGGTGGGACTGGAGCGAAGAAAAGCACGCGCTGGAATGGCTGTTCGCCGCTGGGGAGGTCACGGTGGCCGGGCGTCGTGGTTTCGAGCGCCTGTACGACCTGCCCGAGCGGGTGCTGCCGGCGGCCATCCTCGATCAAGCCCAGCCCAGCGAGGCTGAAGCGCACCAGGGCTTGCTGCTGCACGCCGCCGGCGCCTTGGGCGTGGCCACCGAACAGGACCTGCGTGATTACTTTCGCCTCTCGCCGCAGCAGAGCAAGGCCGCCCTGGCCGTTTTGGTCGAGGGCGGGCGCCTGCAGGCCTGCGCCGTGCAGGGCTGGAAACAGCCAGCCTATGTCGCGGGCGTGCCACGGATTCCCCGACGCATCGAAGCCAGCGCCTTGCTTTCGCCGTTCGATTCGTTGGTCTGGGCGCGGGATCGCACCGAGCGCCTGTTCGATTTCCGCTATCGCCTGGAGATCTACACCCCCGCGCACAAGCGGGTGTACGGCTACTACGTGCTGCCGTTCCTGCACGACGGGCGCATTGCCGCGCGCCTGGACCTGCGTGCCGAACGCGCCCACGGACGTCTGGCGGTGCATGCGGTGCACGAAGAGGCGATGGGGCTGGACGAGGCGGGCTACCAGGCGTTGGCGCTCAGCCTGCAGAGGCTGGCCAACTGGCTGGGCCTGGCGCAGGTGCAGCTCAACTGCCCCCGCGCTGAGGGCAGCCGGCTGCGTCAGGCGTTGCTCAGCGGCGTACCTGCTTGAGGGTTTCGGCGATCAGGAAGGCCAGTTCCAGCGACTGGTCGGCGTTCATGCGCGGGTCGCAGTGGGTGTGGTAGCGGTCGGAGAGGGCGTCTTCGGTGATCGGCCGGGCGCCGCCGATGCACTCGGTGACGTTCTGCCCGGTCATTTCGATATGGATGCCGCCGGCGTGGCTGCCTTCGGCCTGGTGCACCTGGAAGAACTGCTTGACCTCATCGAGGATCTGCGCAAAGTCGCGGGTCTTGTAGCCGCTGCTGGCCTTGATGGTGTTGCCATGCATCGGGTCCGAGCTCCACAGCACCTGGCGGCCCTCGCGTTGCACGGTGCGGATCAGCCCCGGCAGATGGTCGCCGACCTTGCCGGCGCCCATGCGCACGATCAGGTTCAGGCGGCCAGGGTCGTTGTCCGGGTTGAGCACGTCGATCAGGCGGATCAGCTCTTCGGGGTTCATGCTCGGGCCGACCTTGACCCCGATCGGGTTGTGCACGCCGCGCAAGAACTCGACGTGGGCGCCGTCGAGCTGGCGGGTGCGGTCGCCGATCCACAGCATGTGCGCCGAGCAGTCGTAGTAGTCGCCGGTCAGGCTGTCGCTGCGCACGAAGGCTTCTTCATAGTTGAGCAGCAGCGCTTCGTGGGCGGTGAAGAAGCTGGTTTCGCGCAGTTGCGGCGCCGTGTCCAGGCCGCAGGCGCGCATGAAGGCCAGGGTTTCATCGATGCGGTTGGCCAACTGGTGGTACTTGTCGGCCAGCGCCGAGTTGGCGATGAAATCGAGGTTCCACTTGTGCACCTGGTGCAGGTCGGCAAAGCCACCCTGGGCGAAGGCGCGCAGCAGGTTGAGGCTGGCGGTGGCCTGGTGGTAGGCCTGCAACAGGCGCTCGGGGTCGGGAATGCGGCTTTTCGCGTCGAAGCCGATGCCGTTGACGATGTCGCCACGGTACGCCGGCAGGGTGATGTCACCGAGGGTTTCGTCGTTGGCCGAGCGTGGCTTGGCGAACTGCCCGGCCATGCGCCCGACCTTGACCACCGGGCAGCCGGCGGCGAAGGTCATGACAATGGCCATCTGCAGCAGCACCTTGAAGGTGTCGCGGATCTTCGCCGCGGAGAACTCGGCGAAGCTCTCGGCGCAGTCGCCACCCTGCAGCAGGAACGCCCGGCCCTGGGTCACCTCGGCGAACTGCCGGCGCAGCTCGCGGGCTTCGCCGGCGAACACCAGCGGCGGATAGCTGGCCAGGGTCTGCTCGACCTTCAGCAGGTGCGCGGCGTCGGGGTAGATCGGTTGCTGCTGGATCGGCAGGGTGCGCCAGCTGTCGGGGGTCCATTGTCGGGTCATTGCAAGCTCTATCCATAAGTGTCGTTAAGGCCTGCCAGCCATGGTACGCCCGCGCGTGCTTGTTGCACCACCGGCATTGGCGGACAATGGCGGTTTTGCGCGGGCAGGTGGTAGGGATGGCGACGGAGCGGGAAGAGCGGCTGCTGGCACGGGTCGAGGACGCCTTTGGCGTTATCAGCGTGTACGAGGTGGATGACTATCGCTTCCTCGAGTTCGGCGACGCCATCGAGCAGAGCTGCACCTTCACCGCCGACCCCAGCTGGCTGGAGTACGACTACACCCGCGCCATGCTGGTCGGCGCGCTGTGCCACGGGCAGCCGGAAAGCGCGTTGTTCCTCGGCCTTGGCGCCGGCACCCTGACCCAGGCCTGCCTGAAGTTCCTGCCGCTGGAGGATGTCGAGGCCATCGAACTGCGCCCGGACGTGCCGCGCCTGGCCATGGAGTTCATGGGCCTGGACGACGATCCGCGGCTGTACGTGCGGGTGGGCGACGCCCTTGAGCTGCTGCCCAGCGCCGAAAAGGCCGACCTGCTGTTCGTCGACCTGTATACCGACTATGGCCCCGGCGTCGGGCATCTGGCCTGGGGGTTCCTGGAAAACTGCCAGAAGCAGCTCAACCCCGATGGCTGGCTGGTGATCAACCAGTGGGCCGGGGACGATGGCAAGCCACTGGGCGCGGCCTTGTTGCGCGGGCTGTACCATCGCCATTACTGGGAGCTGCCGGTCAAGGAGGGTAACGTGATCCTGCTGGTGCCGGCGGACCTGGAGCAGGTTTTGGACCTGCAAGCGCTGCGTGCCCGTGCCGAATCCTTGGCGCCACGCCTGGGTTATTCACTGGATTACCTGATCAAGGCAATCCGCCCGGCGACATGAGTTCTGCGGAGGCGGCGCAAGCCTTTGGAGGAAACGATTCAGCCTGGATCCAATACTGCCCGCGTGGCGGACATCAGGATTGAAATATTTCTCACAGCTCATGGCAATTTCGGGTATAGTACGCGCCGGTCTTTTAGCGGACCTCGAATCAGGTGGTGCAAATCCTCCGAACCCAGCTTCGGCTGAGCGTCCGCTAGTCGGACCTTCCCAAGACGTTCCTTTTTCAATCGTTTTCGCAAATCCCCGCCGCCAAAACTGCCTGGGTGACCGCTTGGTCTTTCAAGGCATGTGCAGTTTTGGAGCATGGGTCTTTGCGGATGCACCTAGAGGCAGACCCATGACCCAGGAAACCGGCGGATTCGCCGCTCTCGATCTCAATCCGAATATCGTTGCTGCTGTTCTGGCCACCGGCTACGAAGAGCCTTCGGCTATTCAGCATCAGTCGATCCCGATCATCCTCGCCGGTCACGACATGATCGGCCAGGCGCAGACTGGCACCGGCAAGACCGCTGCCTTCGCCCTGCCGATCCTCAACAAGATCGACGTGAGCAAGCGCGAACCGCAAGCCCTGATCCTGGCGCCAACCCGTGAGTTGGCGCTGCAAGTAGCCACCGCTTTCGAAACCTACGCCAAGCAGATGCCGGGCGTTAACGTGGTGGCTGTCTACGGTGGTGCCCCGATGGGCCCACAACTGCGTGCCATTCGTAACGGCGCGCAAATCGTCGTGGCCACCCCTGGCCGCCTGTGCGACCACCTGCGCCGCGACGAGAAAGTCCTGTCCACCGTTCAGTATCTGGTACTCGACGAAGCGGACGAAATGCTCAAGCTGGGCTTCATGGACGACCTCGAAGTGATCTTCGACGCCATCCCTGCAACCCGCCAGACCGTGCTGTTCTCCGCCACCCTGCCGGCCTCGATCCGTGCCATCGCCGAGCGCCACCTGCGCGAGCCGAAGCACGTCAAGATCCAGAGCAAGACCCAGACCGTGACCGCGATCGAGCAGGCCCACCTGATGGTCCACGCCGACCAGAAGATCCCGGCCGTGCTGCGCCTGCTGGAAGTGGAAGAGTTCGACGCGCTGATCGCCTTCGTGCGTACCAAGCAAGCCACCCTGGACCTGGCCGCCGCCCTGGAAGCCAAAGGCTACAAGGCTGCCGCGCTGAACGGCGACATCGCCCAGAACCAGCGTGAGCGCGTGATCGACTCGCTCAAGGATGGCCGCCTGGACATCGTCGTCGCCACCGACGTCGCTGCCCGTGGTCTGGACGTACCGCGTATCACCCACGTGTTCAACGTCGACATGCCGTACGATCCGGAGTCCTACGTGCACCGTATCGGCCGTACCGGCCGTGCCGGTCGCGATGGCCGTGCGCTGCTGCTGGTCACCCCGCGTGAGCGCCGCATGCTGCAGGTGATCGAGCGTGTCACCGGGCAGAAGGTTGCCGAAGCCCGCCTGCCTAACCCGCAGGCCGTGCTGGACGCACGCATCAAGAAGCTGACCAAGAGCCTGGCGCCACTGGTGGCCGAGTCCGAGGCCAGCCATGGCGAGCTGTTCGACCGCCTGACCGCCGATCTGGGTTGCAGTGCCCGTGCCCTGGCTTCGGCCCTGCTGCGCAAGGCCACCAATGGCCAGGCGCTGGACCTGGCTTCGGTCGAGCGCGAGCAGCCGTTGGTGCCGACCCACACTCCGCGTGAGCGCAGCACTGGCGAGCGTACCGAGCGTGGTGAGCGCAGCGACCGTGGTGACCGCGAGCGTCGCGCGCCGATGCCGCTGGCTGAAGGCCGCGTGCGTTGCCGTACCGCCCTGGGTGCCCGTGACGGCATCGCCGCCAAGAACCTGCTGGGCGCTATCCTCAATGAGGGTGGCCTGGCACGTGACGCCATCGGCCGCATCCAGGTACGTGACAGCTTCAGCCTGATCGAGCTGCCCGAAGACGGCCTCGAGCGTCTGCTGACCAAGCTCAAGGACACCCGCGTGGCCGGCAAGCAGCTGAAGCTGCGCCGCTACCGCGAGGACTGATCCTGGTGCTGCAATGAAAAATCCCCGGCCTAGGTCGGGGATTTTTTTTGCCTGTGTCGAGCACTGTAACTCTGTGCGTGAGAGCGTCAGTCGAACCGATAGATATCCATCCCCAGCGCCCCCAGCGTGAATCCCTGGTGAACGATGCCAAACCGCTCGCCAGCGCCCATGGCGAAGAACAGCGGCAGCAGGTGCTCGTCACTGGGATGATTGCGCACTGCAAACGGCGCCTGGCGCCGATAGTCCACAAGCGCCGCCTCGTCTCCCGCCTTCAGCCGCTCCACCACCCAGTCGCGAAACGCCAGCGCCCAGGGCTCGACCGCATCCGGCCCCGCATGCCAGTCAAGCTCGCCCAGGTTATGGGTGATGCTGCCCGAGCCGATCAGCAGGATGCCTTCCTCGCGCAGCTGCGCCAGCGCCTGCCCGACCTTCAGTTGCAGGGCGGGGCCGGCCTGGCTGGGCAGCGACACCTGGACTAGCGGAATCTCCGCTTGCGGATACATCAGCGACAGCGGCACCCAGGCACCATGGTCGAAAGGCCGTTGTTCATCCAGGCGGGCGCCGAGCAAGCCGGCCAGCCGCTGCGCCAGTGCCGGTTCGCCGGGGGCCGGGTAGTGCACCGCGTACAGGGCCGGCGGAAAGCCATGGAAGTCATGCCAGGTCTGCGGATGTGGGTTGCTCATCACCAGCAGTTCGCGGCTCTCCCAGTGCGCCGACACCACCACGATCGCTTTCGGGCGGGGCAGTGCGCGGGCCAGTTCGGCCAGGGCAGGGCCGCTGGCGCCAGGTTGCAGGGCGAGCATGGGCGAACCGTGGGAAATGAACAGGCTGGGCAGCATGGTGGTGTCCTGGCAGGTAAGATGCTGCCATCTTCGATCAGCCTTCGATCGAGATCCAATATAAGTTTTCACAGTCTTTTATCGAAAAACCGGGAGGGATCATGGAGCCAGCGTTCTGGCACAAGCGGTGGGCGGACAACCAGATAGGCTTTCACCAGGCCCAGGTGAATCCGTACCTGCAGACTCACTGGCCGACGTTGGGGCTGGCCCCGGGCGCGCGGGTGCTGGTGGCGCTGTGTGGCAAGAGCCTGGACATGCTCTGGCTGGCCGCGCAAGGGTATCGGGTGCTGGGTGTGGAGCTGTCGCGGCGGGCGGTGGAGGATTTCTTCGCCGAGCACGGGCTGTTGGCGCAGGTGACGCAGCATGGGGGCTTCGAGGTGTGGCGCAGCGACGAGGTGGAGTTGTGGTGCGGCGATGTGTTCGCCCTGCGTGCCGAGGATCTGGCTGGTTGCGCGGGAGTGTACGACCGGGCGGCGTTGATTGCCTTGCCGGGGCCGATGCGTGAGCGCTACATGGCGTTGTTGAGCGAGCAGTTGCCGGCGGCCTGTCGGGGGCTGCTGGTGACCCTGGATTACGACCAGGGATTGATCGATGGGCCACCGTTCTCGGTGCCGGACGCCGAAGTGCGGACAGGTTTTGCCGGGTGGCGGCTCGATGAGGTCGAGGCGCGGGAGATTCTCGACGAGAGTCCGAAGTTTCTCAAAGCTGGTGTCGAAAGTTTGGTTGAGCGAGTCTACAGCGTTCGGCGTTAAAGCCATCGCGGGGCAGGCCCATGAAAAAGGGCGACCGAAGTCGCCCTTTCTTGTTGCTGCCTGGCTCAGCCGCGGCGACGCAGCGCGTCGATGCGGTCTTCCAGCGGCGGGTGGCTCATCAGCAGGCCGGCCAGGCCATGCTTGAGGCCGCCGTTGATGCCGAAGGCCTTCATCGTGTCGGGCATGTGCACCGGCAGGCCCTGCTCGGAGCGCAGGCGCTGCAGCGCGCCGATCATTGCGCCGGTGCCGGCCAGGTGGGCGCCGGCCTCGTCGGCGCGGAACTCGCGGCGGCGCGAGTACCACATGACGATGATGCTGGCGAGGATGCCCAGTACCAGCTCGGCGACGATGGTCGCGATGAAGTAGGCGATGCCGTGGCCTTCTTCGTTCTTGAAGATCACCCGGTCGACGAAGTTGCCGATGATGCGGGCGAAGAACATCACGAAGGTGTTCACCACGCCCTGCACCAACGCCATGGTGACCATGTCGCCGTTGGCCACGTGGCCGATCTCGTGGGCCAGCACCGCGCGCACCTCATCGGGCGAGAAGCGCTCCAGCAAGCCCTGGGACACTGCCACCAGCGCGTCGTTGCGGTTCCAGCCGGTGGCGAAGGCGTTGGCCTCGTAGGCTGGGAAGATGCCCACCTCGGGCATCTTGATGCCGGCCTCGCGGGACAGCTCCTCGACGGTCTGCAGCAGCCACTGCTCGTGACGGGTGCGGGGCTGGGTGATGATCTGGGTGCCGGTGCTCATCTTCGCCATCCACTTGGAGATGAACAGCGAAACGAGCGAGCCAGCGAAACCGAACACGGCGCAGAAGACCAGCAGCTGGCCGAGGTTGAGGTCAACCCCGTTGGCGGCCATGAACCCGTTGAAGCCGAACAGGCTCAGGGTAATGCTTGCAACCAGCACCACCGCGAGGTTGGTGGCTACAAACAACAGAATGCGCATCATGGTTGTTACGTTCTCCTGACGGATGAGTTTGTTGCGTACTGCGGGGTATATAAGGGGGAGGGCGCGGCTATTCAACCGGGCGACTATTTCAAACTGTGTACGCGAGGAGTATGGCAGAGGATGCCGTAAGGGCTGTGGGGTAGAGCGTTGCAGGATGTAAGGCAAAAGCATCGCGAGGCAAATCGCATCGGCGTACCGATGCGACTTGCCTCGCGATGGCGATATCGCTTACTGCGAATAGGTGCGCAGGAAGTTGCCGATACGCCCGATCGCCTGTTCCAGGTCATCCACCCGCGGCAAGGTCACCACGCGGAAGTGGTCCGGCCACGGCCAGTTGAACGCCGTGCCCTGGACGATCAGCAGCTTCTCCGACAGCAGCAGGTCGAGGGCGAATTTCTCGTCGTTGAGGATCGGGCAGACCTTCGGATCGATGCGTGGGAAGGCGTACAGCGCGCCCATCGGCTTGACGCAACTGACCCCGGGGATGTCGTTGAGCAGCTCGTAGGTGCGGTTGCGTTGCTCCAGCAGGCGGCCCGGCGGCAGCACCAGGTCGTTGATGCTCTGGTAGCCGCCCAGGGCGGTCTGGATGGCGTGCTGGGCCGGCACGTTGGCGCACAGGCGCATGTTGGCCAGCATGTCGATGCCTTCGATGTAGCTCACGGCATGGTGCTTGGGCCCGGAGATGATCAGCCAGCCGGAGCGGAAGCCCGCCACCCGGTACGACTTGGACAGGCCGTTGAAGGTCAGGCACAGCAGGTCCGGGGCCAGCGACGCGGTGCTGATGTGCACGGCCTCGTCGTAAAGAATCTTGTCGTAGATCTCGTCGGAGAACACCACCAGGTTGTGCTGGCGCGCCAGCTCCAGCATGCCCAGCAGCAGCTCTTTGGAGTACACCGCGCCGGTCGGGTTGTTCGGGTTGATGATCACCAATGCCTTGGTGTTCGGGGTGATCTTGGCCTTGATGTCGTCAAGGTCCGGGAACCAGTCGGCCTGCTCGTCGCACAGGTAGTGCACCGGCTTGCCGCCGGCCAGGCTCACCGCGGCGGTCCACAGCGGGTAGTCGGGTGCCGGGATCAGCACCTCGTCGCCGTTGTTGAGCAGCGCCTGCATGGACATGACGATCAGCTCGGACACGCCGTTGCCGAGGTAGATATCCTCGATGGTGACGCCTTCGATTGCCTTCTGCTGGCAGTACTGCATCACCGCCTTGCGCGCGCTGAACAGGCCCTTGGAGTCGCTGTAGCCCTGGGCGGTGGGCAGGTTGCGGATGACGTCCTGGAGGATCTCGTCCGGCGCCTCGAAACCAAACGGCGCCGGGTTGCCGATGTTAAGCTTGAGGATGCGATGGCCTTCCTCTTCCAGGCGTTTGGCGTGCTTGAGCACTGGGCCGCGAATGTCGTAGCAGACATTGGCGAGCTTGTTCGATTTGCTGAACTGCATGATGAGATCCCGAGTGAGAATACGCGCCGCCGTCTTTCGAAAGGTTTGAAAGGGCGGGAACCGGGTGCCAGACTGGCTGCCTTGCACACGAAGCCAACTAATATACGTGCCACCCGCGCCAGGGAAAAGCCGGTGCGAGGTGAAATTCAGCCTGCCGAGGTCTCACCATGCAAAAGATCGACAAAACCCTGGACGAATGGCGCGCCATGCTCGATCCGGCCCAATACCAGGTGTGCCGCCTGAAGGGCACCGAGCGGCCGTTCAGCGGCAAGTACAACAGCGAGCGCCGCGACGGCGTCTACCACTGCATCTGTTGCGACCTGCAGTTGTTCGACGCCAAGGCCAAGTTCGACTCCGGATGCGGCTGGCCGAGCTTCTACGAGCCGATCGAAGAGGCCGCGATGATCGAGATCCGCGACACTTCCCACGGCATGATCCGCACCGAAGTCACCTGCGCCCAGTGCGACGCCCACCTGGGCCATGTATTTCCCGACGGCCCGCCGCCGACCGGGCTACGCTACTGCATCAACTCGGTGTGCCTGGACTTCAAGCCACGCAATTGACGGAGAGCGAACATGGCCGATGCGCTGCTGGACATCCCCTGCGTCACCCTTGGCGGTGAGCAGAAAGTGCTGGGCGACTTCGCCGGCAAGGCGCTGCTGGTGGTCAACACCGCCAGCCAGTGCGGTTTCACCCCGCAGTACAAAGGGCTCGAGCGCCTGTGGCAGGACTACCAGCGCCAGGGCCTGGTGGTGTTGGGCTTCCCCTGCAATCAGTTCGGCAAGCAAGAGCCGGGCGACGCCCGGGAGATCGCGCAGTTCTGCGAGCTCAACTTCGGCGTGAGCTTCCCGCTGTTTCGCAAGATCGATGTCAACGGCCCCGGCGCCCACCCGCTGTTCGCCGAGCTCAAGCGCCGCGCACCGGGCCTGCTGGGTACGCAGAAGATCAAGTGGAACTTCACCAAGTTCCTGGTCGACCCGCGCAGCGGCAAGGTCACCCGCTTTGCCCCGACCACCAAGCCCGAGGCGCTGAAAGCGGCGATAGAGCCGCTGCTCAACCGCTGACCGGCACCCAGTGCTCGATCAGCGCCAGCAGTTCCTCGCGCCGGAACGGCTTGGCCAGGTAGTCGTTCATGCCCGCGGCGCGGCAGCGTTCGCGCTCCTCGGGCATGGCGTTGGCGGTCAGCGCGACGATCGGCAGCTCCGGCCAGCGGCTGCTCTGGCGGATGCGCCGGCTGGCCTCGTAGCCGTCCATCACCGGCATGTTGCAGTCCATCAGCACCAGGTCGAAGCTGTCCCGTTCCAGGTAGTCCAGGGCCTCCTGGCCGTGGGCGGCCACCTGCACCTGGCAGCCGAGCTTGCCCAGCATGCCCTTGGCCACCAACTGGTTCACCGGGTTGTCCTCCACCAGCAAGATGCGCGCCCGCAACTCGCGCGAGGCCGGCACCTCGTGGGGCAGCGGCGTGTTGGGTTCCCCTTGCAGGATGCGGCGCAGCGTCTGGTACAGGGCATTGCGTGCCAGGGGGCGGGCCAACTGCTGCAAGGGTTGCAGTTGCTCGGCCTGTTCGGCAGGTAGGAAGTTGCCGTAGGCGGTCACCAGCAGGATCGGCGCCGCGATGGCCGGGCGCAGGTCGAGCACGTGGTCCAGGTCGTCGGTGATCAGCAGGTCGACCGGCAGGCCGGCCAGTGCGCCGGCATCTGCATGGCGCACGTAATCCAGCCCCCAGCGCGGCAGCAGCCCTTGCAGCAGCTCGGCCAGGCCGCTGCCGGGGTTGCCCAGGGCCACCACGTGTCCACTTATTGCCGCCGGCGGGATTGCCTCGGTATGCGCCGGTAGCGGCAGGTCGGCGCTGAAGCGGCTGCCGAAACCGGTCTCGGAATGGATGTGCAGGTGCCCCTGCATGGCCTTGCACAGGTTGCGGGTCAGGGCCAGGCCCAGGCCGGTGCCGCCGTACTGGCGGGTGATACCGGCGCCGGCCTGGGTGAACGGCTGGAAAATCCGCGCCTGGGCCTCCTCGGGGATGCCGATGCCGGTGTCGCTGACCTCCAGGCGCACGCCGCCGACGATGCTGCTCAGGCGTACATCAACACGCCCGAAGCGGGTGAACTTGAGTGCGTTGGACAGCAGGTTGCTGACAATTTGCCGTACCCGCGTCGGGTCGCCCAGCACCGTGCTGGGAAAGTCCGGGGCGATCAGGCAGGTCAGCTCGACACTGGGCGCGGCATTCTGCGATAGCAGGTTGGCGGTGTCCTCGACCATCGCGCCGAGGTCGAACGGGATGCGTTCGAGTTCCAGCTGGCCGGCGTCGAACTTCGACAGGTCGAGGATATCGTTGAGCAGCTCCACCAGCACCTTGCCCGAGTCGTGGGCGATCGACAGCTGCTGGCGCTGCTCGGCGGCCAGGCCGCTGTCCAGCGCCAGGGCGATCATACCGAGCATGCCGTTGAGTGGCGTGCGGATCTCGTGGCTCATGTTGGCCAGGAAGGCGGCGCGGGCCTGGGCCATGTCCAGGGCGCGCTGGCGCGCTTCGTCCAGTTCCTGGTTGGACTGGCTCAGGCGGCTGTTGCTGGCCTTGAGCTCGTTGGTACGGGCCGAGACGATATCTTCCAGCTCGTTGAGGTACTGGGTCAGGCGGTTCTCGGCGGTGCGCCGCTGCTGGATCTCGGTGGCCATGCTGACGAACTGCTGGTTGGCGACCCGCACCAGCACGCCGATCTCGTCGTTCTCGTGCCCCTTGGGGCAGTCCACGCGGTTCTGCCGGGGCGTGCGCGCATCATTGCCGCTGAGCGCGCCGATCACCGTCACCAGCGGCTTGGTCAGCATCAGGTAGAACAGCGCCAGGAGAATGCCGGTCAGCACCAGGCTGCGGGCGAAGCCGTTGACCAGGGTGACCCCGGCACGGTCGAGAAAGCGCCCGCCGAAGGCATAGGTGTCGACGTCCAGATACAGGGTGCCGAGGTACTCCTCGGGCATGTGGGCGAGAAACAGCCGGTCCTGGAACAGGCGCTCCTCGCCGAACAGGAAGTCGGACAATGGTCGGTAGCGGCTTTCCATGCGCGGCCGCTGCACGTCGGCCAGCACCGTGTCGTTGTTGTCGATCAGCCGCGCACGGATCAGCGCCGGTGATTTCAGCAGCCCGCCGGTCAGCTCCTGGGCCAGCTCGGTATCGATGTTGTAGGCGATGCGTGAGGCCGTGTCGTGGCTGATCTTCAGCAGCGCCTGAATTTCACGGTTGATGGACGCGTCTTCGCTGGCATAATCGATGCCGATCTGGATGAGACTGAGCAATGTTCCCAGGATGAAGCCGACCAGGACTGTCAACCGGGCTTGCTTGTATGACAGGCGATTGGTGAACTTGATATCCATGGGTCCCAAGCCGGTTACTTGCTCCGTGCGCTGCGCAAGCATAGCCGATCAGCCCTGGCTGCTGGCGGGTCTGTCTGTTCATTTCAGTTGATCGTTGTAAACGGGGCCTGCGGCCCATCGCGGGGCAAGCCCGCTCCCACGGAGTATTACGTGGGAGCGGGCTTGCCCCGCGATGGCGCCTCCGATGCCCTGGATAACTGAAATCCCTAGGAGCCCATCATGGACGCCCGCCTTACCGCTTTTCTCGACCGCGCCGAATCGGTCCTCGCCCGCCTCGAACCCCTGCTGCCGGCCCCGCGCCCGGACATCGACTGGACCCACACCCTCGCCGCCCGCTGGCAGCGCGATGGCCGCAGCGGCTACCTGATGCCCCTGGAGGTCAGCCTCGATATCCGCCTGTCCGACCTGATCGGCGTCGACCAGCAGCGCGAGCAGCTGGGCCGCAACACCCACCAGTTCATCAACGGCCTGCCAGCCAACCACGCCCTGCTGTGGGGCTCGCGCGGCACCGGCAAGTCGTCGCTGGTACGCGCGCTGTTGGCCGAGCACGCAGGCCAGGGCCTGCGCCTGATCGAGATCGAGCGCGACCACCTGGCCGACCTGCCGCGGGTGGTCGAGCAGCTGCACAAGCTCGAGCAGCGCTTCATCCTGTTCTGCGACGACCTCTCGTTCGAGGCCGGGGAGGGCGACTACCGGGTGCTCAAGAGCGTGCTCGACGGCTCGCTGGAGCAGGCCCCGGACAACGTGCTGCTGTATGCCACTTCCAACCGTCGCCACCTGGTGCCGGAGAAGCAGAGCGACAATGAAAACTGGAAGATGGTCGACGGCGAGCTGCACCCCAACGAAGCGGTGGAGGACAAGATCGCCCTGTCCGACCGCTTCGGCCTGTGGCTGTCGTTCTACCCGTTCAGCCAGGAGCATTTCCTCAACGTGGTCGAGCACTGGATCGGCCAGCTGGCGCGCCCGGCCGGGCTGCGCTGGCAGCGTGACGAAGCCCTGGACATCCTCGCCGTGCGCTGGGCCACCGGCCGCGGCAACCGTAATGGCCGTTGTGCCTATCAGTTCGCCCGCTACTGGGTCGGGCTGCAATTGCTGGAGCAGAAATAAATGATCGACCTCAACGCCAGTGGCCAAGGCCTCGATGGCTACGACCTGCTGGCCGCGCAAGTGCAGGCGCTGTTCGCCGATGAGCGTGACTTCATCGCCAATGCCGCGCAGTTCTCGGCGTTTCTCTACAACCAGGTGGAGGACCTGAACTGGGCGGGCTTCTATATCAACCGCAACGAAGAGCTGGTGCTCGGCCCGTTCCAGGGCCAGGTAGCCTGCGTGCGCATTCCATTCAGCCGTGGTGTGTGCGGCGCCGCGGCGGCCACCCGCAGCACCCAGCGAGTGGAGGACGTCCATGCCTTCCCCGGGCATATCGCCTGTGACAGTGCGTCGAACAGCGAGCTGGTGATTCCGCTGGTCAAGGCCGGCAGGCTGATCGGCGTGCTCGACCTGGACAGCCCGAAGCTGGCGCGCTTCAGCGCGGCCGACCAGGCAGGGCTGGAGCGCCTGGTCGAGGTGTTCCTCGAGTTGACCGACTGCTGAAATGAACAAGGGGCCTGCGAAGGCCCCTTGTTCTTGGATGTTACGGCGTGGAAGCGGGCTTGCCCCGCGACAGGGCCGGCACTGTCAGTCGTAGATCACCTTCTTCTTCCAGGTCTCGTCCTCATCGGTCTTGAGCCCCTGGGTCAGCGCATTCTGGTCGTTCTCCGCCGGCTCCATCTGGTCCAGCACCTGGGCGTTGGCCCGGTTCAGCAGTTTCTCCATATAAGTCAGCTGCTCTTCGTACTGCTTGGGCTCCGGCTGCTTGCGCAGGTACTGCACGCCACGCTCGAAGGCCAGGCGCGCCTGGCCCGGCTGGTTCTGCTGCAGGGCCTGTTGGCCAAGGTTGTTGAAGAACTCGATATGCAGCAGCACCAGGATATGGCGGATCTCCTTGACCCAGTACTTGCCTTCGTTGGTCGCCAGGAAACCTTCCTGGGTGGCACGCACGATCTGGTTGTGCAGCAGCTCGAGCAAAAAGCGCACGTCCTTGGCCTTGACCTCGGTGTGGATCGGCGCGGGTGGGTTGCTCACCGGGATGCGCTCGCCCAGGCCAATCAACCCCTCCAGCTCGGCGATGCGGGCCTTGAGGTCGCCGCTGTGCTTGTCCAGGGCCAGCTGGCGCTGGTTGAGGTTCAGTTCGAGGCGGGTCAGCAGCAGCTTCAGCGCAGGCGTCATGAACTGCCCAGGGAAGGTCTCGGTGATCTCGCCGCAGCGGCGCAGGCGGTCGGCCAGTTCGACCTTGAGCCGTGCACGCTCGAGCTTGCCGTTTTCAACCACATTGTTCAGGTAGCCGATCACGATCAGCAGCGCGATACCTGCAACGATAAGCAGGGTGATCAGAAGTGGTGTCACCGTTAACGCCTCATGAAGAAGTTTTGCATCTATCGAGAGTGTAGTGAGTCCGCCCGAAAGCGAACAGTGCAGCCCGGCGGAACAGCCTGCGCTCCATTGAATCTGTGGCGGATTCGTGGGAGCGGCGGTGCGCCGATGCGACTTGCCCGCGATCAGGCCCTCAAGCCTTGTCTATATCTATCGGCCCGTAATCCAAAACCTACAGATGCTGGCACATCGCTACGAGCTTGCCGAGCCGGCGTCAGAAAAGCAACGCCAATCCCCGGACGCATCCTGCATCACTGCCCATGATGACGGGAAGTCATTGATTTAAATAAATTTCTACAAAGGGGTTGACGACCCTGCGAGGCATCCATAGAATGCGCGCCACTTGCAGCGTAAAGCACACAGCGAAACGCGGCAGGGAGTGAAAGCAAGCAGTACTTAATAGGTAGTGCGAGCAGCGTGTCCCCTTCGTCTAGTGGCCTAGGACACCGCCCTTTCACGGCGGTAACAGGGGTTCGAGTCCCCTAGGGGACGCCACATTGCGGGAATAGCTCAGTTGGTAGAGCACGACCTTGCCAAGGTCGGGGTCGCGAGTTCGAGTCTCGTTTCCCGCTCCAGTTTCTCCGGCACTGCTTCGGCAGGGCAGGAAAAGAAAATCCAGGCTGAATCGTGAGGTTAATGTTCTGGTGCGCTGAAAAGCGTCGGCTTAGTCCCCTTCGTCTAGTGGCCTAGGACACCGCCCTTTCACGGCGGTAACAGGGGTTCGAGTCCCCTAGGGGACGCCATATTGCGGGAATAGCTCAGTTGGTAGAGCACGACCTTGCCAAGGTCGGGGTCGCGAGTTCGAGTCTCGTTTCCCGCTCCAGTTTCAATGCATCGTTTCGGCGGTGCCGGTGGTGAAGGTCTTCAAGGCGCTTCACGCCACATGCGGTAAAGCTTCACCCTGCGGGAATAGCTCAGTTGGTAGAGCACGACCTTGCCAAGGTCGGGGTCGCGAGTTCGAGTCTCGTTTCCCGCTCCAAATTGAAAACGCCACTTCGTTTGAAGTGGCGTTTTTTTTTGCTCGAATGATTGGTTCTTGGGGCGAGCTGGCTCGGCACACCTATCAATTTTACTAGTTGGCTAATGTCGTCTGGGGGCGTACAACGGCATGGCGCTACTCGTTACGAGCCCGATGTTCGTACTCGTTCCATCAGTTATTACTCTGTCGGGGGAGAATGTTGGGCGCACCTGATTTCACTCCATTCTGTCTTGAACAAGGAAGGAGCAATGACCGTGACGATCGAAAAGACGGATTTGGAAGTCCAGCTGGAGATATGTAAACGGGCGGTCGATGCTTGGAGGCGTTATGAAGAAAGTAAAGGGCAGCACCCCCCTTCGCAGGTAGAGCGACTTCGACTGGAAGCCGAGTTCTTATTTTCTTCGGCGCATCATTTTTTTAGGGGCAAGGCTGGTATTCCCCCTGACTTGCTAGATCGTGATTTGTCAGAGTGAGTTCACTTGCCCCGCTCTGGCGATTTGGGTTCCCGGCCCAGATGAGGCCGGGATGCATCTATACCAGATCAGTGAATATCACTCTGAGCAGGCTTGGCTAGCAGTTGCTTTTCTTGATGCCAATCAAACGCTTCGCCGTTCTGCTCTGCTTCGTACCGGCGCTCTTCTAGCGTCTGGTAAAGCTCCAGCTCTTCATCCGGCATGAAGTGCAGGCAGTCGCCGGCAAAGAACCACAGCAGGTCGCGCGGCACCAGGTGGGCGATCTGCGGATAGCGCTGGATCACCTGGCAGATCAGGTCCTGGCCCAGGTACTGGCTTTGCAGCGGGTCTTGCGGTAGCAGGGTGAGCAGTTCGTCGAAGCGCTCGAGGAACAGGGCGTGGCTTTCCTCCGGGACCTGTTCGGCTTCACCCAGCGCGGCCAGGATAGTGCGCAGGTGGTGAAGCAGTTGCAGGTGGTATTCCAGGTGGGGGTTGGCCATGGCGGCGCTCCTCGGTGGTTGAAACGGGGGGCGGAGTATACGCCGGTTGGGCGAGGGAGGCACCCGGCGTTGATCGTCAGGGCACTTGTGTTGCTGGTACCGGCCTTATCGCCGGCAAGCCGGCTCCCACAGGTACTGCGCAGGCCTTGAAACCGACGTGACCGGTGTGGGAGCCGGCTCGTCGTGGCGACGAACCGCGGCGAAAGGGCCGCACAGCGGCCCCGTCGTCCTATCAGCGAATCTTGCCTGTCACAGGCTCCAGTTGCGCCTTGTCGAACGCATCCACATCGATCACCACCCGACGTGCCTGCTCGGCTTGATGCAGGCGTTGGCCTTCCTCCGCCTGCAGCACACCTGCTTCGATGGCGGCGTCGATCACCGATTGCCCGGCTGCCGCCTGCACCTTGCCTTCCTTGACCGCCTGATGCAGCGCCTTGTGCAAGGGGGCCGTATCGTCCAGCAGGTCACAGGCCGTCTGCAGCGCGGCCACCGGGTCGCCCTCGACCTGAGGCCTGAAGCAGCCCTCCAGCACGGCTTCCAGCGCCGGGTCGCCTTTGCGCCGGCCGATCAACGCGGCCACCTCGGCATCCAGCTCATCGCTCGGCCCGGTATGCCTGCGGCCAAATGGGAATACCAGCACGCGCAGGGCGCAGCCGATGAAGCGGTTGGGGAAGTTGTCGAGCAGCGCGGCGAGCGCCTTTTCCGCCTGGCCCAGGTTTTCCTCCAGCGCCCAGCGCAACAACGGGCGCAGGTGCTCGGGCGAGCCCAGGTCGTGGTAGCGCTTGAGCGCGGCGCTGGACAGGTACAGGTAGCTGAGCACATCGCCCAGCCGGGCGCTCAGGCGTTCGCGGCGCTTGAGCGCGCCGCCCAGCAGCATCATCGACAGGTCGGCCAGCAGCGCGAAGGCTGCCGCCTGGCGGTTGAGGGCGCGGAAGTAGCCCTGGCTCAGGGCGTCGCCCGGGACCTTCTCGAAATGCCCCAGGCCCAGGCCCAACACAAAGGTGCTGGCGGCATTGCCGGCGGCGAACAGGATGTGCTGCATCAGCAGGTCGTCGAATTCTTTCAGCGCCTGGTCATGGTCCTCGCGCCCGGCCAGGGCCATTTCCCTGAGCACGAACGGGTGGCAGCGGATGGCGCCCTGGCCAAAGATCATCAGGTTGCGCGAGAGGATGTTGGCGCCCTCGACGGTGATGAAGATCGGCGCGCCTTGCCAGCTGCGGCCCAGGTAGTTGTTCGGGCCCATGATGATGCCCTTGCCGCCGTGCACGTCCATGGCGTGCTGGATGCATTCGCGGCCACGCTCGGTGAGGTGGTACTTGAGGATCGCCGACAACACCGAGGGTTTTTCGCCCAGGTCCACGGCCTGGGCGGTGAGCAGGCGGGCGCTGTCCATCAGCCAGGCGTTGCCGCCGATGCGCGCCAGCGACTCCTGGATGCCCTCGAAGGCGGCCAGTGGCACGTTGAACTGTTCGCGCACGCGGGCGTACTGGCCGGTGACCAGGCTGGTGTACTTGGCCGCGCCGGTGCCGACCGCGGGCAGGGAGATGGAGCGGCCCACCGACAGGCAGTTCATCAGCATCATCCAGCCCTTGCCGAGCATTTCCTGGCCGCCGATCAGGCAGTCCAGCGGCACGAACACATCCTTGCCGCTGTTGGGCCCGTTCATGAACGCCGCGCCCAGGGGCAGGTGGCGTTGGCCGATCTCCACGCCCGGCAGGTCGGTGGGGATCAACGCCAGGCTGATGCCCAGCTCGGCCTGCTCACCCAGCAGGTGCTCGGGGTCGTAGGCCTTGAAAGCCAGGCCCAGCAGGGTGGCCACCGGGCCGAGGGTGATGTAGCGCTTCTCCCAGTTCAGGCGCAGGCCGATGACTTCCTCGCCTTGCCACTGGCCTTTGCAGATGACGCCGGTGTCGGGCATGGCGCCGGCGTCGGAGCCGGCCAGGGGGCCTGTGAGGGCGAAGCAGGGGATATCGTCGCCGCGGGCCAGGCGCGGCAGGTAGTGGTTGCGTTGCGCCTCGGTGCCGTAGTGCAGCAGCAGCTCGGCCGGGCCCAGGGAGTTGGGCACCATCACCGTGGAGGCCAGGTCGCCGCTGCGGGTGGCCAGCTTCATCGCCACCTGCGAGTGGGCGTAGGCCGAGAAACCCTTGCCGCCGTATTCCTTGGGGATGATCAGGGCGAAGAAGCCGTGCTGCTTGATGAAATCCCAGGCCTGCGGCGGCAGGTCGAGGTCCTGGCCGACCTGCCAGTCGCTGACCATGGCGCACAGTTGCTCGGTGGGGCCATCGATGAAGGCCTGTTCTTCCTCGCTGAGCTTGGGCGCGGGGTAGTCAAGCAGGGTGTCCCAGTCGGGGCGGCCGCTGAACAGGTGGCCGTCCCACCACACGGTGCCGGCATCGATGGCTTCGCGCTCGGTGGGCGACATCGGCGGCAGGGTGCGCTGGAACCAGCTGAACATCGGCGTGGTGAACAGCTTACGGCGCAGCTCCGGCAGGGCGAAGAAGGCCGCCTTGGCGGCGATCACTACCCAGATCAGCGCCAGCAGCCAGCCTGGCGCGGTGCTGAAGATGCCCATCAGCAGGGTATAGGCGGCGATGGCCACGAGGATCTGCAGGGGCGCCAGGCGCCGGTGCAGGAGATACGCGGCGCCAAGCACCAGGACCAGCAACCACAACAGCAACATGATTCTTCCTCCTTGGAAGCGGGCGTTAGGCCGACCCACAGAGCTTAGACGCGCTGGGGCGGATGGCCTGCTTAGAAGACTGACCGGGTTCTGTAGCGGGAGTTCGGTGGTGTTGATGGATCCCGGGGCCGCAAAGCAGCCCCGGGGATCATTTGCTTCTATTCAACCCCAGCTCCATGTCATCGATCAGCGCCTTGGCCATGGCGCTGAGGATGCGCGCGGAGCTGCCGGCCAGCAGGTCGCCCTCCATTTCCGCCTCGCAGGTCAGGTGGCGAATGCAACCGAGCAGCACCGACAACTCGCTGAAGGCATCCTCGAAGGTCACGCCCGGCTCGACCTTGAACAGGTCCAGGCAGGTGGTGCGGCCTGCGGTATGGCCACGGCTCATGGCTGCACCTGTGGCTTGTGCTCGAGCAGGGCGCAGGCGAGCTGGCCGAGGTAGTCGCTGGCGGTGAACAGGCGGTCCTGGGTTTCGCCGGGCTCGGTCTTGAAGTAGATGTCGAGGACGTCGGACATGGCGGTGGCCACTTCGACGGCGGCGGACATGGCTTCTTCGCGGGTGAGGGTGGGGCGGATGCTGATGAAGGGGCCGAGGCGGGGTGGGTCTGGGACGATTTTTTTCATGGTAGAGAGTCCTATGCGGTCAATGAAAACCGCCATTCAGGTCCTTTCTCACGAGGTCAGGGTGGCGGCCGTGTACGAGGTGAGAAAACCGGGACATAGGACAAACCCGGTCAGACCGAAGTCTGCCCGCACACGGCCACCATGACGAAGCCGCTGGTTGTCATATGTAGTCGGGTTTCTCACGCCCGGTCACCAAATGTGGCGACCCGGTGAAGGTATCCCTGGGGTATTTCCCCGACAACGCGGCGGCTTCCGGCAAGCGCGTAGGATAGTTCCCAAGCTTTGCTGGCTGAAGCATTTGGTTTCAGGTTCGGAAATATCTGACAGATCGCGGGGGCCGCTGGCACCGCCCAACGCTTGGAGTAGACTGTCCCACCTCCCGCATTCATAAGGACGTTGCCATGCTGAAGATCTGGGGCCGCAAGAATTCGAGCAATGTGCGCAAGGCGTTGTGGATCGCCCACGAGCTGGGCCTGGACTTCGAGTCCATCGATGCCGGCGGCGCCTTCGGCGTGGTCAACGAACCGCACTACCGGGCCCTGAACCCCAACGGCCTGGTGCCCATGCTCGAAGACGGCGACCTGGTGCTGTGGGAGTCCAACACCATCGTGCGCTACCTGTGCGCCGAATACGGTGCAGAGCAGGGCTGGTACCTGGACGACCCGCGCCAGCGCGCCCTGGCGGACAAGTGGATGGACTGGGCCACCTCGTCCTTCGCCGGCCCCTTCCGCCCGCTGTTCTGGGGCCTGCTGCGCACCGCAGAGGACCAGCGCGACTGGGTGGCGATCAACGCCGCGCACAAGCAATGCGCCCAATTGCTGGCCATCGCCGACCAGACCCTGGCCCAGCAGCCGTACCTCTCCGGCGCGCAGATCGGCATGGGCGACATCCCCCTGGGCAGCTTCATCTACGCCTGGTTCGAAATGCCGATTGAACGCCCGCCCATGCACCACCTCGAAGCCTGGTATGCGCGCCTCAAGCAACGTCCGGCCTACCAGGCGGCGGTGATGACCGCCCTGACGTGACGCCACTTCGATAGTCACTATCGATACATGTGACTGTACTTGTGCGGCCGGGCCTTGCACCATGGCCGCACTCACTGCGCCAGTGTCTTTACCTGGCGTGTCCCGAACCTTTTTCATCGGTACCTGACCCGCCATGAGTTCCGCCCTGTCCATTCGACAGCTGACCAAGACCTACGGCAACGGCTTCCAGGCCCTCAAGGGCATCGACCTGGACGTTGCCGAAGGCGACTTCTTCGCCTTGCTCGGCCCCAACGGCGCCGGCAAGTCCACCACCATCGGCATTCTCTCGACCCTGGTGAACAAGACCAGCGGCACGGTCAACGTGTTCGGCAACGACCTGGACCGGTCGCCCGCGGCGCTCAAGCGCTGCCTGGGCGTGGTGCCCCAGGAGTTCAACTTCAACCAGTTCGAGAAGACCTTCGACATCGTCGTCACCCAGGCCGGTTACTACGGCATCCCGCCCAAGGTGGCCAAGGAGCGCGCCGAGCAGTACCTCACGCAGCTGGGCCTGTGGGACAAGCGCGACGTGCCTTCGCGCTCGCTGTCCGGCGGCATGAAGCGCCGGCTGATGATCGCCCGGGCGCTGATCCACGAGCCGCGCCTGCTGATCCTCGATGAGCCGACTGCGGGGGTGGACATCGAACTGCGCCGTTCGATGTGGAGCTTCCTCACCGAGCTCAACCAGAAAGGCATCACCATCATCCTCACCACCCACTACCTCGAAGAGGCCGAGCAGCTGTGCCGCAACATCGGCATCATCGACCACGGCACCATCGTCGAGAACACCAGCATGCGCCAGCTGCTGGGCAAGCTGCACGTCGAGACCTTCGTCCTCGACCTCAAGCGCGACCTGCCCGCCGCCCCTGAGCTGCAGGGCTACCCGTGCCGGTTGATCACCCCGCACACGCTGGAGGTGCAGGTGGACAAGGACATCGGCATCACCGCGCTGTTCGGCCAGCTGGCGCTGAAGAACATCGAGGTGCAGAGCCTGCGCAACAAGACCAACCGACTCGAGGAGCTGTTCGTGTCCCTGGTGGAAAAGAACCTGTCGAAGGTGGCCGTATGAGTGTGGAACTGCGCACCAACTGGGTCGCCCTGAACACCATCGTCTACCGCGAAGTGCGGCGCTTCCTGCGCATCTGGCCGCAGACCCTGCTGCCGCCGGCGATCACCATGGTCCTGTACTTCGTGATCTTCGGTAACCTGATCGGCCGGCAGATCGGCGACATGGGCGGCTTCACCTACATGGAGTACATCGTGCCGGGGCTGATCATGATGTCGGTGATCACCAACTCCTATGGCAACGTGGTATCGAGCTTCTTCGGCAGCAAGTTCCAGCGCTCCATCGAGGAGTTGATGGTGTCGCCGGTGTCGCCGCACACCATCCTTGTTGGCTATGTGTTGGGTGGCGTGTTGCGCGGCTTGGCGGTGGGGGTGATCGTGACCTTCCTGTCGCTGTTCTTCACCCATTTGCAGGTGCACCACCTGGGGGTGACAGTCATCGTGGTATTGCTGACCGCGACCATCTTCTCGCTGCTGGGCTTCGTCAACGCGGTGTTCGCCCGCAACTTCGACGATATCTCGATCATCCCGACCTTTGTGCTGACACCGCTGACCTACCTGGGCGGGGTGTTCTACTCGATCAACCTGCTGCCGCCGTTCTGGCAGACCGTGTCGCTGGCAAACCCGGTGTTGCACATGGTCAACTCGTTCCGCTACGGCATCCTAGGGGTGTCGGATATCAGTATTGGCACGGCGATCAGCTTCATGCTGGTGGCCACCGCAGTGCTCTACCTGCTGTGCGTGCGCCTGCTGGTCAGCGGCCGCGGCATGCGTGCGTAGGCACTGGCGCCGGCGCCACTGCCGGCCCACCCACCAGCGCCAGTAGCCCATGGTGGTGAAGTAGGCGAGCACGCCCAGCACCACCCCGCACACTACCGAGCCGAGCAGGAACGGTTGCCAGATCGTCGCCAGCTGCTCGGTGACCCAGTCGACGGTGATCGACTCGGGCAGCGTGCGCGGCGGCACCTGCATCAACCAGGCGCCGGTCATGTAGGTGACGAAGAACACCGGCGGCATGGTCAGCGGGTTGGTCAACCACACCAGGCTCACCGCGATCGGCAGGTTGCCGCGCACGGGAATGGCCAGCGCGGCGGCCAGCAGCATCTGCATGGGGATGGGAATGAGCGCGGCGAACAGGCCGACGCCCATGGCCCGCGCCACCGAATGGCGATTCAGGTGCCAGAGGTTGGGGTCGTGCAGCAGCTTGCCGAAAAAGCGTAAGGACTTGTGTTCGCGGATGCTGGTCGGGTCCGGCATGTAGCGTTTGAACAGACGGCGCGGCATGTGGGCTCCCGGCAGGGTTGAAGGGCGTCAGTATGCCCTGATTGAAACGCAGCCTCGTTCAGAGTTTGTGACAATTGATTAGCAGGGTTTGCCCGCCAATCGGCTAAGCCTCAGGGGTCGTGATCGCTTCTGGAGCTCTATCTCATGCGCACAGGGATGCTGGCGCTGGTGCTCGGGCTGTTGAGCCTGCGCTTGTTACCTGCCTTGCCACCGGTCGGATGGCTGATTCCATTGCTGTTGCTGGCCTTGGCCTGCCTGCGCACGCGGGCCTGGCCGCTGGGCTGGTTTGTGCTGGGTGGCTGCTGGGCCTGCTGGTCGGCGCAGCAGGCGCTGGATGATCGCCTGGCCCCGGCGCTGGATGGCCGCACGCTGTGGCTGGAGGGGCAGGTGGTGGGGCTGCCGACCCGCACGGGGCGCGGTGTGCGGTTCGAGCTGGAGCATCCTGAGTCGCGCCGGGCGCAATTGCCCAGGCGCCTGCAACTGAGCTGGTTCGCCGGGCCTGAATTGCGCGCCGGTGAGCGCTGGCGCCTGGCGGTGAACCTGCGCCAGCCCCACGGGCTGCTCAACCCCCATGGCCCGGATCGCGAAGCGCTGTTGCTGGCCCGGGGTATCGGCGCCACCGGCTCGGTCAAGGCCGGCGAGCAGATCGGGCAGGCTGCGGTGGATTGGCGCGATGCCGTGCGCCAGCGACTGCTGAATGTGGATGCCCACGGCCGCGAGGCGGCGCTGACGGCCCTGGTGCTGGGCGATGGCGCCGGGCTGGCGCGCGAAGACTGGCAGACCCTGCAGGCCACCGGCACTGTGCACCTGTTGGTGATCTCCGGCCAGCATATCGGGCTGTTGGCCGGGCTGGTGTACGGCCTGGTCGCGGGCCTGGCGCGGCTGGGCGCCTGGCCATCGCGCTGGCCGTGGCTGCCCTGGGCCTGTGGCCTGGCCATGGCCGCGGCGTTGGGCTACGGCTGGTTGGCCGGGTTTGGCGTGCCGGTGCAGCGGGCCTGCCTGATGCTGGCGGTGGTGTTGCTCTGGCGCCTGCGCTTCAGGCACCTGGGGGCCGCCTTGCCGCTGCTGTTGGCGTTGTCGGGGGTGTTGCTGATCAATCCATTGGCCAGCCTGCTGCCGGGATTCTGGCTGTCGTTTGCCGCGGTTGGCGTGCTGATGCTGTGCTTCTCTGCCCGGCTCGGCGCCTGGCGACCCTGGCAGGCCTGGAGCCGCGCCCAGTGGGTGATCGCCGTGGGCCTGTTGCCGGTGCTGCTGGCGCTGGGGCTGCCGGTCAGCCTGACGGCGCCGCTGGCCAACCTGCTGGCGGTGCCCTGGATCAGTTTCGCGGTGTTGCCGCTGGCCCTGCTTGGCACGGCAGCGTTGCCGCTGCCTGGGGTGGGGGAGGGGCTGTTGTGGCTGGCGGGGCTTTCGCTGGATGGGCTGTTTCACCTGCTCGCGCAGCTTGCGGGGCAGTGGCCGGCGTGGCTGCCCGAACCGTTGTCGCTGTGGGCCTGGCTGTTGGTCGCGCTGGGCGCGCTGTTGTTGCTGCTGCCTCGGGGCGTGCCGTTGCGCTTGCCGGGTGCGGTGATGCTGGTGGCCTTGTGGGCGCCGCGCGAGCAGGTGCCCCACGGGCAGGTGCAGGTGTGGCAGCTGGATGTCGGCCAGGGCCTGGCGGTGTTGCTGCGTACCCGTCACCACGCATTGTTGTACGACGCCGGGCCTGCCCACGGCGACAGTGACCTGGGCGAGAGCGTGGTGCTGCCCACCTTGCGCAGGCTGGGGGTGAGGCACCTGGACCTGATGCTGGTCAGCCATGGCCACGCCGATCATGCCGGCGGGGCGTCGGCAGTGCGTCGGGGGCTGCCGGTGACGCGGGTGCTGGCGGGGGAGGTTGCCGGGCTTGCGCCTGCCGCGCTGTGCGACAGTGGTGAGCGCTGGCGCTGGGATGGGGTCGATTTCGAGCTGTGGCATTGGCCGCAGGGTGCCTCCAGCAATGACCGCTCCTGCGTGCTGCGGGTAGTGGCCAATGGCGAGCGCCTGCTGCTGGCCGGCGACATGGAGGCCGCGGCGGAGCGGGCTTGGCTGGCGGCCAGCGAGGATCCGCGTGTCGACTGGCTGCAGGCACCGCACCACGGCAGCCGCACGTCGTCCACCGAACCGTTCATCAAGGCGCTGGCACCCCGCGGGGTGATGATTTCGCGGGGGCGCAGCAACGGCTTCGGGCATCCGCATGCGCAGGTGATCGAGCGCTATCGGCGGCATGGGATCAGCATCCATGACACTGCGCTGGCGGGAGCGCTGAGTTTGCGCCTGGGGAGTCAGGGTGCAGCGGTAGGGGGGCGCGCAGAGCGCAGGTTCTGGCGGGAGCGCGAATGACGCCATCGCGGGGCAAGCCCGCTCCCACGGCTGCCATGCGACGGGTGATTCCCTGACCTCCGGCAGATGAGCCCCAGGCGGTCCTATGGTAGAGTGGCGGCCTTTTTCCGAGGGGATGCTTACTGTGTGGGAATTGGTCAAGTCCGGTGGCTGGATGATGCTGCCGATCATCCTGAGCTCCATCGCTGCCATGGCAATCGTCGGCGAGCGCCTGTGGACCTTGCGCGCCAGCCGTGTCACCCCGCCGCACCTGCTGGGCCAGGTATGGATGTGGATCAAGGACAAGCAACTCACCAGTGACAAGCTCAAGGCGCTGCGCGCCGATTCGCCGCTGGGCGAGATCCTCGCCGCGGGCCTGGCCAACTCGCGCCATGGCCGCGAGATCATGAAAGAGTGCATCGAAGAGGCCGCCTCGCGGGTCATCCACGAGCTGGAGCGCTACATCAGCACCCTCGGCACCATCGCCGCCATGGCCCCGCTGCTGGGCCTGCTGGGCACCGTGCTGGGCATGATCGACATCTTCAGCGCCTTCATGGGCTCGCAGATGACCGCCAATGCCGCCGTGCTGGCTGGTGGTATTTCCAAGGCTCTGGTCACTACCGCGGCCGGCCTGATGGTCGGCATTCCGGCGGTGTTCTTCCACCGCTTCCTGCTACGCCGCATCGATGAGCTGGTGGTGGGCATGGAGCAGGAGGCGATCAAGCTGGTCGAGGTGTTGCAGGGCGACCGCGAAGTGGAAGTGGCCGGAGGCAAGGCGTGAAGTTCCGGCGCAATCGCCAGCGCGAGAACGTCGACATCAACCTGGCGTCGTTGATCGACGTGGTGTTCGTGCTGCTGCTGTTCTTCGTGGTCACCACCACTTTCACCCGCGAGACCCAGCTGCATGTCGAGTTGCCTGAAGCAAGCAGTGCCGCGCCCGCGCAGCCCGATGATGGCAAGCTGATCGAAGTCACCATCAGTGCCGACGGCGTGTACTCGGTGAACAACCACCTGCTGCCCAAGAGCGACCTGGCCACCCTGACCGAAGCCATCGAGAAGGAGTCCGGCGGTGACATCACCCTGCCGCTGGCGATCAGCGCCGACGGCAAGACCCCGCACCAGGCTGTGATCACCGCAATGGACGCGGCCGGCAAGCTCGGCTTCAGCAAGTTGCGCATGACCACCGTCGAGGCCGCGCAGGGCAATCCCTGATGGCCTTCGCCGACCGTCTGCTCGCTGCCTGGTATGCCGGGCACCCGGCGCTGGCCCTGCTGCGCCCGCTGGAGGCGCTGTACCGCCGCGTGGTGACGCGCAAACGAGCGCGCTTCCTCAGCGGCACCAGCCCCAGCTACCGCGCCCCGGTGCCCGTGATCGTGGTGGGCAATATCACCGTGGGCGGTACCGGCAAGACACCGATGATCCTCTGGCTGATCGAGCACTGCCGCCGGCAGGGGCTGAAGGTCGGTGTGGTCAGCCGTGGCTACGGCGCCAAGCCGCCGCAGTATCCCTGGCGTGTCGCCGCCGACCAGCTCGCCGAGCAGGCCGGTGACGAGCCTTTGCTGATCGTCCAGCGCACCGGCGTGCCGCTGGTGATCGACCCCGACCGCTCCCGCGCCGTGCAGGCGCTGCTGGCCAGCGACGCGCCGGACCTGATCCTGTGCGACGACGGCATGCAGCACTACCGCCTGGCCCGCGACCTGGAGCTGGTACTGATCGACGCCGCCCGTGGCCTGGGCAACCGTCGCTGCCTGCCGGCCGGCCCGTTGCGCGAGCCCGCCGAGCGCCTGGCCGAGGCCGACGCGGTGCTGTTCAACGGCGCCGAGGCCGACCGTGACGGTGGCTTTGCCTTCCGCCTGCAGCCGTCGGCGCTGATCAACCTGCGCAGCGGCGAGCGCCGCGAGCTCGACCTGTTTCCCGCTGGCCAGGCGCTGCACGCCGTGGCCGGCATCGGTAATCCGCAACGTTTCTTCAACACCCTGCTGGGGCTACACTGGCAGCCGGTGCCGCACCCCTTTGCCGACCATGCGCCGTACAGCCGCGAAGTGCTGTCGTTCAGCCCGCCGCTGCCGTTGGTGATGACCGAGAAGGATGCGGTGAAATGCCGGCCGTTCGCTGCTGACGACTGGTGGTACCTGGCGGTCGACGCCGTTCCATCGCAGGCGTTCGTTGCCTGGTTCGACGCCGAGCTCGATCGCCTGCTGCCTGGCCGTCCCCGGCCCTGAGCCTTTTTCAATTTCCGTTTCAAGGAAGCTCCCATGGACACCAAACTGCTCGATATCCTGGCCTGCCCGATCACCAAGGGCCCGCTCAAGCTCAGCGCCGACAAGACCGAGCTGATCAGCAAGGGCGCGGGCCTGGCCTATCCGATTCGCGATGGCATCCCGGTGATGCTGGAAAGCGAGGCGCGCACCCTGACCGACGACGAGCGCCTGGACAAATGAGCCTGGACTTCACCGTGGTGATCCCCGCCCGGCTGCGCTCCACGCGCCTGCCGGGCAAGCCGCTGCTGGCGATTGCCGGCAAGCCGATGGTCCAGCATGTGTGGGAGCAGGCGCGCAAGAGCGGCGCCAGCCGCGTGGTCATCGCCACCGACGATGCCAGCATCGTCGAGGCCTGCCAGGCGTTCGGCGCCGAAGTGCTGCTGACCCGCGCCGACCACGAGTCGGGCACCGACCGCCTGGCCGAAGTGGCTGCCCAGCTGGGCCTGGCCGCCGATGCCATCGTGGTCAATGTGCAAGGTGACGAGCCGCTGATTCCGCCGGTGATCATCGATCAGGTGGCGGCCAACCTCGCCGCGCACCCCGAGGCCGGCATCGCCACCTTGGCCGAGCCGATCCATGCGCCGGAAACCATCTTCAACCCTAACGCGGTGAAAGTGGTCAGCGACAAGAACGGCCTGGCCCTGACCTTCAGCCGCGCCCCATTGCCATGGGCCCGCGACGCGTTTGCCAAGGACCGTGAGCGCTTGCCCGAAGGCGTGCCGTACCGCCGCCACATCGGCATGTACGCCTACCGCGTGGGATTCCTTCAGGACTTCGTCGCCTGGGGCCCGTGCTGGCTGGAGCAGACCGAGTCGCTGGAGCAGCTGCGTGCCCTGTGGCATGGCGTGCGCATCCATGTTGCCGATGCCATCGAGGCCCCGGCCGTGGGCGTGGACACCCCTGAAGATCTGGAGCGCGTACGGCGCTTGCTGGAGGCCTGATGCGCGTTCTGTTCGTCTGCCTCGGCAATATCTGCCGCTCGCCGACTGCCGAAGGCGTGCTGCGCCATCAGCTCGAGGCCGCAGGGTTGGGTGATGTGGTGCACGTCGCCTCCGCCGGTACCGGCGACTGGCATGTGGGCAAGGCCCCCGACAGCCGTACCTGCAAGGCCGCGCTGGCCCGTGGCTACGACCTGTCGCGTCAGCGCGCCCAGCAGGTCAAGGCGGCGCATTTCGCCGAGTACGACCTGGTTCTGGCCATGGACAAGAGCAACCTGGGCAATTTGCAGGCGTTGCGCCCACACAACGCCAAGGGCGAGCTCGACCTGTTCCTGCGCCGCTATGGCGCGGCCCTGGACGAAGTGCCGGACCCTTACTACGGCGGTGCCGAAGGCTTCGAGCAGGTCCTGGACCTGATCGAGGCGGCGTGCCGTGAGCTGGTCGTGGAAATCAAGGGGCGGTTATGACGGCGCACTGGCAGGAGCGGGTATCGCTCAAGCCCTACAACACTTTCGGTATCGACGTCAGTGCCCGCTACTTCACCCAGGCCCACGACGACGACGAAGCGCGCCAGGCACTGGCCCAGGCCGCCGAGCGGCAGGTGCCGGTGCTGGTCATTGGTGGTGGCAGCAACTTGCTGCTATCCCGCGATGTCGACGCCCTGGTGCTGCACATGGCCAGCCGTGGGCGGCGCCTGCTCAGCGATGACGGTGAGCGCGTGGTGGTCGAAGCCGAGGCCGGCGAGCCCTGGCATCCGTTCGTGCAGTGGAGCCTCGACCAGGGCCTGTGCGGGCTGGAGAACCTCAGCCTGATCCCCGGCACCGTCGGCGCTGCGCCGATGCAGAACGTCGGCGCCTATGGCGTGGAGATCAAGGACGTGTTCGCCGGCTTGACCGCGCTGGACCGCGAGACCGGCGAACTGCGTGACTTCTCGCTGGAGGCGTGCGGTTTCGGTTATCGCGACAGCCTGTTCAAGCGCAATCCGGGCCGCTGGCTGATCCTGCGCGTGCGCTTTGCGCTGAGCCGGTCGTTGCAGGCGCACCTGGACTACGGCCCGGTGCGTCAGCGCCTGGCGGAGCAGGGTATCGAGCAGCCCACCGCGCAGGTGATCAGCGATGCGATCTGCAGTATCCGTCGGGAAAAGCTGCCGGACCCGGCTGCGCTGGGTAACGCCGGGAGCTTCTTCAAGAATCCTGTGGTGCCTGCTGCACTGGCCGAGCATATTCGTGCCGAGCATCCTGGCGTGGTGGCTTATCCGCAGGCCGATGGCCAGGTGAAGCTGGCGGCCGGCTGGTTGATCGAGCAGGCGGGGTGGAAAGGTTATCGCGATGGTGATGCTGGTGTGCACCGTTTGCAGTCGCTGGTGCTGGTGAACTACGGCCAGGCGAGCGGGGCGCAGTTGCATGGGCTGGCTCGGCGGATCCAGGCGGATATCCTTGAGCGCTTTGGGGTCGAGCTGGAGATGGAGCCGAACCTGTACTGATGGGCTGGCCCTATCGCGGGGCAAGCCCGCTCCCACGCCATAATCACATGCCTGCTCAGGCGTAGGATGGTGGCGTAGGAGCGGCCGCACCGCCCGGATCACCAGCAGAGCCGCTACCATCCCGGCAAAGAAAAAGCCCCGCCAGTTCGCACTGGCGGGGCTTTTTCATTCAGCCGAGGCTATCAACCGTGATGAGGCTTGTGCTCATCGGCGGTCTCCAGCGCTTGCGCAGGGGCGGCTTCGGCAGCGGCCTGGGCGGCAGCGGCGGCGGCTGCTTCGGCTTCACGCTTGCGGCGACGCACTTCACGTGGGTCGTTCGGGGCGCGGCCGTTGGCCAGCATCGCCGAAGGCGCTTCGACCGGGGCCGGTGCTTCCACGGGCGCCTGCTCGGCAACGATCGGCGCAGGCTCGGCGGCAGGTGCTTCAGCCACTTCCGGCTGGGCCTCGACCACTGGCTCGACGATCGCTACAGGCTGCTCGGCTACCGGGGCTTCGACCACGGTGGCTTCGACTACCTGCGGCTGCTCGATTTCACCGGCTTCCACGGCAGGGGCTTGCAGCGCCTCGGCGACGACGGCAGGCTGCTCGGCAGGGGCTTCTTCGACCACTGGCTGCGGCGCTACTTCGACCACCGGTTCGATGCTCGGCTCAACGGCGACCACTGGCTCGCTGACCGGTTGCTCGACCACCGGGGCGATGGCGACCTGCTCGGCCACGACCTCGGTGATTTCCACCTGGGTTTCGGCGACAGCGGCGCTGGCGCGCTCGGCCTGCTGGTTGGCTTGGGCTTCGGCATCGGCGCTGATGTTGCTGGTGGCCACGGCGGCGATGACGGCAGTGCCGGCGGCCAGTTCAGCGCCCAGCTCGGTGGCCTGGTGCTGTTGTGGCTGCTGCTCTTCGCCGGCGTCTTCGTCGCCTTCGATCAACTCGCCATTGGCGTTGCGCTGGCGCTCACGACGGTTGCTGCGACGACGCTGGCCACGGGAGCGGCGGCGCGGACGCTCGCCATCGGTGCCTTCCTGTTCGTCCTGCAGCAGTTCGTCGTTCGGCAGTTGCTCTTCGGCGAGCTCGGCGGCCTGTTCGACGGCCTGCGCCTCAGGGCGCAGCTGGCGCTCTTCACGCGGAGCGCGTTCGTCACGTGGCGCACGCTCTTCACGAGGGGCGCGTTCTTCACGCGGTGCACGCTCTTCGCGTGGGGCGCGTTCTTCACGTGGCGCACGCTCTTCACGTGGTGCACGTTCTTCACGCGGCGCGCGCTCTTCGCGAGGGGCACGTTCTTCACGTGGTGCACGCTCTTCACGGGCTACACGTTCCTCACGTGGCGCACGCTCTTCACGTGGGGCGCGTTCTTCGCGGGCGGCCGGGGCCGGTGCGGCATCCAGCGGCTCGCGCAATTCGCGCACGCGCTCTTCGCGGTTGCCACGGCGGTCTTCGCGCGGCTGGCGCTGACGCTCTTCGCGTGGGGCGCGTTCTTCACGCGGTGCACGTTCTTCGCGTGGCTGACGCTCTTCACGCGGGGCGCGCTCGCTGCGTTCTTCACGCGGCTTGCGGTCTTCCTCGCGGCGGCCATTGCGGTTGCGGCTCTGCTGGCGCCCGTTGCGGCGCTCTTCGTTGCGTGGCGAGCGCTCGGTGGCCGGTTTTTCGGTGGTGACGGCCGGTGCGGCGGCAGGCTCTTCCTTGCCGGCGAACAGGCTGACCAGCGACTTGACCAGGCCCTTGAACAGGCTTGGCTCCGGTACGCTCGGCGCAGGCGCCGCGGGTGCGGCTGGCTGTTCTTCGACGGCGGTTGGTACCGGTGCGTTGGCGCGGGCCGGCGCGGTCTTCACCGCGGCTTCCTGGCGTACCAGGGTGCGGGTGGCGGTCGGCAGCGGCGCTTCTTCGGTCTCGGCCGAGGCGATTTCGTAGCTGGACTGGTTGTTCAGCACGTCCGGGTTGTCGTCGCGCAGGCGCTGGACTTCGAAGTGCGGGGTTTCCAGGTGATCGTTCGGCAGGATGATGATGCGCGCGCGAGTACGCAGTTCGATCTTGGTGATCGAGTTGCGTTTCTCGTTGAGCAGGAAGGCGGCCACCGGGATCGGCACCTGGGCGCGCACCTCGGCGGTGCGGTCCTTCAGGGCTTCTTCCTCGATCAGGCGCAGGATCGCCAGCGACAGCGACTCGACGTCACGGATGATGCCGGTGCCCGAGCAGCGTGGGCAGACGATGCCGCTGCTCTCGCCCAGCGATGGGCGCAGGCGCTGGCGGGACATTTCCAGCAGGCCGAAGCGCGAGATGCGGCCGACCTGCACACGGGCGCGGTCGGCTTCGAGGCATTCGCGCACGCGCTCTTCGACGGCGCGCTGGTTCTTCGCCGGGGTCATGTCGATGAAGTCGATGACGATCAGGCCGCCGATGTCACGCAGACGCAGCTGGCGGGCGATTTCCTCGGCCGCTTCCAGGTTGGTCTGCAGGGCGGTTTCCTCGATGTCGCTGCCTTTGGTGGCGCGCGCCGAGTTGATGTCGATGGACACCAGGGCTTCGGTCGGGTCGATCACGATCGAGCCACCGGACGGCAGGTCGACCACGCGCTGGAAGGCGGTCTCGATCTGGCTTTCGATCTGGAAGCGGTTGAACAGCGGCACGCTGTCTTCGTACAGCTTGACCTTGCTGGCGTACTGCGGCATCACCTGGCGGATGAAGGTCAGGGCTTCTTCCTGGGCGTCGATGCTGTCGATCAGTACTTCGCCGATGTCCTGGCGCAGGTAGTCGCGGATGGCGCGGATGATGACGTTGCTTTCCTGGTAGATCAGGAACGGCGCGGTACGGTCCAGCGAGGCTTCCTTGATGGCGGTCCACAGCTGCAGCAGGTAGTCGAGGTCCCACTGCATTTCTTCGCTGCTGCGGCCCAGGCCCGCGGTGCGCACGATCAGGCCCATGTCGCCCGGAACGGTCAGGCCGTTCAGCGCTTCACGCAGCTCGTTGCGCTCTTCGCCTTCGATGCGGCGGGAGATGCCGCCGGCGCGCGGGTTGTTGGGCATCAGCACCAGGTAGCGGCCGGCCAGGCTGATGAAGGTAGTCAGGGCGGCGCCTTTGTTGCCGCGCTCTTCCTTCTCGACCTGGACGATGACTTCCTGGCCTTCGCTCAGGACTTCCTTGATGTTGACCCGGCCTTCAGGGGCTTTCTTGAAGTATTCGCGGGAGATTTCCTTCAGCGGCAGGAAGCCGTGACGTTCGGAGCCGAAGTCGACGAAGGCGGCTTCAAGGCTGGGCTCGATCCGGGTGATCTTGCCTTTGTAGATGTTGGCCTTTTTCTGCTCACGGGCACCGGACTCGATGTCCAGGTCGTAGAGGCGTTGGCCGTCCACCAGGGCTACACGCAACTCTTCGGGTTGGGTTGCGTTAATCAGCATTCTTTTCATGTTGTACCGTCGGTTTCCGGGCTGCCGGAAACGGCGTTCGGCACACACGACTTTTCATGATCGGTGCCAAGGTGCGCAAAGGGTGGCGAACCACCCCCGTGTCTGACGACGTTCGGCACCAGCCGGTTGCCCAGCCTGCCGTTGTCGCGACGACGCGTCCTGTTTTGCGGTGCCAAAAGGCCTGTCGAGCTTTTCGAAGGTTATCCGAATCAATCGAGCGGGCCTGGTGCACTCAGTCAGGAGGAGGAATCAACCGGTCGTCCGTGGATGCCACGAGGGCGTCTGTTCAGGACCTTGCCCGCTCATCGCCCGTTGAGTGGGGCGGTGGGTCGGGTTCGGTGCCACACGGTCCGAAGGCTGTGCATCTCCACCCTGCACGTATCCCTGAAAATTCGGTGCTGCCGCGCGCTGAATCCGCAACGGGTTGCATTTTTCGCCAGCCCGGTACCGGGCTGGCGCCATGACATATCCAAGGCAGGTATTTCCGAAGCATTCGCCCGAATGCGCGGAAACGACGGTGGCGGGCAGAGGTACGGCGAAAAGAAGCGGGTAAGCAGGTGAAACACCGCACTTGTCGTTTTTTTCCGGTCTTCTCTACACAGCGCTGGTGGCGATTCCAGGCATTTAGTTAAACTGGCGAACGCTCCGTAGGACGGCCTCGCGTCCTCGGAATTGCGATGGTCAGGGCCGGCGTAGAGCCTGATGCCGCTGGCCTGCCGCTTTTGGCGGCGTTCGCGACTATAGCAGTTATGATTAAGTGCTTCAATTCCATAAAAAATTGTTATGATCCCGCCATGACGACCAATACCCCTCCGACTTCCGGCGTTCAGCTGATCGAAGTCGCGCCGGAGCTTGCCGGCCAACGCATCGACAATTTCCTCATCACCGCGCTCAAGGGCGTGCCCAAGACGCTGGTCTACCGCATCCTGCGCAAGGGCGAGGTGCGGGTCAACAAGGGCCGGATCAAGCCTGAGTACAAGCTGCAGGCCGGCGATATCGTGCGGGTGCCGCCGGTGCGCCTGCCCGAGCGTGACGAACCCGCGCCCGTGGCCCAGGGGCTGTTGCAGCGCCTGGAAGCCGCCATCGTCTATGAAGACAAGGCGCTGATCGTGATGAACAAGCCGGCCGGCATTGCCGTGCATGGCGGCAGCGGTCTGAGTTTCGGGGTGATCGAGGCACTGCGCCAGTTGCGCCCCGACGCCAAGGAGCTGGAGCTGGTGCACCGCCTGGACCGCGACACCTCGGGCCTGTTGATGATCGCCAAGAAGCGCAGCATGCTGCGCCACCTGCATGCCGCGCTGCGCGGCGATGGCGTGGACAAGCGCTACATGGCGCTGGTGCGCGGCCATTGGCCGACCTCGAAGAAACAGGTCAATGCGCCGCTGCAGAAGAGCAACCTGCGCTCCGGCGAACGCATGGTCGAGGTCAATGACGAGGGCAAGGAGGCGCTGACGCTGTTCCGCGTGCTGCGCCGCTTCGGCGAATTCGCCACGATTGTCGAGGCGCGGCCGATCACCGGCCGTACCCATCAGATCCGCGTGCACACCTTGCATGCCGGGCACATGATCGCCGGCGACAGCAAGTACGGCGATGAAGACTTCAGCCGCGAGATTCGCGACCTGGGTGGCAAGCGCCTGTTCCTGCATGCCTACCAGTTGACCGTGCCGCTGCCCGACGGCGGCGAGCTCAAGCTCGAGGCGCCGGTGGACGAGATGTGGGCCAAGACTATCGAGCGGTTGGCGTCCTGAGCCATGAATAAAAGTTATGACCTGCTGGTCTTCGACTGGGATGGCACGCTGGCCGATTCCATCGGGCGCATTGTCGAGGCCATGAGCGTGGCCGCCGGGCGTGCCGGGGAGGCCGCCAGCAGCGACGAGGCGATCAAGGGCATCATTGGCCTGGCGCTGGGGGAGGCGATCGCCACCCTGTATCCACATCTTGAGCTGCCGCAGGTGGAAACATTCCGCCAGCATTATGCCGATGTCTACATGGCGCTGGATCAACAGCCGTCGCCACTGTTCGACGGTGTGGTCGAGTCGCTGGAGGCGTTCCGTGCCGAGGGGTATCGTCTGGCGGTGGCCACCGGCAAGGCGCGACGCGGTCTGGATCGGGTGCTCAAGGCCAATGGCTGGGAAAGCTACTTCGACATTACCCGGGCGGCCGACGAAACCCGCGGCAAACCGCATCCGCTGATGCTCGAGGAGATTCTCGCCCACTGCCAGGTCGAACCCGGGCGGGCGCTGATGGTCGGAGATTCGGCGTTCGACCTGCAGATGGCCAGCAATGCCGGCATGCATTCGGTCGCCGTGGGCTATGGCGCCATGTCGCTGCAGGCTCTGGCCGAATTTGGCCCGCAAGTGTGCATCGAGCATTTTTCCCAGTTGCGCGAATGGCTGGCTGAGCCTGCGCAGATCAATTTCCAAGGTAGGTGAGCATGACTGACGAGTGGAAGGCGCCCGAGGCCGATGAGGCTGGCGAGGAGCGCAAGAGCTGGAAGCTGCTGGAGAAGACCTTGCTGGCGGGTGTCCAGGAGCAGCGTCGGGCGCGGCGCTGGGGGATCTTCTTCAAGCTGCTGACCTTCGTTTACCTGTTTGGCATCCTGTTCCTGTTCACGCCATTGATGGATGTGGACAAGGCTGCCTCGCGCAGCGGCAGCCATACCGCGCTGGTCGAGGTGCGCGGGGTGATCGCCGATCAGGAGCCTGCCAGCGCCGACAATATCGTCAAGAGCCTGCGCGAGGCGTTCAAGGATCCGAAGACCAAGGCCGTGGTCATGCGCGTCAACAGCCCGGGCGGCAGCCCGGTGCAGGCGGGCTATGTGTACGACGAGATCCGCCGCCTTCGTGCCGAATATCCGGCCATCAAGCTGTACGCGGTGATCGCCGACCTGGGGGCCTCCGGCGCCTACTACATTGCCAGCGCCGCCGACGAGATCTATGCCGACAAGGCCAGCCTGGTCGGCTCCATCGGCGTCACTGCGGCGGGCTACGGCTTTGTCGGCACCATGGACAAGCTGGGCGTGGAGCGGCGCACCTACACGGCGGGCGAACACAAGGCCTTCCTTGATCCGTTCTCGCCACAGAAGCCGGAAGAAACCGCGTTCTGGCAGGGTGTGCTGGATACCACGCACCGCCAGTTCATCGCCATGGTCAAGCAGGGGCGTGGCGAGCGCCTGAAGGACAAGGATCACCCTGAGCTGTTCAGCGGTCTGATCTGGTCGGGCGAGCAGGCCAAGGCGCTGGGCCTGGTGGACGGGCTGGGCAGTGCCAGCTATGTCGCCCGCGAAATCGTCGGCGAGAAGGAACTGGTGGACTTCACCGTGCAGGAGTCGCCGTTCGATCGTTTCTCCAAGCGCATCGGTGCCAGTGTGGCGGAGCGCATGGCGCTGTACATGGGCTTCCAGGGGCCTTCGCTGCGTTGATCTGAAGTCGGCGTGGCATCGCGGGGCAAGCCCGCTCCCACGGGTCGCTCATTGACCTGGTGGGAGCGGGCTTGCCCCGCGATTGCATTTTCAAGGCACCTGCACGCCTTCCTTGTGCAGCATGTCCACCAGCCGAATCAGCGGCAGCCCGATCAGGCTCGTGGCGTCGCAGCCGTGGGTGCTCTGGAACAGGCTGACCCCCAAGCCCTCCGCCTTGAAGCTGCCAGCGCAGTCCAGTGGCTGCTCGGCCGTCACGTAGCGCTCCACGCGCTCCCGGTCCAGCTCGCGCATCGTCACGGTAAACGGCACGCAATCGACCTGGCACTGGCCGGTGGCGCTGTTCAGCAGTGCCAGCCCGGTGAGGAAGGTGACCTGCTGCCCGCTGGCCTCCAGCAGTTGCTCGCAGGCGCGCTCGAAGGTGTGAGGCTTGCCGAGTATCTGTTCGCCCAGCACCGCCACCTGGTCGGAGCCGATGATCAGGTGGTGGGGGTGGCTGGCGGCCAGGGCCTCGGCTTTTTGCCGGGCCAGGCGGCGCACCAGCTCGACGGCGGGCTCGCCATCGAGGCGCCGTTCGTCAAGGTCGGGGCTCGCCCAGGTGAAGGGCAGGCGCAGGCGGGTGAGCAGTTCGCGGCGGTAGGGCGAGCTGGAAGCCAGTAACAAGGGAAGCATGGTAGACTCCTGGGCAATTGCCCCGAATTCTAACATGCGAGATGGCACCTAATTTCCTTTGACAGGGAGGGGGTGCATCCCTAGAATGCTGCGCCTATGTTGAATGACCCGATTCCACCTCACGTTGACCCGCGCAAATTGGCTGATCGTGGCGTAACCCTCGAAGGTTCGCTGCAACTCGCTGATTTGGAAAGACTCTGCGACCCGCTTTCCGACAATGTCGGTACGGTGCAGGCGAAGTTCGATTTTGAACGAGATGAACAGCACGTGGTGGTTATCCACAGCGCGCTGGATGTCGAAGTCAAGATGGTTTGCCAGCGTTGTCTTGAGCTGGTCACCCTGCCGATCCATAGCGAATGTACGTACGCTGTGGTGAAGGAGGGTGCGAACACCCAGTCGTTGCCGAAAGGCTATGACGTGCTGGAACTGGGCGAAGATCCATTGGATCTGCAGGCACTGGTCGAGGAAGAGCTTTTGCTTGCCCTGCCAATCGTGCCTGCTCATCATCCGGAAGAATGCCAGCAGCCGGCGGGACTCGATGAGCCCGAGCCGAGCAAGGACGAGGTATCGCGGTCCAACCCGTTCAGTGTATTGGCGCAGTTAAAGCGTGACCCAAACGTTTAGGAGTTAATCAATTATGGCTGTTCAGCAGAACAAAAAATCCCGCTCTGCCCGTGACATGCGCCGTTCGCACGACGCCCTGTCGGCAGAAGCTCTGTCGGTAGAGAAGAGCACCGGTGAAGTACACCTGCGTCACCACGTTTCGCCAGAAGGCGTATACCGTGGTCGCAAAGTGATCGACAAGGGCGCTGACGAGTAATCCTTGTCCGCTCAGATCATCGCGATCGACGCAATGGGCGGGGACTTCGGTCCCCGCAACATTGTCCAGGCTAGCATTGCCTGCCTATCGGCTACCCCCTCGCTGCACCTGACCCTCGTCGGTCAACCCTCCCTCCTTGAAGATCTTGTCGGCGGCCTCGCGGCTGCGGATCGCGCACGCCTGCAGATTGTCGCGGCCAGCGAAGTGATCGGCATGGACGAGCGGCCATCGCAGGCGTTGCGGGGCAAGCCGGACTCGTCGATGCGCATCGCCCTCGAACTGGTGCGTGATGGCAAGGCCCAGGCCTGCGTAAGTGCCGGCAATACCGGCGCGCTCATGGCCTTGTCGCGCTTTGTGCTCAAGACCTTGCCCGGTATCGATCGTCCGGCGATGGTGGCGGCGATCCCGACCCAGGCCGGCTACTGCCAGTTGCTTGATCTCGGCGCCAACGTCGATTGCAGCGCGGAAAACCTCTACCAGTTCGCCGTGATGGGCTCGGTGGCCGCCCAGGCTCTGGGCGTGCATCGGCCGCGGGTGGCGCTGCTCAATATCGGTACCGAGGACATCAAGGGCAACCAGCAGGTCAAGCTGGCCGCCAGCCTGTTGCAGAACGCCCGGGGGCTGAACTACATCGGCTTCGTCGAGGGTGACGGGTTGTACCGGGGCGAGGCGGACGTGGTGGTGTGCGATGGTTTCGTCGGCAATATCCTGCTCAAGTCCAGCGAGGGTCTGGCGACCATGATCGGTGCGCGCATCGAGGCGCTGTTCCGTGGCGGGGTGTTGGCGCGAGCCGCAGGTGCCCTGGCCATGCCGCTGCTCAAGCGCCTGCAGGCCGACCTTGCGCCTGCGCGGCACAATGGTGCGAGTTTCCTGGGGTTGCAGGGCATCGTCATCAAGAGCCATGGCTCGGCGGGCGTGCAGGGTTTGCAGAGCGCGATCCAGCGAGCGCTGATCGAGATCCAGGAAAACCTGCCGCAGCGCCTGCACGGGCGTCTCGAAGACTTGTTGCCCTGAGCTGCGCGATGAGGTCATTACTGGAAATGCAAAGCTTTTGGGCATACCGCCCATGAAGTGCTTAAATGTGACCGCTTGGTCCGCCGCTCCATCCAAGCTTTCAGATTGCGCGTCTGGCCCGCGGCCTGGCGCACCCTATCCGACGACAAGATCATAAGGGCTTGTTCAATGTCTGCATCCCTCGCATTCGTCTTTCCTGGTCAAGGTTCCCAGTCGCTGGGCATGCTCAAAGAGCTGGGCGCCGAAAAACCGGTAATCGTCGAGACCTTCAAGGAAGCGTCCGAGGCCCTGGGCTACGACCTGTGGAAACTGGTCCAGGAAGGCCCGGAAGAACAACTCAACCAGACCGACAAGACCCAGCCGGCCATCCTGACCGCCTCCATCGCCTTGTGGCGCCTGTGGCTGGACGAGGGCGGTGCGCAGCCGGCCTTCGTCGCCGGGCACAGCCTGGGTGAATACAGCGCCCTGGTCGCTGCCGGCAGCCTGTCGCTGAAAGATGCCGTACGCCTGGTCGAGCGCCGCGGCCAGCTCATGCAGGAAGCCGTACCCGCCGGCCATGGTGCCATGGCCGCCATCCTTGGCCTGGACGACGCCGTGGTGGTCGAGATTTGCGCCGAAGCCGCCGAAGACGAAGTGGTCAGCGCGGTGAACTTCAACTCGCCGGGCCAGGTCGTCATCGCCGGCAACAAGGCTGCGGTCGATCGTGCCATCGAGCTGTGCAAGGCCAAGGGCGCCAAGCGTGCCCTGCCATTGGCGGTCAGCGTGCCATCGCACTGCGCCCTGATGAAGCCGGCCGCCGAGCGCTTCGCCGAGGCCGTCAACGCCATCGAATGGAAAGCGCCGCAGATCCCGGTGGTGCAGAACGTCACCGCGGCCATCGCCGCCGACCTTGATGCCCTCAAGCAAGACCTGCTGGCGCAGCTGTACCAGCCGGTACGCTGGGTCGAGTGCGTGCAGGCCCTGGCCGAGCACGGTGCGGTCAACCTGGTCGAATGCGGCCCGGGCAAGGTCCTGGCTGGCCTGAACAAGCGTTGCGCCGACGGCGTGACCACCTACAACCTCAACACCCCAGACGCTGTCGCCGCCACCCGTGCGGCGCTGGCCTGAATTCGGAGAAGCTTGCATGAGCCTGCAAGGTAAAGTTGCACTGGTCACCGGCGCCAGCCGTGGTATCGGCCAGGCCATCGCCCTCGAACTGGGCCGCCAGGGCGCGACCGTGATCGGTACCGCCACCACTGCTTCCGGTGCCGAGCGTATCGCCGCCACCCTGAAGGAGCACGGCATCAACGGCACCGGCCTTGAGCTGAACGTCACCAGCGCCGAGTCCGTGGACGCAGTGCTGGGCGCCATCGGCGAGCAGTTCGGCGCGCCGGCCATCCTGGTCAACAACGCCGGTATCACCCGCGACAACCTCATGCTGCGCATGAAGGACGATGAGTGGTTCGATGTGATCGACACCAACCTCAACAGCCTCTACCGTCTGTCCAAGGGCGTGCTGCGCGGCATGACCAAGGCCCGTTGGGGCCGTATCATCAGCATCGGTTCGGTGGTGGGTGCCATGGGCAACGCCGGCCAGGCCAACTACGCCGCCGCCAAGGCCGGCCTGGAAGGCTTCAGCCGGGCCCTGGCTCGTGAAGTGGGCTCGCGTGGCATCACCGTCAACTCGGTGACCCCGGGCTTCATCGACACCGACATGACCCGTGAGCTGCCAGAAGCGCAGCGCGAGGCCCTGCAGAAGGAAATTCCGCTGGGCCGCCTGGGCCAGGCCGAGGAGATCGCGAAAGTGGTTTCCTTCCTGGCTTCCGACGGCGCAGCCTATGTCACCGGCGCCACCGTGCCGGTGAACGGCGGGATGTACATGTAAAACCGCAACTCAATGTGACGGATTGCTTCAAAAAAGAGTCATACTCCGAGCCTAAAATCCGTTATAAAGCTGCAACCAGATTCCGGGCAGAGGGCCCGGTGACTTGGTGGAAGGCGCGTTACGCTTGAAAAGCAGGCGTCTTCCTATAAACTTGGTCACCGGCCAGCTGCCTGACATATGTCCATTAGGAGTGAAAACTAGGTATGAGCACCATCGAAGAACGCGTCAAGAAAATCGTCGCCGAGCAACTGGGCGTCAAGGCTGAGGAAGTCAAGAACGAATCTTCCTTCGTTGAGGACCTGGGTGCCGATTCGCTTGACACTGTTGAGCTGGTGATGGCTCTGGAAGAGGAATTCGAGACCGAAATCCCTGACGAAGAAGCCGAGAAGATCACTACCGTTCAAGCTGCTATCGACTACGTCAACGCCCACCAGGCCTAAGACGCTGTAGTCGACGCTTCTTGTCGGGAAAAACCGCACTGCCTTTGCCGGCGTGCGGTTTTTTCTTTGCGAGAGCCGGGGTTTGCTGCCATTCCATTCGCCATGGCAAGTGCACTGGCAAGAGACTCTGTTATTTGGAAATGAGGAGAGTACTGTGTCGCGTAGACGCGTCGTGGTCACTGGTATGGGTATGCTGTCGCCACTGGGTACCGATGTACCGAGCACCTGGCAGGGCATTCTGGCTGGCCGCAGTGGCATTGGTCCGATCGAGCATACGGATCTGTCTGCCTACTCCACCCGTTTTGGCGGCTCGGTGAAGGGCTTCGAAGTCGAGCAGTACCTGTCGGCCAAAGAGGCACGCAAGCTCGACCTGTTCATTCAGTACGGCCTGGCGGCCGGCTTCCAGGCGGTGCGCAATGCCGGGCTGGAAGTCACCGATGCCAACCGTGAGCGCATCGGCGTGGCCATGGGTTCGGGGATCGGCGGGCTGACCAACATCGAGGAAACCAGCCGTACCCTGCATGAGCAAGGGCCGCGGCGGATTTCGCCGTTCTTCGTGCCGGGCTCGATCATCAACATGATCTCCGGCTTCCTGTCGATCCACTTGGGTCTGCAGGGGCCGAACTATGCAATCGCCACTGCCTGCACCACGGGCACCCACTGCATCGGCATGGCCGCGCGCAACATCGCCTACGGCGAAGCCGACGTGATGATCGCCGGTGGCGCCGAGATGGCCGCCTGCGGCCTGGGCATGGGCGGCTTCGGTGCTTCCCGTGCGCTGTCCACCCGCAACGACGAGCCGGCCCGTGCCAGCCGTCCCTGGGACAAGGGGCGTGACGGCTTTGTGCTGTCCGATGGTGCCGGCGCCCTGGTGCTCGAAGAGCTGGAGCATGCCAAGGCTCGTGGCGCGACCATCTACGCCGAGCTGGTCGGTTTCGGCATGAGCGGTGACGCCTACCACATGACCTCGCCGCCCGATTCCGGCGAAGGCGCCGCTCGCTGCATGGCCAATGCCCTGCGTGATGCTAGCATCCAGCCTGAGGACGTCAGCTACATCAACGCCCACGGCACCTCGACGCCGGCTGGCGACGTGGCCGAAGTGGCTGCGATCAAGCGGGTGTTCGGCGAGCATGCCTACAAGCTGGCAGTGAGTTCGACCAAGTCGATGACTGGCCACCTGCTCGGCGCTGCCGGTGCGGTGGAGGCGATCTTCAGCGTCCTGGCGATCAACAGCCAGATGGCGCCGCCGACCATCAACCTGGACGAACCGGACGAAGGCTGCGACCTGGACTTCGTGCCGCACCAGGCGCGCAGCATGCCGATCGATGTGGTGCTGTCCAATTCCTTCGGCTTTGGCGGGACCAACGGTTCGCTGGTGTTCCGCCGGTTCGCCGGCTGATGCTCAGCTGGATCGATGGCCAGGACGCGGCTGCGGTCAATCTGCAGAACCGTGGCCTGGCCTACGGTGATGGTCTGTTCGAGACCATCGCCGTGCGCGGCGGCAGGCCCAGCCTGCTCACGCAGCATCTCGACCGCCTGGCGCTGGGGTGCCAACGCCTGGCGATCGACGCCGACCTGACGCTGGTTCGCAATGAACTGTTGCAATTCGCCCGGCAACTGGGCGAAGGCGTCGCCAAGCTGATCCTGACCCGCGGCGACAGCCAGCGCGGCTATGCCCCGCTGGCCGGCGCGCAGGCGCGGCGTATCCTGCAAGGCGGCCCCTTGCCGGCCTACCCGACGCAGCATGCCGAGTTCGGCGTGCGGCTGTTCCCCTGTGAGACGCGCCTTGCGGAACAACCGCTGCTGGCCGGGCTCAAACACCTCAACCGCCTCGAGCAGGTGCTGGCCCGTGCCGAATGGCAGGACAGCGCGTTTGCCGAAGGCTTGATGCGTGACGCCCAAGGGCGGGTGATCGAAGGGGTGTACAGCAACCTGTTCCTGGTGCGTGATGGCGTACTGTTCACCGCCGACCTGAGCCGTTGTGGCGTGGCCGGGGTGATGCGTGCGGCATTGCTGGAACAGGCCGCGCTGCTGGGGATTGCCACGCAGGTGCGCGACCTTCCGTTCGAGGCGCTGCAGCAGGCTGACGAAGTATTCCTCTGCAACAGTGTCTATGGCGTCTGGCCCGTGCGTGAATTCGCCGCGCTGAACTGGCCGGCAGGGCCGCTCACCCGTAAACTGCAGGCCGTTGCCCGTACGTTACTGGATACCTGATTCGTGAGACGCAAATTCCTGCTGCTGCTGGAAATGAGCTTGATCCTCGCCGGCCTGGCACTTGGCTGGGCTGCCTGGAAGGTCAACTCGGTCCTGGAGCAGCCGCTGCAAGTGGCACAGGAGCGCATGCTCGATGTGCCCAATGGCACGACGCCAAACCGTATGTTCTACCGGATGCAGGGCGAAGGCCTGCTCGACGATCCGTTGTGGCTGCGCCTGTACTGGCGCTTCAACATGGCCGGCACGGCGTTGCACACCGGTGAATACCGCCTGACCCCGGGCATGACCGTGGGGCAGTTGTTCGATGCCTGGAAGCGTGGCGATGTGGTGCAGTACAACCTCACCCTGGTCGAGGGCTGGACCTTCCGCCAGGTGCGCGCCGCGGTGGCGAAACATGAAAAGCTCAAGCACACCCTCGAAGGCCTGTCCGATACCGAGGTGATGGACAAGCTTGGTCATACCGGCGTGTTCCCCGAGGGCCGTTTCTTCCCTGACACCTATCGCTTCGTGCGCGGCATGAGCGATGTCGAGTTGTTGCAGCAGGCCTACATGCGCCTGGACGAAGTGCTGGCCAAGGAATGGGCCGAGCGCAGCACCGACCTGCCGTATCGCGACCCGTATCAGGCGCTGATCATGGCCTCGCTGGTGGAGAAGGAGACCGGCATTCCCCAGGAGCGCGGGCAGATCGCCGGGGTGTTCGTGCGGCGCATGCGCCTGGGCATGATGTTGCAGACCGACCCCACCGTGATCTACGGCATGGGCGAGCGCTACAACGGCAAGATCACCCGCGCTGACCTGCGTGAACCGACGCCCTACAACACCTACACCATGACCGGCCTGCCGCCGACGCCGATCGCCATGGTCGGGCGCGAGGCAATCCACGCCGCGCTGAACCCAAGCGATGGCTCGAGCTTGTACTTCGTCGCCCGTGGCGACGGCAGCCATGTGTTCTCCGATGACCTGGACGATCACAACAGCGCGGTGCGCGAGTTCCAGATCAAGCGGCGGGCGGATTATCGTTCGAGCCCTGCGCCGCAGGCCGAACCGACGACGCCCGAACCGCAGACGACGCCTGACGCGGCCCCTGCGCCCGCACCTGAAAGCGACGCGCCGGCCCCCACTGATGAATCCGCGCCGGCTGATACGTCGGTGCCAGTAGACCCTAAGGAACGCTCGTGAGCGGCTTGTTTATCACCCTGGAAGGCCCCGAAGGCGCGGGCAAGAGCACCAATCGTGAGTATCTGGCGGCGCGCCTGCGCGAGCAGGGCGTCGATGTGGTCATGACCCGCGAGCCCGGTGGTACACCGCTGGCCGAGCGCATCCGTGAACTGCTGCTGGCGCCGAGCGAGGAGCGCATGGCGGTCGACACCGAGCTGCTGCTGATGTTCGCCGCTCGCGCCCAGCACCTGGCCGAAGTGATCTGCCCGGCGCTGGCCCGTGGTGCCGTGGTGCTGTGCGATCGGTTCACCGACGCCACCTACGCCTACCAGGGCGGCGGCCGCGGTCTTTCGGTAGAGCGTATCGCCATCCTGGAGAGCTTTGTACAGGGCGAGCTGCGCCCGGACCTCACCCTGGTCTTCGACCTGCCTGTGGAGGTCGGCCTGGCCCGCGCTGCGGCCCGTGGCCGGCTGGATCGCTTCGAGCAGGAGGGCCAGGCCTTCTTCAAGGCGGTGCGCCAGGCCTACCTGCAGCGCGCAGGCCAGCAGCCACAGCGCTATCGCCTGCTGGACGCCGCGCAGCCCTTGAGCGCGGTGCAGCAGGCCATCGACGCCCTGGTGCCGGGCATCCTGGAGCGTTGCCGTGGCTGAGGCCTACCCCTGGCAGCAGGCGCTCTGGCAGCAACTGGCCGGGCGTGCCCAACACGCCCACGCCTACCTGCTGCACGGCCCCCAGGGCATCGGCAAGCGGGCCCTGGCCGAACGCCTGATGGCGCGGCTGTTGTGCCAGCAGCCACAGGGCCTGGATGCCTGCGGCCAGTGCAAGTCGTGCCTGTTGCTCAAGGCCGGCAGCCACCCGGACAACTTCGTGCTGGAGCCGGAGGAGGCCGACAAGCCGATCAAGATCGACCAGGTGCGTGAACTGGTGTCGTTCGTGGTGCAGACGGCCCAGCAGGGCGGGCGCAAGGTGGTGCTGATCGAGCCGGTGGAGGCAATGAACATCAATGCCTCCAACGCCTTGCTCAAAAGCCTGGAGGAGCCCTCCGGCGACACCGTGCTGTTGCTGGTCAGCCATCAGCCCAGCCGCCTGCTGCCAACCATCAAGAGTCGCTGCCAGCAGGTCGCCTGCCCGCAGCCAAGCCTGGAACAGAGCCGTGCCTGGCTGGCCGGCGCGCTCGAAGGCAGCGACGAACAGGAGCGCGAAGAGCTGCTGACCTTGGCCGCGGGTTCGCCGCTGATGGCGGTCAGCCTGCAGGCCCAGGGCGTGCGTGAGCAGCGGGCGCTGGTTACCGAAGGGGTGAAGAAGCTGCTCAAGCAGCAGCAGTCGCCTACCCAGCTGGCCGAAGCCTGGAACACGGTGCCCCTGTTGCTGCTGTTCGACTGGTTCTGCGACTGGTCGCACCTGATCCTGCGTTATCAGTTGACCCAGGACGAAGAGGGTTTAGGCTTGCCCGACATGCGCAAGGTGTTGCAGTACCTGGCGCAGAAGAGCCGCCAGGCCAAGGTGCTGGAGGTCCAGGCGTGGATTCTCGAGCAGCGCCAGAAGGTGCTGGGCAAGGCCAACCTCAATCGTGTACTGCTGCTCGAAGCGTTGCTCGCCCACTGGGTGCAGCTGCCGGGCATGCGTTGATTTCCACCGCTCCCCTAATGTGTGTCGTGTTCCTATGCTCGTAGATTCCCATTGCCACCTCGACCGTCTCGATCTCAGTGCCCACCAGGGTTCCCTCGACGCCGCCCTGCAGGCGGCCCGCGAGCGTGGGGTGGGGCATTTCCTGTGCATTGGCGTCAGTGCCGAGAATGCCGGTGCGGTCAAGGCGTTGAGCGAGCGTTACGCCGATGTCGATTGCTCGGTGGGCGTGCACCCGCTCGACCTGGCGCCCGGTGAGACGCCGGCCCTGGAGTGGCTGTTGCGTGAACTGGCCCACCCGCACGTGGTGGCCATTGGCGAAACGGGCCTGGATTACCACTACGAGCCGGAAGCCGCCGAATTGCAGCAGGCTTCGTTCCGCCTGCACCTGGAAGCCTCCCGGCAGACCGGCAAGCCGGTCATCGTGCACACCCGTGCGGCGCGTGAGGACACCCTGGCGCTGCTGCGCGAGGCCAGCCTGCCCCAGGCCGGCGTGCTGCACTGCTTCACCGAGGACTGGCCGATGGCCAAGGCCGCGCTGGACCTGGGCTATTACATCTCGTTGTCCGGCATCGTCACCTTCCGCAATGCCGATGCCCTGCGCGAGGTGGCCCGGCAGGTGCCGGTGGACCGCCTGCTGGTGGAAACCGACTCGCCGTACCTGGCGCCCATCCCGCACCGCGGCAAACCGAACCTGCCGCAGTATGTGCGGGAAGTGGCCGAGTACGTGGCGTCGTTGCGCGGTGTGAGCTACGAGCAATTGGCCGCGCAGACCACGGGGAATTTCAAGCGCTTGTTCCCGCTGGCGCGGGTGGCCTGAGGCCTCTGCGCAGCCCCCAAGCTTGAGGCCCGGACAAAAAAAACCCGGGTTCTGGGGGGGGAATCCGGGTTAAGACCATTAGGAGTAAAACAAAGGTACACGGTCCCTGGGCACCTTTATCGGCGCGCCACTTGGGGGGGATGTGCCGCGCCAACACTTCAAGTATTGGCCAGGATTGGCGTGCTGCCAGCGGCTGCTGATCGTTTTTTAAACAGATTTGGAATACGTAGGCAGCGCCTTGCGCGATCAATGCATTGCCAATTGGCGGATCTGGCACAGTACTTCGTCGATCAGGCGCTGGCCAGTATAGAAATGTGGGGAAAATCGCACGCCAGGGCCTCGCAGGGCGCAAATTACCCCGTTATTGCTCAGGGCTCGATAAATGTCGACGTTGGCCTGGCCGTCAATGCTGAAGTTGACTATCCCTGCCCGGCGTGAAGGGTCAGCAGGGCTGTGCACCTGCACGCCGGGGATCGCCAGTAAACCTTGATGCAGTTGCTCGACCCGCAGTTCCAACTGTTCGGCGACCAGCGCCATGCCCACGTCTTCCAGCAGTGACAGGCTGGCTTCCAGTGCGCAGGCGCCGAGCATGTTCGGGCTGCCGCATTCGAAGCGCCGCGCGCTGCGTGCCGGTTGCCACTCGCGGCGCTCGAAGTCGCCGAGGTGTTCCAGCATGTGCCAGCCGTAGGCGTGCAGTTTCAACTGCCTGCGCAGTTCGCTACGGCAATAGAACACGCCCAGCCCCTCTGGGCCGAGCATCCACTTGTGACCGTCGGCCATGGCGAAGTCGCACTGATAACGCTGTACATCGAAGGGCAGGGCGCCCACCTGCTGGATCGCGTCGATGCACAACAGCACGCCGCGCTGACGGCAGGCGACGCCGAGGCGCGCCAGGTCCAGGCGCAAGCCGCTGGCGAACTGCACGGCGCTGACCGAGAGCAGTCGCGCCCGTGGGCCGCAGGCGGCGAGCAGCGCCGCTTCCGGATCGGCGCCGGCCAGGTTCGCCTCGACCACCTCGACGCCATGGTTGGCCAGCGCTTGCCAGACCACGCGGTTGGAGGGGAACTCCTCGTCGCTGATGACGACCTGGTCGCCGGGCTGCCAGTCCAGGCCAAAGGCCACCAGCGACAGCGCCTGCGAGGTATTGCCCACCAGGGCGATATCACCGCTGGTGGGGGCATTGAGCAGGCGTGCCAGGCGTTCGCGCAGGCGTCGCTCAGTGGCCAGCCAGGCCGGATAAGCGCTGGCACCCAGGCGTACATTGTCACGGGCGAAGCTTGCCACGGCCTCGGCGGCCCGGCGTGGCCAGGGGCCTATTGCCGCGTGGTTCAGGTAACACAGGCCCGGGGCCTGCTCGAACTCATCAAGAAACACAGACATGGTTGGAAGATCCGTGCATTTTGCCGCCAGTTAGGCATAATAATCCGCTTCGATTGTCATCCCAGTCCTTCTTATGCAGAAAGAACCTCGCAAGGTCCGTGAGTTTCGCCGTCGCGAACAAGAGATCCTCGACACGGCGCTCAAGCTGTTTCTCGAACAAGGTGAAGACAGCGTCACCGTCGAGATGATCGCCGACGCCGTGGGTATCGGCAAAGGCACGATCTACAAGCACTTCAAGTCCAAGGCGGAGATCTACCTGCGCCTGATGCTCGACTACGAGCGCGACCTGAACGCGCTGCTGCACTCGGCTGACGTCGACCGCGACAAGGAAGCCCTGTCGCGCGCCTACTTCGAGTTCCGCATGCGTGACCCGCAGCGTTACCGGCTGTTCGACCGCCTGGAAGAAAAGGTGGTCAAGGGCAACCAGGTGCCGGAAATGGTCGAGCAGTTGCACAGCATCCGTGCTTCCAACTTCGACCGCCTCACGCAATTGATCAAGGGGCGCATCAGCGAGGGCAAGCTCGAGGACGTACCGCCTTACTTCCATTATTGCGCGGCCTGGGCCTTGGTCCATGGCGCCGTGGCGCTGTATCACTCGCCGTTCTGGAGCAATGTGCTCGAGGATCAGGAAGGCTTCTTCCAGTTCCTCATGGACATCGGCGTGCGCATGGGCAACAAGCGCAAGCGCGATCCGGAAGGCGCGAACTAAAGCCCTCGCAAGATGCCTGTCGACCTTCGCCAGGCATCCTCGCTTCAAGGCTTCGACAGGAAGGCTTGCAAAAACCTGATTTTTGAGTCAGGTTTTGCCGGCCCGATTCATCCATGCCGGAGTCATCCATGATCGTCGATCGTCAAGGCAGGCGCTTTCGCAACCTGCGCGTCAGCCTGACTGCTGCCTGCAACTATGCCTGCACCTACTGCGTGCCTGACGGCAAGCGCCTGGTGGCGGCGCAGGACGAGCTCACGGCGGATGCCCTGGCCCGCGGCGTGGCGTACCTGGTCGAGGCGGCCGGGGTGGAGCGGCTGCGCATCACCGGTGGCGAGCCGCTGGTGAGCCCACGACTTGAGGCCTTCCTCGGCGCGGTGGCCGGGCTGGGGCTCGAGGACATCAGCCTGACCACCAACGGCCAGTTGCTCGCCCGCAAGCTCCCGCTGCTGCGCGACGCAGGTATCCGCCGGCTCAACGTCTCGCTCGACACCCTCGATGGCACGGCCTTTCGCCGCATCGCCCGCGGCGGCGACCTGGCCAGCGTGCTGACGGGCATGGCCCAGGCCAGTGACGCGGGGATGGCGATCAAGGTCAACATGGTGCCCATGCGCGGGCAGAACCTCGACCAGGTGCTGCCGCTGCTCGACTATTGCCTTGAGCGCGGCTACGAGCTGCGTTTCATCGAGCTGATGCGCATGGGCCACCTGGCGCGTGATGGCAACGCCTTCCTGCAGCAGTTCGTAGGCCTGGAGCAACTGTTGGCGCTGATCGGGCAGTCCCATGCCTATGAACAGGCGCCACGCCCGTTGGATGCCACGGCCTTGCGCTATCGCATTCCCGGCAAAGGTCATTTCGGGGTGATCGCCAACGAGAGCGTGCCATTCTGCCGCAGTTGTTCGCGCCTGCGCCTGTCGTCCACCGGTTGGCTGCATGGTTGCCTGTCGTCGAGTAACCGTCATTTTGTCGGGGACCTGCTCGACAAGCCCCGTCATCAAGCGCTTCCGGCATTGCAGCGGCTACTGGTGAAGGCCCTGGCGGACAAGCAGGATGTGGCATTTTCCGGCGATGTGATGGTGATGAAGGTGATCGGCGGCTGACTCTGGCGCAAAAGCTGCATCCTGCGGCTATTCGCCGGTTTTTCGTCACCGGTTTCTGGAGGAAAGATGCGTAGCCTGGTCTTGCTGCTGGCGCTGATGGCGTTGGGCGGCTGCATGAATGTCAGCGATATGGGCGAGGGCGTCCGTTACCACATGAGTGATGCGGGCCTGCTGGATCACAGCGATACCACCCGTACCCTGTCGATCCGCCTGCAGCCGGACTCGTTCATCTTCATCGGCCAGGGCGCCTTCGTGCCACCGGGCAAGGGGCCGGTGCCACGGCAGAACGCAGTGGCCGAGGAGGCCTTCAAGAGTTTCGTCGAATACTTCCCGCTGGTGCGCCGTGCCCAAGGCCCGCTGGGGCTGGAGGACGCAATCGCCGAGGCCCGTTCGGTCGGCGCCGATTACGTGCTGTACACCCGTTTCGCCCGCACCGACGACCGTATAGGCAACGGTGACGAATGGTATGACGAGCAGGCCGTCGACCGCCTGGGCTGGGACCGTGGCGTGGTACAGATGATGTTGATCGAGACCAGCACCCGTTATCTGATCGATACGGCGCGGATCAAGAGCCGCGGCGGTTTGTTGACGTTCCACGACAACACGCCACAGGATTTGCTTGCCGCGCCAATGCGCGAGTACGCTCGTAGCCTCCTGGGCATGAGCAACTGAGCGAGCGAGTCATGAGCGATTCCGGCAAGGCCAGCGATCTGCTGGCGCAGATCCCCGCGCACAAAGGGCTGCCCCCGGTGCACCTGTGGAACCCGGATTTCTGCGGCGACATCGACATGCGCATCGCGCGTGACGGCACCTGGTACTACCTGGGCACGCCGATTGGCCGCAAGCCCATGGTGCGGCTGTTCTCCACCATCATTCGCCGCGATGGCGACGACTACTTCCTGGTCACGCCGGTGGAGAAGGTCGGTATCACGGTGGATGACGCGCCGTTCGTGGCTGTGCTGCTCGACGTGCAGGGCAGTGGCGAGCAGCAGGTATTGCGCTTCACCAGCAACGTCGAGGACCAGGTCGAGGCCGGGCCGGACCATCCGCTGCGGGTCGAGCTCGATCCGGTCACCCAAGAGCCTTCGCCCTATGTACTGATGCGCGGCAATCTCGAGGCGCTGGTCCATCGCAACGTGTTCTACCAGCTGGTGGAACTGGCGGTGCCGCGCGAGATCGACGGGGAGGAATGGCTTGGGGTTTGGAGCCGGGGCACGTTCTATCCGATTGGGCGTGCTGCCTGACGATGGCTTGTCGGGGCCGCCCAGCCCCATCGACACGCGTTCTTGCTCTTGACTGGCCGGACCCTATACTCCAAGTCCCCAAGAACAACAGCAAGGAGCCCGGGCCATGTCACTGGAAAAGCAAGGCAGTTGCCTGTGCGGCAAAACCCGACTGAGTGTCACGCTCGAGAATAACCATGTCAGCGCTTGCCATTGCAGCATGTGCCGCAAATGGACCGGCGGCCCGCTGCTGGCAGTGCAATGCGCCAAGCCCCCGACCATCGAAGGCCCGGCCCCCATCGCCTATGACTCCTCTCCCTGGGCCCAGCGCGGCTTCTGCGGCCAGTGCGGCACGCACCTGTTCTACCGCCTGAAAGAGAGCGACCTGTACGTCGTACCGGTCGGCCTGCTGGATGGCGAGCAAGACTGGAGCTTCACCGAGCAGATATTCGTCGACGAACAGCCCGCCTGGTATTGCTTCAAGAACGAGACCCGGCACCTCACCGGTCAACAGGTCTTTGACCAGTTCGCCCCCACCTGACACCGCCCGCCTTGCCAAACCTGCGCATTCCTGAGAAAACGGCGCCACGAAAAACCGCTTCGAGGAACCTGCCATGAGCAGTGAGCTGCACGTAATCGATCTACAGGAAGGCGACGGCAAGGCCGTGGTCAAGGGTGCGCTGATCACCACCCAGTACCGTGGCACCCTGGCTGACGGCCGTGAATTCGATTCTTCCTGGGCACGCGGCAAACCGTTTCAGTGCGTCATCGGTACCGGCCGGGTGATCAAGGGCTGGGACCAGGGCCTGATGGGCATGCGCGTGGGTGGCAAGCGCAAGCTGCAGGTACCGGCGCACCTGGGCTATGGTGAACGCTCGGTCGGTGCGATTCCGCCGAATTCGGACCTTACGTTCGAGATCGAATTGCTGGAAGTGCTGACCCGCGACGACTGAACCGCCTGTAATACTTCAGCAACACCGATGCGCTAAGGTGCTGATTGTCCAAGGAAGGTATGTGCAGTCATGGAGGAACCAAACGGGCCGCAGGCACTCTGAGCCTCACTCGCTGCCAAGGATGGCGATCACGACAGGGACATGTGGCGGGGCAACCCGATATCCAGTGCCACATAGAGCCCGCCCTGTATGAAGCTGCCAGCCTTCCTTCGCCGTCGCCGCCACCTGCTGTTGAGCCTGACGCTCGTCGCCGCCGCCGTGCCGCTGGCCCTGGATGTGGTCGAAAGCCGGGCGCAACCGGTCGACGGGACCCAGACCCTGGTGTTCCTGCGTCACGCCGAGAAACCCGGCGAGGGTCTCGGGCAGTTGAACTGCCAGGGCTTGAACCGGGCCCTGGACCTGGCGACCCTGTTGCCCGAGCGTTTCGGTGATGCCGACTACGTCTTCGCCGCCAACCCTTCACGAGGTGTCGAGGAGGGCAGCCAGGATGAGCGCTACAGTTATATCCGCCCGCTGATGACCATCAGCCCCGCCGCCATCCGCCTCGGTTTGCCGGTCAATATCGACTACGGCGCCAACGACACAGCCGCGCTGGCCGATGAACTGCTCAGTGACAAGTACCGCAATGCGACGGTCTACACGGCCTGGTCACGGGGGTATCTGCCGGAGCTGATCAACACCGTGGCCGGCAAGGCCCTGGGTGAAGACCGGGTGCTCACCGAGGACTGGCACCGCGACGATTTTGACTCCCTGTACGTGCTCACGCTGACCTGGCGCGATGGCAAGGCGACCCTGCTCAGCCGTAACGTGCGCCAGGGCCTGGATAACGGCGAGTCTGGCTGCCCGACCTGAGCTGCTGTTACTGTCTGGCTTTCTGGGCCGGGCATGGATGTGCCGATGGAGCGGGTAACGGTGATCGGTGGCGGCGTGGTCGGGCTGGCCACGGCCTATGCACTGGTGCGCGAAGGCTGGCAGGTCGATCTGGTCGAAGCTCGCGATAGTTTGGCCAGCGCGACCAGCTTCGCCAATGGTGGGCAGTTGTCATATCGCTACGTGGCGCCGCTGGCCGATGCCGGGGTGCCATGGCAAGCGCTGGGCTGGCTGTTGCGCGGCGATTCGCCGCTACGTCTGCGGCTACGTTTGGACACCGCGCAGTGGCGCTGGCTGGCGGCCTTCGTCATGGCCTGCCGTACCCGGGTCAATCGGCGCAATGCCGCCCAGTTGCTGGATCTGGCCTTGCAAAGCCAGGCCGTACTCGCCCGCTGGCGTGAAGAGGACGGCCTCGATGGCTTCGCCTGGCGACGCAATGGCAAGCTGGTCGCGTTCCGAACCCAGCGCGCATTCGAGCACGCTCGCCAACACCTGCTGGACCCCGACACGCAACGGGTCCTGAATGCCGCCGATCTGCGCGGGCTCGACCCGGCGCTTGCCGAAGCCCCTTTCGTGGGCGGCGTGTTCACTGCGGATGAAGAGGTCGCTGACTGTCACCGCTTCTGCCTGCGCCTGGCCGAACACCTGCAGGCCTCAGGGCAGTGCCGGTTGCTGCTGGGGCGGCCGGTGACCCGGTTGATAGCGCGCGATGATCGTGTGGCCGCGCTGGAGCTGGGTGGTGAACAGCTGGAGGTGCAGCGCCTGGTGCTCAGCGCCGGGCACCGTAGCGCCGGCCTGGCCTTGCCCGGCTTGCAGCTGCCGGTATACCCATTGAAGGGCTACAGCCTGACCGCGCCGGTCGTTGCCACGCACCGGGCGCCCGAGGTGAGCATCACCGACTACGAACGCAAGATTGTCTATGCCCGGTTGGAGGATCAACTGCGGGTGGCGGCGATGGTGGACATCGTCGGTTATGACGAGGCGGTGGATGCCGGCAGGCTGGCGAGCATGCGCCGGTTGGCGCGCGAGACCCTGCCGCAGGCCGCTGATTACGGGCAAGCGGTGGAGTGGGCGGGTATGCGGCCGGCGACGCCGACCGGGGTGCCGATCATCGAGGCCACGCGGTATCGCAACCTTTGGCTGAACTTGGGGCATGGCGCGTTGGGGTTTACCTTGGCGTGTGGCAGTGGCGAGCGGCTGGCGAGGCTGTTGCGCTGACCTTGTTGGCCTCATCGCGGGGCAAGTCGGGTCGCCGCATCGCCGCTCCCACGGATTGCTTTTGGCGCTGGGGGAGTGGGCTTGCTTCTGGCAGATCAGCGCCCGAAGCGCATCGGCCAGCCCACCACCTTCTTCGCCCTCGGCGTGGCATAGGTACGCACCTTGGAGGTGCTCAGCCCCATCCGCACCAGCGATTCAGCGATGGTCACCGCCGCGCTCACGCCGTCCACCACCGGCACCCCGGTGCGCTGGCGAATCTGCTCGTCGAGCCCAGCCATGCCGCCGCAACCCAGGCAGATCACTTCGGCCTTGTCCTCGCGCACGGCACGCTCGGCCTGCTCGACGATGGCTTCCACCGCACGCCGTGGATCGGCTTCCAGCTCGAGCACCGCCAGGCCGCTGGCGCGCACCGAGGCGCAGCGCTCGTATAGCCCGGACAGTTTCAGGCGGTCCTCGATCAGCGGCACGGTGCGGTCCAGCGTGGTCACTACCGAGTAGGCGTGGCCCAGGTACATGGCGGTGCTGGCGGCGGCATCGGTGATGTCCACCACCGGCACCTCCAGCAGTTCCTGCAGGCCTTCGCGGCCATGCTCGCCGTAGCCGGCCTGGATCACGGCGTCAAACGGCTGGTCGTAGGCCAGCACCCGGTCCATCACCGCGATGGCGGCCAGGTAGCTTTCGAAATTGCCCTCCACCGACTCGGCGCCGAACCACGGGGTCAGGCCGACGATCTCGGTGCCGGGCGCGGCCACGCTGCGCGCCTGTTCGGCAATGGCTTCGGTGATGGCGGCGGTGGTGTTGACGTTGGCGATCAGAATACGCATGACGGATCTCCCTGAATTCAGTGGCTGCTGTGGTCGACGGCGATGCATTCGCCGCTGACGTCGTGGTACTGGACGTGGCGCGGCGCGATCAGCAGGTACACGGCGGCGGCGATGCCGGCACCGATCAGCCACGAGAACGGCGCGACGCTTTGGAAGTTGGGTACCAGGGCCAGGACGATGGCCAGCAGCGCGGCGGGGATGAATGCCGCCACGGCGCGCAGGTTGATGCCCTTGGTGTAGTGGTAGGCGCCGGCGGGGTTCTCGCTGTACAGCTCGGGCACATTGATGCGGCCCCTGCGCAGCAGCCAGTAGTCGGCCATGATCACCCCGTACAGCGGGCCGAGCAGGGCGCCGAGGCCGGAGAGGAAGTACACGATCACCAGCGGGCTGTTGTACAGGTTCCACGGCAGGATCAGCAGCGCCAGGGTGGCGCTGATCAGCCCGGCGCGGCGGAAGTTCAGATGCCGCGGCGCCAGGTTGCTGAGCACGAAGGCCGGGGCGACGAAGTTGGCCATGATGTTCACCGCCACGGTGACGATCAGGAAGGCCAGGCAACCGAGCACCAGGAACGCGGTGTTGGGGATGCTGGCGACGATCTGCGTCGGGCTGTCGATGATCTGGCCGTTGATCTGGAACTGCGCGCCGCACAGCACCACGGTGATCGCCGCGAACACCAGGATGTTCACCGGCAGGCCCCAGAAGTTGCCGACACGGATGGTCTTGCGGCATGGCGAGCTGCGGGCGAAGTCGCAGAAGTTGAGCACCAGGGTGCCGTAGATCGCCAGCCACAGCGCGCCGCCGGCGAAGATGTTGCGCCACATCTCGTAGCCGCTCAGGGGCTCGGCCACCGACCAGGCGATGCGCGCATCGGCCTTGAAGTACATGAACACGGCAAGGCTGGCCACGGTGAGCAGGATTACCGGCCCGGCGAACGCCTCGTAGCGGCGCACCATTTCCATGCCGTAGGCGAGGATTACCAGCTGCACCAGCCAGATCGCCACGAAGCACACCCAGCCCAGGCTCGACAGGCCGAGGATGCTGTCGTGATCGAAGGCCGCCACCTGCGGCCACACCGCGGTCAGCAGCACGCGCAGTACCACCGAGGCCAGGTAGGTCTGGATGCCGAACCAGGCGATGGCGATCACCGCGCGGATCAGTGCCGGGATCTGCGCGCCGTGAATACCGAAGGCGATACGGCTGATTACCGGGAACGGCACGCCGGTCTTCTGCCCCATGTAGCCGGACAGGTTCATGAAGAAGTACACCAGCGCCGCGCCGATCGCCAGTGACAGGAGGATCTGCCAGCCGCCCAGGCCCAGGGCGAACAGCCCCATGGCGAACGAGTAGTTGGCGATATTGTGCACATCGTTGGTCCACAGCGCGAAGATGCTGTAGCCGCCCCAGCGGCGGCCTTCGAGTTTGGTCGGGGCGAGGTCGCGGTTGTGCAGGCGTGGGCTCAGTTCGAGGTCGGCCGGGTGGCCTTCGAGGCTGGTGGTCGAGGGATGGGTGCTGGCAACGGAAAGTTCAGGGGCAAGGGGGAGGCTGCTACTCATTCCGGCGGCTCCTGATGCGCGTGACTGCGATGAGCGGGCGCTGGCGCACGGGCTCGCCATCTCGTCGGTGCAGGCGTTGGCATCACTGGGTTCTGGGCGCAACGGCCGCCGATGGGGCGGCGCTGCGGGTTATTGTGTATTTATGTTTTGTTGAATTTGTATACAAAACACAGACACACAAAAGCCAGTTCCATGCCAGAGGGAATCGGAGTGCGGTGTAGCTTTTATTTCGAATCGATCTAGTTGGTAGGTAAGTTAATGAAAGTAGTCGATTATAAACTGACCAAATGAACAGGTTTAAAATTTATGATGTTGAATTAGTTGATCATTTGGTCAAATTTTATAACGATTGATGTGTAACTTATTGGGGCGTTACCTTGTGAAAGTGCACACAAAAATGGCACCAATGGTGACGTTTGTGTGTACAACTCTTTATGCGGGTGGATCCTTTTTACGGCCAGGACATTCATGTCCTGCAGCTTCCAACGCGCCGGATCGAATAGTCAGCGCGTCTGCGTGCCCAGGAAATCTGGCTGACGCCGGCTTCGCGCAAATGCTTCCGGAACATGGCAAGCGCTTCCTTGACAGCGCCGCCAGGGAAGCAGAAATCGATCACCCAGGCCCGTCCACCCTCATTCCACTCGCTGGGGTGCAACAGGAAATTCGGGTCCTGCACAAAGCGTTGTTCGGTATCGGGCGCCAGGTGCGCCCAGATGAGAAAACCTCGGGGGTTAGATGACGAATCGAAGAGCATGATGATCTGTGCGTGCTCGATAGCGGGTGCGAGCCAGTAGTACAACGTGCGTATCTGGAAGCTTGAAGAGCGTCGGCAGCAGGCCATGACCATGGCCGCATGGCCCAACATCGCCGCCTTGTCATTGAGCTTGGTATCCCGGCAGTTGGTCTGCAGGTTGTAATGTCTGGTCATCTTTTCACCTCGCGAGGCCAGGGTAGAAGTTCAATGCTTGTCTGATTTCTTCATCGCCATCGGCCTCGGCCAGTAGCGCCTCCAGGGTCAGCGCTTGTGCAGCACGCCCTGGTAAGGTGAAGCAGCCGGTTTCAGGGTTGAAGCTGATGGCCAGCGTGGCAGTTGACCAGAACGGCAGGGCGTCCGGCTGTTCATGGCCGAGGTTGAAGCGAGCCGCCAGCAGCGCGTGGTCTTGCAAGGCATGCAGGGCCGCTCTTCGGTCACCGTCCGGTTTCTCGTCGAGGGCATCGATCTGGCTTTGCAGCTCATGCAGCACGCGGTGGCTGCGGTTCAGCCGCGTGGCATTGATCAGCAGGGCGAGGTGCAAGTGCCGGCGGTCGATGCCGTGATCGCCAGCCGCCTGTGCAACCTTGTCAAACAGCTGACCGTAACTTGAGTGCAGTTGAGCGTCCAGCGTGGGATTGCTCGCCAGCCAGGCTGGGCCGGCTGCTGCAGTGTCCTGGTCCAGGCTGGCCAGCAGGGCGTGAAAGAGCGCTCCACTCCAGCGTTCATATCCGTCCCAACCTACTGCGTCGGCTATGGAGGTGACCGTGAACTGGTCAAGTTCCAGAGCACGGTGCAGTGCCGTGGCAAAGGCGGTGAACTCCGGGGTATTTTCCACCGCGCGCAACAACCAGAGCGGGAACCCGGCCTGAGCGATCTGATACAGGTGCAGGTAGTGGTTGTAGCGTTGGGTAAAGTGCTCCGCAGTCGTTTGCCAAAGGCGTAGCGAAACGTCGCCTGTCACGACCGCATATTTGCCCAGGTAGTAACACAGGCTCTGCAGGCTTTGCACGGCGGGCAGGTATTCGGTATTGAAACGGTCGATGCTGGAGCGGTCGTGTATAGCGTCGTCAGTGAAAAGGCAAATACCGCTGAGGTCCAGCCAGCCGCCTGTAAGTGAAACATTGGATGCGCTGACATTGAAATGGATGATGTGCTTTGCTCGCGCAGCAGCGAATTGCTCGGCGTAGCGGTCGGCCAGTTCAACAAGGCCACTTTGCAGGCGTTGTTCGAGTGCGGGCATCTGGGCGGTCGAGCCTGGTGCCGCGGGGAGGAATTCGACAAGTCGCTGAATGGCCTGTTTTACCCGCAGCGCATCCTCGCCCAAACCATCCAGGCGCTTCTGTCTGAAGTAAACGGACCTGATGAAATGCGCGGGGCGCACAACCGGTTGACGCACGAGAAGGCCTCGTTTCAACGCCCCTTTCCACGTGTCATAGGTCAGACCGGTGTCGAGGATGGCCACGGTGCGCGTCGCCCCGAAAGGCAGCACCGACTCGATGATCTCTGCCCAGATCGATTCATAGAGCGCGGTGGTCAGCGACAGGTTGCCATCCCCATGGCCCGCGTCGACATCATGACCGACCAGGGCATTGGCCCCCAGCCCCTTGAGTTGCCAGGTGCCGTCGAACCCGCAGCGCGCACCACCGCCGTTACTAAGAATGCCGTCGCCGCCATAGCGTTCAGCCATGAAGGTCTTGCGCGGTGCGCTGTCGCACCGCGGCACGGCCTTGGGCTTGATCAAGTAACTGTAAGAAGCGAGTACGTCATCCGAAGTCTGTTGTTGGCACAGCGACTCGTTGAGATAAACAACTTCACAGCCTTCGATAAGTACGGCGTCGAAAGGGACGAATACTTCGTGCAGCTCATTGAGTTGAGCCGCTTTATTGTCTGGGGCGTTCATCGGGAAAGCGTAGTTTCGACAGTGGTGGGCAGGTGGGTGCCGAAGTGGCCAGTCAGCGTATCGAACTGGCGGGGCAGTGACTGTTTATACCTCACGGTCATGCCAAAGTGCCACCCTACAGGTGTAGGATGGCCTGAACTTCAAGAGTGTGGATAATCAAGCATTGTGCGCAGGAACTTTAGACGCATTGATAAGAATCGCCAGTTCAATACGGCTGCTGATATTCAATTTCTTGAATACCGAAGACAAATGGTCTCTGACGGTGTGCTGGCTGATACCCAATTGTTGCCCGATTTCCTTGTTGGTCAATCCTTTTGATAAACAGTGAATGACGTCATGTTCTCGTTCCGTGATGTTCAACGCATGTTCCCTTAGTGTTGCAGTTGCCGACTGTCAGGCGGCGGATGGTAAAAATCGAGTGGCTGTATGTGCTGTCCTGCTCATGGTGGGGTGGGACGAACGGTCAGGTCAAAAATTTAGTGCGCAGGCCCATTTTCTATCGGCCACCGAGGGCGACCTCTTGACGCGATTGGCCCTGTGGGGTTGAGCCGGGAGCATGACGCCCGGCCAAAAAAAGGATGACTGCGTGACAGGTAAGGCCCCCTTGTTTCGACACGAAGCGCTGGCCGCGCGACAGACCAACTGGCTGGGTGACATCGTGCTGGTCCGGCCCGTTTCCTTCACGGTGATGACACTCGTGGCGTTGTTGCTCGCGGCGATGGTCGTGAGTTTTTTCTTCTACGGCAGCTATACCCGGCGCAGCACAGTCCCGGGTCAACTGGTGCCGTCATCCGGGCAGTTGAAAATACACGCACCGCAGTACGGTGTCGTGCTGGAGCGTTTCGTCGAAGAGGGTCAGCTGGTAGAGCAAGGGGCTCGGTTGTTGCTGATTTCCAGTGAGCGCTCGGTCGACTCTGGGCCTGTCCAGGCAGAGGTCAGCGATCAGCTCCAGCACCAGCGTCATTCCTTGGAGGAAGAGCTGCGCAAGCAGCAGCAACTGCAAGTCGAAGCGCGGCTGAGCCTGGACAGCAAATTGCAAAGCCTGACTCAGGAACTGGACACGCTGGCCCAGCAAATCGCCAGCCAGCAGCGGCTTGTGCAACTGGCCAGCAATGCGGCGGAGCGTTACCAGGGCCTCATGGACAAGGGCTACATCTCCATGGACCAATTGCAGCAGCGGCAGGCCGAGCTTCTTGGTCAGCGCCGGAGCCTGCAGGGGTTGGTGCGCGAGTCCACGGTGCTCAAGCAGCAGTTGGTCGAGCGCCAGCACGAACGGGCCGGGCTGGCCGCGTTACACGGCAATCAGCTGGCCAGCATCGGCCGCTCCCTGTCGTCGGTGCAGCAGGCGCTGATCGAGAGCGAAGCCAAACGCTCACTGGTCATCACGGCGCCGCAGCAAGGCGTGGCCACTTCCATCCTGGCCGAGCCGGGGCAGGTCGTGGACAGTTCGCGATCTCTGATGAGCCTGGTGCCGGCGGATGCCAACCTGCAAGCCGAGTTGTATGCCCCCAGCAAGGCCATAGGCTTCATCCGGGCGGGCGATGCCGTGTTGCTGCGTTACCAGGCCTACCCCTACCAAAAGTTCGGCCAGCACCATGGCCAGGTGATTTCCGTGTCCAGAACGACGCTTTCGGCCGCCGAGCTTGCCAATGTGGTGGGGACCGTGCCGGGCCTGGGAGGCGACGGCGAACAGATCTATCGCATCCGCGTGGAGATACAGAAACAGGCGGTGCTGGCCTACGGTGAGTCCCGGCCCTTGCAGGCGGGCATGCTGCTAGAGGCGGATGTCCTGCAGGAAACCCGGCATCTGTACGAGTGGGTGCTCGAACCGCTCTACAGCTTGACCGGCAAGCTCTAGGAATGCATGCATGAACTACATCGATGCCATCACCCCGACACTGGGGCGCCGCCTGCCGCTGATCCTGCAGACCGAGGCCACCGAGTGCGGGCTCGCCTGCCTGGCCATGATCGCTGGCCTGCACGGCCACCATACGTCCCTGATGGAGCTGCGCCGGCAGTTCAGCGTCTCGCTCAAGGGCATCACCCTCAGGCAACTGATGCAGACTGCGCAGCGCCTCGATCTTGGCACTCGGGCGGTAAGGCTGGAGCTGAGCGACCTGAACAAGCTCAAGCTGCCCTGTGTGCTGCACTGGAACTTCAACCATTTCGTGGTGCTCAAGGCGGTCAACGGGCAGCGCCTGACCCTGCATGATCCCGCGCAGGGGGTACGGCAACTGAGCCTGGCCCAGGCCAGCGAATGCTTCACCGGCGTTGCGTTGGAGGTCTGGCCCGAGCAGGGCTTCGAACCGCAGGCTGCCAAGCCTCGGCTCGGCCTGACGAGAATGCTGGGCCGCGTCAGCGGGCTGTATCGCGGCCTGGTCCAGGTGTTGCTGCTGGCGCTGGCGCTGGAGGTGTTTTCGCTGGTCAGCCCGTTCCTGTTGCAATGGACCCTCGACAATGTGCTGGTCACCCAGGACCGCGACTTGCTGAGCACGCTGATGATCGGCTTCGGCCTGTTGCTGCTGATGCAGCAATTGGTCAGCGCCACGCGGGCCTGGGTGATGATGCACATGAGCACCTTGCTGAGCGTGCAATGGCGGGCGAACGTCTTCAGCCACCTGTTGCGCCTGCCGATCCAGTACTTCGAGAAACGCCACCTGGGTGATGTGGTGTCTCGCTTCGGGGCTGTCGATCAAATCCAGCATACGCTGACCGCCGCATTCTTCTCGGCGATTCTCGATGGCCTGATGACCATCGCGACCCTGGCCCTGATGTTCCTCTACAGCCCCCTGTTGGCGATGATCGCGGTACTGGCCATGGTGGCCTACATCGGCGTGCGCTGGGCATGGTATGGCCCTCTGCGCCGTGCCAGCGAGGAGCAAATCGTGCATGCGGCCCGCCAGCAGAGCCACTTTCTTGAAACCCTGCGCGGCATACGCACGCTCAAACTGTTCCAGCGGCAAAGCGAAAGGCGTTCCACCTGGCTGGGGCTGCTGGTCGCGCAGATCAACGCGGGGTTGCGCACGCAGAAACTGCAGTTGCTCTATACCCAGCTCAATGCGTTGATCTTCGGCCTGGAAAACCTCTGCACCATTGGCTTTGGCGCTGCGCTGGTGATGGACAACCACTTCACGGTTGGCGTGTTGATGGCGTTCGTGGCGTACAAGAGCCAGTTCGTCAGCCGTGTGGCGAGCCTGGTAGACCACCTGTTCGACCTGCATATGCTGCGTTTGCAGGGCGAGCGTCTGGCTGACATCGTTCTGCAGCCGCCCGAGGAGCAGCGCGATGGGTCCCAATCGGTGAACTGGCCAGCCGGGCGGATGAGCATCGACATCCAGAACCTCAGCTATCGCTACTCCGAGCATGAGCCGCTGGTGCTCGATGGCATCGACCTGCGCATTGCTCCCGGAGAGTCCGTGGCCATCACCGGGGCCTCCGGATGTGGCAAAAGCACCCTGGTGAACGTGCTGCTGGGGGTGTTGCCGGCCACCAGCGGGCAGATCCGCATGGCGGGGCATGAACTGCGCCAGCTGGACCTGGAATCCTGGCGCGGGCGGATCGGCACGGTGATGCAGGACGACTGCCTGTTTGCCGGCTCGCTTGCGGACAACATCACCTTCTTCGAAACGAGCCCCGATCTGGAATGGGCCATGGAATGCGCGCGCATGGCCGCCATCGATGCCGACATCGCAGCCATGCCGATGGGCTACAACACGCTGGTGGGCGACATGGGCACCGTACTGTCGGGCGGGCAGAAACAACGCGTGCTGCTGGCCAGGGCCCTGTACCGGCGGCCGGACATTCTCATTCTCGACGAGGCCACCAGTCATCTCGATGTGGCCAGCGAGCAGTGTGTCAACGCGGCGGTGCGTGCACTCGACGTGACGCGAATCATCGTTGCCCACCGTGCCGAGACGATCGCCTCCGCAGATCGGGTAGTGCGTCTCGAGGCGGGGCGCGTGGTGCTTGACCAGCGGGTGGCTTGCGTGTCGTCGGGTCTGGGTGAAGCTGTCACGCCATGAGTGCAGGTGTCTTCAAACGTTGCCTGCTGGTGCTTGTGTGCACATGGGCGTCCTGTGCCGCTGCCCTGGACGTGTTCTCGACCGTCGACGCCGTGGCGCCTGCGGCCGTGCTCGAAGGCACAGGCCTGGGCGCGGCCTGCGTGGATGGGGCGCTACCGGAGGTGCTCAGCCTGGAGGTCATGGTCGAGCGGGTGTTGTGTCACGACCCCCAGGCCCGGCATGCCTGGGCGCAGGCCAAGGCCCAGGCGGCGCAGGTCGGGCTAGCGCGCTCGGCGTACCTGCCCAGGCTCGATGCGACGGCCACCTACAGCCGCGGTCGTAATGACACCCATTACGAACAGACCGACTCCTCGGTGCAGGGGCGTCAACGTCAGCTGGATCATCGTCTGAGCCTGAGCTGGGTGCTGTTCGATTCCGGCCGGCGTGAAGCCGACCTGCGCAATGCGCGGCAGTTGCTGGTGGCGGCCAATGCCAATCAGGATGAGCGCTTGCAGGAGGCCTTTGTGCAGGCAGCCAGCCTGTACTACGACACCCTGGCCGCCCAGGACAGGCAGCGGGCCGCCGAGCAGGTTGCCGCGCTGGCGGCGGAAAACCTCAAGGATGCCAGCGCCAAGTTCGACGCGGGCGCCGCCGCGCTGAGCGACCGCCTCCAGGCGCAGACCGCCTACTCGCAGGCCAGCCTGAACCTGGTTCGCGGCCAGGGGGCGGTGCGCGATGCCAAAGGCCAGATCGCCTTGCGCATGGGGCTGGCGCCGCAGACGCGGCTGATGCTGGCGCAAACGCTGACACGACGGCCGGACACCGCCTTCGTCAAAGGCCTGGATGCACTGCTCGAGCAGGCGGGCAGCGACCACCCTGCGTTGATCGCCGCCAAGGCGAAACTGGAGGCGGCAAAGGCAGCCGTCGTCGAGCGCGAGGCTGCCGGCCGCCCATCGCTGTCGTTGATTGCCTCGCTGTCGGATGTGAAGACCCATCAAGCCATGGATTACAACGGCGATAGTCATATCCGTGACAACAGCGTTGGTCTTCAGGTCAGCATCCCGTTGTTCGAAGGGTTCGGGCGCACCTATCAGGTTCGGGGTGCCCGGGCCAGGGTGCAGGCCCAGGAAGCAGAACTGGCCGATGCTCGGCAGCGTGTGGCGCTGGAGCTGTGGGCCAGTTACCAGGCCTTGGGTATCGAGACCCAGGCGCTGGACAGAACCGCCGAGTGGGTCGAGCAGGCAATGCTCGCCCTGACCGTGGTCCAGGGCCGTTATCGCTCTGGAGTGGGCAGCATGATCGAGCTGCTCAATGCTTCTTCCGCCTATGCAATGGCGGAGCAGGAGCATATTGCTGCATTGAATGGTTGGCACCGTGCGCGATTGCGTCTGGCGGCGAGCTTGGGGCGCCTGGGGTTCTGGGCGCTTTGATCGCTGCTGTACGACAAGTGGGGTCGCGCGTGTAGCCAAAGGGTAAATGCCAAACGTTTTTCCATGAAATCATAGGGAGTTGTAACAATGCGAGATATCACAGCAGAAGAGCTCGAGATGGTGGCAGGCGCCTTTGGTCCTGTTGGGGCAGTCGGTGGTGCGGCAGTTGGAGTTGCTACTTATCTCGGTAGCCAGACCGGTGGTGGAAGTATCAATGGAGCTGATCTGGCGTTGGCGGCAGGGGCTGGTGCTCTGATAGGTGCTTTTACCGGCCCTGCCGGCATCGGCAGCATTGCTGCGGGAACGACCGCAGGTTTTGGTGGCGGAGTGATTACAGGTAATGGATCGCGTATGTGGGGCAGTGGTTCGACGGGGGCTTGAGCGTTTATCCCGATGGTGGTGATTTCGAGGTGAGAACGGTTTTTCCTCACGATGGCACGTTACATCAATGCCCGCAGGTTGGAGGTAAGGTTGATATATGTTATGGATTTGCTGTCGGCCTTGCTGTTGGCAGTGTTGTTCAAAAAAGTGGCCGGCTTGCTGAAGGGCAAGTTCGGTTGGAACACTGACGGCGTGCTGGGTCTGATATCGGTACCGGTCATCTACCTGTTGATTTATTTTGTTGTTCACCCGTCGTTGTCCAAGTGGTTCTAGACAGGTTGCCGCTCGCCTGTAAAGCTCGATTGCCTTACAGGCGCGCAGTAACAGGGTGGCTGCAAAGTGCTTTCGATGGCCCACCATCAGGGAAGGCAGTGCGGTCAATTTTGACCGGTTGACCGCTTCAACGTCGAAAGAGGCTTGAACATCCCGTATTCGCTGGGTGTTTGAGCTTCTTTTCGACTGGGCGAGTCAACTAGTGTGGTGTTTTGCAAATACGACCAATAAATCGCGAGCGATTTTTGCGCTCAGGCAAGGCGTCGCGACGAGTCTTAGCCCAGCTACGGCGAGGAGCGACAACGCCGCATGAGCGCAAAAAGCGCCACGAGTTATGGTCGTTATTTGTGAAACACCACACTAGATCCAGCCCTACACCTGTAGGGTGTCGGGCGCGGTCGGGTGGCGATACACTGAATGTGAGTGGTGGCATCTGGCCTCGGTTCGACGAAAAAAGTCAGACGATAGATGATCTGGAGTAGTACTGATGAATGCTTTTGTCGCGATGGTCGTAACCATCTTGATCGGAATAGCCGTGGGTACGGCTGCCGATTATTGGATGCTTGATAAATTTATAAAGTACGCATTGATGGCAGTGGTGATAACGCTGTCGCTACGGGTACTGCGTGGAAGTAAACTGTAAGGCAGTTGTTCTTGGTTTTCAGTGGCCGGTTCGCGGCCCTGCGCGCAAGGGTTAGATGGTGCGTGCAGCGTGTATATAAGGAGTGGTACACACTCCGCTAATAATGAATTTTTATTCCGTGATGTCCAATGAATTCGAAAATCGCTAGCGGGAATGATGGCGTCCCTGAAGACGCGTCATTTTTGCGTAAGACCTTTTGTTTGGTGTCGTTGTACTGGAAGAGTGAAGAGAAGCTATTCGCCTGGTGTTCACTGGTGGCCTTGGCGGTGTTGTCGCTGCTGGCCGTAGCCACCGCGTTGGCTATCAACGAATGGTACAAGCACTTCTACAATGCCATCCAGGCACTCGATGCCTCTTCCTTCTATCGTCTGGTGCTGGTATTTGTTGCCGTTGTGCTGCTGTCGGTATTGCGCTCCGTCTTGATCACCTATTGGGTCGACGTCTTCGCATTGAGATGGCGGCGCTGGTTGACCAATCACTACCTGTCCGCATGGGTCGTCGAGTCGAATCGCCCTCAGCAGATCGAGCAGCAGGTCGATAATCCCGATCAGCGCATCGCCGAGGACATCAACAAATTCACGTTCGAGACCATCGATCTGGCCTGCGGCCTGTTCTACACCCTGGCCAGCGTGGTCTCGTTCAGCGTGGTGTTGATCAGTATTTCAGGCAGTGCGCAACTGTGGGGCTTGAGTATCCCCGCCTACATGTTCTGGGCTGCCATTTTCTACGCCCTGCTGGGCACCTTCATCAGCCAGAAAATCGGCTTCAAACTGGTCTCCTTGAGCAACAACCAGCAGCGTTCCGAGGCGGACCTGCGATATTTCCTCATCCGTTTCCGTGACCACTCCTGCGAGCAGGGGGGGCAGTCAGGCCGCAATGGCCAAAAAGACCGCATCAGTGAAAAGCTCGATGTCAGCCTGGCCAACATGCGCCGCACTATCCGCGTGAAGATGCGTCTTTCGTTGTTCACCGAGAGTTACAGCCAGCTCTCGCTGGTGTTCAGCAGCCTGCTGGCGGTTCCGCGCTTCTTTTCCGGTGCCATCCAGTTTGGTGACGTCATGCAGATCAACTCGGCGTTCGGCAACCTTTGCGATAATCTCAGCTGGTTCATCAATGCCTATCACCGCCTGGCCGACTGGAAAGCCACGACGGACAGGTTGATCTCGTTCGATGGCGCATTGGCCGAACGCTCCGTAATAGAGGGTGTGACGCGTGGGCACGGAACTGTCTTCGCGAAGTAGCCTCACCCTGAGGCGCCTTTATCAATTCATCGGCGGCAACCGCCGCTTCACCGGCGTCTTCTTGATGATCGCCGTGTTGGTCTCGGCCAGCACATTCAGGCGGTCGAGCAGCGTGTCCAACTGCTCCATCGAGCGCACATGCAGCCGCGCGATGAAGCAGTCCTCGCCGGTCACCTTGTCGCACTCGGTGAACTCGGGGATGGCGACGATTTGCCGTTCCACTTCCTGCAACTGCCCCGGCAGCGGGCGGATGCGCACGATGGCCTGCAACTGGTAGCCGAAACAGCGCGGGTCCACCTCTACCGTGTAGCCGCGCAGCACGCCGCGCTCCTCCAGGCGGCGCAGGCGCTCGCTGACGCTGGGCGCCGACAGGCCGCTGATCTGCGCCAGGGCCTTGAGCGAGCGGCGCGAGTCCTCCATCAGGGCGTTTATCAGTAACTGGTCGATGGCATCGGTCATGGCGGCCTCGTTAGGCAATTTTCAAGATATGCCTTGATAGTAAAGGCGCAAGCCCGGATATGCCTTGGTTATCCGCTGGAAGGTCACCTTCGACCCTCCGCATACTGTGCCCATCGTCGACAGGAGGTGTGAGATGGACAATGCGTTGCGCCGTGGTTCGCTGGAAATGATCGCTGCCATGCTGATCTCCGGGACCATCGGCTGGTTCGTGCTGGTGTCCGGGCAACCGGTGCTGGAGGTGGTGTTCTGGCGCTGTTTGTTCGGTGCCGGCACCTTGCTGCTGATCTGCGCGGCCATGGGCGTTCTCAAGCCGGGGGTGCTGACCCGCGCCACCTTCTTGCTGGCGGTGGTCAGCGGGGTGGCGATCGTCGGCAACTGGGTACTGCTGTTCGCCTCCTACTCGCGGGCATCGATCGCCATCGGTACCGCGGTGTACAACGTCCAGCCGTTCATGCTGGTGGGGCTGGCGGCACTGTTCCTGGGCGAGAAGATCACCCTGGCCAAGCTGACCTGGCTGAGCGTGGCGTTCCTCGGCATGCTCGCCATCGTCAGCGCTCATGGCGCGGGGCAGGCCAGTGGTGGCGAGTACCTGCAGGGCATCGCCCTGGCGCTGGGCGCGGCGTTCCTGTATGCCGTGGCGGCGCTGATCATCAAGCGCCTGACCGGCACGCCGCCGCACCTGATCGCGCTGATCCAGGTAAGTACCGGCGTCTTGCTGCTGGCGCCCTGGGTGAAGCTGGGCGGGCTGCCGGGTGAACTGCCGGCGCTTGGCAGCCTGGTGACGCTAGGGATCGTGCATACCGGGTTGATGTACGTGCTGCTGTACAGCGCCATCCAGCGCCTGCCCACGGCGTTGACCGGAGCGTTGTCGTTCATCTACCCGATCGCTGCGATCCTGGTCGACTGGGTGGCGTTCGACCATCGTCTGGCGCCGTTGCAATGGCTTGGGGTGGGGCTGATTCTGCTGGCGGCGGCGGGCATGCAGCAGGGGTGGTGGTTTCGTGCTGCCGCCAAGTCCGCCCAGCAGCGCTGAATCAGGGGTCAGGAAGAATCCTATATGCGGAAAAGAATTATCCTATAGGTGGCAGATTGATGTCGTATTGATGGCTCGTGGCTGGTCTTGTACCCTTCGCAGCCGTTTCGCAGTGATGCGATCAGTTTTCACGTGATGGACCATCTCGTATGCCCCTCGTTCTTCGCGCCCTGGCTGTCAACTTGGCGCTGCTGCCGCTGTTTGCCAGCGCGGCTCCGTTCCAGTCTCCCGGTGACCGTGACCTGATCCGTGACCGTCAGGAAAACCTGTTGCAAGAGCAGCGCAGGCGTCTTGAAGAGTTGCAGCAGTTACCTGGCAAACAGGTTGCGCCAGCGCCTGTCGCGCCCACCGAGCAAGGGCGTTGCTTCCAGATCCAGCGCATCGACCTGCAAGGCGCCAGCCTGCTCGACGAGCCACAGCGCAAGGCGCTGCTCGAAGGCTACGAAGGCAAGTGCCTGCAGGTCGGCCAGCTCAACGAGCTGCTCAAGCGCATCACCGACCATTACCTGAACCGTGGCTACCTGACCACCCGGGCCTACCTGCCTCAGCAAGACCTGGGCTCCGGCGTGCTGCAGATCATCATTGTCGAAGGCCGCCTGGAAGGGCTGGACGGCTCCGCCCTGGCCAGCCCCCGGGAAATGGCCATGGCCTTCCCCGGCAAGACTGGCGAGTTGCTCAACCTGCGCGACATGGAACAGATGGTCGACCAGCTCGGCCGTTTGCCCTCGCGCCAGGTCGAGGTGGAGCTGGTGCCCGGCCAGGAGGTCGGCGGCAGTCGCGTGCAGCTCAAGGGCCAGCGTGACAAGCCCTGGCGGGTCTCGGCCAGCCGTCACAACAACGGCGACGCCAGCAGCGGCGAGCAGCAGATGAACCTTGGCCTGGAGTGGGACAGCCCGCTGGGCCTGGCCGATCAGTTGAGCCTGCGTGGCGGGCGCGACGTGGTCAGCGACCACTGGCGCCACTCCGACAGCCATGGCCTGAACTACAGCCTGCCGTGGGGCTGGTGGACCTTCAACTACAGCTACAACCACAACTACTACCGCACCCGCGATACCTCCAGCGGTTTCCCCTTCAAGCTCGACGGCGACAACAGCGTGCATCAGTTCCAGGCCGAACGGGTGCTCCACCGCGACAGCCTGAGCAAGACCGCGGTCAATGCCGGCGTCAGCCACCTGCGCACGCGCAACTACCTGGACGACACCCTGATCGGCGTTTCCAGCCCCCGTATCACCGAGCGCCAGCTGGGCGTCAACCACGGCCGTCGCATCGGCAATGCCTTCGTCAACCTCGATGCCGGCTGGCAGCAGGGTATCGGCGCGCTCGACGCCCAAGGCGCGGGCGACCCTCACGGTAGCGAATCCGTGGCGCGCTACAACAAGTACACCCTCACCCTGAGCTACCTGCAGCCGTTCCAGCTGTGGGGCGAGCAGTTCACTTTCGACAGCCTGGCCACCGGCCAGCGCAGCGAGGATGCGCTCTACAGCGGCCAGCGCATCAGCGTCGGCGGGCTGACCTCGGTGCGCGGTTTCAAGGAGCAGACCCTCACCGGCGACAGCGGCGGCTACTGGCGCAACCAGTTGCGCTGGCGCCGGCCGGTCACCTGGGCGCCGCTGCAGCCCTGGCTGCGCGAATACGGCATGGCGTTCGCCTACGACGCGGGGGTGATCAAGGGCCAGCACGGTAACGGCCAGGACCATGGCCGCCTGAGCGGCAATGCCCTGGAGTTCAACGTGCGCGGCCAGTACTTCGCCGCCAGCGCGACCTTCGCCCGTTCGCTGGAGCGCCCCGACGTCATCACCCGCCGCGAACACCCGATCTACTTCCGTGTCGACGCGTTCTTCTGAGCCCCGATCCACCTTTTGCCCGTGACACCGCCGCCCGCGCCTGGAGTTTGTTCGACATGGATATCCGCACCCCACTGAACCAATGCATTGCCCTGATCGTCGCGGGGGTGCTGTTCCTCAACCCCATCGTCGCCACGGCCGCGCAGTTGACCGTCGATGCGGCGGCCAACGCCAATACCAGCCTCAAGCAGGCGGGCAACGGGGTGCCGATCGTCAATATCGCCACGCCCAACGGCAGCGGCCTGTCGACCAACACCTTCCGCGACTACAACGTCGGCAGCAACGGGCTGATCCTCAACAACGCCACCAGCAAGACCCAGTCGACCCAGCTGGGCGGCATCATCGTCGGCAACCCCAACCTCAGGGGCCAGGCGGCCCAGGTGATTCTCAACCAGGTCACCGGCGGCAACCGCAGTACCCTGCAGGGCTACACCGAGGTGGCGGGGCAGGCGGCCCGGGTCATCGTCGCCAACCCCCATGGCATCACCTGCAAGGGCTGCGGCTTCATCAACACGCCGCGGGCGACCCTCACCACCGGCAAGCCGATCATGGACGGCGAGCGTCTCGACCGCTTCCAGGTGGACGGCGGCGACATCGCCATCGAAGGCGATGCGCTCAATGCCACCAACCTCGACCAGTTCGACCTGATCACCCGCAGCGCCAAGCTCAACACCGAACTGCACGCCAAGCAGCTGAACATCGTCACCGGGCGCAACGACGTCAAGGCTGACACCCTGCAGGCCACGCCGCGTGCCGACGAGGGCGGCGACAAGCCGCTGCTGGCCATCGACAGCTCGGCGCTGGGTGGCATGTATGCAAACACCATTCGCCTGGTCGGCACCGAGCAGGGCGTGGGCGTCAAGCTGGCCGGCAACATGGCCGCCACCACCGGCGACATCCAGGTGGACGCCAACGGCAAGGTGACCCTGGCGCAGACGTCCAGTGCCGGCAACCTGACGGTCGCCGCGCAGAGCGCCGAGCTGACCGGCAAGACCTACGCCGCCGGCAGTGCCACCGTGCGCGTGCGTGACGAGGTAACGATCGGCCAAAGCCTCGCCGCCAAGGACAGCATCACCGTGACCGGCGCGCGGATCGACAACCAGGGCATCATCGAAGCCGGCGTGGAACCGGACAACACCCGCAATGCCCACGGCGACGTGACCCTCACCGGCCAGACCCTGCGCAACCGTGGCAGCGTGGTGGCCAACCGCACCCTGGAGGCCACCGGCAGCACCACCCTCGATAACCAGGGCGGCACCTTCAAGGGCCAAGTCACCACCCTGACGGCTGGCCAGCTGGACAACCGCAAAGGCCAGGCACTGGCCGACGACATCCTGACGGTCAATGCCAACGCGATCGACAACCGTGACCAGGGCCTGCTGCAAGGCAAGGGCAAGGCCGTGGTGGACGTCGGCACCACCCTCGACAACCGTGGCGGCCGCCTGGTGGGCCAGGGCGACCTGCAGGTCACCGCCACCCGGCTGGACAACCGTGACAAAGGCCTGGTCGGCAGCGATCGGCAGGCCAAGCTGACCACCCACGCGCTGCTGGACAACCAGGGCGGCGGCAAGCTCAGTGCGGACCGCCTGGACATAACCACCGCCGGCCTGCTCAACGGTGGCGGCCAGTTGCTCGGCGGCGATGTGCTGATAAACGCCAGCGCCGACATCGACAACCGTCTCGGCGTGGTTTCGGCCAAGCGCCTGCTCGACCTCAAGGCCGTGGGCCTGGACAACAGCGGCAAGGGCAACCTGCGCAGCGACGGCACACTGGGCGTCAAGGTGGCGACCCTGGACAACCGTGACAACGGCCTGCTGTCGAGCCTCGGCGACCTGACCTTGGATGGAAAGCGCCTCGACAACCGCGGCGGCCTGGTCCTCGCCGACCGCTCGCTGACCGTCACCGGCGGGCATTTCGACAACCGCGACAAGGGCGCGGCCACCACCAAGGGCAAGGCCCACATCGACGTCGCCAGCCTGTCCAACAGCGATGCCGGCCACCTGCAGAGCGATGGTCGTCTCGACCTGATCGCCGGCACGGTCGACAACGAGCGCCTGGGCAACATCACCGCCAAGGGCGACCTCGAGGCCCACCTGGGCACCTTGAACCATCAAGGCGGCAGGTTGACCAGCCTGGGCAGCCTGCTGCTCACCGCCGACACGATCGACAACCAGCAGGGCGGCAAGATTGGCGCGACCAGCGTGGCCGACATCAGCGCGGCGCGCATCCTCAACCAGCAGGGTGAGATTTCCAGCGCCGGCAAGGTCATCCTCAATGCCAGCGAATTGCTGGACAACCAGGGTGGCAAGGTCATCGGCGACCGTGGCCTGGCCCTCACCGTGCAGCGCCTGCTCAACCAGAACAAGGGCCTGCTCAGTGGCCATGACCGCCTGAGCCTGCACGGCACCGAGCTGCTCAACAACGGCGGCAAGCTGAGCAGCCACCAGCACATCGACGTGACCCTGGACGGCAAGCTGGACAACAGCGACGCGGGCCTGATCATCAGTGACGCCAGCGTCACCCTGAATGCCGGCACGCTGCTCAATCGCCAGGGCGGCAAGGTCTCGGCCATCGCGGCCCTGGACCTGACCAGCCAGGAGCTGCTGGACAACCAGGGCGGCACCCTGGTGACTAACACCGGACTGCTGCTCAAGGCCGCTCGCCTGGACAACAGCCACCTCGGCGTCATCAGCGCCCAGGGCCACGCCGAGCTGCGCAGTGGCGCCATCGACAACAGCGCCAAGGGCAATATCGGTGCCGGCAGCCTGCTGCTGGTCGGTACCCAGCTCGACAACTACGGCTATGGTCGCATCAGCGCCGCCGGCCAGATCGACGCCACGCTGACCGGCCTCGACCAGCATGACCACGGGCAACTGGTCAGCGAGACCGGCATCGACCTCGACCTGCAGCACGGCCAGTGGGTGAACCGTGATCACGGCCTGCTGCGCTCGCCGGGCAACCTGTTGTTGCGCCAGATCGGCGTGGTCGATAACCGCGACGCTGGGGAGATTTCCAGCAGCCGTGGTTTCAGCCTGGTCGCCAGCCGCCTCGACAACCGGGGTGGGCGAGTGGTCAGCAGCCAGGACCTGACCCTGCGCATCGCCGGCGTCCTCGACAACAGCCTGAAGGGGGTGTTGTCGGCCAGCCGCGACCTCGAGGTCGCGGCCGTCAGCCTCGACAACTTCAGCGGTGGCAGCCTGGCCAGCGGCCAGGCCCTCAAGGCAACAATCGACGAGCAGCTCGACAACCATGACGAGGGCATCCTGTCCGCCGTTGGCGGGCTGACCGTGACCAGCGCCGGCTTGCTCAACGGCGAGCGCGGCCTGTTGTCGGGCAACACCGGCGTGACCGTCACTACCGGCCAGTTGGACAACCATCAAGGCGGCCAGCTCACCAGCCAGGCGGCGATGACCGTCGACAGCAACGAACTCGACAACCGTGGCGGTACCCTGAGCAGCAAGCAGGCGATGAAGCTGACCACCGGCGAGTTGCGCAACGGCGCCGATGCCCTGCAGCGCGGCGGTCGGATCCACAGCGATGGCGCATTGACGCTGGTGGCCGGGCAGGTCGATTCCAGCCAGGGCGGCGAAATCTCCGCCAAGGGCGACCTGCTGCTGCGCGTCAGCACATTGATTCAGCGCCAGGGGCGGCTGATCGGCGAACAGAAGCTCGACCTCGACCTGAACGGCGGCGACCTGCTGAACCAGGGCGGCCTGATCAGCGCCAACGGCCCACTGAACATCCAGAACCTGCGCAAGCTCGACAACAGCACCGGCGAAATCACCAGCCAGCAATCCTACAACCTGCTCGCCAAACGCATCGACAACCAGCAGGGGCGCATCCTCAGCGATGGCCGGCTGACCGTGGAGGCGCCACAGCTGGACAACAGCGCCAAGGGCCTGATTTCCGGCGCGCAGGGCCTGCTGGCCAAGGGGACCGACCTGAACAACAGCGGCGAAGGTACCCTGTCCAGCAAGGACGGCGACCTCACCGTGACCCTGGCCGGTACCCTCGACAACCGCGACCTCGGCGCCCTGGTCAGCAAGGGTAGCCAGCAGATTACCGCGGTCAACTTGCACAACCGCAAGGGCATCATTTCTTCCGAACAGGCCATCATCCTCAGTGTCACCGACCGGCTCGACAACAGCGGCGGCGGCCTCGTTTCCGCCACCGGCGACCTGGCGTTCGACCAGGACGGTACCGTCATCGACAACCAGGGCGGACAGATCAACGGCCAGGTGATCACCGTCACTGGCAAGCGCCTGGAAAACGCCAAGGGCCAGCTGACCAGCCGCGCGCTGCTTGACCTGACCTTGGCCGAGGCGCTGCTCAACACCGACGGCGCGCGCCTGGTCAGTGGCGCCGACCTGTTGCTCAAGACCGGCAGTGTCGCCAACAACGGCGGCAAGCTGATCAGCCACGGCCTGTTGCGCGTCGACGCAACGACGCTGGACAACAGCCGCGGCGGTAACCTGGCCAGCCAGCAGAACCTGGTACTGCGCCTGAGCGGCGACCTGCTCAACGGCCAGGATGGCCTGCTGTTCAGCGAACACGGCAAGCTCGACATCCACGCCAATGCCCTGGACAACCAGGCCGGTACGCTGAAGAGCCAGGGCGCCATCGAAGTGCGCCTGGACAAGGCCCTGAACAACCACGGCGGGCGCCTGGAGAGCCAGGACGGCGGCCTCGAGCTGCACGCCGCGAGCCTCGACAACGGCGGCAGCGGCATGCTCAGCGCGGCCAAAGGCTTGTTCAAGGGCGTATTCAGCGGCCTGTTCGACAACGGCGGCGGCACCACCCAGGCGCAGTCGGTGGACATCAAGGCCGACACCCGGATGAACAACCAGGGCGGCTACCTCTCGGCCCTGGGTGGCGACAATCAGCTCGTCACCGCCGAATTCGACAACCAGGGCGGCGGCCTGTACGCCGCCGGGCTGCTGCACCTGCAGGGCCAGCAACTGCTCAACCAGGGCGGCAAGATCGGCGCCGGACGCATCGACTTCGGCTTGAGCGGCGCGTTGTACAACGGCCTCGGCCAGCTGGAAAGCGAGAGCGACCTGCAGCTGCGCGCCAGCGAGCTCGACAACCGCACGGGCAACCTGCGCGCCCTCGGCAAGACCGGCACCAGCCGCTTCATCGTCACGGGCAACCTGCTCAACGACAACGGCGTGCTGGCCACCGCCAACCACGACCTCGACCTGCAGATCGGCGGCCTGAGCAACAGCGGCGGGCAACTGCTGCACACCGGCCTTGGCACCTTCGGCCTGGCCTCCGACAAGGTCACCCAGGCCGGCGGTGTACTGCACACCGATGGCCTGCTGAGCATCGGCGCCGCCAGCTGGACCAACAGCAGCGTGCTGCAGGCCCGGCGCCTGGAGCTGGACATCGGACGCTTCGTGCAGACCGCCAGCGGCAAGCTGCTGGCGGTCGAGAGCTTCAAGGGCCGCGGTGGCGACTGGACCAACCATGGCCTGCTGGCCAGCGATGGCAGCCTGCAACTCGACCTCACCGGCAACTACGACGGCAACGGCCGCCTGAGCAGCCTCGGCAGCCTGGGGTTGAGCGCCACCGATATCCGCCTGTCCAGTGCCGCCAGCCTGGCCGGCGGCGCGGGCAGCGTGGTGACCGCCCGCAACCTGCTGAGCAACGATGGCCGCCTGACCGCCCTGGGCAGCCTCACGGTGAACGCCGCCACCCTGGAAAACCGTGGCACCCTCGGCGGCGCCACGGCGGTGAAGCTCACCGCCAACACAGTGAGCAACCAGCGCGGCCTGCTGTTCAGCGGCAGCGACATGACCCTGCGCGTGGGCACCTTCACCAACTACTACGGCGACCTCTACAGCCTTGGCGGGCTGGACCTGGCCGGTAACGCCAGCGCCCGCGCCGTGCTGCTGGAGAACATCTCCGGCAGCCTGGAAAGTGCCGGCAACATGACCCTGGCCGTGGACACCTTGCTCAACCGCAAGGAGAAACTCACCTCCAAACAGAAACTGGTGGCCGGCAACGTCAATGTCTATTCCGATGACGGCTGCAAGGGCAAAGGCTGCGAGCTTTACTTCTCGGCCACCGAAAGCTGGCAGGACGTTATCGATGAGGACAGCTCCACGGCCTTCATCACCGCCGGGCAAAAGCTGAACTTCGCAGGCACCGCGTTCCGCAACCACTACAGCAGTGTGTCGGCGGGCGGTGACATTGGCATCAACACGGCCGTGTTCGAGAACAAGGGTGCCGGTGGCGGCGAGCAACGCAACCTGAGCGCGAGCATGTACACCCGCAACCGCGCCCAGTACAACGCGTTCATCCAGGCCAAGAACCAGTTCAACCAGAACCCTGGCTCGCTGACCCTCGACCAGGTGATGGCCGCGGCGGGTTACCCGCAGTACAGCATCTACAACGTCATCGACAACAAGACGCCGATTGCCGGCGCCGTGGTGGCGCCTGCCGTGGTGCAGTCGGCAGGTTCGGTAACCATCAACGCCACCCAGCGCATCGACAACAGCGTGGTGCGCGCCAACCAGGCCGGTGCTGGCGCCATCAATGCCCGTGGCGATGCCTCCGCCGACCCGCGCCTGGCCCAGACCCAGGTGCGCGCGCTGAACCCGCAGCTGCCGCCCGACCTGGCCCAGCGCCAGGTCAACCCGGTGACCCTGCCCAGCTTCAGCCTGCCCCAGGGCAACAACGGCCTGTTCCGCATCAGCAGCCAGGCCGGCCAGGCCGCCATCAGCGGTGACGCCCTGGGCGCGACCGCTGACCGCACCCAAGCCGGCAGCGGCACCTTCATCGCACCGCTGGCCACTGCGACCAGCGCCGACAGCCGCGCGGCGTCGGCGCTCGGTGCCGACAGCGCGGCGTCTGCCCAAGGCGCCGTGGCCGGCTCCGGCGTGGCGCTGGGCGGCTTGGCCGCTGGCGTCAAGCTGGTCCAGGGCGTGCCTGAGCGCAGCGTGCCGAGCGTCTCGCACAAGTACCTGGTAGAGACCAACCCGGTCCTGACCGACCTCAAGCAGTTCCTCAGCTCCGACTACATGCTCGGCCAGCTCAATATCAAGCCGGACCAGGCGATCAAGCGCCTGGGCGACGGCCTCTACGAGCAGCGCCTGATCCGCGAGGCGGTGGTGGCCCGTACCGGGCACCGCTACATCGACGGCATGACCAGCGACGAGACGCTGTTCCGCTACCTGATGGACAACGCCATCGCCAGCAAGGACAAGCTGTCGCTGAGCGTGGGCGTGTCGCTCAGCGCCGAACAGGTGGCGGCGCTGACCCACGACATCGTGTGGATGGAAAACATCGAGGTCAACGGCGAGACGGTGCTGGCCCCGGTGCTGTACCTGGCCCACGCCAACGGCCGCGTGGCCCCCAACGGCGCGTTGATCCAGGGCCGCGACGTCAACCTGATCAGCGGCGGCGAGCTGGTCAACGTCGGCACCTTGCGCGCCACCAACAACCTCGCTGTCAGCGCCACCAACATCGGCAACGCCGGGTTGATGGAGGCGGGCGGGCGCCTGGACATGCTGGCCACCGAGTCGATCCGCAATGCCCAGGGCGGGATCATTGCCGGGCGTGAAGTGAGCCTTACCGCGTTGACCGGCGACGTGATCAACGAGCGCAGCGTCACTCGCCTGGAAGGCCGCGCGGGCGGTGAGCACGTGACCAAGGACCTGGTCGACACCGCCGCGCGCATCGAGGCGGCGAACAACCTGACCATCACGGCGGGGCAGGACATCGGCATTGTCGGCGGCGCCGTGCAGGCCGGCGGCAACATCGACCTCGATGCCGGGCGTGACCTGATCATCGCCAGCCAGGAAGGTGTCGACAGCCACGAGTACCAGCGCCGCCGCGTCAGCGGCCACGACACCAGCATCACCCAGTACGGCAGCGAGGTGAAGGCCGGCGGCAACCTCACCGCCACGGCCGGCCAGGACCTGAGCATCGTCGCCAGCGAAATCGAGGCCCGCCGCGACCTGGCCCTGCAGGCCGGGCGCGACGTGACCCTGGCCGCCGCGGCGAACGAGGAGCACAGCTACGCCAAGGGCAAGAAAGGCAAGACCAAGTACGAGCGCCAGGAGGACGACGTCGAGCAGCAGTCGGCCGAAGTGAAGGCCGGCGGCGACCTGACCATCGACGCCGGGCGCGACCTGCGCATGGTGGCGAGCAAGGCCAGCGCCGGCGACGAAGCCTACCTGGTGGCCGGCGACAAGCTCGAGCTGCTGGCCGCCAACGACAGCCAGTACTCGCTGTATGACATGAACAAGAAGGGTGGTTGGGGGAGCAAGAAGACCCAGCGTGATGAAGTGACCGACGTGAAGGCGGTGGGGAGTGAGATCACCAGTGGTGGCGACCTGACCCTCGAGAGCGGCAGTGACCAGCTGTACCAGGGCGCGAAACTCGCCTCCGGCGCGGACCTGACCATTGATAGCGGCGGTTCGGTGACCTTCGAAGCGGTCAAGGACATGCATCAGGAGAGTCACGAGAAGTCCAAGGGTGACCTTGCCTGGAACAGCATGAAGGGCAAGGGCAGCACCGACGAGACCCTGCGCCAGAGCCAGCTGACCGCCAATGGAGATTTGGTGATTAAAGCGGTGGATGGCTTGAAGGTCGATGTGAAACATGTCGACCAGGCGACCATCAGCCAGAGCATCGATGCGATGGTTGCGGCCGATCCACAGCTGGCTTGGCTGAAGGAAGTCGAGAAGCGCGGGGATGTGGACTGGCGGCAGGTGAAGGAGGTGCATGACTCCTTCAAGTACAGCCATTCCGGGCTTGGGGCAGGGGCGCAGATGGTCATCGCCATCCTGATCGCCTATTTCACCGCAGGTGCGGCCAGTGGGTTGGTTGCCAGCGGAGCCTCGGCCGCAGGTGCTTCCACGGCTGCGACTACAGCCAGTGGCATGTGGGCGGCCGGTACGGGGGCGTCCTTGCAGGGTATTGGTTGGGCCAACGCAATGGTGACTGCAGGCGCTATGGGCATGACCAGCAATGCAGCCATCAGCACGATCAACAACAAGGGCAACCTGAGTCTGGTGCTCAAGGACGTGACGTCCAAGGATGCGCTGCGAGGATACGCCGTCTCGGGTATCACCGCCGGGCTGACCGCGGGGCTGTTCGACGGGTGGACGGAGACGAAGACTGACGTTGCTGGTGCGGCTGGCGCGACCGGGGTCGTTGCGAAGACAACTGCGGTGCTGCCGCCGGGCGGGCTTTCCACGCTGGACGGTATCGGGCGTTTCGCCGGTAGCCAGATGTTGCAGAACGGTACGTCCGCTGTGCTCGACCGCGCACTGGGCGGCAACAGCTCGTTCAGCGATGCATTGCGCAATAGCCTGGTCAACACCTTTGCGGCGGCTGGATTCAAATGGGTTGGTGATATCAGCGCAGAGAACAAACTCAACCTGAAGGATGGGGGGTTACCCAAGATCGCGCTCCATGCGCTCATGGGCGGCCTTGCAGCGGAGGCTGCGGGAGGCAACTTCAGGATGGGGGCCCTGTCAGCTGGTGTGAACGAAGCTGTGGTCGGACTGCTGGCCGATCAGTACACCAAGATGCCGAAAGAAGAAAAAAACCGGCTGTTGGTGATGAACTCGCAGCTCATTGGCGTATTGACCGCTGCCGCCGCTGGCGGCGACGCCAAGGACCTGCAGACGGGGTCGTGGGTCGCGAGCAGTGCAACCTCTTACAATCGCCTGTTGCATGACGCCGAAAAGAAGGCACTTACGACCGAGGCAGCAGAACTGCAGAAGCGACTTGGCAAGCCAGGGACCGATTTGTCCTGGGACGACTTGCTGCTGCTGGCTGCCAACGCGCAGGTAGATGAGACGGAGAACAAGCGGCTGCAGGCGCTTCTGCAGATGTACGACCCGAAAAAACCTGAGGGGCAGCATTTTGCCGAAAATCTGCTGATCGCCCAGCAGAGCATTGCCAAATTGGCGGCCCAGGACATCGTCCTGACCTGGAAGGATGGCCGTCCGATCACGGCCGATGGTGATGAGGTCAAAGCATTCCAGTCCACTGGAAAGCAGTTCCAGGACCACGGGTTGTTCAATACCGACTCGAAATGGACGCAGGCGTCGGGTAACAGCTGGGCCGGTGAAGTCGATACGGTGCCCGAGGCATGGAAGCGGCAGTTTGGTGAGAAGAATGCCGCGATCTACATGCGCGAGATTGGGCAGGTCTCAAGCAGCCCGGCGGAAATGAAAGACCTGATGGAGCGAATCTCGGTCATCGCCACGGGCGGTGTGAAGGATGTAACGGTGGACCTGGATGTCGCTTTGGCGATGACAGGGGCGCCTGCTGTGTTGCGGGCGTTGCTGGCCAAGCGGGTTAGTGCTGCAATGGCTGAGGCAGGTGGTTCGGCTATAAGTAAGGAGACTCCCAAACTTGACCCTCCTTTGGCATTGCCCTCAGCAAGGCCAGGCATTGTTATCAGGGGAGCTTTGGAGGACCATGAATTCAAGCAGGCTTCAGAAATCGTTGCCTTCAGGGGCGGTGAGTTCAAAGGTGCGGAGGGCAAAAGCTTTGCGGGTATTGATGGTTGGCTAGATGGAGTTCCCGTGCAGCTTAAAGTCGTAGAAGGAACAAGCATCAATGCTGTACGGCGGAATATTATCAGTGGCGCCAAGGATATGCGTAAGGCTGGGTATAAAGGCGATATGTATGTTGATGCTTCGAAAACAGGCGTCTCGATGGAGAAAATGATTGACCATTTCCGGCCTGGCTCTCCGGTATCTAATGTTGTGGGGGAAGGAACGGTCTCAAATGTTTATATTAAAACTCAGGATGGCTGGCTGAATGTATCGGCTGGTAGGGTTTCCCAGCATAAGGGGTGGCAGTAGTGGCAGCAAGTTTATTTGTCCCTGTGACGCGTGTGCCTGAATTTGAAGAGTTAAAAAACTGGCTTCAAGAGGCTTTGTCTGCTTTAGGGTTTGTGGTTAATAGAGTTACGGTTGGTGTTAATTTGGTTGGTACATCTGACTTGCTCTCGAACATGATCTATATTTTTGATCATGAAAGAAATGTCTGTTGCTGGGTGACGTTCTTGAGTGCAGATGACTGTTTGCTGGAAGAGGACGAGTTTGGTATGCCATTTATTGCGCATATTTCAGGTAGCGTTGGCAAAGGAAGGAATCTCGCTCTTGCAGTTTCGTATAGTGTGGGTGTGGGTGGGGGAGGGAAGGTTGTATATGATGACGGTTGTTTGTACTTCGATGATCAGAAAGGTGTTGCTAAATTGGAAGATATAAGATCCATGTGTGAAATGTGAGGAGAGATTTTCCTGTGCAGGGCTTATGGCTTCAAATTATGTTGAGAAAATACATGGCCGAAAATTGAAAAGGCGGTAGAAAGGGGGCAGATTTATTTTTGCTACTTTAACGTTGGTTCCTGGCGGCGAAGAGGTCTAGCCATCATGTAGGTAGGCCGAGATTAGATTAGGAAAAATAAATCTATCCCCTTTTTTAGAAGCTGCTGAAGCTCGAGTGAGGTACTAATCCATGGGGCAAATAAATAAGGATAGTGTTTTTCGTTTTGTAGAGCTTCAGTGTCAGTTGGTGCTTGAGTTCATGCGGACACACCCCGACGTAAAAGACTTTACATGGCTTCTCGACTTTCCTAAGGCTGGTGAGGTTTTTGTTGGTGGCGATAAATGGCGATTTATTAGGCATGGTTCAGGTTTGCGTTTTGAAAAAAAAGCGTATCAGTCGTGCTGGGTCGTGGATGTTCATAAGTGTTTTGATGATCCCAGGATAATCGATGATTGGCGGCTGCTTCAGTTCTTCGAGTCATCTGGAGAGTGCATGGGTGAGAGTCAAGTTTCGCTGCTGTTAAATGAAATGTGCCTGGGCGGGCATTTGCTTGACCAAGATGGTGGGCAGTATCTTTTTGTAGGTTAACTATGTAGGGCTAGAAAAGCGCGACAAAAAGGGGGCAGATTTAAGTTGCTTGCTCTAATTTCGGTTCTTGGCGGCGAAGGGATCTAGCCATCATGTAGGTAGGCCGAAATTAGAGTAGAGAAAATAAATCGAGAAAATAAATCTGTCCCCCTTTTCTTACCCTTTTCTTAGTCGATATGAATAGGGTGATTGGCGTAGACGCAAAAACTGGAGGTAAGCCAACGAGTACTATGACAGTGATTACTGATCATAAAGGTAATCTTGTGAACGCTTTTCCAGGGAAAACATTCTGAATGTACTGTGCTATGTTGTGGAGTAAGGAAAGGGCCGCTGCGGGGTTGGATGGAGTGCTGAAGGTAATTGAAATTCCTAAAGATGCCATTCCAATGCTCATAAATGCGGATTCTAAAAATTATCCATTGCTCTCGGAACTGTGTCTTGATGATTATGGGTTGTACTCTGGAGGGCAGTTGGATCGGTTGCGGCTTGAGTTGAAAAATATGTCAAGAGCAACGAGTGGAATGGATGGATTTTTTTGTTCTTTGGACGATCTTGCTTTAGAGGCAAGGGTGCTTGGAGAAAGTGTTTTGTTTGATCCGTTTAGGGATTTAAGTAGTTAAGAGGAAAGCAAGAGGAAAGGGGACAGATTTATTTTTCCTACTCTAATTCCAGCTCCTGGCAGTAGGGAAAATAAATCTGTCCCCTTTTTCGGTAGACCCAAAGCTAGGCGGTGTGACGCATCGAATTTTTGTGCCGAATGGTGCTGTTAATGGTATACCGGTGAAACCATGATTGAAGTGGTATATGAACGAATCTCCAAATATGAACTGACTGACTGGGGTGTGATACTTCAGGGCGTCTTGGGTGTTCCTGGTCTTATAGGAAGTTTGCCGGCATTATATGTGGAGAAGTTTGCAAATAAAGAGCTTCAAAGAATTGCTGAGGACAGTCCGGCATATGATTTAATTGTCAGTTTGGCTTGTGATAGTGAACTGCCGGCATCTGAATTGTGTGCGCAATTGGAAAGAATCTGTACACTCCGAAAGTCGGATATGCTCCGATCCAGAAAGGTTTGGCAAGCGGTTGCGTTGGAGGAGTTGTTGTTAAATATAGACTCTGATCCAGTATATGGGTTGATAAAATTGTCTGAATTTTGGTCAAGTTGGGAATGGCCTGCTGACGCACCATTGTCCATGGTTTCAGGTATGGAAGCTTTACCGGAAGATGCGTACCATTCGTCATCGAACTATAAATACGTTGTAGATGAGCATGAGCGGTGGGTGAAAGATCAATTGTCTAATTTGAAGTAAAAATGAGTAAAAATGAGATAGATTTATTTTTCCTACTCTAATTTCGGTTCCTGGCAGCGAAGGGAGCTAGCTGTCATGTAGGTAGGCCGAGATTAGGGTGGGGGAAATAAATCTGTCCCCTTTTTTCTTCCGCCCTACGTACCGGCCAGGCATGATTTTGTGTCGATGGGTGAGTTGAAAGCCGGAGACTTGCTACAGTCCTTGGCTGACGGGACTGGAAACAACACGTCGAGCCGTGTTTCTTCGGTGGAACTGCACAAGGTGGTGGGCGAGACGTTTAACCTCACGGTTGATGTTGGGCACACCTTCTATGTAGGTCAACTTAAAACTTGGGTCCATAATACTGGGCCGTGTGATGTTAAATATGTACCCAATGCAGGCAGTGTTGGCAATATGGGGGAGTTCTTCAAGTTGCCTGGGTTTGGCGCGAAGGTCTATGATGGCTCTACGAAAACCAAACAAATTTATGATGGTCAGAGCGTTTATGTGGCCAATGTAAGTATTGGTGAGAATATTGACAGAGGTGATAAGTTTTATTTGGATGGGAGTTACATGAATCATATTGAGGTTTTTGATAGTCGCCACAAGGCTAAGTTTGTTCTGAGTCTCGATGGTTCGATTAATGAGGCGAAAACAAAGGTTGCTCTTAAGCAAAAGAGGAAGCTGCCAAAATGAATGATTTTTCTGGTGTCGATGCGGTTAGGGCGTTATTCGCTGGAATTGCTCGGGAAAAATTACCGGAGCTTAACCTGAAGGAGCTAAAGGTTAGTTATGGTGAGGATCTTTCTATGCTGTTCGCAAAACGCATAGCTCAACTAACTCAAGATATAAGCAGGCTGGCGTCGAGTCGTGGGGACGCTTTGGCCACTCAGTCCGCGCTTATTCATATTCGAGGTCATGCCATGAGTTTGTGTGGTTTTTTTGATAATATTGCCGAAGATGCCGAGTATTTGTTACTTGAGGCTGAGTGGCCAAGTATACCTGAAGACTATGTTGCACCATCATGAAAGAAGAGGGGTAAGGATAAAGGGAAACGGATCTGAATAGGGGAAAAGGGGACGGGGAAAGGACGGAAAAGGGGACAGATTTATTTTTCCTACTCTAATTTCGATTCCTGGCGGCGAACGGATCTAGCCTTCATGTAGGTAGGGCGAGATTAGAGCAGGGAAAATAAATCTGTCCCTTTTTTAAGGCCAACCCTTCTTCATTTTTTTTCTTACAGATCAAAGGGTTGACTGCTACGTAAGTGCCATTCAGATCTGTCCCCTGTTTTTCTCCTTTTTCTCTTGCCTTCTTCGAGATTTATTCCTGAGGTGATTGTGAATTATTTAGAAATACGCTCCGAGATGGAAATGGTATTTAAACGAGGTATTAGTGAGCGAGGCCTCACATTGTATCAGGCTCTTGGTTATGCCTATGACGAGATGGATCACTATTTGCAGTCTAAGGCTGAGGGCGTGTCCTTGGCTGCCTATGTATCATTATTTATAATTCCCGTCAGGGCTGGGTTGAAATTTATAACGGAGGATCCCTTTACTCAGGATGTCTCCTCTGAATTCGTGGAAGTATATTCCTGTTTGCAGGCTGAAGGATTTTCTCAATTGAATGAAGATGGGTTGGTGATGTTGGTAGATGCCAGTGAGGTCATAGACTGCTTGGATAAGTTTGGATTGGTTTAGTTTGGCGCAATAAAAATGCATGTGCTATTCGGGAAGGACCGTTTTTCCACTTTGATTCCGGTGTCGATGAGGACGAAGGGGCGAGCAGCAATTAATGGTAGGTGGAATTTAAGTGGGAAATTAAGTTTGTCAATTTTCCATTGGTTATTTGAGTTATTGCAAGAAAAGGATAGGTGGTAGTGAAGTTCAATGTAATGTTGGTTTTGTTTTTTTGCTTTGTCTGGCTGCGTAACCAATCAACTGCATTTCGCCGCCTACACTACAGACGCAGAGCTATCTTCAATCAAAAGCAAAATTACTCACTCAACGATAACCATTGTATCCGGCGACGAGCGCTGCACTCACTGTTCCGAGAGTAGTAAGGTGGTGTGGCATGCAGCCAACTACAAAACGGGTTTGTATGAGGGTTTTGCTAACGTCCCAGTCACCGATTGGTCTGAGTTTACCAAACGGTCTATCGGGTCTGATGCAGATGCGAGCATAAAAACCAGAGTCGAGATTGACCGGATTTTCGTCAAGACTTGGGGAAGTCCTGAGTATTATGCGTGCGAGGCCAGGCTCTCGGTGTATGTTGGAACGACCAAATATACGGGGCAGTCGCGTGTAAAAATAAAAATGGCAGGCCAGGAGTTGGTTGGTCGGGATTTGGCCTATCTGAAATCCGAGACATTAAATGCTGTTAGTCTTGCGTTGAAGGCAGCTTACATAGATGCATTTGGTAGGATTGAAGAAGTTTCGCGCTGAATTAGTTATAGGTTTGCAGGTCTATTTTGCTAATATAAATTCGTTTCTTGAGAGGCGGAAAAGAGGCGGAAAAGGGGACGGATTTATTTTTCCTACTCTAATTCCAGATCTGGCAGCGAAGGGATCTAGCTGTCACGTAGGTAGGCCGAGATTAGAGTGGGGAAAATAAATCTGTCCTCTTTTTTCTAAGTAAGAGGATGTGGATCTAATCACTGGGAGGGAATATTTATGATTATAAAGATAGCGGCGTTGACAGAAGAGGCGGGTACATGGGTCTTTCGAGGTGCCCCATACTCTGGGGCGGCATTGGAGTTTGTGGACGGAGATCTCATGTGGGGTGGCTTGTACGACAATGGCTGTTACATAGGTGATTATCGCAGCGAATTTATTTTGGAGGGAGAGTGCGGCGGAATTGAATTTGAACGTGATTACACAGGTGAACAATTTTTTCTGGGGGGTGAAGTCTATAATGGGTTTGCTTATGAGTTTGCCGGTGAGGTTTGTGTCAGTGAACAGCTGTTTGAGTATGGCTGGGTTATTGCGGAGGTTACGTATTATTCAGGGGGACAGCTTCGTTCCCTTGAGGTGGGTGAGGATGTCATACAACAATATGAGTGGTATGAGAACGGCGATTTAATAAATGTAATGCTGTATAAGCGTGATGCCTTCATGATGTCTTTGGGCTTTTCAATGAGTAGATTGCAGCGTTTAACGTTAATGGGAGATTATTTCGGGAAGGTGTCGACGGTTAGTAACTCCATAAGATTCCCTGTGTTGAGAGAAAAGAAGGAGCTTTCGGAGCTTATATGCGGTTCTCGGTTATCGCTAAGTGGGGATGGTGTTGATGAGTCAGCTATTAAGTACTTGTTAAATAGTGAAAATTTAAGCTATGTAAAGGAGTTGTGTGTGGATCGTATCTCCGATTCGCCTGAGACTTTGGCCCGCTTGAGAACCCTTGACCAACTGAAAGAGCTGAAAGTCGCCGAAGATGAGGGGAAGCGTGATTTTTGGCGCAAGTGGTGTGCGGAGTTCAAGGCGCTTCACACGGAATGTGATGTTTACTTCAATAATCGAATGGTAGGTTTGGGGACTTGATGGGCGGTTTGTTCTGTTCGTAGAACTGCCTTCCATATCGGTCTGCAAGTCGAGTTGTTTCTGGTAATCGATAGTGGCGTGTGGCGTTCAGTACCCAGTGGCAGGCTGTTTCAAGGGAGATTCGGTGGCCGATTGAAACGAACACGGGTTTTACATTTTTTTGAGTCCTAAGCGTGGTCCCGATTAGTTCGTCGCCGTCGAACAGGCCTGATTGGCATCCCCTTTCATCAAGGGGAGGTGCGTACTCACCAATGAAGCGACTTTTTCCGCATCCAATAGTGGGTATGTCATAAAGTACCCCCAAATGCGATGCCAAGCCAAACCGACGAGGGTGAGCTATACCTTGCCCGTCGCAGATGATCAAGTCAGGTCGGTGGGTTATAGTTGATAAGAGCTTTACGATAGAAGGCAGCTCTCTAAACGAAAAAAGACCAGGCACATAGGGGAACGAAGTCGTATCCGACCATGCATGCTCTTCGATGATTTCCAGGTTTTCTGCGTCAACCACAACAATAGAGGCAATGAGTGTATCGTTTTCTTTGTGGTAGGCGACATCAATGCCTGCGATACTAGAGATAGGTCCAAGCTGATCTTGCTTGACTACAAGTTCAGATAGTCGTATCTGTAGATCGATAGCCTCGCTAGGGGTTATATCCCAAGGGTGTTGTATGACTGGCTGCATGTGGACTGTTCTCGCTCAATCAAGCGGGTGAGGTTGTCGTAAACGATTCGTAAGATTATGCCATGTAAGAGGCAAATGACCAGCTGATTTACTATTGATCTTGGGCATGAAAAGCATGAAAGGGGCTAAACGTTGGGCGGATCTAGTTTTTCTACTCTAATTTTAGTCCCTATGGGGTCGCAGGGGTCAGGTAATCATGCAGGTCAAGAAAAATAAATCTGTCCCCATTTTCTGATTGGTCCCCATTTTCTGATTGATGCTTTTTCGGAGCCGCCACGACACCCCTAGATGCCTATTCGGATCATGCGGAATATAGATGGTTATATACTGCTGGCAGTATCGAGGAAAAGGCGTAGACGTGGGCTTATTCCATTTTTCACCGCACTTTCCACATTGGCGCACGAACATGAAAATAATCAAATCCTTCGCGAAATTGACAGGGCTTAAAAGGTTTGCGGCTTGGCGAGCCGGCTGGCAGGAACCAGCGTCTGTCGACCTGTTTTCCTATATTGAAGATGTCGTCAGCCCAGAGGACAGTTTGATTTTTTGCAAATGGCTGTTCCCGGATTTCGTCGTGTTCGAGGATTCGGTGATACTGGAAATGAAATTTGACGAGCCCGCATTTCGTGTGTGGCTTGATCATTTTTCAGGCGATAAAGCCGGTGTCGAGAGGATGCTGAATCACACCCATCTGTACGATGTGTTTTCAGGGTGTGGATCTGCGGTGGACGAGGTGGTTTTCGAGCAACTGTCCAATGTGCTGGCCATGTCCTGGCGAATGGTATTGAAGGCGCAATTTCCTGATAGAAGCTTCCACGTAGAGGCTATTAACTCTGATCAGGAGTATGGCCCGGTGGTCACGTTCCATGAAATGCGTGCGACCGTCTCCATGTCGATGACCTCTGGATAGTGCCCCTGCCACGAATACAATCTTTGCTCCACGTCCTGAGACTGCAGATTGACGTCAAGATGATGTCAAATTAATATCGCCTCGCTCGGCCCACCCACCGTAAATGACTACCCTTTTCGTACGCAAGGAAGCCCCCTGTGATCAAGACCCTGTTCAAAGCTGCCGCCGTTCTCTCCGTCGCCCTGTTGTACGGCTGCGCCTCCACCCCTTCGGCAGACAAGATGCAGGCGGAAGTCGCCAACTACGCGTTGCCCAAGGCTGCGGTGGCCGACAAGGCTTTGGTCTATGTGGTCCGCCCCAGCAATGCCGGGATGATGGTGCGTTTCAACGTCTTCCTCGATGACAAGGAAGCCGATTCGGAAATGGGCTACAACCGCGGCAACCAGTACATCTATTTCTACGTGACACCGGGCACTCACGTGATCAGTTCCAAAGCCGAGAACTGGGCCGACATGACCGTGAATGCGAAGGCCGGCGAGGTCATCTACCTCAAGCAGGAAGTCGAGATCGGTGTGGTCATGGCGCGTAACAGCCTCAAGGTGCTGAGCGACCTCGAAGGCCGCTACCTGGTCAAGGACGCGGCGCTGGGCACCATCGCCAAAGAGAGCAAGTAAGCGCTGCCGATCCGTGTGGTGATCGGCATGAACAACAAGGGCGACCCTCGGGTCGCCCTTGTTGTTCATGCCGTGGAAAAAGGCGAAAGAAGGAGCGCGCTCCCAGCAACGCCAACTACTCAGTTCAACCAACTCAACGCCGGCCCCTGCGGCACGATCCGCGTCGGGTTGATGTGGTTGTGCGAGTAGTAGTAATGCAGCTTGATATGCGCCATGTCGATGGTGCGGTAGATCGCCGGGATCTGCGTCAGGCGCACCAGGTACTGATACAGCGCCGGGTACTCGGCCAGGGTCTTGTGGTTGGCCTTGAAGTGCACGTAGTACACCGCCTCGTAGCGGATCAGCGTGGGCAGCAGGAACAGGTCCGACAGGCTCAGCTTGCCGCCCACCAGGTACGGCTGCTTGCGCAGCCGGTGCTCGAGGGTGTCCATGGCCGCGAAGAACTGTTTGTAGGCCTCGTCGTAGCTCGCCTGGTCCGGGGCGAAGCCCATGTGGTAGACCATGCGGTTGATGTTGGTGTGCAGCCACTGGTTGAGCTCGACGATGTCGCAGCTGGAGCGGTCGGGCACCAGGTCGATCGGGGTCTTGGCCAGGGGCAGCAGGCGGGTGGCCATCTGCAGCGCCAGCTCCGCCGAATCGTTGTGCACGATGCGGTTCTGCTGGCGGTCCCAGAGCACCGGCACCGACTGGTTGCCGGCAAAGCCCGGGCGCGAACGCTCGTACAGGCTCGACAGCAGGGTCACGTCCTTGTGCAGCGGGTCCTGGTCGTGCTCGTCGAACTCCCAGCCCTGGTCGTGGCGGCGCGCCGCCACCGAGGTCACGTCCAGCGCGTCTTCCAGGCCCAGCAGGCTCTGCACCAGGTGCACCCGGTGCGAGAACGGGCAGGCGTGGGAGATGTACAGGTGGTAGCGGTTGGGCTCGGCCACCAGTTCGCTGAGGAACAGCTCCTGGACCGACGGGTTGTCTTGGCTGCGGGTCATCTTACCTCCCTACTGCGGTGGCCAGGCTTGGGCATGGGCGCTCGCCGAGGGCGGCGATGCTGTGCTGGATCTTCAGGTTGGCGGCGGCCAGGCCCGCGGCCAGGCTCTCTTCGCCCATGCCCAGGCCTTCGGCGTAGATGAATTCGACGCTGTTCAGGCCGACGAAGCCCAGGGTCTGCGACAGCCAGCCGGCCAGGGTGTCGGTGCCCTGGCTGTAGACGCCGCCGCTGGCGTTGAGCACGTGCACCGGCTTGTCGTCGAGCAGCCCGACCGGGGCGCCGTCGACATAGGTGAAGGTGACGCCGCCGCGCACGATGTAGTCGACCCAGGTGTGCAGGATCGACGGTGCGCCGAAGTTGTAGCGCGGCAGGCCGATCACCACGCGGTCGGCTTCCTGGATTTCTTCGATCAGCTCGTTGGACAGCTTCAGCGCCGCAGCCGCCTCGATGCTGCTGGCGTCGCCGCCGAACAGGGCGTCCATGGTCACCGCATTGAGGTGCGGAATGGGCTGGGCGTGCAGGTCGCGCACCGCCACCGAAGCTTCGGGGTTGACCTCTTTGAGCTGCTTGAGGAAGTTGTCCACCAGTTGGCCGGAGAAGCCGCCATCGGACTTGATCGAGGAGCGGATGACCAGGACCTTGTGATTCATTGCGCGAATCCTTTCTGTGATGTGTGTGGCATGCAGTCTTGAGCAATCGGGCGGGAGTGAAAAGCGCAGATAATCAGGGTTTTACCCTTAAGGTTGTCATGTATCGGCAGGGGCTTTGCGTTGAAACGAGCGCGGGGCAAGCCCGCTCTCACAGTAGGTGTGAAAGTGGGCTTGCCCCGCGATGAAGGTGATGTGCGATTACGCCGTTACCACTCCCGCTTGAGCCTGAACTTGCTCAACTGCGCGCTGGCGATGCGGGTCTGGCTGCCGTCGGCGTTGACCCGCCAGGCCTCGGCCTGGGTGAACATCAGGTTACGACCGTCGCGGATCACCTTGGCGTGGAACAACACCTCGGTGTCGCGCGGCGTGGCCGACAGCAGCAGGGTGTTGAAACTGTTGGTCAGGGCGTACTCGTCCGGCCCCAGCAAGGGCAGGGTGGCGAGCATGCTGGTGACGTCGAGCATCGAGTAGATCACCCCGCCGTGCAGGGTCTGGCTGAGGTTGTCGATGGCATCGGTGACGGTCAGCCGGCAGGTGCACTGGCCGGGGGACTGTTCCAGCATTTCCAGCCCGCAGTAGCGCTGGTAGGCGTGTTCGAGCAGTGCGCGCGAGTGCGCGGCGGCGTGGTCGCTGATGGTGCTCATGGTGTGATCCTTCACAAGTGCCGGGCAATGATTTCCAGCATGATTTCGTGGGTGCCGCCGCCGATGGCCAGCAGACGGGCGTCGCGGTGGATGCGTTCGACCAGCGAGGGCTCGACGCAGCCGTGGGCGCCATGCAACTGCACGGCGTCGCGGGCCAGGGTTTCCAAGGTCTGCACGGCGCTGTTCTTGGCGATGGCGACCTGGTGCGCGTCCAGGGTGCCTTCGGCCTGGCGGGCCACGCAGGTGTCGACGAACTGGCGGCTGACCGTCAGCTGCGCGTAGTGCTCGGCCAGGCGCTGGCGGATCACCGACTTGTCGAACAGTGGCTTGCCGCCGACCTGGCGGCTCTTGCACCAGTCGATGGCGGCCTGCAGGGCCATGTCGGCACTGGTGATGGCCATCACCGCCAGGTTCAGCCGCTCCTGCTGCAGGCTGGCCTGCAGCAGGCGGCCCACGCCACCTTTCTCGGTCAGGCGGATGGCCGGCACGTTCTCCAGCTCCAGGTCGGCCAGCGGCAGGCAGCGCCAGCCCAGGGCGCGGCGCGGCGTATGGCGGATACCGGCGGCCGAACCCTCCACCAGGAACAGCGCCAGGCCGTCCTCGCAGTGGCCGACCATCAGCAGCCAGTCGGCGCGGGTGGCGTTGCAGATGAACGCCTTGTGCCCGTTCAACCGGTAGCCGTCGGCCTGGCGCGCGGCGCGGCACTCCAGGGCACGCAGGTCGGAGCCGGCCTGGCGCTCGGTGATCGCCAGGGCGATGCTCTGGCGGCCGTCGAGCACCGCCGGCACCAGGTCGTGGACGATCGGGTGGCCGGTGGCCTGCACTGCCTTGAGGCTGACGAAATGCGAGCCCAGGCCCATGGTGATGCCCTGGGCGCCGCTGCGGGTCAGTTCCTCGATGAGCACGGCCACCGCCCGTGGGTCGTCGGGCAATTGCCGATGGTCGTGTCCCAGGCCCAGCAGGCCGGCGGCGCCGGCCTCGCGGTTGAGCGTGGCGGGGTAGGCGCCGAGCTGTTCCCAGGCATCGATGTTCGGCGTGATCTGCGCCTGGACAAAGGCTTGCAGGCGCTGGCGGTATGCGTCAGTCATGGCGGCCTCCTCAGAACACCGTGGTCAGGGCCAGGTCGTGGAAGCGCTCGACGATCGGCCGGATCCGCGACGAGGTCATGGCGCTGTCTTCCTCGAAGTAGTACAGGTCGGTCATGTCGCGCATCACTTCCAGCATCACCCGCGAACGCTCGGCGGCGCGGATCTCGTAGCGCTGCAGGGCACTGTCGAGGCGCTCGTCGCAGCAGCCGACCAGGGCCTGGGCGAGCATGAAGGCGTTCTCCAGGCCCAGGGTCAGGCCGTAGCCGAGGGTCGGCAGCATGGCGTGGATGCTGTCGCCGAGCATCACCACGCGGCCGTTCTGCCAGCAGCCGGCGCCGGTCAGCGCCATCATCTTGTGGGTGAGGATCTGCTCGTGCTCGGTGGCTTCCATCATCCGCACCACATCCGGCGGCAGGTCGGCGAACAGCCGCACCAGGCCGTCGCGGTCGAGCAGCGGCTGGTTGCGGTGCTGGTAGGCGGCGAACCAGTAGCGGTACGGACGGTCGGCCGCCAGCGGGTAGGTGACCACTCGCGAGAACTCCGAGGCGAAGATCTGGCAACGGTCGGGCAGCAGCAGCGGCGAGTCGAACTCGACCATGCCGCGGCTGGCCACCAGGCCGGTGTCGTAGGGTGTCAGGCCCGGCTCCAGGCATTGGCGCACGGTGGAACCGACGCCGTCGCTGCCGATCACCAGGTCGAAGTCTTCCTGTTCGCCATTGCTGAAGGTGACCCGTGCCTGTTCACCGACCTTCTCCACCTTCTCGCAGCCCATCTGGTAGCGGATCTGCCCGGGTGCCAGGCGTTCGCGCAGCAGGCCGAACAGCTCGGGACGCGGGAACATCACCGCCGGCGCCGGGATCCCCAGGCCGTCCGGGCGCACCGGCTGGCTGTGGATCAGGCGACCGTCGCGGCCATGGGTGTCGAGGAACTCGATGGCCTTGCCGCGGCCGATGAACCCGGTGTCGTTGAACAGGAAGCGCAGCACCTGCACGCCCTGGGGCCAGACGTAGATACCGGTGCCCGAGTCGCGCGGGCCATTGGCCCGCTCGTACACCGTGGCCTCGAGGCCGAAGCGCTTGAGAATCAGGGCGCAGGCCAGGCCATTGAGGCCGGCGCCGATGATCGCGATCTTCATGCGGCCACCTCGTTCAAGGTGTTCCAGCTCTGGCCGCTCATGCGGTAGCGGCGTTGCAGCAGGCACAGGCTGGTCAGCTCCATCAGCATCGGGTCGAGCAGGCCCTGTTCCTGGGCGCTGAGGGTCGGCAGCTGCTTGAGCAGGGTGCGGACCTTGGCCGCGTCGAAGAACGGCAACGCGTCCAGGTCACGGCTGTGCAGGGTGTCCTGCACCAGTTGCCACAGGCGGCCTTGCTGCTGCAGGGTGGCCGGCGGGGCGCGGAAGTAGTGCTTCTTGCGCTCGTACAGGGCCTTGGGCAGGTAAGGGCGCATGGCTTCGCGGAACACGTACTTCTCGGTGGCGCCGCGCACCTTCATCCACACCGGCAGTTGGCAGGCCAGTTCGACCACGTGGTGGTCGAGCAGCGGCACGCGGCCTTCGATGCTGTTGGCCATTTCCATGCGGTCGCCCAGAGTGGTGAGGACGAAGTTCGGCAGGTACGACTTGGCCCACAGGTACATGGAGTTGTGCACCGGGTCGCGGTCGGCGAGCTTGCCGTGGTCGAGGCGGTCGAAGAACTGGCGGTACGGGTCGACACCGGTGAAGTGGTCGCGGAAGTCGCCGCGGTACAGGCTCTCCAGGGCCTTGAACCAGCCGGCCTGGTTGTCCAGCCACGACACACCGTGCTTGAGCTGGTCGACCATCCAGTGGATGTCGTGGGGCATGTGCGCGTTGGTGTAGCCCTGTTCGTTGGCCTGGATGCGCTGGCGCAGCAGGTCGATGACTTTCGGGTCTTGTTGTTCGTTGTTGTACAGCAACATGTCGCGGCGGAAGTGCGGGTAGCCGGCGAACACTTCGTCGGCGCCTTCGCCGGTCAGCACCACCTTCAGGCCGGCCTTGCGCACTTCCTTGCTGAGGATGTACTTGGCCACGCCGTGGGCGTTGAAGAACGGCGTCTCGTTGTGCCACACCGCCTGCTCGAAGTTGTCGGCCAAGTCGTCCTGGGTGATCTCGATGGTGTGGAAGCGCGCGCCGTTGTGCTCGGCGGCCATGCGCGCGAAACGGTTCTCGTCGTAGTCGTCCATGTCGGTGAACGACAGGTTGAAGGCGTCCAGCGGCTCGCCCTTGAGGGCGGTGGCCATGCCCAGCATCGCCGAGGAGTCGATGCCACCGCTCAGGTACACGCCCATCGGTACGTCGGCGCGCAGGCGCAGGCGCACGGCTTCTTCGATGGAGGCACGCACGGCCTCGATCATGCCGGCCTCGTCGCTCGGCGCCGGGGTGTCGCGGCGGGCGAATTCCATGTCCCAGTAACGGCCGCTGTGCAGGCCGCCGTGGTCGACCATCACCCAGCAGCCCGGCTGCACGCTGCGCACGCCTTCGAACAGGGTGTGGTCGCGCAGGTAGAAGGCGCGGCTGGCGTAGGCGTTCTCGTCCCAGGTCGGGTTGACGCCGGCGGCCAGCAGGGCCTTGATCTCGGAGGCGAAGTACCAGTTGCCTTCATGCTGGGTGTAGAACAGCGGCTTGATGCCCAGGCGGTCGCGCACCGCCAGCATCAGGCGGCGACGGCGGTCGAACAGGACCATGGCGAACTCGCCGCGCAGCTCCTTGAGCCCGGCCATGCCGGAGCGGCGGTACAGGTGCAGGGCGATCTCGCTGTCCGAGGCGGTCTTGAAGATCGCGCCTTCGGCCTGCAGCTCGGCGCGGATGCGCTCGTGGTCGTAGAACTCGCCGTTGACGATCACCGCCAGGTCGCCTTCGTCGGCGACGATCGGCTGCATGCCGTTGTCCAGGCCGATGATGCTCAGGCGGGTATGGCCAAGCACGGCGCGCTCGCCCGGGTCACGCCACAGGCTGTGCTCGTCCGGGCCGCGGTGGTTGATGGCGGCCAGGGCGTCGAGGATCGACTGGTCGCTGATGCTGTTGCGTTTGGACTGGTAGACACCGATGAAACCACACATGGCAAAATCCTTTTCTCATAGGTCGGGCGTCGTTGGCGACGCCGGAACGGCGCGGGCTTCGTGGTCCGCGCACCCAGGGTTCATTGCGCCCAGTCGGGGCGGCTGCGTTCGAAGAAGGCGGCAAGACCGTGCTGGCCCTCGCTGGAGGTGCGCAGGCGGGCGATCAGCTGCAGGTTGCAACCCTGCTCATCGAGCAGGTGGTCGCGGCCTGCCAGGCGCGCCAGCATCTGCTTGATCTCGCGACTGGCCTGGGGGCCGGTCTGCAGCAGGGTGGCCAGCCAGCGGTCACGGGCCTGCTCCAGCTCGGCGGCGGGCACCAGGCGGTGGACCAGCTGCAGGCGCAGCGCGTCCTCGGTGCCGAACACCTCGGCCGAGAGCATGTAGCGCCGTGCCTGGCGCACGCCCATGGCGCGCACCACGTAGGGGCTGATCAAGGCCGGGGCCAGGCCCAGGCGCGCCTCGCTGAAGCAGAACCGCGCATCCTCGGCGGCCAGCACATGGTCGGCGCAGCACAGCAGGCCCAGGGCCCCGCCGAACACCGCGCCGCGGGCCAGCATCAGCACCGGCACCGGGAAGTCGTCCAGGCGCTGCAGGACGTTGGCCAGCAGGCTGGCGTCCTCCAGGTTGCGCGCATGGTCGAACTCGCGGCTGCGGCGCATCCACTCCAGGTCCGCCCCGGTGCACAGGTGCTCGCCGGCGCCGTCGAGCACCAGGGCGCGCAGCCCGGGGTGCTCGGCGAGGGCCTGCAACTGCTCGTGCAAGGCCCCGAGCAGGGCCTCGTCGAGGGCGTTGCCGGCGTGCGGACGGTTCAGGGTCAGGCAGGCGACCGCAGGTTGCGGCCAGCTCAGCAGCACGTCGCTCATGGTCGTCAGCTCGCCATCTTCAGGGACAGGGCGGTGCTCTCGTACTGACGGCGATAGCCCTCGCAACCGCCGTAGCGGAAGGCGCCGCCGGTGACGTACGGCGTGCTGTAGTCGGCCACGGCCGGGTGGTTGTCGCCGTAGAACCAGGCGCTGTACTGCTCATGGCCCAGGCGGGTGCGGCTGGCCAGCATGCGCGCATGCGCCTTGCGCCGCGAATGGGCCTGGTAGCCCGGCACCACGGTGGCGCTGAAGAATTCTCCGACGCTGCCCGAACCGTAGCTGAACAGGCCGATGTTGCGCCCGGTCAGGTCCTCGTCGCTGTTGTCCAGCAGCGACAGCAGGGCGATGTACAGCGAGGCGGTGTAGCAGTTGCCGATGGCCTTGCCGTACAGCTGGCTGGTGGCGTAGGCCTGCTCGCCCAGGGCCTTGGCTGCTTCGGGTTCGATCGCCTCGAACACCGAGAAGGCCTTCTTCGCCATCTTGGTGAACGGCTGGTGGAAGCACAGGAAGCTCATGTCTTCCAGGCCCAGGCCGCCGTCGGCGCGGTAGCTCTGCCAGGCGTTGCGCAGCGACTCCAGGTAGACCTCGATCGACAGCTTGCCATCGACCAGCGCGGTGCTGCGCAGGTTCGGCCGCCAGAAGTCCGAGACGTCCAGGCTGTAGCGGCCCTGGTGCGGGTGCAGCTCCAGCAGGCGCGGGTTCTCGGCCACGATCATGGCCACGGCGCCGGCGCCCTGGGTGCATTCGCCCTCGGAGTTCTGCTCGTAGCGGGCGATGTCGGTGGCGATTACCAGCACCTTCTCGTGGGGGCGCTGGGCGACCAGCGCACGGGCCATCTGCAAGCCGGCGGTGGCGCCGTAGCAGGCCTGCTTGAACTCCACCACGCGGCAGTCGGCGCGCAGGCCGAGCAGGCTGTGGACGAACAGGCCGGCGGCCTTGGACTGGTCGATGCCGCTCTCGGTGGCGAGGATCACCGTGGCGATCGAGGCGCGGGTGGCGTCATCGAGCAGCGGCAGGGCGGCGTTGGCCGCCAGGGTCACGATGTCTTCGTCCGGGGCCGGCACGGCCATGAACTCCTGGCCGATGCCGACCAGGTACTTCTGCGGGTCGATACCGTGCCGTTCGGCAAGTTCTTCCAGTGCGAAAAAGTGTTGCGGTACAGACAGCCCAATATCATCAATGCCGATTTTCATGTGTATGCCCAATTATTTTTCACTGTTGAAAAAATCCCAAAATACACAACCGGTCTTGTTGTTCCGGTGCCAGTCCCTGCTGGCCATTTAATTATTGCGGCTGAAGCTTTTGCCAAAAAAAGCGAATAATTCAGATGGGATTGATGACGCCTGTTCATGGTTTTCCGGGTGCGGAAAGTTTGCATTTTATTTATCGCGCGCAGGCGTGCGCCCCGTGATTCCACGCGGCTTATGCAAAGGGGTGATGAACAGATTGTCGAACAATAGGGCAATTAAAATTTTCAATTGTTTTAATATGAAAATTTTATGGCGGTGTTGTCGCCTGATTGACCTGTTGTTTCGGCTATATATTTATGCCGTATCGCTTGTGCATATCTGCATGGTCGGGACTTCCTTGTCCATTATTCATCCATTAGTGCCGGGCACTGTGCGGGACGTTGTTGTCGCACGAAGCGTGCCTGGGCGAATAGTGACAAAAAGTGCGCGCATCGCGGCACGGTCTTCATGTGTTGGCGGCAGCTGTGGTACAACGCCGCAGGACAAAGGATTCGTCGCCCGGTTTCCGGGCACACAAGGAGGTAGTGGTGTTTTCCAAGATCAGTCTCGATCAGTGGCGCGCGTTCGTCTGCACGGTCGAGTGCGGCGGTTTCCAGCAGGCCGGCGAGCACATGTACAAGTCGCAGTCGGCGATCAGCCATTCGGTCAACCGCATGGAAATGCTCCTGGGCCAGGAGCTGTTCATCATCGAAGGGCGCAAGGCCGTGCTCACCTCGCTGGGCAAGGCGCTATTGCCCCAGGCCAAGCACCTGCTGGGCGCGGCGCAGAAGCTCGAGCACCTGGCCAACCAGTACCAGCCCGGGTTGTTCACCGAGCAGGCGCTGGCGGTGGATGTGCTGTTCCCCATCGAATTGCTGCAGCAGGCATTGCAGGAGTTTGCCCTGGAGTACAAGGATCACCGTATCCGCCTGTACGAGACGGCGTTGTCCGGGGCTCGCGAGTTGCTCGAGGACGGCAAGGTCGAGCTGGGCATCGCCAGCAGCCTGCCCTCGGGGTATCTGCAGGAGTTCTTGCTGAATGTCTCGTTGATCTGCGTGGTGGGGGCCAGCCACCCGCTCAGCGAGGCGCAGGGCGAGTTGAGCCTGGACGACATGAAGAACCACCGGCAGGTGGTGATCCGCGATTCCGGCACGCGCAATTCGCAGAACAGCGGCTGGCTGGGGACCTCGCAGCGCTGGACGGTGAGCAGCCTGGCGGCGGCCGAGAGCTTCGTCGAGCGGGGGATGGGCTTTGCCTGGCTGCCGGAGCATCGGGTGCAGCAGGGGTTGGCGCAAGGGCGGTTGGTGCGGGTCAACCTGCAGCATCAGCGGGAGCGGGAGGTGCCGATGTATATGGGGTATCCCGAGGAATATCGGCACAGTCCTGAAGTGCGGTTGCTGGCGCAGATACTGCGGGAGCGGTGCCGGGAGTATCGGCCGGGGTGATTTTCGGGGCGGTAGCTGGGGCTGCCGCGCAGCCCTTTCGCGGCACAAGCCCGCTCCCACGCTGGAACTTTGCTCCCTGCGCAATAGCCCCCAGCCATTTCGAAGACTGTCGGATCTTTCCGAACCTGAAACCAAATGCTTCAGCCAGCAAAGCTTGGGAACTATCCTACGCGCTTGCCGGAAGCTGCTGCGTTGTCGGGGAAATACTCCACGGATAACTTCACGGGGTCGCCACACCAGGTGACCGGGCGTGAGAACCCGAGGCGTAAATTATCGGCAATCCAGTTATGGCAGCCGTGCCCGGGCAGACTTCGGTCTGGCCGAGTTTCTCTTGCGCCTCGGTTTCTCACCCCGTGCACGGCTGCCACCCTTTGTCCCGTGAGAAAGGCGCCGGAGGGCAGCATTCTTGAACCGCGCAGGAGTGTTGACTATGAAAAAGATCGTCCCAGACCCACCGCGTCTAGCCCCCTTCATCGCAATCCGCCCGACCCTCACCCGCGAAGAAGCCATGACCGCCGCCGTCGAAGTGGCCACGGCTATTTCCGATGTCCTCGATATCTACTTCAAGACCGACCCTGGCGAAGCCCAGGACCGTCTGTTCGCCGCCAGCGACTACCTCGGCCAGCTGGCCTGTGCCTTGCTCGAACACAAGCCAGAGGTGCAGCCATGACCAACGCACGTACCGCAGGCCGGACTCGCTGCATGGACCTGTTCAAGGTCGAGCCGGGCATTCCCTTCGCGGATGCCTTCAGCGAGTTGTCGGTGCTGCTTGGCTGCATTCGCCACCTCACCTGCGAGGCCGAGATGGAAGGCGACCTGATGGCGGGCAGCGCAGCGCGCATGTTGAGCGCCATGGCCAAGGCGTTGATCGATGACATGGAGCTTGGTATGAACCGCCGCTGTTGATCCGATGGCCCTATCGCGGGGCAAGCCCGCTCCCACGCCCTTGCAAACAACGCATTCAGGCGTGGGAGCGGGCTTGCCCCGCGATAGGGCCGGTGTTGCCAATACCTTACCCGCGCAGATCACTCGGCAGGAAATCCCGCTCCGGCTCGTAATCCAGCTTCAGGTACCCCGCCAATTCGCGCAGGTCTTCCGGGCTCAGGCTGCCGGCCTGCTGCTTGAGCCGCAGGCTGTCGACGATGTACGCATAGCGCGAGACGTTGTAGTCACGCACCGCATTGTACAGGTCGCGCTGGGCATCTAGGATATCGACGATGTTGCGGCTGCCCACCTCATACCCCGCCTCGGTGGCCCGCAACGAGCCCTGGCTGGAGATGATGCTCTGGCGCCGCGCGCGCACCTGCTCGACATCGCTGACCACCGCGCGGAAGGCGTTGCGCGACCCTTCCAGCACCTCGCGTTCGAGGCTGGTGCGGCCGTACTCGGTGCGTGCCAGCTCATGGGTGGCCTGGCGTACCCGCGCGCTGGTGCCGCCGCCGCTGAACAGCGGCAGCTTCATCTGCACCATCACCGAGCTGTCGCGCTGGTTGCCGGAGCGCTGGCCGAAGTGCGCGCTGGAATCCATCAGGTCGCTGTCGCCCTCGGCGTAGCCCATGCTCAGGTTGAAGGTCGGCAGGTGATCGGCCTTGCTGCTGCGCAGGGTCTGGCCGGCCTGGCTGACGGCGGCCTGGCTGGCGCGCAGGCGCAGGTTCTGCGCCATGGCCTGTTCGACCCAGGCCTCGGCGCGCGCGGGCACTGGCGCTTGCACCGGCAGGCTGTGGCGGATCCCGGCCAATGCCGGTTGCGCCTGCCCGGTCAGGCGCATCAGCGCCTGGTAGGCGTCTTCGCTGCGGCGCTGGCTGTCGATCAGGTTGGCGCTGGCGCGGTCGAAGCTGGCCTGGGCCGAGAGCATGTCGTTCTGGTCGGACAGGCCGGCGTCGTAGCTCAGCCGGGTCTGCTGCAACTGGCGGTCGAAGGCGCGCAGCTCGGCCTTGGCGGTGGCCAGGTTGTCCTCGGCCAGCAGGGTGTCGAAGTAGCGGCTGGCGGTGTCGAGGATCAGTTGCTGCTGGAACGCCGAGAAGTCCAGTTCGGCCTGTTCGTTCTCGGATTGCGCGGCCTTGAAGTCGAACCAGCGGCTGAGGTCGAACAGCGGCTGGTCGAGGCTCAGGCGGTACAGGCTGCCACTGCGCTGTTCGACCCGGTGGCGGTCGCTGCGCACGTCGCCGGCCTCGGCATCCAGGGCCACCTGCGGCAGCAGGCGGGCGCGGGCCAGGGGCACGGCCTCGCGGCGGGCCAGGTAGTTCTCGCGGGCGGCGGCCATGTCGCTGTTGTGCTCGACCACCTGGGCGTACACCGACATCAGCGTCGCACGCTCGGCGGCAACGGCCTGGGCCAGGGGCGCCAGGAACAGCAGGGGCAGAAGGGTCTTACGTAGCATGTCGTTTCTCTTTATCCGGGCCGGCCGCTCCCAGGGGCAGCCGATCACGGCTGCCACAGGGGAGGGCGGGCGAAGGGGTCAGGCCGGCTGGGTGTAGGCGGCCAGTTCCTGCAGGCGTGGGTCTTCGTTGGCGCGGTGGTCCTTGGCCAGCAGCGAGTACACGGTGGGCAGGATGAACAGGGTGAACAGCGTGCCGACCAGCATGCCGATGACGATCACCAGGCCCAGGCTGAAGCGGCTGTGGGCACCGGCGCCGCTGGCCAGCAGCAGCGGGACCAGGCCCACCACCATGGCCGCGGTGGTCATCAGGATCGGCCGCAGGCGGATCTGCGCGGCGCGCTCGATGGCCGTGCGGCGGTCGAGCTGGTCGGCCTGCTGCAGCTCGTTGGCGAACTCGACCATGAGGATGCCATGCTTGCTGATCAGGCCGACCAGGGTCACCAGGCCGATCTGCGTGTAGATGTTTACCGTGGCGTAGCCCAGGTACAGCGGGATCAGCGCGCCGCACACCGACATCGGCACGCTGACCAGGATCACCAGCGGGTCGCGCAGGCTTTCGAACTGCGCCGCCAGCACCAGGTAGATGACCAGGATGGCGAAGATGAACGTCACCACCAGGGCACTGCCTTCCTGGACGAACTGGCGGGCATCGGACAGCCAGTCATGGCTGAAGCCGGTGGGCAGGGCATTGGCCTGGGCGGCGAGGAACTGCACCGCGTCGCCGATGCTCACGCCCGGCGCCGGCACCGCCTGCAGGGTGGCCGAGTTGAGCTGGTTGAACTGGGTCAGCTTGTTGGGCTCGATCGACATGTCGAAGCTGACCAGGGTCGACAGCGGCACCTGGGCGCCGTTGGCGGCCTTGACGTACTGGCCGACCAGCATTTCCGCCGACAGGCGCTGGGCCCGTGCCACCTGCGGGATCACGTCGTAGGAGCGGCCGTCGAGGGCGAAGCGGTTGACGTAGTTCTCGCCCACCAGCACCGCCAGGGCGTCGCCGATGGCCTGCATGCTGATGCCCAGGTCGTTGGCCTTGCTGCGGTCGATGTTGATGTTGACCAGCGGGCTGTTGAAGTCCAGGTCGGAGTCGACCACGGCGAACAGGCCGCTGGCCATGGCCGCTTGCTTGATCTTGTCCATGGCGTCGAACACCACGCGGTGGTCCTGGGAGCTCTGGATCACCATCTGCACCGGCAGGCCGCCGGTGGAACCGGGCAGCGGCGGCAACTGGAAGGCGAAGATGGCCACGCCCTCGATCTCGCCCACGGCTTTCTGGATCTCGGCTTGCAACTGGTCGGCGCTGCGCTGGCGCTTTTCCCAGGTGCTCAGGTTGGCGCCGCCGAACGCGGTGCGCGGGCCGTCGTTGCCGTTGACCACCCAGGTGATGTCGGTTTCCGGGAAGGTGGCGAACAGGCGGTCCATGCGGTGCGCGTACATCTCGGTGTAGTCGATGTTGGCGTACTGCGGGGCCTTGGCCACCGCCAGCACCTGGGCCTGGTCCTCGACCGGCGCCAGCTCGCGCTGGGCGCCGAGGTAGAGGATCGGCAGGCTGACGAATACCGCCGCGGCAATTGCCAGGGTCAGCCAGCGGTGGTGCAGGGAGACGTCCAGCACGCGGCCGTAGCCCTTGCCCAGCCACTGGAAGAAGCGCTCGGCGCCACGGGCCATCGGCCCTTCGCTGGCCTGGCGGTTGAGCAGGAAGGCGCTCATCACCGGCGACAGGGTCAGCGCCACCACGCCGGACACCACCACGGCGCCGGCGAGGGTGAAGGCGAACTCCTTGAACAGCGCGCCGGTCAGCCCGCCCATCAGGCCGATCGGGGCGTACACCGCGGCCAGGGTCAGGGTCATGGCGATCACGGGGCCGGCGATCTCGCGGGCGCCGACCAAGGCTGCCTGCAACGGCGACTTGCCTTCCTCGATATGGCGGTGGACGTTCTCCACCACGACGATGGCGTCGTCCACCACCAGGCCGATGGCCAGGACCATCGACAGCAGGGTCAGCAGGTTGATGCTGAACCCGAACAGGCTCATGATCGCCGCCGCGCCGATCAGCGACAGCGGGATGGTCACCAGCGGGATCAGCACGCTGCGCAGCGAGCCGAGGAACAGGAAGATCACCACGGCGACGATCACCACGGCCTCGATCAGGGTCTTGACCACTTCATCGATGGACGCCTGGATAAAGCGCGCCACCTCGAACACGATGTTGGCGGTCATGCCCGGCGGCATGGTCTCGCGGATCTGCGGCATCATCTCCTGCACCGCGCCGACGATGGTCAGCGGGTTGCCGGCGGGGGTGGCGTGCAGGCCGATGAACACCGCCGGCTCGCCGTCCATGATGCCGCTGGTGTCATAGGAGGTGGCGCCGAGCTCGGCGGTGCCGATGTCGCTCAGGCGGATCAGCGTGTCGCCGTCGCGGCGCACCACCATCTGGCGGAACTGGTCGACGCTGGTCAGGTCGGTGTTGATGTTGATGTTGGCCGAGACGTACTGGCCCTTGGTCTGGCCGGGGGCGGCCTGGAAGTTGTTCTGGCGGATGGCCTCGGCCACGTCGCTGGCCGACAGGTTGCGCGCGGCCATGCGCGCCGGGTCCAGCCACAGGCGCATGGCCAGCTTCTGGCCGCCGAGGATCTGCGCTTCGGCCACGCCGTCGATGGCCGCCAGGCGCGGCTGCACCACGCGGGAGATATAGTCGGTGATCGCCGGCAGGCCAATGTCCTTGCTCGAGAAGCCGACGTAGATCACCGCCGTGCCTTCGCCGGAAGACTTGGCCACCACCGAGTCGTAGGCGCCTTCGGGCAGGCGGTACTTGACCTGGTTGACGGCGGCCATGATCTCGGTGAGGGCCTTGTTGGAGTCGGCGTTGAGCTTCAGGCGCACGCTGATGACGCTCTTGCCCTGGGTCGAGGTCGAGCTCAGGTAGTCGACGCCGTCGACCGAGGCCACGGCCTGCGAGATGGGCTGGGTGACGAAGCCCTGCATCAGCTGCGAGCGGGCGCCGGGGTATTCGGTGGTGATGGTGATGGTCGCGCTTTCCAGCTGCGGGTACTGGCGGATCGGCAGGTTCAGCAGCGCCAACAGGCCAAGCATGACGATCATCGCGCAGACCACCAGGGTCAGTACCGGGCGGCGGATGAACAGGTCGGTGAATTTCATGGTGCTACAGGTCCTTTTCAGTGGCACGCAAACCCATTACTGCTGGGCCAGGTCCGGCTTGCGCGGGGTGCTGGCGGCCAGGGTGTCGTCGGTGACCCGCACCGGCATGCCGTTGCTCAGGCGGATCTGCCCCGAGACCACCACGCGGTCGCCCGGGGTCAGCGCGTCGAGCACCACCACGCGGTCGTCGCGGCGCGCGCCGAGCTTGACGAACACCTGCTCCACGCGCAGGGCGCCGTCCTTCTCGCGCAGCACGTACAGCGAGTTGCCGTAGGCGCTGTAGCTGATCGCCGTCTCCGGCACGCTCAGCACATCGGCGTGGCTCGGCAGCTCGATGCTGACGTTGGCGAACATGCCCGGCTTGAGTTGCTGGCCGGGGTTGTCGAGGGTTGCCTGCACCAGCATGGAGCGGGCGCCCGGGTCGATCTGCGGCTCCAGGGTGGTGACCGCGGCGACAAAGCGCTGCTGCGGCCAGGCGTCGACCTTGAGGGTGATGGCCTGGCCCGCCTGCAGGGCGGCGGCGGACTGCTCGGGCAGCGGGAAGTTGACGTGCAGGCGCGACAGCTCGGTGAGGGTCACCAGGCTGTCGCCGGGGCTGACGTACTGGCCGAGGTTGACCTTGCGGATACCCAGCACGCCGGCGAACGGAGCGCGGATGGTCTTCTGCGCGATCTGCGCCTGGACCTGGGCGATCTCGCCGAGCAGCTGGTCGTAGTTGGCCTGGGCCTGATCCAGCTGGGCCTGGGTGGAGGCCAGCGGCAGCACCTTGCGCGTGCGCTCCAGGGCCAGCTTGGCGTTCTTGGCCTGGGCCTGCAGCTTGGCCAGCTCGCCGCGCTCGGGCGCGTCGTTGAGCTTGACCAGCACCTGGCCTGCGGCCACGGCCTTGCCGGCGGTGAACTCCAACGCGGTGATGCGCCCGCCGACCTCGGGCGAGACATTGACCTGGTGTACCGCCTCCAGGGTGCCGACGGCGCTGAGCACCTGCGGCATCGGGCCCGACTGCACGCGGGCGATTGCCACCGGGGTGGCGTTGGCCTGGGCGGCGGGGGCGTCGTTGGCCACTACCGCCGGGGCGGGCAGCAGGGCCATGGCCAGCAGCGACAGGGACGTGCCGGCGGCGATCCAGTAACGGTTTTTCATTGGGCGGCTCCTTGTGCCTGGTTCTGGTTGGCACGGACCTGGATGAAGGTCTGGCGCAGTTGCTCGAGGCTCAGCGCGCCGGGGACCAGGTAGCGGCCGTCGATCACCAGGCTGGGCACCGAGCTGATGCCCAGGCGCCGGCCCTGGGCCAGTTCTTCCTCGAGCATCTGCGGGGCCTGCTGGTCGAATGCCGTGGCGAAGGCCTGCGGGTCGAAACCGGCTTCGGCGGCCACCGCCAGCACGGTGGCGCGGTCGCCGATGTTGCGGGCCTGCACCAGGTGGGCTTCCTGCAGGCGGTCGAACAGGCGCTCGTGGCCTTCGTTGCCGCCCAGGGCCTTGGCGGTCTGGCAGGCCAGGCCCGCGAGCAGGCCGGTGGGGTACTCGAAGTCCTGCTGGCGCATGGCTTCGATGTTGATGCGCTTGACGTCCTCGGCGCGCGAGCACGACAGCCAGTGGCTGAGGATGGTCTCCTTGGCCTTGGGCATCGAGCCGAAGCGCTCGACCATTGCCTCGCGGCTGGTCTGCAGGATGAAGCTGCGGTGCTGCACGTCCAGGTTCAGTTCGTCCTGCAGCTGCTTGAGGCGCGGGGCGAGGACGAAGCACCAGCCGCAGACGACATCGTGGAAGAATTCGACTTTCAGGGGTGACATGGCAGTGATCCGGTTTCAGGGAGGGATGGCCGCACTATCCACAGCGCCCCGGCAAGAAAAAAGCGACAAAAGTGCCGCAAACCCTCTCATCCCCTTCATCGATGGCCGCCCGGCCCGGTCGCGAGCGGGTAGAATGGCGCTTTTGCCTGACCGTAGCCGACATGAGCCCAGCCATTGCCACCCTCGAGCAGCACCTGCTCGCCGCCCTCGACCCTGCCCCCCAGGAGACTCGCCGCCTGTTCCATGGCCGTGGCCGCTGCTGGCCGGGGCTTGAACAGATCACCATCGACTGGCTCGACGGCGTGTTGCTGGTGGCGCTGTTCCGCGAGCCGCCCGAGGGCCAGCTGGCCGAGCTTGAAGCGATGCTGATGGCGTTGGCCGAGCGCCCGCAGTGGAGCGGCCAGGCCATCCTGCTGCAGCACCGCTACCTGCCCGACAGCCCTGGGCAGTGGCTGTGGGGCGCGCCGTGCCAGCAGCGCGAGGTGGTCGAGGATGGCCTGAAGTACCTGCTCGACCTGGGCGTGCGACAGAACAACGGCCTGTTCCTCGACATGCGCTACGGCCGGCGCTGGGTGCGCGAGCAGGCGGGCGGCAAGCGCGTGCTCAACCTGTTCGCCTATACCTGTGGTTTCTCGGTGGCGGCGATTGCCGGCGGCGCCGAGCAGGTGGTCAACCTGGACATGGCCAAGTCGGCGCTGTCCCGGGGCCGCGACAATCACCGGCTCAATGGCCATGACGCCTCGCGGGTCGCGTACCTGGGGCATGAGCTGTTCAAGTCGTGGGGCAAGGTGCGCAAGTACGGGCCGTACGACCTGATCATCATCGATCCGCCGACCTTCCAGCGCGGCAGCTTCGTGCTGACCCAGGACTACGCCAAGATCCTTCGGCGTTTGCCGGAGTTGTTGACTGAAGGCGGCACGGTATTGGCCTGCGTCAACGATCCGGGGATCGGGCCGCAGTTTCTCATCGAGGGGATGGCCGAGCAGGCGCCGGGGCTGGCGTTCGTCGAGCGGCTGGAGAATCCGCCGGAGTTTCCGGATGCCGATCCGGAGGGTGGCCTGAAGGCGCTGGTGTTTCGCCAGCAGGCTTGACCCTTATTGATACTGGAAGGTGCGTGGGAGCGGGCTTGCCCCGCGATGGCGACAGAGGCAACGACAGTGTTGCCTGGGCTGGCTCTATCGTGGGGCAAGCCCGCTCCCACGAGCCGCTCCCTCAGATCTGACCCTGAGAACGGTGGTTACTTGTTGGTATAGATCTGGTCGAACACGCCACCGTCATTGAAGTGGGTCTTCTGCACGGTGCGCCAGTCGCCGAAGGTCTTCTCCACCGACAGGAAGTCGACTTTCGGGAAACGGTCGGTGTACTTGGCCAGCACAGTGGCGTCACGCGGACGCAGGTAGTTGTTCGCGGCGATCTCCTGGGCCTCCGGCGACCACAGGTACTTCAGGTATTCCTCGGCCACGGCCTGGGTACCTTTCTTGGCCACCACCTTGTCGACCACGCTCACCGGCGGCTCGGCTTCGGCCGACACGCTCGGGTAGACCACTTCGAACTGGTCGCGGCCGAACTCGCGGGCGATCATCTCGGCCTCGTTCTCGAAGGTCACCAGCACATCGCCGATCTGGTTGGTCATGAAAGTGGTGGTGGCGGCGCGGCCACCGGTGTCCAGTACCGGGGCCTGCTTGAACAGCTTGCCGACGAAGTCGCGGGCCTTGCTTTCGTCACCGCCCTGCTTGAGCACGTAGCCCCAGGCCGAGAGGTAGGTGTAGCGGCCGTTACCCGATGTCTTCGGGTTGGGCACGATCACCTGCACGCCGTCCTTCAGCAGGTCGGGCCAGTCCTTCAGCGCCTTGGGGTTGCCTTTGCGCACGATGAACACGGTGGCCGAGGTGAACGGCGCGCTGTTGTTCGGCAGGCGCGTTACCCAGTTGTCCGGCACCAGCTTGCCGTTGTCGGCCAGGGCATTGATGTCGGTGGCCATGTTCATGGTGATCACGTCGGCCGGCAGGCCATCGATCACCGCGCGCGCCTGCTTGCTCGAGCCGCCGAAGGACATCTGCAGGTTGACCTTTTCGTTGTGCTCCTTCTCCCAGTGCTTCTGGAACGCCGGGTTGTAGTCCTTGTAGAAGTCGCGCATCACGTCGTACGACACGTTGAGCAGGGTAGGGGCGGCCTGGGCGAGGTTGCCCAGGGCCAGGCCCGCGGCGAGCAGCGAGGCACTGAAGAGTTTTTTCACTGGGGGCATTCCTTGTTCTGATTCAAAGGGTTGGCGATATGCCAGCGACTATAGCGTTTGGCGCTATGGGGGCTAAAGACCAAATGGCTCTTTGCTTATGCTTGCCCTGCATTGGGGACGCTGCCTATTGCTTGGGAAACAACGCATTGCCACAGCGCGAACAGAACGCCGCGCCATGCTCGTGGTGGTGCTTGGCGCAGGTCGGGCAGTCATGCTGCAACTGTTCGCCGCGCATGGCATTGGCCAGTTCGGCGGTGAAGATGCCGGTGGGCACGGCGATGATCGAGTAACCGGTGATCATCACCAGCGACGACAGCACCTGCCCCAGCGGCGTGGTCGGCACGATATCGCCGAAGCCCACGGTGGTGAGGGTGACGATGGCCCAGTAGATGCCCTTGGGGATGCTGGTGAAGCCATGCTCCGGCCCTTCGATCACGTACATCAACGTGCCGAACACGGTCACCAGGGTCGACACGCTGACCAGGAACACGATGATCTTCTGCTTGCTGCCCTGCAGCGCCGCCAGCAGGTAGTGGGCCTGCTTGAGGTAGGGGCTGAGCTTGAGCACACGGAAGATCCGCAGCATGCGCACCACGCGGATGATCAGCAGGTACTGGGCGTCGCTGTAGTACAGGGCGATGATCCCCGGCACGATCGCCAGCAGGTCGACCAGCCCGTAGAAGCTGAAGGCATAGCGCAGTGGCTTGGGCGAGCAGTACAGGCGGGTGATGTATTCGGCGAGGAAGATCGCGGTGAAGCCCCACTCGATCCCGGCCAGCAGGCCGGCGTAGTTCTGGTGAACGTCGTCGATGCTGTCGAGGATCACCGTCACCAGGCTGGCCAGGATGATCAACAGGAGAATCTTGTCGAAGCGTCTGCCAGCCGTGGTGTCGGTCTGGAAGACGATGACGTAGAGCCGCTCGCGCAGGCTCGCAGGGTTGTCCATGGGCTCGTTCCATTGTGTGGATGGGCAGAGCCTAGGGGCTGGGTATCAGCTGTGCAAGCGAGGCGCGTTGCGGCGCTGGTTGAGCTGCATCAGGTGGTTGCCCAGGTGCATCAGCCAGCACGCGGTCACGAACGGCGCGGTCAGCCCGGCGATTGGCAGCAGGTTGAACAGTGGCTGCAGCAGCAGGGCGCAGGCGATAGCGAGCAAGGTCACCCAGGGTTTCTCGCCCTGGCGACTGAAGGCCAGGGCCGCCAGGGCGGCGTTGAAGCCATACAGCCCCAGCCACGCGGCCTGCGTTTCTCCAGCCAGCAGCGCGACACCACCGCCGATGGCCGAGCCGATCAGCGCCCAGGTGGCGGCATAGGGGTTGGCGAAGTACATGCCGATGACGATCAGCAGGCCGGCCATGGGCTTGTCGAGCAAAAAGATCTGCCCCACGCCGCGCAGCAGGGCATACACAGGATCGGCTTCGACATAGCCGTTGGCCGACGGCTCGGTCAGCAGCAACGCGGCCCAGCCCAGCAGCACGAATGGCGCGGTGTAGGCGATCAGCAGCTTGCCGCCGCGCTTGCGCCATTGGTGGGTGAGCATGCTCGACAGGCCGCCGGCGGCGATGATCAGCGGTGGCAGGATCGCCGACCAGGGCAATACGGCGCTGATCAGGATGCCGATCAGTACGCCGTTGTAGCAGTACAGCCCGGCCTGGCGGTCGGCGCGGTCGTAGCCGCGGCGTTGGGCGGTAAGCAGGCCGGCCAGGGCGCCGAGCAGGGCGCCGCCGACCAGGTTCGGCGCGGTCAGCAGGATGGCCAGCAGGCAGCACAGGCCGCACAGGGGATTGCGCAGCAGCAGCACCTGGCTGAAACCGTTGAGCAAGGCCGTGGCCCAGTCGGGGCACGGGTTGACGAAATTCTTGGTGTACATGGGCAGTCGGTAAGGTGAGTGGGGGAGCGGTGGGCCTCTTCGGGCCTCGGTTTTCCGCGATGTCATGGGTTGCTAGCACGTCTCGTGGGAGCGGCGCACCGCCGCTCCCACAGGAGTCGTGCAGGTTGTTACACCAGCGTCTCGATCCGCAGCGTATTAGTCGAACCCGGCTTGCCGAAGGGCACACCGGCGGTGATCAGCAGCGTGTCGCCACGGCTGGCCATGCCTTGGGCCTGGGCGATTTCCAGCGCCGTGGAGACCACCTCGTCGACCTGGCGCAGGCGGTCGTTGACCACCGAGTGCACGCCCCAGGCCACGCTCAGGCGGCGGGCGGTGTTCAGGTTCGGCGTCAGGTTGAGGATCGGCGCCCGTGGCCGCTCGCGGGCGGCGCGCAGGGTGGAGTTCCCCGATTCGCTGTAGTTAACCAGCACCGCCACCGGCAGGATGCCGCTGATGCGGCGGATCGCGCAGCTGATGGCGTCCGACACCGTGGCTTCGGCCTTGGGCCGGCCAACGTCGAGCTGGGCCTGGTAGTCCGGGCCGTTCTCCACCTGGCGGATGATCTTGCTCATCATCTGCACGGCTTCCAGCGGGTAGTCGCCCGAGGCGGTCTCGGCCGACAGCATCACCGCATCGGCGCCTTCGGCCACGGCGTTGGCCACATCGGTGACCTCGGCGCGGGTCGGGGCCGGGGAGAAACGCATGGATTCGAGCATCTGCGTGGCCACCACCACTGGCTTGCCCAGCTGGCGGCAGGTATTGATGATGCCCTTCTGGATCTGCGGCACGCTCTCGGCCGGCACTTCCACGCCCAGGTCGCCACGGGCGACCATGATCGCGTCGGACAGCTCGGCGATGGCCTGCAGCTGCTCGACCGCCGAGGGCTTCTCGATCTTGGCCATCAGGTAGGCACGGTCGCCGATCAGCTCGCGTGCTTCGAGGATGTCCTGCGGGCGCTGCACGAACGACAGGGCCACCCAGTCCACGCCCAGCTCGAGGCCGAAGGTGAGGTCGCGGCGGTCCTTCTCGGTGAGCGGGGACAGGTCGAGCACCGCCTGGGGCACGTTGACGCCCTTGCGGTCGGACAGCTCGCCGCCGGCTAGCACTTCGGTGTCGATGGCGTCGCTGTGCTTGGCGGTTACGCGCAGGCGCAGCTTGCCGTCATCGAGCAGCAGGTCCATGCCGGGCTCCAGCGCGGCGATGATCTCCGGGTGCGGCAGGTTCACCCGGCGGCTGTCGCCCGGGGTCTTGTCCAGGTCCAGGCGCAGGGCCTGGCCGCGTTGCAGTTGCACCTTGCCGTCGGCAAAACGGCCGACGCGCAGCTTCGGCCCCTGCAGGTCCATGAGGATGCCCAGCGGGTAGTTGAGCTGCTGCTCGACTTCGCGGATCCACTGGTAGCGCAGGGCGTGGTCGGCGTGTTCGCCGTGGCTGAAGTTGAGGCGGAAGATGTTCACCCCGGCCTCGACCAGCTGGCGGATGTCGTCGATGCCCTTGATCGCAGGCCCGAGGGTGGCGAGGATTTTTACTTTTTTATCAGGCGTCATGAGGGGTCGGTCTCGAGGATCAGGATGGCGCGGAAGTCGTTGACGTTGGTGCGGGTCGGCTCGGTGACGATCAGCGCGTCGAGCGCGGCGAAGTAGCCATAGCCGTTGTTGTTGTCCAGCTCATCGCTGGCCGACAGGCCCAGGGCCTCGGCGCGGGCGTGGCTGTCCGGGGTCATGAAGGCGCCGGCGTTGTCCTCGGAGCCGTCGATGCCGTCGGTATCACCGGCCAATGCGTACACCCCCGGCAGGCCCTTGAGGCTTTCGGTAAGACTGAGCAGGAACTCGGCGTTGCGCCCGCCACGGCCATTGCCGCGCACGGTGACGGTGGTCTCGCCGCCGGAGAGGATCACGCAGGGCGCCTTCAGCGGCTGGCCGTGCAGGACGACCTGGCGGGCGATGCCGGCATGCACCTTGGCCACCTCGCGCGACTCGCCTTCCAGGTCACCGAGGATCAGCGGGCTGAAACCGGCCTGGCGGGCTTTCACCGCGGCGGCCTCGAGCGACTGCTGGGGGCGGGCGATCAGCTGGAAGTGGCTGCGCGCCAGCGTCGGATCGTCGGCCTTGACGGTTTCCGAGGCCGGGTTGTTGAGCCAGTCGATGACGGCCTTGGGCGCTTCGATGTTGTAGCGCTTGAGGATCGCCAGGGCATCGGCCGAGGTGCTCGGGTCGGCCACGGTGGGGCCGGAGGCGATGACCGTGGCCAGGTCGCCCGGTACATCGGAAATCGCGTAGGTGTAGACGGTGGCCGGCCAGCAGGCCTTGGCCAGGCGCCCGCCCTTGATCGCCGAGAGGTGCTTGCGCACGCAGTTCATCTCGCCGATGGTGGCGCCGGATTTCAGCAGGGCCTTGTTGATCTGCTGCTTGTCGGCCAGGGTCAGGCCTTCGGCGGGTAGGGCCAGCAGGGCCGAGCCACCGCCGGAGAGCAGGAAGATGACGCGGTCGTCTTCGCTCAGGTTGCTGACCAGGTCGAGCACGCGCTTGGCCACGGCCAGGCCGGCAGCGTCGGGGACCGGGTGGGCGGCTTCGACCACCTCGATCTTCTGGCAGCTGGCGCCATGGCCGTAGCGGGTGACCACCAGGCCAGAGACTTCGCCCTGCCAGCTCTTCTCGACCACTTCGGCCATGGCGGCAGCGGCCTTGCCGGCGCCGATGACGATGACCCGGCCGCTACGGTCGGCGGGCAGGTGGGGTTCGAGGACCTGACGGGGGTGGGCGGCGGCGATGGCTGTGTCGAACAGCTCGCGCAGGAATTTTTGTGGATCGACCGACATGGCAGGCTCCCAGATTCTTGTTGTTCTGCAAAATCGAAAACGCCCCTGGAACTGCCTCCGTGCAGGCCGAACCAGGGGCGGGTGTTGCTCGGTGTCACCTCATGGACCTGTGGTTACAGGTTCATTGGTGTTGGCCGCATCGCGGATAAATCCGCTCCTACAAGGAGCGGATTTATCCGCGAAGGGCAGGTACAGGTTTACTTGTCGTCGCGGATCGAGAAGTTGGCCATGTGCTCCAGGCCCTTGATCAGCGCCGAGTGGTCCCAGTTGCCGCCGCCCAGGGCCTGGCAGGTGTTGAACACTTGCTGGGCATTGGAGGTGTTGGGCAGGTTGATGCCCAGCTCCTTGGCGCCTTGCAGGGCCAGGTTGAGGTCCTTCTGGTGCAGGTTGATGCGGAAGCCTGGGTCGAAGGTGCCTTTGATCATGCGCTCGGCGTGCACTTCGAGGATCTTCGACGATGCGAAGCCGCCCATCAGCGCCTCGCGCACCTTGGCCGGGTCGGCGCCGTTCTTGGCGGCGAACAGCAGGGCTTCGGCAACGGCCTGGATGTTCAGGGCGACGATGATCTGGTTGGCCACCTTGGCGGTCTGGCCATCGCCGTTGCCGCCGACGCGGGTGATGTTCTTGCCCATGGCTTCGAACAGCGGCAGGGCGCGCTCGAAGGCTTTCGGGCAGCCGCCGACCATGATGCTCAGGGTCGCGGCCTTGGCGCCGACTTCGCCGCCGGACACCGGGGCGTCCAGGTAGGCGGCGCCGGTGGCCTTGATCTTCTCGGCGAAGGCTTTGGTGGCGGTAGGCGAGATCGAGCTCATGTCGATCACCACCTTGTTCGGGCCCACGCCTTCGGCGACGCCGTTTTCACCGAACAGCACGCTTTCGACCTGTGGGGTGTCGGGCACCATGACGATGATGAATTCAGCTTCCTGGGCCACTTCCTTCGGGTTGGCCAGGGCCACGCCGCCAGCGGCGATCAGGTTGGCCGGAGCTGCGTCGTGGTGGGTCGAAACGAAGATGCTGTGACCTGCTTTTTGCAGGTTCTGGGCCATGGGGTTGCCCATGATGCCGGTGCCGATGAAACCGATTTTAGCCATGAGAATCTGCCTCTTTTGTATTTGTTCGTGGCTCCGTGGGGGCGGGCTTGACCCGCGATGGCGGTGCCAAGGTTGCCATCGTCATCGCGGGTCAAGCCCGCTCCCACGGTTGCCTCATCAGATAACGTTGTGGGTCTTCAGCCAGCCCAGGCCGGCTTCGGTGGTGGTCTTGGGCTTGTACTCCGCGCCCACCCAGCCCTGGTAGCCGATGCGGTCCAGGTGCTCGAACAGGAAGCGGTAGTTGATCTCGCCGGTGCCCGGCTCGTGGCGGCCCGGGTTGTCGGCCAGCTGCACGTGGTTGATCAGCTTGAGGTTGGTTTCCAGGGTGCGCGCCAGGTCACCTTCCATGATCTGCATGTGGTAGATGTCGTACTGCAGGAACAGGTTGTCGCTGCCCACCTCGGCCTGGATTTCCAGGGCCTGTTTCGTGGTATTCAGGTAGAAGCCCGGGATGTCGCGGGTGTTGATCATTTCCATGACCAGGCGGATGCCGGCGGCCTTGAGCTTGTCAGCGGCGTAGCGCAGGTTTTCCACGAAGGTCTTGCGCACGGTGGCGCAGTCCGGGCCTTGCGGGCGGATGCCGGCCAGGGCATTGACCTGGGTGTTGCCCAGCACCTTGGCGTACTCGATGGCCTTGTCGACACCGGCGCGGAACTCTTCGACGCGGTCGGGGTGGCAGGTGATGCCACGCTCACCTTTCGACCAGTCGCCCGCGGGCAGGTTGAACAGCACCTGGGTCAGGCCATGGGCGTCGAGCTGCTGCTTGATCTCGGCGGCGCTGAAATCGTACGGGAAGAGGTATTCGACGCCGCTGAAACCAGCGTCGGCGGCGGCCTTGAAGCGAGCCAGGAAGTCCTGTTCGGTGAACAGCATGGACAGGTTGGCGGCGAAGCGAGGCATAAGTCGTCTCCTTGCGTTGATTGCCCCCGCGCGCGGCGCGGGGGCGTCAGGCGATCAGTCCAGCAGCGAGATGGCGGTCGGCGCGTCGTTGCCGACCAGGGCGAGGTCTTCGAACTCGTTGACCGCGTTGATCTCGGTGCCCATGGAAATGTTGGTCACACGCTCGAGAATCACTTCGACCACCACCGGCACGCGGAACTCTTCGGCCATCTTCTGCGCCTTGAGCAGGGCAGGGGCGATCTCGGCCGGTTGGAACACGCGGATGGCCTTGCAGCCCAGGCCCTCGACCACGGCGACGTGGTCGACACCGTAGGTGGCGGCGTCGGTGGAATTGATGTTCTCGAACGCCAGTTGTACACAGTAATCCATGTCGAAACCACGCTGCGCCTGGCGGATCAGGCCGAGGTAGGCGTTGTTCACCAGCACGTGTACGTACGGCAGGTTGAACTGCGCGCCCACCGCCAGCTCTTCGATCATGAACTGGAAGTCGTAGTCACCGGACAGCGCGACCACCTTGCGTTTCGGGTCGGCCTTGACGACACCCAGCGCGGCAGGGATGGTCCAGCCCAGCGGGCCGGCCTGGCCGCAGTTGATCCAGTGGCGTGGCTTGTACACGTGCAGGAACTGCGCGCCGGCGATCTGCGACAGGCCGATGGTGCTGACGTAGGTGGTGTCCTTGCCGAACACTTCGTTCATTTCCTGGTACACGCGCTGCGGCTTGACCGGGACGTTGTCGAAGTTGGTCTTGCGCTGCAGGGTAGCCTTGCGTTCCTGGCAGTCTTCCAGCCAGGCCTTGCGGCACTTGAGCAGGCCTGCGGCTTTCCATTCGCGGGCCACTTCGAGGAACACGTCCAGGGCCTTGCCGGCGTCCGAGACGATACCCAAATCTGGAGTGAACACTCGGCCGATCTGGGTCGGTTCGATGTCCACGTGCACGAACTTGCGGCCTTCGGTGTAGACGTCGACGGAGCCGGTATGGCGGTTGGCCCAACGGTTGCCGATGCCGAACACCAGGTCGGACTTGAGCATGGTCGCGTTGCCGTAGCGATGCGAGGTCTGCAGGCCGACCATGCCGACCATCAATTCGTGATCGTCCGGGATGGTGCCCCAGCCCATCAGGGTTGGCACTACCGGGACGCCGGTCAGTTCGGCGAACTCGACCAGCTTGTCGCTGGCGTCGGCGTTGATGATGCCGCCGCCGGCTACCAGCAGCGGGCGCTCGGCGTCATTGAGCAGGGCCAGGGCTTTTTCGGCCTGGACGCGGGTGGCGGCTGGCTTGCTGATCGCCAGTGGCTCGTAGGCGTCGATGTCGAACTCGATCTCGGCCATCTGCACGTCGAACGGCAGGTCGATCAACACGGGGCCTGGGCGGCCGGTGCGCATCTCGTAGAAGGCCTTCTGGAACGCGTAGGGCACCTGGCCCGGCTCCAGCACGGTGGTCGCCCACTTGGTCACCGGCTTGACGATGCTGGTGATGTCGACGGCCTGGAAGTCTTCCTTGTGCAGGCGGGCACGCGGGGCTTGGCCGGTGATGCAGAGGATCGGGATGGAGTCGGCCGAGGCGCTGTACAGGCCGGTGACCATGTCGGTGCCGGCGGGGCCGGAGGTGCCGATGCACACGCCGATGTTGCCCGGGTTGGCGCGGGTGTAGCCCTCGGCCATGTGCGAGGCGCCTTCGACGTGGCGAGCGAGGACGTGATCGATGCCACCGACTTTCTTCAGGGCCGAGTACAGCGGGTTGATCGCGGCGCCGGGAATGCCGAACGCGGTATCTACACCTTCACGGCGCATGACCAGAACGGCTGCATCGATTGCTCTCATTTTGCTCATGGTTTGTGCCTCATCGATTTTGTAATTGTATACAACTTGCGTTGCGGCAGAGTGTATTCATGGTCGGCGCAAAAGGTCAATCCATTTTCGTCGGCGGGTTTGACTTGCTGGTCATGGCGAAAAAGGGCGGCATTTCGTCGCAGCGAGACACATTGGATCAGAAAATTGTATACAAACAGTGTCTTTGTTGTGTTCTATCGTGTCTATTGGTTTTCAACTGCCCTCAGGGCTTCTCACAACAAGAAGAGGACCTTTTCATGAACGCATTGACCCTCAAAGACGCTGTCGGCGTGGTGAACGCCGCGCTGGCCGCAGGCCGCAAGATCAACGCCGCGCCCTTGACCGTGGCGGTGCTCGACGCCGGCGGGCATCTGCTGGCGTTGCAGCGCGAGGATGGCGCCAGCCTGCTGCGCCCCGAGGTGGCCATCGGCAAGGCCTGGGGCGCGGTGGCGCTGGGCAAGGGTTCACGCCTGCTGGCGCTGGATTCGCAGCAGCGGCCGGCGTTCTATGCCGCGCTGAACGGGCTGGGCGAGCGGCCGGTGGTGCCGGTGCCGGGCGGGGTGCTGATCCGTGATCGGGACGGCAAGGTGCTGGGGGCTGTAGGGATCAGCGGGGATACGTCGGATATCGACGAGCAGTGCGCGATCAGTGCGATCGAAGAGGTGGGGCTGACGGCGGATGCGGGGGTTGCTGCCTGATCAGGGTTTAGAACTATCGCGGGGCAAGCCCGCTCCCACGGTCATCTGGACTTTTCCCTACTGCTTAGGGCGGTTCAGGGCGTGGGAGCGGGCTTGCCCCGCGATTGCGTTGGCTCAGGCCGCCTCGGGCTCGCAGCCCTTCAGTACCAGGCGGATGATGGTCTCGGCCGCCGCGTCATAGTCGCTGTCGGCCAGTTTGGCCTTGCCGGTCACCACGGCGATCTGCCAGTCGAAATCCGCGTAGGTCTGCGTCGCCGCCCAGATACTGAACATCAGGTGGTGCGGATCGACGTGGGCGATCTGGCCGCGCTCGATCCAGCGCTGGATGCACTCGATGTTGTGCCGGGCCTGCTCGTTGAGCTGCTCCACCTGGCGCGGCGACAGGTGCGGCGCGCCATGCATGATCTCGCTGGCGAACACCTTGGAGGCGTGGGGCAGGTCGCGGGAGATGCGGATCTTCGAGCGGATGTACGAACTGAGCACCTCTTTCGGATCACCGTCGGCGTTGAACGGCGTCGAGGCCTGCATGATCGGCGCGATGATGCTCTCGAGCACCTCGCGGTAGAGGTTTTCCTTCGACTTGAAGTAGTAGTACACGTTCGGCTTGGGCAGCCCGGCCTTGGCCGCGATATCGCTGGTCTTGGTGGCGGCGAAGCCCTTGTCGGCGAATTCTTCACTGGCTGCGCGCAGGATCAGTTCCTTGTTGCGCTCGCGAATGGTGCTCATTGTCGGGAATCTTCCTCGGGTCTGGCCCCTCCAAGAGGGGTCCGGCATGGTAGCACCCGCTCGGACGGGCGCTCAAGGCAGCGTCTTTGGGCTAGAATCCCGGCCATTCGAACCTACTGGAAACATTTTGACATGGCAGGAAGCAGCTTACTGGTATTGATCGACGATATCGCCACGGTCCTCGACGACGTCTCGTTGATGACCAAGGTCGCGGCGAAGAAGACCGCCGGGGTACTGGGCGACGACCTGGCGCTCAACGCCCAGCAGGTCACCGGCGTGCGCGCCGAACGCGAGATCCCGGTGGTGTGGGCGGTGGCCAAGGGCTCGCTGGTGAACAAGGCGATCCTGGTGCCGGCAGCGTTGCTGATCAGCGCGTTCATTCCGTGGGCGGTGATTCCGTTGCTGATGGTTGGTGGCGCCTACCTGTGCTTCGAGGGCTTCGAGAAGCTGGCGCACAAGTTCCTGCACAGCAAGGCCGAGGACGACGCGCAGCACGAGGCACGCAAGGCGGCCGTGGCGGATGAGCAGGTTGACCTGGTGGCTTTTGAGAAGAGCAAGATCAAGGGCGCGGTGCGCACCGATTTCATCCTTTCCGCCGAGATCATCGCCATCACCCTGGGCACCGTGGCCGATGCGCCGCTGAGCCAGCAGATCATCGTGCTGTCGGGGATCGCCATCGTCATGACCCTGGGGGTGTATGGCCTGGTGGCAGGCATCGTCAAACTCGATGACCTGGGGCTGTGGATGACCAAGAAAGCCTCGGCGCTGAGCCAGGCGGTGGGCAACGGTATCCTGCGCGCAGCGCCGTACATGATGAAAAGCCTGTCGGTGATCGGCACCGCGGCGATGTTCCTGGTCGGTGGCGGGATCCTGGTACATGGCATCGCGCCGCTGCATCACGCTATCGAGGCGTTCAGCGAAGGACGGGGCGGGGCGTTGACCGGGGCACTGCTCAATGGTGTGGCGGGGGTGATTGCGGGGGCTGTGGTGCTGGCGGTGGTGAGCGTCGTCGGCAAGCTGTGGCAGGCGCTGCGCCCTGCTCACTGAGTAGCGCAGGGACGTGGGGGCGGGGCAAGCCCGCTCCCACGTCAGACAGAGCCTGAGCGCTGTGTGATCAGAAGTGCACTTTCACCAGGAAACTCATGGTGTTCTGATCGGTAGTGAAGGCATCGCTGTCCTTGATGCCGTACTTGTTCTTCCAGTAGTCGTACTCGATACCCACGTACAGCTGCTTCTCGCCCAGGTGCAGCGCTTTGCCCAGGTCGTACTTGACCTGCGGGTTGAAGTGCAGGTTCGCCTGGTAGGTGCCGCGACGGTTCTCGTCGTTGTCCACCACCCAGTCCATGAAGCCGTCGATGAGAATGTCGGACGAACCCACAGGGATGGTGTAGGACCACACCGGGGTGATCTGCCAGACGTTGTCGCCCGGACGGCTGCCGTCGGTGGTGCGCTGGTAGAAGTTCAGCTGGAAGTAGTCGAAGCCTGGGATCGCCAGGTCGAAGCCGGGGCCGATCAGGTAGGACTCGGTGTCACCCTCGCCGAACTCGTAGGTCATGGCCAGCAGCACGTCCTTGACCGGGCCGAACTCGAGCTTCTGGTCGAAGATCTTGCCGAACGACAGGCGTGGGCTGAATTCGCCGTAGTAGGTGTTCGGGCCGTTACTGGCGTCCTTCTTGCCCTGGTAGAAGATCTTGTCGAAGAAGAAGAAGTTGTCGCCGTACTTCCACGCATCGGCGTGCTCGAAGGTGACCGTCTGCTGGGTCTCGGGGTTGACCTTGAAGTTCTTGCCCCACAGGTAGGTCAGGCTGTTGTTCTGCCATTGCAGCAGGTCACCGGCTTGGCTGGCGCCGCAGGCCAGCAGGCCGCCGGCGAGGATCAGGCTATTGATGGTACGCATTGCGTGTGTCGCTCCCTTGAGTTGGATCTGTTGTCAGCGCTCGGGCGCTGTTCTTGTCTTTTGGGTCAGCTTTTTTCAATTGGCCACAGCTGTTTGGCAAGAGCTGCGCCAACTTTTCCACGTTGGGCACAACCATCCTGCTCGACGTCTTTCTGAACGGATGAAATAGGTATTTCACGCTGGCAACACGTTGGCAAACCGCCCGGAAACATTGACTGGGCGGTCAGCAAACGCGGGCGGGATCCTTCCCGCCCCGATCGAGGGGGCGCGCAGATTACTCACTTGCGCGCCGGGCCTCAAGTGCTCCGTCCTGGAGCACGGTGTCACATCATCGGGCATGCGCCCGTTCGGTCAGAAATGCACCTTCACCAGGGCGCTGGCGACGCTCTGGTTGCTGTCCACGTTGCCGCGGCTGTCAATGCCGTACTTGTCCTTCCAGTAGCTGTATTCGAAGCCGACGTAGAGCTGCTTGGCGCCCAGGTTAAGGGCCTTGCCCAGGTCGTATTTGACCTGTGGGTTGAACTGCAGGTTGGCGTGGTAGGTGCCACGGCGGGTCTGGTCGTTGTCGACCACCCAGTCGATGTAGCCGTCGATCAGGATGTCGGACTTGCCCACCGGGATGGTGTAGGACCAGGCCGGGGTGATCTGCCAGACGTTGTCACCGGGGCGGCTGCCTTCGGTGTTGCGCAGGTAGAAGTTCAGGGTGAAATAGTTGAAGCCGGGCACGTTCAGGTCGAAGCCGGGGCCGATCAGGTAGGCCTCGTTGTCGCCCTCGCCACGCTCGTAGGTCATGGCCAGCAGCACGTCCTTGACCGGGCCGAAGGCCAGGTTGTGCTCGAAGATCTTGCCGAACGACAGGCGCGGGCTGAACTCACCGTAGTAGGTGGTCACGCCTTTGCCGGGGTCGGCCTTGCCGTTGTAGAAGATCTTGTCGACGAACAGGAAGGTGTCGCCGTACTTCCACTTGTTGGCGTGTTCGAAGGTGATGGTCTGCTGGATGTCGGGGTTGACCTTGAAGTCCTTGCCGTAGAGGTAGGACAGGCTTTCGCCGTGCCACTGCAGCCATTCGCCGGCATGGACGGGGAGGGTGGCCAGCAGGCTGCTGCCCAGCAGGACGGAGGTGGTGATGCGCTTCATGTTGTGATTCCCGGACTTATTGTTTTTGTAAGGGCTTTTTCGGCGCGCAGGCGCCCCGGACGGCCCATTCCGGCGGGCCGACGGTACTGCGTTACCACAGGGTTGAAGCGGGGCGGCCAGGACGGCGCCGCCCCTGGTCACTCAATGCTGGTGACAGGCATCGTTGTGCGCGGCGCGGTCGGCGCCGCCGAGGATGTTGAACAGCAGGTTCAGCACCAGGGCGCTGAGGGTGGCCATGGCGATGCCACTGTGGGTGATCGGTTCCATCCACTGCGGCATCTGCGCGAAGAACTCCGGGCGCACCACCGGGATCAGGCCAAAGCCGACGCTGACGGCGACCAGCAGCTGGTTGCGTCGGTCGGAGATGTCCGCTTCCTGGAGGATCTTGATCCCGGTGGCGGTGACCATGCCGAACATGGCGATGGACGCGCCGCCCAGTACCGCGGGCGGGATCGAGGCGATCAGGAAGGCCGCCTTGGGCAGCAGGCTGAGCAGGATCAGCAGCGCGCCGGCCATCACCGTGACGTAGCGGCAGCGCACCCCGGTCATCTGCACCAGGCCGATGTTCTGGGCGAACGAGGAGTGGGTGAAGGTGTTGAAGAAGCCGGCGATGAACGACGCGCCGGCATCGCACAGCAGGCCGCGCCGCAGCATGCCTGGCGTTACTTCACGGTCGGTCACCTTGCCCAGGGCAAGGAACATGCCCGTCGACTCGACGAAGATGATCACCACCACCAGGCACATCGACAGGATCGGCGCCAGGCTGAAGGTCGGCATGCCGAAGTGCAGCGGCGTCACCACCTGCAGCCACGGTGCCTCGCTCAGGCCCGACAGGTCGACCATGCCGATGGAACCGGCGAGCACGTAACCCAGGCCCATGCCCACCAGTACCGACACGTTGACCCAGAAGCCGCGCATGAAGCGGTTGATCAGCAGGATCACCGCCAGCACCAGGCCGGCGACCATCAGGTAGATCGGCGCGCCGAAGGCTTCGGCGTCATGGCCGCCACCGGCCCAGTTGACCGCTACCGGGAACAGCGACAAGCCGATGGAGGTGATGACCGTGCCGGTCACCAGCGGCGGGAAGAAGCGCACGACCTTGGACATGAACGGCGCGATCAGCATGCCGAAGAACCCGGCGGCGATGGTCGCGCCGAAGATCCCCTGCAGGCCGACGCCCGGCATGCCGGCCATGGCCACCATGCTGCCGACGGCGGCGAAGCTGGCGCCCATCATGACCGGCATGCGAATGCCGACCGGGCCGATACCGAAGGATTGGATGATGGTGGCAACGCCGGCGACCAGCAGGTCGGCGTTGATCAGGAAGGCGACTTCTTCGCGGGACAGGCCCGCCGCCTGGCCAATGATCAGCGGCACCGCGATGGCGCCGCCGTACATCAGCAGAACGTGTTGCAGACCCACCAGGATCAGCTGGAACAAAGGCAGGGGCTGTCGTGGCGGCGCAACAGGGATGTACGCCTTGGGTGACTCGGACATGCAGCACCTCGAGTTTTGTTTTTATTCTCGGATCCAAGCGGGCGGCTTCACGTGGCAGGCTCCGGTAAAGGAGGCCGGGGTTCCCGCGTGAAGCCGAACGCTCGATGCTTGCTTGTTACGTAGAGCTTGTAGCGAGGCCGGGAGTACCGGCCTCATCGCGGGGCAAGCCCGCTCCCACGCAGTCGTGGGTTGTCTCAGTTGACCTGCGCGCCTTTGGCGATCCAGTCGCCGACCAGCTTGCGTTCCTCGACAGTCATCTGGGTGATGTTGCCCAGCGGCATGATCTGGCTGGCGACGGCCTGCGCCTGGATGCGCGCGGCCTGGGCCTGGATCTGCTGCGGGGTGTCGAACATCACGCCGGCTGGGGCTGCGCTGAACAGCGGGCTGGTCGGCTTGGCCGAGTGGCACACGGTGCAGCGTTCCTGGATGACGGTGTGGATCTTGTCGAAGGTTTCACCGCCAGCCTGGGCTGTGGCTTGGGCCGGAGCCTCGGCGGGTGCCGCAGGTTTGGCGGCTTCCTCGGCGCGCAGCTCGGCGGCGGTCTTGCCACCTACGGCAGTGGCCGGCAGCGGCTGGTACTCGACCTTGGCAGCGGCTTGCTCAGGGGCGGTCGGCAGCGGTTTGGGGCCGGTCACGTAGGCCAGGCAGATCATCGCCAGGGCACCGACTGGCAGGGTCCAGGCGTACTTGTTGCTGTCGTGGCGGGTGTTGAAATAGTGACGGATCAATACCGCGGCCACCGCGATCCCGGCCAGGATCAGCCAGTTGTACTGGCTGCCGTAGGTGCTCGGGAAGTGGTTGCTGATCATGATGAACAGCACCGGCAGGGTGAAGTAGTTGTTGTGGCGCGAGCGCAGCAGGCCCTTGGCCGGCAGCACCGGGTCGGGGGTCTGGTTGTTCTCGATGGCCGCCACCAGCTGGCGCTGCGCCGGCATGATGATGCGGAACACGTTACCGACCATGATGGTGCCGATGATCGCACCGGTGTGCAGGTACGCGCCGCGGCCGCTGAACACCAGGCTGAAGCCCCAGCAGGCGGCGATGATCAGCACGAACAGCACGGCGCCGAGCAGGGCCGGCTTCTTGCCCAGGGGCGAGTCGCAGAGGAAATCGTAGATGAACCAGCCGGCGATCAGCGAGCCGATACCGATGGCCACGCCTTCGGCACCGCTGAGGGTGCTGCCGGGTGCCAGCAGGTACAGGGTCGGGTTCCAGTAGAACACCACGCACAGCAGGGCGATCCCGGACATCCAGGTGAAGTAGGCTTCCCATTTGAACCAGTGCAGGTTCTCGGGCATCTTCGGCGGGGCCAGCTTGTATTTTTCCAGGTGGTAGATACCACCACCGTGGATGGCCCAGAGGTCACCCGACAACCCATCGCGCGGGTTGCTTCGGTTCAGGTGGTTCTCCAGCCAGACAAAGTAGAACGATGCACCGATCCAGGCCACGCCGGTGATCATGTGAACCCAGCGAATGCTCAGGTTCAGCCATTCGTGAAGGTGTGCTTCCACAGTATGTACCTCTCGCCGGTCACGGTTCAGGCGGACCTGGGTGACCGACCTTTTCTTATTGGTGGGGATTGAGGATCAACATCTGTTCCTCGGGGAAGTAATGCTCATCGCAGTTGTTGCCGGAACCACTGCGATCAACCACCAGGAAGTCATCCCGCTTTTCGATCGTCAGCACCGGGTGGTGCCAGACGCCGCGATGGTAATTGATGCCCTGCCTGCCATTACTGCGGAAGGCGCGGACCAAGCCTGATACAGGTGCATCGCCAACTGGCGCGACCACGATCAGAAAGGGGTTGCCGAGCAGCGGGATGAAAGCCTGGCTGCCCAGCGGATGGCGTTCCAGCATGCGCACGGTCAGCGGCATTTCCAGCGCGTCGGCGCGGAAGATGCTGATGATCGCCTTGTCTTCGGGCTCGGCGGTCTCGACCGTGGCGAGCTTGTGGAAGCGCATGGTCGAGCCGTTGTTGATCATGAAGTGGTCGCTGCCGTCGGTTTCGATCACGTCACCGAAGGGGGCGAAGGCTTCTTTGGTCAGGGGCTCGATCATCAGGGTGCGCATGCGGTTATCTCTTCTATTCGTTGTTCTGGATTTTGGTGGCCTGGCGGGCCGGGGCCCTGGGTGCGGACGCGTCACGCACTCGGGCCAGGGCGCTGCCAGTGCCTTACAGCTGCAGCAGGCGGAACAGGGCGATCAGGTTGATCTGCGCCAAAGCTTCCTTGAACTCGGCATCGGTGTCGTTGTGGATGCGTTTTTCGAAGGAGGCGAGGATCTGGTGCCGGTTGCTGCCCTTGACCGCCATGATGAACGGGAACTGGAACTTGGCCTTGTAGGCGTCGTTGAGTTCGGTGAAGCGGGCGAACTCTTCAGCGGTGCACTGGTGAATACCGGCGCCGGCCTGCTCGTTGGTGCTCGATTCGGTCAGCTCGCCCTGGATGGCGGCCTTGCCGGCCAGGTCCGGGTGAGCGTTGATCAGTGCCAGCTGGTCGGCGTGGTTGGCGCTGAGCAGGATGTCGCTCATGCGCTGATGCAGCGCCTCGATCTCGTCCAGCTCGGCCAGTTGCCCCAGGTCGTAGGCTTTTTCGGCGACCCACGGCGAGTGCTCGTAGATGTCGGCGAAGGCCGCGACGAAGGCGGCGCGGTCCAGGGTGGAGGGCTTGAGGGTCTTGAAGGCGGTCATCAGGCGTTCTCTTTCTTGTACGGGTGGGTGGCGTGCCAGTGGCGGGCGATGTCCACGCGACGGGCGAACCAGACCTGCTCGTGGCTCTTGGCGTAGTCGACGAAGCGCTTGAGCGCGGCCAGGCGCGCCGGGCGGCCGACCAGGCGGCAGTGCAGGCCGATGGAGAGCATCTTCGGCGCCTCGGCGCCTTCCTCGTAGAGCACGTCGAAAGCGTCCTTGAGGTACTGGAAGAACTGCTCGCCGCAGTTGAAGCCCTGTACCTGGGTGAAGCGCATGTCGTTGGTGTCGAGGGTGTAGGGGATCACCAGGTGCGGCTTGCCGGTCGGATTGTTCGGCTCCCAGTAGGGCAGGTCGTCGTCGTAGGTGTCGCTGTCGTAGAGGAAGCCGCCTTCCTCCATCACCAGGCGCCGGGTGTTCGGACCGGTGCGGCCGGTGTACCAGCCTTGCGGGCGTTCGCCGGTAAGCTCGGTGAGGATGCGGATGGCTTCGAGCATGTGCTCGCGCTCTTGCGCTTCATCCATGTACTGGTAGTCGATCCAGCGGTAGCCGTGGCTGCAGATCTCGTGGCCGGCCTCGACCATGGCGCGGATCACGTCGGGGTGGCGCTGGGCGGCCATGGCCACGGCGAAGATGGTCAGCGGCACGCCGCTGTCCTTGAACAGCTTGAGCAGGCGCCATACGCCGGCGCGGCTGCCGTATTCGTAGAGCGACTCCATGCTCATGTTGCGCGCGCCTTGCAGCGGCTGGGCGGCGACCATTTCGGAGAGGAACGCTTCGGACTCTTTGTCGCCATGCAGGATGTTGCGCTCGCCACCTTCTTCGTAGTTGAGCACGAAGGACAGTGCAATGCGGGCATTCCCCGGCCATTGCGGATGAGGTGGGTTGTTGGCGTAACCGATCAGGTCGCGAGGGTAGTCAGCGCTCACTGCAGTCTTCCTTCTTGTACGTATGTGCGAGTGGTGGGCGGGCCGCGTCGGGATGTCGCACCACCGGATGGGCTGATTGTATACAACTTCTTAAATACTTTGTAAGCCTGTTTTTCCGCATTTCTTCCCATTTGTCGCCTGAGAATGGCTTGCAAGAAACCTGCCTGATTGGTCAGCTAATGCCGTGAGGGTCGGCATCGGGCGTGTCTTTGCGACTGATGGAGTGTTCGAGGAGTCTTGACCTGGGATGCAGAAAAAATTGTGTACAATCTATCGCTAAACTGTCTTAATGGCTGCATTCCCGCACGGTGCGAGCCTGTTGCCGTGTATTTTTTGCCCACGTAGACGACAAGAGGCGACAAGCAAATGGGACGTTTGACCACACACGTACTGGACGCCGCGCATGGCTGCCCGGGCAGCTCGATCAAGGTCGAGCTGTACCGCGTTGAAGGCCAGCAACTGGAACTGGTGAACACCGCCCTGACCAACAGCGATGGCCGCGTCGATGCGCCGCTGCTGCAGGGTGACGACTACCGCACCGGCGTCTATCAATTGCAGTTCAGCGCCGGTGACTACTACCGCGCCAAGGGTGTGAAGCTGCCGGACACCGCGTTCCTCGACGTGGTCGTGCTGCGCTTCGGCATCGACGAGCAGCAGGAGCACTACCACGTGCCGCTGCTGATCTCGCCGTACAGCTATTCGACCTATCGTGGAAGCTAGTTGGTCGCTAGAAGAATCTTCGTAGGTCCTTGGCCCGCTCTCACACTGGCGGGCTTTTTTTCGTTCGTAGCCCTACTCCCTGACTCTCTCTACGGTGCTGTAGAGATTCAATGCTCTTCCGGTTTTCAATGCAGCTATGTCCGCGCCTCCAGCCGTCGCTGCGCCGAGCAGGTGGCCGACTACAGCGGTTGCTATGGTTCCGGGTGTGATTTTTGCTGCAACCGCTTCGGGAGCACCGTTGAATTCCAGCCAGGTGGATGCCATCTCGAGATGGGCGACGACAGAGGGCGTTTCACCCCTATTCGCCCGTTGCACGGTTTCTGCGTAACGAGTCTGGAGATACTGGGGCAGGGGCGGAGCCCCATTACTGTCTTTTGCAATGTAGGCGCCGGCGACGCGCTCTCCAAAAAACGATTTGTTTGGGGCATTGACGATCTGCTGGGCTTCCGGCGTGGCCAAGACGCGTCCCGGTATGGCATCGGGCACGGTATTGCGTAAAAACGAAGTCGTGAACTGTTGATGCATCTCTTTGATGAAAGCAATGATGCCGCCAGTGGGATCATGCCTGTTGATGGGGTCGCCAGCGCAATAGGTATAACTATTACTGCCACCTTCATCGAAAGGGCTTAGCGAATCTGGGCTACTGAAACGCATAAGTTGGGTGTTGAACAAGCGATGGCCGTTGCCCAGATAATAATGGCCGGTGAGGGGCTCTGGGATTTGTCCGTTGAAGCCAGTCCTTGGTCCCCCTCTGCATGCCTTGCTTCCGTATGGGGTATACGCGTTTGTGATGGACTGGGCATGTATGACCGAACTGGCTCTGTCTACTGACAAAACATAAGTAAGCATGGCGTTGATACTCTGTTTGTCGGATCGCAATGGCCGCTCATGGCGAGTTTTTTCTGCGCTAGTAATAGCGTGCGCGCACTGGATTTACACCTATCAGAAATATCAGAAGGGTGCGCAGGTAAACTTGGTACCTCGGGCCGCTGCCCCTGCCCGAGGTAGTGGAATGAGTCCCGCTGATCAGAGGAACACAAACTTGGCAATGAAGATCGCGCACAGCACCCATAGGCTGGCCGAGATCTCCTTGAATTTACCGGTACCGGCCTTCAGCGCCACATAGCTGATGAAGCCCAGGGCAATGCCGTCTGCCACCGAGAAGGTCAGCGGCATCATGATCACGGTGACGATCGCCGGAATGCTGTCGGTGGCTTCATCCCACTCGATATGCGCCATGCTGCCCATCATCAGCATCGCCACGTAGATCAGCGCGCCAGCGGTGGCATAGGCCGGGATCATCCCCGCCAATGGGGCGAAGAACATCGCCGCGATGAACAGGATCCCAACCACCACGGCGGTCAAGCCGGTGCGCCCGCCTGCCGCCACGCCCGCAGCACTTTCCACGTAGCTGGTCACCGGCGGCACGCCGACCACCGCGCCGAACACGCTGGAGGTGCTGTCGGCCTTCAGCGCCCGCGACAGGTTCTCGATACGCCCGTCCGGTGCCACCAGGTTGGCCCGCTGGGCCACGCCCATCAGCGTGCCAGCGGTGTCGAACATGTGCACGAACAGGAACGCCAGCACCACGCTGATCATGCTGACGTTGAACACGCCGACCACGTCCATGGCCATCCAGGTCGGTGCCAGGCTCGGCGGCATCGACACCACCCCGCCGAACTTGACCAGGCCCAGGCCCCAGCCGGCCAAAGTGACGCCGATGATGCTGATCAGGATCGCGCCGAACACCCGCTTGTAGCTGAGGATCGCGATCAGCAGGAAGCACACGGCCGCCAGCAGCGGGCCGGGCTCATGCAGCGAGCCCAGCTTGACCAGGGTTGCCGGGCTGTCGACGATGATGCCGGCGGTTTTCAGGCCGATCAGCCCGAGGAACAAGCCGACGCCGGCCCCCATGGCATGGCGCAGGCTCACCGGGATGCTGTTGAGCAGCCACTCACGCACGCGCGAAACGGTCAGGAACATGAACAGCACACCCGAGACGAACACCGCCCCCAGCGCCGTTTCCCAGTTGTAGCCCATGGTGCCGACCACGGTGTAGGTAAAGAAGGCATTGAGCCCCATGCCCGGCGCCAGGCCGACCGGCCAGTTGGCGTACAGGCCCATCAGCAGGCAGCCGAGGGCAGCGGCGATGCAGGTGGCGACGAACGCCGCGCCGTGGTCGATGCCGGCGTCGGCCATGATGTTGGGGTTGACGAAGATGATGTAGGCCATGGTGATGAAGGTGGTCACCCCGGCGATCAGCTCGGTGCGGACAGTGCTGCCATGCTGCTTGAGTTTGAAAATCCGCTCCAGCCAGCCCGTTTCGAGCGGTGGGGCGAGATCCAGCGTAGGTGCTTCGGATTTGCGGCTTTCCACAGCGAGTACTCCTCAAGTCTTTCTTGTTGTTCGAAGCCTGGTCCTGAGCCATGCACTGGGGGGCTTCGCGAGGGGGTGTGGCAGACGTCCGACCTGTTTGTTGACTTTTGGGTCAGGAAGTTGCTCGCAGGATTATGCTTTTGTGTACAAAGAATGCAAATAATGTTTTATCTTTTGTGCGTACAAACGGTCGTACAACGGCTATATAGGTAAAAGGCCACCTGCAGAAACGGGTCAGCCTGTGTACAATGGCGCCATACCTTGGCCCCTTTTCTTCTTCCAGGACTTGCCATCCCCCCGCTGACCGGTATTACAGTCACGGTCCGACTGGCAGATCCTTTGTGCTCGAGAGCCCATGAACGAACAGCTGCAACCTCTGAAAAAACCTGTGCGCACTGGCAAGGCCGGCCGCAGCGGTACCCAGGACGACATCGTCTACGCGCATATCTTCGAGGCGATCCTCGAGCAGCGTCTGGCACCGGGCACCAAGTTGAGCGAGGAAGCACTGGGCGAGATCTTCGGCGTCAGCCGCACCATCATCCGCCGCGCCCTGTCGCGCCTGGCCCATGAAAGCGTGGTGCTGTTGCGGCCCAACCGTGGTGCGGTGGTGGCCAGCCCCACGGTCGAGGAGGCGCGGCAGGTGTTCTTCTCGCGGCGCATGGTCGAGCGCGCGATCACCGAGCTGGCCGTGCAGCACGCCACCCTCGAACAGCTCAACGAACTGCGCCAGATGGTCCGCGAGGAGCGTGACAGCTTCTCCCGTGGTGACCGTGGCGCCGGTATCCGCCTGTCCGGCGAGTTCCACCTCAAGCTGGCCGAGGCCGCGGGCAATGCGCCACTGGTGAGCTTCCAGCGCAGCCTGGTGTCGCAGACTTCGCTGATCATCGCCCAGTACGAAAGCGGTAACCGCTCGCACTGCTCGTACGATGAGCACATGCAGCTGATCGATGCGATCGAGGCCCGTGATGCCGAGCAGGCGGTAAGCCTGATGATGCATCACATGGACCATATCGACAGCAAGCTCAACCTCGACGAGGAGAGCGCCTCGGACGATCTGCACGCGGTGTTCTCCCACCTGCTGAAAAAGCCCAAGGCCACTGCCAAGGGTTGATCGTTTGCCTGCCTGAGCGGGGCTGCGATGCAGCCCCTGGCGTTACTGGCCCTTGGCCAAGGCTCTGCTAGATTTTCCTCAGCAAACCTTCATCGAGCAGTTGGGCTTGCGCAGTCGTTGCGTCCAATTACTTGAGGAATGGTCCATGAGTTCATCCCTGGGTGTGCGCATAGGTGCCGAGCTGGTCGGCACCTTCTGGTTGGTCCTGGGTGGTTGTGGCAGCGCGGTGCTGGCCGCAAGCTCGCCTGTCGGCATCGGGGTCCTGGGTGTCGCCTTCGCTTTTGGCCTTACCGTCCTGACCATGGCATTCGCCATCGGCCATATCTCCGGCTGCCACCTCAACCCCGCCGTGTCGTTCGGGCTGGTGGTGGGGGGACGATTCCCGGCAAAAGAGTTGCTGCCCTACGTGATTGCCCAGGTGATCGGCGCGATCCTCGCCGCGGCGGTGATCTACTTCATCGCCACCGGCAAGGCCGGTTTCGAGGTGGGTAACGGCATGGCCTCGAATGGCTATGGCGAACACTCGCCCGGTGGCTACACCCTGGCCGCAGGCTTCGTCAGCGAAGTGGTGATGACCGCGATGTTCCTGGTGATCATCATGGGCGCCACGGACGCCCGGGCGCCGGCCGGGTTTGCGCCGATCGCCATTGGCCTGGCGTTGACCTTGATCCACCTGATCTCGATCCCGGTCACCAATACCTCGGTGAACCCAGCGCGTAGCACCGGGCCTGCGCTGTTCGTCGGTGGCTGGGCCTTGCAGCAACTTTGGCTGTTCTGGCTGGCACCGCTGATCGGCGCGGCGATCGGCGGTGCGCTGTATCGAGGCCTGGCCAAGCAACCCTAGCGCTGGTGCACGCAACGCCCGGCGGCGTAGGTCTCGCGCACGGTGCGGTCGTCGCCCAGGGTGGTGAGCACGAACAAGGTCTCCTCGATGCTTTTCGACTGCTGCAGGCGGTAGTCCAGCAGCGGGGTGGCCTTGTAGTCGAGCACCACGAAGTCGGCGTCATTGCCCGGGCGCAGGCTGCCGATGCGGTCCTCCAGGCGCAGGGCGCGGGCGCCGCCGAGGGTGGCCAGGTACAGCGACTTGTACGGGTGCAGGCGCGCGCCTTGCAACTGCATCACCTTGTATGCCTCGTTCAGGGTGTTGAGCAGCGAGAAGCTGGTGCCGGCGCCGACATCGGTGCCCAGGCCGACGTTGACCTTGAAGCGTTCGGCCTGGGGCAGGTTGAACAGGCCGCTGCCGAGGAACAGGTTGGAGGTCGGGCAGAAGGCGATGGCCGAACCGGTTTCGGCCAGGCGCTGGCACTCGTCGTCGCACAGGTGCACGCCGTGGGCGAACACCGAGCGCTCGCCGAGCAGCTCGAAGTGGTCGTAGACGTCCAGGTAGCCTTTCTGCTCGGGGAACAGTTCCTTGACCCAGTCGATTTCCTTGAGGTTCTCCGACAGGTGGGTGTGCATGTACACGCCCGGGTGCTCCTTGAGCAACTGGCCGGCCACGCTCAACTGTTCCGGCGTGCTGGTCGGCGCGAAGCGCGGGGTGACCGCGTAGTGCAGGCGGCCCTTGCCGTGCCAGCGCTCGATCAGCATCTTGCTGTCGCGGTAGCTGGACTCGGCGGTATCGGTCAGGTAGTCGGGGGCGTTGCGGTCCATCATCACCTTGCCGGCGATCATGCGCAGGTCCAGGCGCTCGGCCTCCTTGAACAGGGCGTTGACCGACTCGGGGTGCACGCTGCCGAACACCAGCGCGGTGGTGGTGCCGTTGCGCAGCAGTTCGGCGAGGAAGATCTTCGCCACCTGGTCGGCGTGGGCCTTGTCGGCGAACTGCTTTTCGCAGGGGAAGGTGTAGGTGTTCAGCCAGTCCAGCAGCTGCTCGCCGTAGGAGCCGATCATGCCGGTCTGCGGGAAGTGGATATGGGTGTCGATGAAGCCCGGGGTGATCAGGGCGTCCTGGTAGTGCTGCACCGGGATGGCGGCATCGAGGGTCGGCAGCAGCTCGCTGGCATGGCCCAGGGCGCTGATGCGGCCGTTATCGACTACCAGCAGGCCGTCTTCATAGTATTCGCAGGACGCCTCCAGGCCGACCTCGGCGGGGTCGGCGATGCTGTGCAGGATGGCGGCTCGGTAGGCTTTGCGGGTTGCGCTCATGGGGCTCTCGTCAAAGGGTCTGGCTGCGTCGCGAGGACGGCAGCAACTGGGCGATGGGGCCTGAGTTGGCGGCAGCGTCGTGCTGGCCGAAGCAGGCGTTGTAGGTGGCAATGATTTCGGCGGCGATGGACACGGCGATCTCGATCGGCAGCTTGCCCTTGACCTCGGCCAGGCCCATCGGGCAGCGCATGCGCGCCATCAGCGCGTCTTCGAAGCCGCGCTCGCGCAGGCGGTGCTCGAACTTGACGCGCTTGGTCTTCGAACCGATCAGGCCGAACCAGGTGAAGTCGTTGCGCTTGAGGATCGCGGCGGTCAGCTCCAGGTCCAGCTGGTGGTTATGGGTCATGACGATGCAGTAGCTGCCGGCGGGCAGGTCGGCAACTTCGTCGACCGGCTCTTCGCTGACGATCTTGCTCACCCCGGTGGGGATGAGCGCGGGGAACTCCTGCTCGCGCGAATCGATCCAGCGCACCCGGCAGGGCAGCGCGGCGAGCAAGGGTACCAGAGCGCGGCCGACATGGCCCGCGCCGAACACGGCGATCTCGGCCTGTACGCCACTCATCGGCTCGAACAGCAGCACGGTGGTGCCGCCGCAGCACTGGCCGAGGCTGGCGCCGAGGCTGAAGCGCTCCAGGTGCGGGGTACTGCGGTGTTCCGCGAGCATCTGGCGGGCGATGTGCAGGGCCTTGAACTCCAGGTGGCCGCCGCCGATGGTGTCGTACAGCGCGCTGGCGCTGACCACCATTTTCGAGCCGGCGTTGCGCGGGGTGGAGCCGCGCTCCTCGATGATGGTTACCAGCACGCAGGGCTCGCCACGGGCTTGGTGCTCGGCGAGGGCGTTGATCCATTGGTGCATGTCTTCAGTCCTCCTCGGTCCCCTGTAGGCGCAACCTAAGGTCGCGCCTACAGGGAGCGTGGCGTCAGTGCGTCACGGGCTCCAGTTGCTGTTCGGCAGGCTGCGCCGCAGCCACCGCCTTGCGCATCTGCTCGCAACCCCACAACACCCGCTCCGGCGTCGACGGCGCGTCGATGTTTGGCTGCACGCGGTAGTCGGCGATGCTCGCCACCGCGTCCTTGATCGCGCACCAGGCGGCAATGCCGAGCATGAACGGCGGCTCGCCCACGGCCTTGGAGTGGAACACGGTGTCCTCGGGGTTCTTGCGGTTCTCCACCAGCTTGACGCGCATGTCGATCGGCATGTCGGCCACCGCCGGGATCTTGTAGCTGGCCGGGCCGTTGGTCATCAGCTTGCCCTTGGCATTCCACACCAGCTCCTCGGTGGTCAGCCAGCCCATGCCCTGGACGAAGCCGCCTTCGACCTGGCCGATATCGATGGCCGGGTTCAGCGAGTCACCGACGTCGTGCAGGATGTCGGCGCGCAGCATCTTGTACTCGCCGGTCAGGGTGTCGACGATCACCTCCACGCACGCCGCGCCGAAGGCGTAGTAGTAAAACGGCCGGCCGCGGGCCTGGGCGCGGTCGTAGAAGATCTTCGGCGTGCGGTAGAAACCGGTGGTCGACAGCGACACCTGGGCGAAGTAGGCCTGCTGGACCAATTGCTCGAAGCTGACGATCTGGTCGCGCACGCGTACATGGCCGTTGCGGAACTCGACATCTTCCTCGGTGACGCTGTAGTGCCGGGCGGCGAACTCGGTCAGGCGCTTCTTGAGGATTTCGGCGGCGTTCTGCGCGGCCTTGCCGTTCAGGTCGGCGCCGCTGGAGGCGGCGGTGGGCGAGGTGTTGGGCACCTTGTCGGTATTGGTGGCGGTGATCTGGATACGGTTGAAATCGACCTGGAACACCTGCGCCACCACCTGCGCGACCTTGGTGTTCAGGCCCTGGCCCATCTCGGTGCCGCCGTGGTTGAGGTGGATGCTGCCGTCGGTGTAGATGTGGATCAAGGCACCTGCCTGGTTGAGGAAGGTGGCGGTGAATGAGATGCCGAATTTCACCGGGGTCAGCGCCAGGCCTTTTTTCAGCACCGGGCTGTTGGCGTTGAAGCGGCGGATCGATTCGCGGCGCTCATGGTAGTCGCTGCTGGCTTCGAGCTCGGCGGTCATCTCCTCGAGCATGTTGTGCTCGACGGTCTGGTAGTAGTGGGTGACGTTGCGCTCGGTCTTGCCGTAGTAGTTGGCCTTGCGCACCGCCAGCGGGTCGAGGGCCAGGTGACGGGCGATATGGTCCATCACCTGTTCGATGGCGACCATCCCCTGCGGGCCGCCGAAGCCGCGGTAGGCAGTGTTGGAGGCCGTGTTGGTCTTGCAGCGGTGGCCGTGCACCGTGGCATCGCCCAGGTAGTAGGCGTTGTCGGAGTGGAACATGGCGCGGTCGACGATCGAACCGGACAGGTCGGGCGAGTAGCCGCAGTTGCCGGCCAGGTCGAAGTTGATCCCATGCAGGCGGCCCGTGTCGTCGAAGCCGACGTCGTACTCGACGTAGAACGGGTGGCGCTTGCCGGTCATCATCATGTCTTCGACGCGGGGCAGGCGCATCTTGGTCGGCTGGCCGGTCAGGCGCGCGATCACCGCGCACAGGCACGCGGGGCTGGCGGCCTGGGTTTCCTTGCCGCCGAAACCGCCACCCATGCGGCGCATGTCGACGACGATCTTGTGCATCGGCACGTCGAGCACCTCGGCCACCAGCTTCTGCACCTCGGTGGGGTTCTGCGTCGAGCAGTAGACGATCATGCCGCCATCTTCGCCGGGCATCACCGAGCTGATCTGGGTCTCCAGGTAGAAGTGCTCCTGGCCGCCGATGTGCAGGGTGCCCTGGATACGGTGCGGGGCACTGGCCAGTGCGGCGGCAGAGTCGCCGCGCTGGTGGGTGTGGCTGTCGAGCACGAAGTGCTTCTTGCGCAGGGCCTCGACCACGTCGAGCACCGGCTCCAGGTCTTCGTACTCGACGATGGCGGCCATGGCTGCGCGCCTGGCGGTCTCGAGATCGCAGGCGGCCACGGCGAGCACCGGCTGGCCGAAGAACTCGACCTTGTCGATGGCCAGCAACGGATCGCCAGCCACCACTGGGCCGATATCCTTGAGCCCCGGGATGTCCTCATGGGTGATGGCGATGCGCACGCCTTCGAACTGGTAGCAGGGCGTGGTGTCGATGCGCAGGATGCGCGCATGAGCGCGGTCGGCGGTGCGTGCATAGACGTGCAACTGGTTGGGGAATTCCAGGCGGTCGTCGATGTACACGGCTTCGCCGGCCACATGCTTGTCGGCGCTGTCGTGCTTGAGGCTGCGGCCGACCCCGGTGGTCAGGTCCTGGCTGAACAGTGCGGCCATCTCGGCCTGGCTCTTGACGGCGTGATGGTTAGACATAGGCGGTCACCCGGGTTTCGATATGCGGCGTTTGCAGTTCGATGAAGTACTTGCGCAGCAGGTTCTGCGCGGTCAGCAGGCGGTACTCGCGGCTGGCGCGGAAGTCGCTGAGCGGGGTGAAGTCCTCGGCCAGGGCCTGGCAGGCGCGTTCGACGCTGGCCTGGGTCCACGGCTTGCCGCGCAGCGCGGCTTCGCAGGCGCGGGCACGCTTGGGAGTCGCCGCCATGCCGCCGAAGGCGATGCGCACGCCGCTGACCACCCCGTTCTCGATGCTCAGGTTGAACGCCGCGCACACCGCGGAGATATCGTCGTCCAGGCGCTTGGACACCTTGTAGGCACGGAAGGCCCAGTCGTTGCTGGCGCGCGGCACGATGACCTTCTCGATGAACTCGCTGTCCTGGCGTGCAGTGATGCGGTAGTCGATGAAGTAGTCCTCCAGGGCCAGGGTGCGCTGGCGCTCGCCTTGGCGCAGGACGATCTGCGCGTCGAGGGCGATCAACAGAGGTGGCGAGTCACCGATTGGCGAGGCGTTGCCGATATTGCCGCCGAGAGTGCCCTGGTTGCGGATCTGCAGCGAGGCGAAGCGGTGCAGCAGGTCGCCGAAGTCGGGGTATTCCTCGTTGAGCGCGGTGTAGCAGTCAGTCAGCGGCGTGGCGGCGCCGATCTCCAGATGGCTGGCGGTCTTATCGATGCGCTTGAGTTCGGCGACGTGGCCGACATAGATCATCACCGGCAGGGTGCGGTGGAACTGGGTGACTTCCAGCGCCAGGTCGGTACCCCCGGCCAGCAGGCGCGCCTCGGGGTGCGAGCTGTACAGGTCGGCCAGGTCGGCCACGGTCAGCGGCACCAGGCAGCGCTTGTCGCCGCTATTAAGCTCGCCGGTCTGTTGCGGGGCGATGGCCTTGAGGCGAGCGATGGTCTGCGCCTGCTGAGCGTCGAACTGGTCGCGGCAGGGGCGTGCGCAGCTCTGCTCGGCAGCCTCGAGGATCGGCCGGTAGCCGGTGCAGCGGCACAGGTTGCCGGCCAGGGCCTCCTGGGCCTGGTGCAGGTCGTGGCCTTGGCTGTTCTTCTGCAGGGCGAACAGCGACATGACGAAACCAGGGGTGCAGAAGCCACACTGCGAGCCATGGCAGTCGGCCATGGCCTTTTGCACGCTGTGCAGTTCGCCCAGGTGCTTGAGACCCTCGACGCTGATCAGTTGCTTGCCGTGCAGGGCGGAGACGAACGTCAGGCACGAGTTGAGGCTGCGATAGCGGATATCGTCGCCACCCTGGGCGTTTTCGACAAGTTCGCCGACGACCACGGTGCAGGCGCCGCAGTCGCCGCTGGCGCAGCCTTCCTTGGTGCCGGGTTTGCCCAGGTGCTCGCGCAGGTACTGCAGCACCGTCATGTTCGGGTCCAGGGCATGCTCGCTGCGCAGCTCCTGGTTGACGAGAAACTGGATCACGGGGGAGGGCCTCGCAATGGTTTTATTGTTGTTCCGGCGGACTCTAAGCAACGGCTGACCTTCGGGTCAATAATTTTCTGACTCAAAGGTCAAGAATTTGCGCGAGGTCCTACCGGACCGCCTCTTCGAGCCTTTTCCAAAGCATAGTTCGCGCCGTGTAGGAAAGTTGACCCATCAGTCGCAGAAAGCGCGTCGTCCCGCTGCGCGAGCGCCTGGCAAGTGCGCTACAATCGCGCCCTTGTGCACAGCTACCCAGATTGCGAAGGAAAACCATGACGTTCAAGGCGCCGGACAGCCTCTCCGAGCAAATTGCCCACTACCTGGCCGAGCGGATCATCCGCGGCGAACTCGCACCCGGCGAGCGCATCCAGGAGCAGAAGGTCACCCAGGCCCTTAACGTCAGCCGCGGTTCGGTACGCGAGGCGCTGCTCATCCTCGAGCGCCGGCACCTGGTGGCCATCCTGCCGCGCCGTGGCGCCCATGTGACCGAACTCGACGAGAACAGCGTGCGCAGCCTGTGCGCCCTGATGGGCGAGTTCTACATCCTGCTGGGCAATGCCGTTGCCCAGCATTGGCGCACCGAGGGCGACCTGCGCCCGTTCCTGGACATCCAGCAGCGCCTCAAGCAGGCCCATGCCGGCAAGGATATCAAGGCCTTCGTCGGCGACAGCTTCGCGGTGATGCGCGCCGCGTATCCGTTCGCCAACAACCCGTACCTGCAGGAAACCGTCGAGAACCTGCAGCCGGCCATGAGCCGCGCCTACTACCTGGCCCTGGACCAGCGCCAGGCCAACATGGCCGATTACCTGGAGCTGTTTGCCTGCCTGCTCGAAGCTGTGGTCGCCCGCGACCTGCCGCGCATCCGCGAGGTGCTCACCGCCTATTGCCAGCGCAGTTGCGAACTGGTGCTGGCGGCGCTGGCGCGGGTCTGACCGGTGCGCCTGAAGTGCATCCGCCTGGCCGGGTTCAAGTCGTTCGTCGACCCGACCACGGTCAACTTCCCCAGCAACATGGCCGCCGTGGTCGGCCCCAACGGCTGCGGTAAATCCAACATCATCGACGCGGTGCGCTGGGTGATGGGCGAGAGTTCGGCGAAGAACCTGCGTGGCGAGTCGATGACCGATGTCATCTTCAACGGCTCCACCAGCCGCAAGCCGGTCAGCCAGGCGAGCATCGAGCTGGTGTTCGACAACAGCGACAACAGCCTGGTGGGCGAGTACGCCGCCTACGCCGAGATCTCGATCCGCCGCAAGGTCACCCGCGACGGGCAGAACACCTATTACCTGAACGGCACCAAGTGCCGGCGTCGTGACATCACCGATATCTTCCTCGGCACCGGTCTGGGGCCGCGCAGCTATTCGATCATCGAGCAGGGCATGATCAGCAAGCTGATCGAGGCCAAGCCCGAGGAGTTGCGCAACTTCATCGAGGAAGCGGCGGGCATCTCCAAGTACAAGGAGCGTCGCCGCGAGACCGAGAGCCGCATCCGCCGTACCCAGGAAAACCTCGCGCGCCTGACCGACCTGCGCGAAGAGCTGGAACGCCAGATCGAGCGCCTGCACCGCCAGGCCCAGGCTGCCGAGAAATACCGTGAGTACAAGGCCGAGGAACGTCAGCTCAAGGCACGCCTGTCGGCTCTGCGCTGGCGCGACCTGGATGAGCGGGTGCGCCAGCGCGAGACGGTGATCGGCGACCAGGAGGTCGCCTTCGAGGCGCTGGTGGCCGAACAGCGCAACGCTGACGCCAGCATCGAGCGACTGCGCGACGGTCACCATGAGTTGTCCGAACGCTTCAACCAGGTGCAGGGCCGCTTCTATTCGGTGGCTGGCGATATCGCCCGCGTCGAGCAGAGCATCCAGCACGGCCAGCAGCGTCTGCGCCAGTTGCAGGACGACCTGAAGGAGGCCGAGCGCAGCCGCCTGGAAACCGAATCGCACCTGGGGCATGACCGCACCTTGCTGGCGACCCTCGGCGAAGAATTGGCGATGCTCGAACCGGAGCAGGAGCTGACCTTGGCCGCGGCCGAGGAAGCCGCCGCGACCCTGGAGGAAGCTGAGCTCGGCATGCACGGCTGGCAGGAGCAGTGGGACGGCTTCAACACCCGCTCCGCCGAGCCGCGCCGTCAGGCCGAGGTGCAGCAGGCACGCCTGGCGCAGCTCGAATCCAGCCTGGAGCGCCTGGCCGAGCGCCAGCGCAAGCTGGGCGAGGAGGGTGAGCAGCTCGGTGGTGATACCCAGGACACCGAGACGTCCGATCTAGGCGAGCAAGTGGCCAGCAGCGAGTTGCTGCTCGAAGAGCTGCACCTGCAAGAGCAGCAGGTGGTCGAGCGCCTGGAAGGGTTGCGCGAACACCTGCAGCAGACCAGCCAGGCACAACAGCAACAGCAAGGTGATCTGCAGCGCCTGGGCGGGCGTCTGGCCTCGCTGGAGGCTTTGCAGCAGGCGGCGCTGGAGCCCGGTGTGGGGGCCGCCGACTGGCTGCGCGCCCAGGGCCTGGAGCAGCGCCCGCGCCTGGCCGAGGGGCTGCGGGTTGAGCCCGGCTGGGAGCTGGCGGTGGAAACGGTGCTTGGCGCCGACCTGCAGGCAGTGTTGCTGGATGACTTCGCCGGCCTGGACTTCGCCGCGCTGGAACAGGGCGATTTGCGCCTGCTGCTGGCCGGGGGAGAGGGCTCGCGCGTTGCCGGCAGCCTGCTCGACAAGGTCGAGGGGCGGGCCGACCTGTCGGCCTGGCTGGGGCAGGTGAGGCCGGTTGAAACGCTGGAGCAGGCGTTGGCGCAGCGGGCGTCACTGGTCGCTGGCCAAAGCCTGGTCAGCCGCGACGGATACTGGGTGGGGCGGCATTTCCTGCGGGTCAGCCGCGGTGGTGAAGCCCAGGGCGGCGTGCTGGCCAGGGGCCAGGAAATCGAACGCCTGGCCCAGGAACAACTGGAGCAGGAAGCGTCGCTCGAACAGCTCGACGAGCAACTGCAGCGTCTGCGTGAACAACAGCTCGACCTGGAGGAGCAGCGCGAGCAATTGCGCCGTCGCAGCCAGGACGAGAGCCGCCAGCACGGTGAGCTCAAGGCGCGCCTGTCTGCTGGCCGGGCCCGGGCCGAACAGCTTGAACTGCGCCGCCGACGCTTGCACGAAGAGTTGGCCGAGCTCCAGGAGCAGCGTGCCCTGGAGCATGAGCAGTTGGGCGAGGCGCGCCTGCTGTTGCAGGAGTCCCTCGACCTGATGGCCGCGGACACCGAACAGCGCGAGCAACTGATGGCGCGCCGCGACACCCTGCGCGAAGGTCTCGACCGGGTCCGCCAGGAGGCCCGCCAGCACAAGGACCATGCCCATCAACTGGCCGTGCGCCTGGGCTCGTTGCGCGCCCAGCACGATTCCACCCGCCAGGCGCTCGAGCGCCTGGAGCAGCAGGCCGCGCGCCTGAACGAGCGTCAGGAGCAACTGAACCTGAATCTCGAGGAGGGCGAGGCGCCGCTGGAAGAACTGCGCCTGAAGCTTGAGGAGCTGCTCGAGCGCCGCATGAGCGTCGACGAGGAAATGCGTCAGGCGCGCCTGCACATGGATGAGGCCGATCGCGAGCTGCGCGATGCCGAGCGGCGCCGTACCCAGGCCGAGCAGCAGTCGCAACTGCTGCGCGGCCAGCTGGAGCAGCAGCGCCTGGAGTCCCAGGGGCTGGATGTGCGGCGCAAGACCTTGCAGGAACAACTGCTCGCCGACGGCTACGATCTTCAGGGCGTGCTCGCCACGCTCGAGGCCGAGGCCAGCGAGCAGGGCACCGAGCAGGCGCTGGAGCAGGTCGAGGCGCGTATCCAGCGCTTGGGCGCGATCAACCTGGCGGCCATCGAGGAGTACGAGCAGCAGTCCGAGCGCAAGCGCTACCTGGATGCCCAGGACGCCGACCTGGTCGAAGCACTGGAGACCCTGGAAAACGTCATCCGCAAGATCGACAAGGAAACCCGCAACCGCTTCAAGGATACCTTTGATCAGATAAATGCCGGATTACAGGCACTTTTCCCAAAAGTTTTCGGTGGCGGCAGCGCTTATCTGGAACTGACGGGCGAAGATCTACTCGATACAGGGGTGACGATCATGGCGCGCCCGCCGGGCAAGAAGAACAGCACCATCCATCTGCTGTCGGGTGGCGAGAAGGCACTGACGGCCCTGGCCCTGGTGTTCGCCATCTTCAAGCTGAACCCGGCGCCGTTCTGCATGCTCGACGAGGTCGACGCGCCTTTGGACGATGCCAACGTCGGGCGCTATGCGCGCCTGGTCAAGGAAATGAGCGAAACCGTGCAGTTCATCTACATCACCCACAACAAGATCGCCATGGAAATGGCCGACCAGCTGATGGGGGTGACTATGCACGAGCCGGGTTGTTCACGTCTTGTTGCAGTTGATGTGGAAGAGGCTATGGCCATGGTTGACGCATAAGGGGTAAAGAAAGGGTGTGAACATGTAGGCAAAAGCCTCAGCAGACGCGACAGACGGTGTAAAGTTGCCTTTGGTCGTGCTAGCTTAATGTCACTTGTTTTTTGCGTGGGTAAAACGCCTGTCAGAACATAGAGTTGGCGCCACGTGTTAAAGGCCTTTGAAGCCTTTGTTTTCAAGCATATTTTTTATAGAGGCACGGGATTACATGGAAATCGGTCTGCGCGAGTGGCTGATCGTCATCGGCATCATTGTCATCGCCGGTATTCTTTTCGACGGCTGGCGCCGCATGCGCGGCGGCAAGGGCAAGTTGAAGTTCCGTCTGGACCGTAGCTACGCCAACGCCCCGGACGACGACAGCGGCGGCGCCGAGGTGCTCGGCCCTTCGCGTGTGCTGGAAACCCATAAAGAGCCCGAGCTGGATGAGAGCGACCTGCCATCGGTCAGCGCCCCGGTGCGTGAGCGCGAACGCGAGCGTGAAGCCAAACCGGCCAAGGCCAAGCGCGGCAAGCGCAACAACAGCGAGCCGCAACAGGGCGACCTGAAGCTGGCCGCCGAGCCGCGTGAACCGGACCTGTTCGATACTGGCGACGACGACTTCGCCGCCGACAACGCCCGCAACAGCGGTTTTACTGCCGCGTCCACGCCGGCCAAAGAGCTGCCGCCGGCCGAAGAAGTGCTGGTGATCAGCGTCATCTCCCGCGACGAAGGCGGTTTCAAGGGCCCGGCGCTGTTGCAGAACATCCTGGAAAGCGGCCTGCGCTTCGGCGAGATGGACATCTTCCATCGCCACGAGAGCATGGCCGGCCACGGCGAAGTGCTGTTCTCCATGGCCAATGCGGTCAAGCCCGGCGTGTTCGATCTGGACGACATCGACCATTTCAGCACCCGTGCGGTGAGCTTCTTCCTCGGCCTGCCAGGCCCGCGTCACCCCAAGCAGGCCTTCGACGTGATGGTCGCCGCCGCCCGCAAGTTGGCCCACGAGCTCAATGGCGAGCTCAAGGATGACCAGCGCAGCGTGCTGACCGCCCAGACCATCGAGCACTACCGCCAGCGCATCGTCGAGTTCGAGCGCCGCGCCCTGACGCAGAAACGCTGATACACCCGAGCGGGCGGACCTTGCCTCGGTCCGCGCCGCGATGATTGAAACGAAAGAGCAGCCAGGGGCTGCTCTTTTGCTTTGCAAGAGAAGACCAGAAATGAACGCCGAATCCCGAATCCACGAACTGCGCGCCGAACTCGACCAGCACAACTACCGCTACTACGTGCTCGACGAACCCAGCGTGCCCGATGCCGAATACGACCGCCTGTTCAATGAGCTGAAGGCGCTGGAGGCCGAGCACCCGCACCTGGTGACGCCGGATTCGCCGACCCAGCGCGTCGGTGGTGCGGCACTGGCGGCCTTCAGCCAGGTACGTCACGAGATACCGATGCTCAGCCTGGGCAACGCCTTCGAGGAAGACGACCTGCGCGACTTCGGCCGCCGCGTGGTCGAAGGCCTGGATTTGCCGGGCGGCGATCGGGCGGCCGTGGACTACAGCTGCGAGCCCAAGCTCGACGGCCTGGCGGTGAGCCTGCTGTACCGCGACGGCCAGCTGGTGCAGGGCGCCACCCGCGGCGACGGCACTACCGGTGAGGACATCAGCGCCAACGTGCGTACCGTGCGCAACATCCCGCTCAAGCTGCAGGGCGAGGGCTGGCCGGCGGTGCTGGAGGTGCGCGGCGAGGTGTACATGAGCAAGGCCGGATTCGACCGGCTCAATGCGGCCCAGGCCGAGGCCGGCGGCAAGACCTTCGCCAACCCGCGCAACGCCGCCGCCGGCAGCCTGCGCCAGCTGGACTCGAAGATCACCGCCAGCCGCCCGCTGGAGTTCTGCTGCTATGGCGTCGGCCAGGTGTCCGAGCCGTTTGGCGACAGCCATATCGGTATCCTGGAGAAACTCAAGACCTGGGGGCTGCCGATCAGCCGCGAGCTCAGGCACGCCGCCGGTATCGACGAGTGCCTGGCCTATTACCGGGACATCGGTGCGCGCCGCAACAGCCTGCCCTACGAGATCGATGGGGTGGTGTTCAAGGTCAATGCCCTGGCCTCCCAGCGTGAGCTGGGTTTCCGTGCCCGTGAGCCGCGCTGGGCGATCGCCCACAAGTTCCCGGCCATGGAAGAGCTCACCGAGGTGCTCGATGTCGAGTTCCAGGTCGGGCGTACCGGCGCGGTGACTCCGGTCGCCCGCCTCAAGCCGGTGAAGGTGGCCGGCGTGACGGTGTCCAACGCCACCCTGCACAACATGGACGAGATCGCCCGGTTGGGCCTGCGTATCGGCGACACGGTGATCATCCGCCGTGCCGGCGACGTGATCCCGCAGGTCATGCAGGTGGTGCTCGAGCGCCGCCCCGAAGGCGCGCGTGCGGTGCAGGTGCCGAGCCAATGCCCGGTGTGCGGCTCGCAGGTCGAGCGCACTCAGCTGGTCAAGCGCAGCAAGGGCAAGGAAACCACCAGCGAAGGCGCGGTGTACCGCTGTGTGGGGCGCCTGAGCTGCGCCGCCCAGCTCAAGCAGGCGATCATCCATTATGTGTCGCGCCGGGCCATGGACATCGATGGCCTGGGCGAAAAGAGCGTCGAGCAACTGGTCGATGAAAACCTGATCCGCTCGCCGGCCGACCTCTACAAGCTGGAATTCGAACAAGTGGTAGCCCTTGAAGGCTTTGCCGAGGTCTCCAGCCGCAAGCTGCTCGAAGCCATCGAGGCCAGCAAGCGCCCGAGCCTGGCGCGTTTCATCTACGCCCTGGGCATCCCCGATGTCGGCGAGGAGACCGCCAAGGTCCTGGCCCGCTCCCTGGGCAGCCTGGCGCGGGTGCAGGTGGCGCTGCCGCAGGTGTTGACCTACCTGCCGGACATTGGCCTGGAAGTTGCCTACGAGATCCATAACTTCTTCGAGGACGAGCACAACCGTGCGGTGATCAAGCAGCTGCTGGACAGCGGTATGCAACTGCAGGATGAAGGGGAGCTGGGCGCCGAGTTCGCCGCCAGCACCACCCTCGCCGGGATGCTCGCCAAGCTCGATATCCCGTCGGTCGGCCCGACCGGCGCCGAGAAGCTGGTAGACAAGCTGGGCACCCTGGACAAGATCATCGCCGCCGATGGCATCGACTTGCGCCAGGCCCTGAATACCAAGGCCGCCGACGGGGTGCGCGAGTTCTTCAAGGTCGAGGCCAACCAGCAGTTGGCCCGCGCCATCGAAGCCCAGTTGCTGGACTTCGGCATGCACTGGTCGTGCGAGAAGAAGTCCGCCGAGGGTTTGCCGCTGGCCGGCCAGACCTGGGTGCTGACCGGTACCCTGGAGCGCATGAGCCGCGATATCGCCAAGGAAAAGCTGGAAAGCCTGGGGGCCAAGGTGGCGGGCTCCGTGTCCGGCAAGACCCATTGCGTGGTGGCCGGGCCCGGCGCCGGCTCCAAGCTGGCCAAGGCCAGCGAGCTGGGCGTGTCGGTGATGGACGAGGAGGCGTTCGTGGGCTTCCTTGCGGAGCGCGGAATCGACGTCTGAGGCCGGTGGCCTTGTCGCGGGGCAAGCCCGCTCCCACGGGTGATCGCACGTGGGGGGCGGGTTCGCCTCGCGATAGATTTGCCACAAGTCCTTGAGAAATGATGGTTTTTTCTCGATCAAAGGTTGTAACTTCTCGCTGGCGTTGTACAATGGCGCGGCTCGTCAGCTGGCGAGCCGTCGTGGTGGCCCCATCGGTCCCCCCGCATTGATTACCCGTTAACCTGGTCAGGCCCGGAAGGGAGCAGCCATAGCGGGAACATCGAGTGCCGGGGTGTGGCTGGTGGGGCCGCCTCCATTTTGGGCGCAGGATTTTTCCGGCGTACCTGTCAGGCGTCGCACATCAGACGCGTTTCTTTACACCCTCGCACTGTTTTCCGCCTGCACGATCCCGCGCAGCGCCTTATCATGCATCCCATCGTGTCGGCCCATTCGGCCAGGAGATAGCGACCGTGGAACATGTCGACGACCTCACCCGCCAGAAGATCCGCGAGTGGCAGCTGCGCCGCCTGGAAATCAAGGACCAGATGGCCGCCAGTCCCGAGCGCGTGCTGGAGTTGTCCCAGGTGCTCGACCAGATGGAAGAAGAGCACGAGCGCATCCTCGAGGAAGCGGCTGCGCCAGTGGCGGTGAAGGCTGACGCGGTGGCCTTGGAACTGCAGGTGTCGGCGCGCTCGGTGCGTGACTTGCGCAAGCTGCTGGAGCTGGCCCTGCATGAGCTCGATGGCGTGCTCGACGCACCGCAGGCGGGTGTCAGCCATCCCGGCGACATGTCTGGGTCGTTGGGTGCCTACCGCTTCGACCTGGTGGTGGGGCAGGCCGCTGAATCCGACAAACCTTGAGTGATCCCCGGACCCGTACCGACATGCAGCCCGAGCACTTCGACTTTTCCCATCCGGTGTACCTGCCGGTTACCGCAGAGGTGTGCCAGGCCTTGCTGGCCGACGGCGCGCTGGCGCTCGACACCCTGGGCGAGCCGGAGTTGGCGGCAGTGCTGGTGATCCAGAACCTGGCCCATGCACAGGGGCAGGTCGATGCGCGGGCGGCGGAAAAGGTGCTGGGCAAGCTGTTGGCGTGGGCGGTAGATGGCGCGCACTCGCCTGGCGTGGGGTTGTTGTCTGAGGCCCGTAGGCTGTTCGATGCGCGCAAGCTCTATTTCGGCCTTGAGGTGATCAAGGGTTCGAAGCTGCGTCTGCTCGACGCGGAGCAGGTCCAGGCGCGGGAATACCTGCTGGCCGATGGCAAGTGGGATTTCGACTACCGCATTCGCCTGCATCACAGCGACAACCCGTTCAGCCAGCGGGTGACCACCGGCTTCGATACCGAACGCTGGCTGACCGTCGAGCAGGACAAGCTGCTCAAGGTTATCCAGGCCAACCTCGACGAAGACATCCACGTGCAGGGCTATGCCGGGATCGGCAAGAGCTACCTGCTTGGCGCGCTGATGGATTGCCTGCCCCGTGGCCGGGTGCTGGCCCTGGCGCGCACGCCGGCCAAGCTCGGCACCTTGCGTCGACGCATGGGGCTGGATGAGCAGGCCAAGGTCGGCATGACCTTCGGCCAGTTCGCCCGGGCCCTGCTCAAGGATACCCGGTCAGTTTCCGCCCGGACGGCGCAGCGCGGTCCCGGCAAGCGCAGGCTGGCCGAGGAACTGGGGATCGTCGGCTTGCGCCAGTACGACGCCGAGCATGCCCTGGATATCTGCCTGGAAGTGCTGCGCAACTACTGCGATTCTCGGGATTACAGCCTGTCGAATCGTCATCTGCCGTATTTTCGCCAAGCACTCTCCGGCGTCGATACCCAGGTCCTGCTCGAGTACGCCAGCCGGCTATGGCGCTACCTGGAGGCGCAACCGGCCTGGGGCGCGCAGACCGGGTTCGAGGCGTTGCTGCTGCTCAAGCGAGCGAGCCTGACTGGCTGCAGCGTGCCAGGGCGCTTCAGCCACGTGATCATCGACGAGAGCCAGGACGTGCCGGCCTCACTGCTGCAAGTCATCGAGCGAGGCCGCCAGGTGCTGATCACCCTGGGCGATGAATATCAGAAGGCCTCCGGCGAGGTGGTCAGGCGCGAGCGTCAGGTGCGCCAGAAGGACATGGCCTTTGCCGTGCGTAGCGGGCCCAAGGTGGAGCGCCTGATCAACCCGTTGATCGGCGTGCATTCGAAGAAGTCCAAGGTTGCCTTCGAGGCTGCGCGCCATGTCGATGTCGGCATCGAGCACTTCCCCGAAGGGTTCGTTCCGCCCGAGGGCTGCGTGGTGCTGACCGCCTCGCGCTGGGACACGATGCGCTGGGCCATGGAGTTGGCCGAGTCCAACTGCTTGTTGAATTTCCCCGATTGGCCACAGATGCGCCGCTTCATGGCCACGGCGATCGGCCTGTTCAGGGCCGCGTTCTATGCGCCGGGGCAGGATGCCGAAGGGCCGCATCCGTATTTCGCGCACCTGCTCGACTGGCAGCAGGTGCGTGAGTCCGAACGTTTCGATGCCGCGTTCCTCTGGGTCGAGGCGCGCCTTGAGGCGGGTTTCAAGCTTGCGGACCTGACGCTGCTGGACGCGCGTATCGCCGCCCGGCCCGACAGCCTGACGCTGCTGATGGCCGAGGAGGCCGGCGGCCTGGAGTTCGATCAGGTGCTGCTGACACCGGAACTGATGACCACCGACCGCTTCAAGGACGCCTACGCCTTCGATGCCCGGATCTGCGCCGTGTATATTGCCCTCTCGCGGGCGCGTCGGCAGCTGTACCTGCCGTATGACGTGGAGGAGTGGATCAACTACCACAAGGGCCAGCCGTTCCGCGAGTTGCACGGCTACTGAGGCCTCCACGCCTGCCCTGGCTGGCCGATACCTGCATCAGCCGCTGGAAGGTCGGGCATTGCAGATGGTTCTCCTCGGGGCACTGCGCCGCATGCCGCAACCCCTTGCTCATCGCCTGCAGCCGTTTGATCCGGCGGTCGATCTCGTCGGCCTTGGCCAGCAGCAACTCGCGGTCGACCCGTTGCTCGTCAAGCATGGCGGCTACTTCGTCCAGCGAAAAGCCAGCCGCCTGTCCCAGCGCGATCAGCGCCAGGCGCTCGGGGGTGTCTGGCGGGAACTGGCGGCGCTGCCCATGGCTGGCCAGTGATCTGAGCAACCCCTTGTTCGCGTAGTAACGCAATGTCGACGCCGGCACTCCGGTGCGCCTGGCGACATCGGCAATGTCCATTGCAACCCCTCTTGACTTGAAGTTGACTTCAACTTGCATGCTGCTTGGCATCGACCTTTCCGTCAATCTGCCAAGGGCTCACGTCATGACCATCTCCTCGCTTGTGCTTTCCATCCTGTTCATCGGCATCGGCGCCACCCTGGTCATGGACCTGTGGACCCTGTTGCTCAGGCATCTGGGCGTCACCACCCTGAACTACGCCATGGTCGGGCGCTGGGTGGGGCATCTGCTCGAAGGGCGCTGGCGGCATGCGACGATCGGCAAGGCTGCGCCGGTCAGGGGGGAGCTGGTGTGGGGCTGGCTGCTCCACTACGCCACAGGGTTGGTGTTCGCGGCGTTGCTGGCGGCTATTGCAGGGGAGGGGTGGTTGCGGGGGCCGACACTGTGGCCAGCCTTGCTGTTCGGGGTGGTCTCGGTGCTCGTGCCGTTGTGCGTGGTGCAGCCTGCGTTGGGGGCAGGGTACTTCGCGACGAACACACCCGCGCCCTTGAAGAGCTGCCTGCGCAGCCTGGCGACGCACTGCGTGTTCGGTTTGGGCCTCTACCTGGCGGCACTGGGTGTCGCGGCTGCGGGTAACTGAGGGCTGTCGTCACCTGCGAACGGATGGGGCTCGCTATAACGCTCGACGATCCGCTGCATTTCCCCGGACTGCTTGATCCGCACCAGCGCCCTGAGCACCGCCTGGGTCGGCAGTGCGGGGTCGTTGCGCACCATGCAGCCCAGCGCCTGTTCTTCAAGCACGGCCAGGGGCTGCAGGCGTTGAGCAGGGGGCAGGGAGCGGTTGTACCACTGCAGCGACAGCTGGTTGCTCACGGCATGGCGCAAGCGCCCGACCTGGAGTTTCTGCAGGACCAGCAACTGATTGCGGCTATCTTCGCGCTGCAGGCGGGCCTGGCTGAACAGCGGCTCGAGCGTGGGGTAGGTGTAGCCGAGCACGGTGCCGATGGCCTGGGGTGGCAGTGCGTCCGGGCTGACGGGGCCGCTGTCGCCGGGGCGGCCGATCAGCAGGTCGCGCTGCTCGATGAGCGGGATGCTCCAGAGATAGTCGCCGGGCCGATCGGTCAGCCATTGCGTGGAAACGTAGCAGCGTACGTCGATTTCGCCGGCCTGCATCGCCTCCTGCAGGCGCAGGCGCGCCAGCACATGGTACTGGGGGCGGGCATCGGCCTCCCGGGCGATGGCCTGCATCAGTTCCAGGAGGATGCCTTCCGCCGGCTGCTGGTCCTCGATGCGCATCAGCGGCATGCTCCAGCTTTCGGCGATGGAGAAGCGCAGCACCGGCGGTTGCGCCAGGCCGTGGGTGGCCCACAACAATACCCACAACAACAGGATGGCCAGGACTCGCCGCACGCCTCATCCTCCCTGATCCGTCGTCCGTGTGCCCGTCACTGAGCTTAGACGAGATCGGCAGGGTGCAATTTCGGCCCCGCTCCGCTAGCATTAGCGCTCTTTCCGCCCGCTCCGGTCACGATGGTTTTTTGATGAGTTATCAGGTTCTTGCACGTAAATGGCGTCCGCGCTCGTTCCGCGAAATGGTCGGCCAGACCCATGTGCTCAAGGCTTTGATCAACGCCCTGGACAACCAGCGCCTGCACCATGCCTACCTGTTCACCGGGACCCGGGGCGTGGGCAAGACCACCATTGCGCGGATCATCGCCAAGTGCCTGAACTGCGAGACCGGCATCACCTCGACGCCGTGCGGTACCTGCTCGGTGTGCCGGGAGATCGACGAAGGCCGCTTCGTCGACCTGATCGAGATCGACGCCGCCAGCCGCACCAAGGTCGAGGACACCCGCGAGCTGCTCGACAACGTGCAGTACGCCCCGAGCCGCGGGCGCTTCAAGGTCTACCTGATCGACGAAGTGCACATGCTCTCCACCCACTCGTTCAACGCCTTGTTGAAGACGCTGGAAGAGCCACCGCCCTACGTCAAGTTCATCCTCGCCACCACCGACCCGCAGAAACTGCCGGCGACCATCCTGTCGCGCTGCCTGCAGTTCTCGCTGAAGAACATGAGCCCGGAGCGCGTGGTCGAGCACTTGACCCACGTGCTGGGCGCCGAGAACGTGCCGTTCGAAGAGGATGCCCTGTGGCTGCTCGGTCGCGCCGCCGATGGCTCCATGCGCGATGCCATGAGCCTGACCGACCAGGCCATCGCCTTTGGCGAGGGCCGGGTGCTGGCCGCCGATGTGCGGGCGATGCTCGGCACGCTCGACCACGGCCAGGTGTATGGGGTGCTCCAGGCCCTGCTCGAGGGCGACGCCCGTGCGCTGCTGGCCGCAGTGCGTGACCTGGCCGAACAAGGCCCGGACTGGAACGGCGTGCTGTCGGAAATGCTCAATGTGCTGCACCGCGTCGCCATCGCCCAGGCCCTGCCGGAAGCGGTGGACAACGGCCAGGGCGACCGTGACCGCGTGCTGGCGTTGGCCCAGGCCCTGCCGGCCGAAGACGTGCAGTTCTACTACCAGATGGGGTTGATCGGCCGCCGTGACCTGCCATTGGCGCCGGACCCGCGCGGCGGTTTCGAGATGGTCCTGCTGCGCATGCTGGCGTTCCGCCCGGCCGATACCGACGACGCACCGAGGCCGGTACTAAAGCCGACGGGGATCAGCCAGGCCACAGCTGATCCGACCCAACCGGTGGCGGCAGCGGCTGTGGCCGTGGCGCCGTCCGTTGCCGCCAGCCCTGTCGCTGAAGTGGCCGCGCCGCTGCCCGTGGCTGAGCCATCCATACAGGCCGAGCGGCCAGTCGTCGAAGTGCCGGCCGTAGCCGAGGTTGTCGAGGCGCCGCAAGCGCCAGCGGAGCCAGAGTCCGGGCCCGAGCTCGAGCCCGAGCCGCAGCCCGCCGAGGAGGTCATCGACCTGCCGTGGGAGGAGCCAATCGCCACTCCGGCGCCGGTTGCGCCCGAGCAGTTGCCCGAGCCGGCACTCGCGGTCGAGGCCGCCAGCCAGCAGCCGGACGATGACGAGCCACCGTTCGATCCGTCGGCCTACAGCCCGGCGGGCATGGAGCGCGACGACGAGCCGCCGGCGGACGAGGACTACTACGCGCCCGACAGCGACCCGGTTGGCTTCAGCTACCTGGACGAGCTGGCCGAGCACGTGCAGGAGGAGGCGCCTGCCCGGGCGCCGGAGCCACTGCCGGCGGCCATGCCCGCGACCGGCTTGGCCCTGCAATGGCTGGAATTATTCCCACAGTTGCCTGTCTCCGGTATGACAGGCAACATCGCCGCAAACTGTACGCTGATCGCCGCCGAGGGTGATGACTGGCTGTTGCACCTGGACCCGGGGCAGGGCGCGCTGTTCAACTCGACGCAGCAGCGCAGGCTGAACGACGCACTGAACCAGCAACTGGGCCGCGAGATCCGCCTGAAGATCGAGCTGATCCGCCCCGAGCAGGAAACCCCGGCCCAGGCCGCCTCGCGCAAGCGCGCCGAGCGCCAGCATGACGCCGTGGTGTCGATCGAACAGGATCCGCTCATCCAGCAGATGATCCGGCAGTTCGGCGCGACGGTCAGGCAGGATACTATTGAGCCTGTAGACGCCCTGGCCAGCCAGGGCCAATGAACGGATAACCATGCGGCCGGCCCTGTGCCGGGCCGCATCACATGACCCAATCGAGGTATACCCCCATGATGAAAGGTGGCATGGCCGGCCTGATGAAGCAGGCCCAGCAGATGCAGGAAAAAATGCAGAAGATGCAGGAAGAGCTGGCCAATGCGGAAGTCACCGGCCAGTCCGGTGGCGGCCTGGTCAGTGTGGTGATGACCGGTCGCCACGACGTCAAGCGTGTCAGCATCGACCAGAGCCTGATGTCGACCGACGCTGACGACAAGGAAGTGCTCGAGGACCTGATTGCCGCCGCGCTGAACGACGCCGTGCGCAAGATCGAGCAGAGCAGCCAGGAAAAGATGGGCGGCATGACCGCAGGGATGCAGCTGCCGCCTGGTTTCAAAATGCCGTTCTGATCGGCTTCTGGCTTCAAATGGGGAGCAACGGCCCGACGGTCGTTGCTCCCTTGTTCATTCTGTTTCCTGAATTGGCAGGCCTGCACACATGAGCTTCAGCCCCCTGATCCGCCAACTGATCGACGCCCTGCGCATCCTGCCCGGCGTCGGTCAGAAAACCGCCCAACGCATGGCCCTGCAGCTGCTCGAACGCGACCGCAGTGGCGGTACGCGCCTGGCCCAGGCCCTGAGCCAGGCCATGGAAGGCGTCGGTCATTGCCGTCAGTGCCGGACCTTGACCGAGCAGGAACTATGTCCGCAGTGCGCCGACCCACGCCGTGACGACACGCAACTGTGCGTGGTCGAGGGGCCGGTGGATGTGTACGCAGTGGAGCAGACCGGCTATCGCGGTCGCTACTTCGTGCTCAAGGGGCACCTCTCGCCGCTGGACGGGCTGGGGCCGGATGCCATCGGCATTCCGCAGTTGATGGCGCGGATCGAGGAGCAGGGCACCTTCAGTGAGGTGATCCTGGCCACCAACCCCACGGTGGAAGGGGAGGCGACGGCGCACTACATCGCCCAGCTGCTCGCCGAGAAGGGCCTGACTGCCACGCGCATCGCCCATGGCGTGCCGTTGGGGGGCGAGCTGGAATTGGTGGATGGCGGGACGCTGGCCCATGCATTTGCCGGGCGCAGGCCGATCACGTTGTAAACCCGTAAACGCATCGCGGGGCCAGTCGCATCGGCGCACCGCCGCTCCCACGCATGTTGATCTGCGTGGGAGCGGCGGTGCGCCGATGCGACTGGCCCCGCGATCGTTTTGAAGGCGAACTCAGTATTCGCTCAGGGAAAACTCGGTCAGGCAGAAGGTCGGCACCCCGGCCGCCTGCAGGCGACGCGAGCCTTCCAGCTCCGGCAGGTCGATGATCGCCGCCGCCTCGAACACTTGCGCACCGGTGCGGCGCACCAGGTTGGCGGCCGCCAGCAGGGTGCCGCCGGTGGCAATCAGGTCATCGAAGATCAAGACCGAATCCCCATCGCAGAGACTGTCGGCATGCACTTCCAGGAAGGCCTCGCCGTATTCGGTCTGATAGCCCTCGGACAGCACGTCAGCCGGCAGCTTGCCCTGCTTGCGGAACAGGATCAGCGGCTTGTTCAGCTGGTGAGCAATGATCGAGCCAATCAGGAAGCCTCGCGCGTCCATGGCGCCTATATGGCTGAACTCGGCCTCGACATAGCGCTCGATGAACTGGTCGGCGACATAGCGCAGCCCGCGCGGCGACTGGAACAGCGGGGTGATGTCGCGGAAGATCACGCCCGGCTTGGGGAAGTCCATTACCGGGCGGATCAAGGCTTTGAGGTCGAAGGTGTCGCTGTGCATGGGGCGGGTATCCTGGAAAAACTCGGCGTCAGTATACCCTTTTAGCGCGGCGATCAGACCTCGAGTGCACCACCGGCCAGCGCGCACAACTGGATCGGGTCGAGAATGTGCACTTCCTTGCCCTCGGCCTTGAGCAGGCCGTTCTGCTGGAAGCGGGTGAACACGCGCGACACGGTTTCCACCGCCAGGCCCAGGTAGTTGCCGATCTCGTTGCGCGACATGCTCAGGCGGAACTGGTTGGCCGAGTAACCACGGGCGCGGAAGCGCGCCGACAGGTTGACCAGGAAGGTGGCGATGCGCTCGTCGGCGGTCTTTTTCGACAGCAGCAGCATCATCTGCTGGTCGTCACGGATCTCGCGGCTCATCACCCGCATCAGCTGACGGCGCAGCTGTGGCAGCTGTACCGAGAGTTCGTCGAGGCGCTCGAAGGGGATCTCGCACACCGAGGTGGTTTCCTGGGCCTGGGCCGACACCGGGTAGGCCTCGGTGTCCATGCCGGACAGGCCGACCAACTCGCTGGGCAGGTGGAAGCCGGTGATCTGCTCTTCACCGCTGTCGCTGAGGCTGAACGTCTTGAGGGCACCGGAACGTACCGCGTAGACCGAGCCGAAATTGTCACCCTGGCGGAACAGGAACTCGCCTTTCTTCAGTGGGCGGCCGCGTTTGACGATTTCATCCAGTGCGTCCATGTCTTCCAGGTTCAGGGACAGGGGCAGGCACAGGGGGGCCAGGCTGCAATCCTTGCAGTGGGCCTGGTTGTGTGGGCGCAGTTTTACTGGCTCGGACATTTCTTTCGATCCTTGTGGGAAAGCACACATAAGCCGTAAGGATAACCTGCGGCATGGGCTGTAGGCCAGTGTGCGCATTTTTGGTGCACGCTAGCAGCGGTGCGGAAGGTGTGTCCCGTCACCGTTCAACTGTCCATAGTGTGCCTCGAAAGGCGGGCTGTCCATGCGGTGAAACGCCTCAAGCGCCTCAGATCACCCGCGAGAAACGCTGGCGGTTCTGCTGCGCGAGGTAGGCGTCGAACACCATGCACACCGAGCGCGCCAGCAGGCGGCCGGCCGGCAGGATGCGGATGCCCTTGGCGTCCAGGCTGAGCAGGCCGTCGCGTTGCATGGCTTGCAGTTGTGGCCACTGCTCCTTGAAGTAGCCGCGAAAATCGATGGTGAAGGCGTGTTCGATCGCTTCGAAATCCAGTTCGAAGTGGCAGATCAGTTGCTGGATCACTGCGCGGCGCAAGCGATCGTCCTGGTTGCACATCAGGCCGCGCTGGGTCGCCAGCTGGGCGGTGGAGAGGGAGTCCTGGTAGGTGTTGAGGTCGCTGCTGTTCTGGCAGTAGAGGTCGCCGATCTGACTGATCGCCGACACGCCAAGGCCGATCAGGTCGCAGTGGCCGTGGGTGGTGTAGCCCTGGAAGTTGCGTTGCAGGGTGCCTTCTTCCTGGGCGATGGCCAGCTCGTCGTCGGGCAGGGCGAAGTGGTCCATGCCGATGTAGCGGTAGCCGGCGGCGGTCAGTTGGTCGATGGTGGCGTGCAGCATCTCCAGCTTCGCCGCTGGGGCCGGCAGGTCGCTGCTGTCGATGCGCCGCTGGGGCATGAAGCGTTCGGGTAGATGCGCGTAGTTGAATACCGACAGACGGTCGGGCTGTAGGCGGATCACTTCCTCGACGGTGCGGGCGAAACCTTCTGGTGTCTGCTTGGGCAGGCCGTAGATCAGGTCCAGGTTGATCGAACGGAATTGCAGGGTGCGCGCTGCTTCGATCAGCGTGCGGGTCTGCTCCAGGCTCTGCAGGCGGTTGACCGCGCGCTGCACGGCCGGGTCCAGATCCTGCACGCCGAGGCTGACACGGTTGAAGCCCAACTCGCGCAACAGGCCCATGGTCGACCAGTCGGCTTCGCGCGGGTCGATCTCGATGCCGTAGTCGCCGGAGTCGTCGTCCAGCAGGTGGAAATGCTGGCGCAGGGTGGCCATCAGCTGACGCAGTTCCACATGGCTGAGGAAGGTCGGCGTGCCGCCACCGAAATGCAGCTGCTCGACGACTTGCTTGGGGTCGAGGTGGCAGGCGATCAGCTGGATTTCCTGCTCCAGGCGTTGCAGGTAGGGCGCGGCGCGGCCGCGGTCCTTGGTGATGACCTTGTTGCAGGCGCAGTAGTAGCAGATGTTGGCGCAGAACGGCACATGTACGTACAGCGACAGCGGGCGGGTGGCGCGGCGGCTCTCGCGCAGGGCGTGGAGCAGGTCGAACGAGCCCACTTCGCCATGCAGCTGCACAGCGGTCGGATAGGAGGTGTAGCGTGGCCCGGCCAGATCGTAGCGACGAATCAGGTCGGCGTCCCAGCGTAGGTCGTCGAGCATGTGGGTAGTCCCCGGATAAAGCTGCAGTGTCCGGAGTCTAGGGGCGCTTGTAAGAAGTCGTGTTGATTTGTATCAGGAGATCTGGCGGTCGCAGCAGCCCCTCAATGCCCCATGAGCCAGTGCTGGTGAGGACCGGGCAGGGTCCACAGGCCAAAGAGAATCACCAGCACGCCGCCGGCCATGCGCACTCCGCGACGGCGCAGCAGGCTACCCATCCGCTCGGCCGCCAGCCCCGTGGCCAGCAGCACCGGCCAGGTGCCCAGGCCGAACGCCAGCATCAGCGCCGCGCTGTGCAGTGCATCGCCCTGGCTCGCCGCCCACAGCAGGGTGCTGTACACCAGGCCACACGGCAACCAGCCCCACAAGGCGCCCAGCAGCAAGGCCCGGGGCAGGCTGGATACCGGCAGCAGGCGCGTGGCCAGCGGCTGCACATGGCGCCAAAGTCCGCGCCCGAGTGCCTCGATACGGGTCAGGCCGCTCCACCAGCCGGCCAGGTACAGGCCCATGGCGATCAGCAGCAACGCGGCCGCGACTCGCAAACCGGTCGCCAGCGGGCTGCTGGCCAGGGCCACGCCAGCCAGGCCGAGCAGCAAGCCGGCGGCGGCATAGCTGAGGATGCGCCCGAGGTTGTAGGCCAGCAGCAGGCGCAGGCGCCGGCTGCGCTGCTCGGGAGGGATGGCCAGGGTCAGCGCGCCCATCAGGCCGCCGCACATACCCAGGCAATGGCCGCCACCGAGCAGGCCCAGGACCAGCGCCGAGCCCAGCAGGGGGATCAGTTCAGGCACGCGGGGTCGTGTCCTGGTCTTTGGGCTTTTCGCCCTCAGGCTTCACGGCCGCCTGATGGCAAGGGTCCTGGTCATCGAACAGGATGCTGTGGGCCGGGCCTTCCAGGTCGTCGTACTGGCCGCTGTCCACCGCCCAGAAGAAGATGTACACGGCGACACCGACCAGCAGCAGGGCGGCGGGGATCATCACGTAGAGGGCGGGCATAGCGGTTTCCTTTCGAGCGACGCGGGCTCGCGCCCGGGCGGTGTCACGCCGCTGGGCAGCCGGGTCAGGCGCAGGGCGTTGAGCACCACGATCAGCGAGCTGACCGACATGCCGATCGCCGCCCACACCGGGGTGATCCAGCCGAGCGCGGCGAACGGCAGCATGAGGCCATTGTACAGCGTCGCCCAAAGCAGGTTCTCGATAATGTTGCGGCGGGTCCGGCGGGCCAGTTCGAAGGCCTGCACCAGCGCCTGCAGGCGGTTGGACAGCAGCACCGCGTCGGCGCAGGTCTTGGCCAGGTCCGTGGCGCTGCCCATGGCGATGCTGATGTCGGCGGCGGCCAGTACCGGCACATCGTTGACGCCGTCGCCGAGCATCAGCACCTTGCGCCCTTCACCTTGCAGCGTTTTCAGGCGGGCGAGCTTGTCGTCCGGACGCAGGCCGCCGACGGCCTGGTCGATGCCCAGTTGCGCGGCCACCTGCGCAACCATCGGCGAACTGTCGCCGGACAGCAGCAGCGTGTTCCAGCCGCGTGCCTTGCAGGCCGTCACCAGGTCCTGGGCGTCGTCGCGCAGGCGGTCATCCAGGCCGAACCAGGCCAGTGGCCCTTGCTGGTCCCCGAGCAGCAGCCATTGCCCCTGTGGTTCCGGTACGTTGGGTACCTCGGCGCCACTGAGTGCGCAGACGAAGGTGGCCTGGCCGATGCGCAGGCGCTGGCTTGCCAGCATGCCCTCCAGGCCCAGCCCCGGCACGGCGGTGACGGTTTCGGCCGCCTGCGCGGCGCGACCGAAGGCACGGGCGATGGGGTGTTCGGAGCGATTTTCCAGCGCCGCCGCCAGCGCCAGGCACTGGTCAGCGTCCAGTTGGCCCAGCGGGCGGATGCTGCGCAGGGCCAGGCGGCCTTCGGTGAGGGTGCCGGTCTTGTCGAAGATCACCGTGTCGATCTGGTTGAGGCCCTCGAGCACATGCCCGCGGGTCACCAGCAGGCCGAGCTTGTGCAGGCTGCCGGTGGCGGCGGTGAGGGCGGTGGGGGTGGCCAGCGACAGGGCACAAGGGCAGGTGGCGACCAACATGGCCAGGACGATCCAGAACGCCCGGGGCGCATCGAGCTGCCACCAGAGGACACCGATCACGGCGGCGGCAACCAACGTGAACAGCAGGAACCATTGTGAGGCGCGGTCGGCGATTTCCGCCAGGCGCGGTTTTTCCGACTGGGCGCGCTCCAGCAGGCGGACGATGGCCGACAGGCGCGAGTCCTGGCCCAGGGCCCGGACCTCGACCGTGAGCGTGCTTTCGACGTTGAGGGTACCGCCGGTCACCCGGTCGCCGACGTGGCGCGACAGAGGCAGGTATTCGCCGGTCAGCAGCGATTCGTCGACGCTGGAGCGGCCGTCGACGATCAGCCCGTCGGCCGGGATCACCGCGCCGGGCAATACCTGCACGTGGTCGCCGCACTGCAGTTCGCCGAGCAGGATGCGCTCGGCCTGGCCGTTGGCGTCCAGTCGCAGGCACGAGGCCGGCAGCAGGTTGACCAGCTGCGCGGTGGCCGCCGCGGTACGTTCGCGGGCGCGGCGCTCCAGGTAGCGGCCGGTGAGCAGGAACAGGGCGAACATGCCCACGGTGTCGAAATACAGTTCGCCGTGGCCGGTAATCGCGGTCCAGATCCCGGCGCAGTAGGCCAGGGCAATGGCCAGCGACACCGACAGGTCCATGGTCAGGTGGCGGGTACGCAGGTCGCGGGCCGCACCCTTGAAGAACGGTGCGCAGCTGTAGAACACGATGGGCGTGGTGAGGAACAGCGCGACCCAGCGCAGGATGGTGTGCAGCTCGGGCGACAGGTCGATGTTGAATTCCGGCCAGGTGGCCATGGTCGCCATCATCGCCTGGAACCACAGCAGCCCGGCCACGCCCAGGCGGCGCAGGGCGCTGCGGTTCTCCCGGGCCAGCTGTTCGGCGGCCTGGTCGGGCTGGTAGGGATGGGCGGCGTAGCCGATGTGGCGTAGCCCGGCCAGCAGCTGCGACAGTGGCAGTTGCTGGTCGTCCCAGTTGACCAGCAGGCGATGGTTGGACAGGTTCAGGCGGGCGTCGACGACGCCGGGCAGGTTGCGCAGGTGCTTCTCGATCAGCCAACCACAGGCGGCGCAGCTGATGCCCTCGACCAGCAAGGTGGCCTCGGCCAGTTCGCCTGTGTGGCGCACGAAGGTCTGCTGCACGTCGCTGCGGTCGTACAGGGCCAGCTCGTCCTGGAGTTGACGGGGCAGGGCCTCGGGGTTGGCGCTGGTGTCGCTGCGGTGCTGGTAGTAGTGCTGCAGGCCCCCGGCGACGATGGACTCGGCCACCGCCTGGCAGCCGGGGCAGCAGAATGCCCGGGGCTCGCCAAGCACCACGGCGGTGAAGCGGCTGCCGGCGGGGACGGGCAGGGCGCAGTGGTAGCAGGGGGTGGGTTGGCTCATCGACATCTCTTCTTGCTGCAGCGGGTTCGTGGCAGCGGGCTTGCCCCGCGATGGGCCTGGAATGCTGGTTTTCAGGCCCGCCCCCACGAGGTGTGGTGTGTCGCTGTTACTGGTGCTCGGCCCCTTGAATGGCTTCATCGCCCAGTTGCAAGGTCACCCCATGCTCGACCTTCTCCTCCTCGAACAACCGCCACACATGGTCGTCCTGGCTGCCGAGCAGCTCGACGAAGCGCCGGCCGTCGACCTTGTCGTCCAGCTGGCCGACATAGCGGCCTGGCTCGGTGCGTGCCAGCTGCACCTTGCGGTCCTTGGCCGGCTGGGTCGGCGAGATCAGGTTCAACTCCAGCGTCTGCGGGGCACTATTGCCGGTCAGGCGCACTTCGACTTCGCCGGTCAGCTCGTCCAGGTGCACGCTGGCCTTGAGGTTGAGGGTTTGGGCCAGCAGCTCGCGGTCCAGTGAGCGGTTGATGCCCTTGCCGGCCTCGTAGTAGTTGTCGTTGACCAGGTTGTCCGGGTTGCGCACGGCGATGCTGACCATGGTCAGGCTCAGGCACACCGAGGTGGCCAGGATACCTATGATGATCCAGGGCCAGAGGTGCTTGTACCAGGGGCTGGCGGCGGTGGCGGCAGGCATTGTCTAGGTTCTCTTTCAGCGGATCTGTGGGCCGATGAAGCGGCTCTTGGCTTCAACCTGGCTGGCGCTGTCGTCAGCGTCCTTGAGGATGAAGGTGATTTCGTTGGTGGTCGAGGGCAGCTGCTCCGGTGCGACCGACAACTGCACCGGCAGGTTGACGATATCGCCGGCGGCCACGCGGATCTCGCGCTGGCCTTCGAGCTTGAGGTCGGGCAGGCCGGCGGCGTCGAGTACGTAGACGTGGTCGCGCTGGTCCTTGTTCATCACCTTGAGGCTATAGACGTTCTCGATCCGCCCTTGTGCGTTCTCGCGGTACAGCACGCGGTCCTTGGCCACGTCGAAGCCCACCAGCGAACGGGTGGCGAAGGCGGTGACCAGGGCGCCGATCATCACCAGCAGCACCAGGGCATAGCCGATCAGGCGCGGGCGCAGCATGTGGGTCTTCTGCCCTGACAGGTTGTGCTCGGTGGTGTAGCTGATCAGCCCCTTGGGGTAGTTCATCTTGTCCATGATGCTGTCGCAGGCGTCGATGCAGGCGGCGCAGCCGATGCACTCGATCTGCAGGCCGTCACGAATGTCGATGCCGGTGGGGCAGACCTGCACGCACATGGTGCAGTCGATGCAGTCGCCCAAACCCTTGGCCTTGTAGTCGATGTCCTTCTTGCGCGGGCCGCGGGTTTCGCCGCGGCGCGGGTCGTAGGAAACGATCAGGGTGTCCTTGTCGAACATCACGCTCTGGAAGCGCGCGTAGGGGCACATGTAGATGCACACCTGCTCGCGCAGCCAGCCGGCGTTGCCGTAGGTGGCCAGGGTGAAGAAGCCGACCCAGAAGTAGGCCCAGCCATCGGCCTGGCCGGTAAAGAACTCGATCGCCAGTTCGCGGATCGGCGCGAAGTAACCGACAAAGGTCATGCCGGTGACGAAGCCGATCAACAGCCACAGGCTGTGCTTGGCCAGCTTGCGCAGGAGCTTGTTGGCGCTCATGGGCGCCTTGTCCAGCTTCATGCGCTGGTTGCGGTCACCTTCGGTGACTTTCTCGCACCACATGAACACCCAGGTCCACACGCTTTGCGGGCAGGTGTAGCCGCACCAGACCCGGCCGGCGTACACGGTGATGAAGAACAGGCCGAAGGCGGCGACGATGAGGATGCCCGAGAGCAGGATGAAGTCCTGGGGCCAGATGGTGGCGCCGAAGATGTAGAACTTGCGCTCGGGCAGGTTCCACCACACGGCCTGGTGGCCGCCCCAGTTCAACCAGACGGTGCCGAAATACAGCAGGAACAATACCGCGCCACCAACCATCCGCAGCCTGCGGAAAATGCCGGTGAAGGCGCGGGTATAGATTTTTTCGCGCGAGGCGTAGAGGTCGACGGAATCCTTCCCTTTGCTGGCAGGCGGGGTGACGTCATGTACCGGAATTTGCTTGCTCATCATCAAGTCCCACGGCAGTGGAGAAATGCCGCGGCCAGTGCGTGCCGGCCGCAGTCTCGCGCGTTCTGCTAGCGCTCTGCGGCCCATGATACGCCTGTGATGGCGCATGCGGGGCGCACTGCGACACTTAGTCGCGTTGGGTTCGTGGTGTGAATCGTGTTATGGCGGGTGTCAATTGATCCATGTCAGTCGCGGCTGTTTTTGCATGTGCTGAAACAGCCATGGGAGCGGCGTGCCGCCGCTCCCATGGTTCGACATCACTCGGCTTGTGGGGCCTGCTGCTGTTCCTGGTGTGACAGGCTATACACGTACGCCGCCAGCAGATGCACCTTGTCGTTGCCCTGCATCTGCGCCTGGGCCGGCATCTGGCCCTGGCGACCATAGCGGATGGTCTGTTGCAACTGGGCGAAGCTCGAACCGTAGATGAACGCTTGCGGGTGGGTCAGGTTGGGCGCGCCCATCGCCGGGGTGCCCTTGCCTTCGGGGCCGTGGCAGGCCACGCAGTTGGTGGCGAAGATTTCCTTGCCCTTGGCCGGGTCGGCCTTGGCGTCCTCGGGCAGCTTGCGACCGTCGAGGTTGGTCAGCACGAAGGCCGCCACATCCGCCACGCCCTGTTCGCCGATGACCGTGGCCCAGCCTGGCATCACGCCATGGCGACCGTTCATGATGGTGGTCTTGATGGTCTCCGGCTCACCGCCCCAGCGCCAGTCGTTGTCGGTCAGGTTGGGGAAACCGTAGGCGCCGCGGGCATCGGAGCCGTGGCACACCGAGCAGTTGGAGGCGAACAGGCGCGCGCCCATCTTCAGTGCCTGCGGGTCCTTGGCCACTTCCTCCACCGGCATGGCGGCGAACCTGGCGAAGATCGGCCCGAAGCGGGCGTCGGCCTTGGCCATTTCCTTTTCCCATTCGTGCACGCCGGTCCAACCGGCCTGGCCGTTGGAAAACTCGGTCTTCTTTTCGTTGTCGACGTAGGCGTAGCCCGGCAGGATGCCTTTCCAGTTGCCCAGGCCCGGGTAGAGCACCAGGTAGCCGAGGGCGAAGACGACGGTGCCGACGAACAGCCAGAACCACCATTTCGGCAGGGGGTTGTCGTACTCCTCGATGCCGTCGAAGGCGTGGCCGACGACTTCGTCGGTGATCTCCTCGCGCTGGCCCCGGCGGGTCGACAGCAGCAGCCAGGTCAAGGCGAAGATGGTGCCCAGGGTCAGGACGGTGACGTACAGACTCCAGAAGGTTGTCATTGTTTTTTGCTCCTAGAAGCTTGTGCTTGCTCGACGTGACGGGTGGCCTCGGGGTCGTCCGCGAACGGCAATTGCGTTGCCTCGTCGAATTCCCGCTTGCGCCGTGGGCTGAACACCCACAGCGCAAGGCCCACGAAGGCCACCAGCACCACGACGGTACCCAGGCCGCGAATCATCCCGATATCCATCACGGTCACCGTTTGCTCTTGATGAGGGTGCCAAGGCCTTGCAGGTACGCGACCAGGGCGTCCATCTCGGTCTTGCCCTTGACCGCGTCGGCGGCGCCGGCGATGTCTTCATCGGTGTAGGGGGTGCCCAGGGTGCGCAGCACTTCCATCTTCTTGGCGGTGTCCTTGCCGTCGAGCTTGTGCTCGACCAGCCACGGGTACGACGGCATCTTCGACTCCGGCACCACGTTGCGCGGGTTGTACAGGTGCGCACGGTGCCAGTCGTCCGAGTAGCGCCCGCCGACCCGGGCCAGGTCCGGGCCGGTGCGCTTGGAGCCCCACAGGAACGGGTGGTCCCAGACGCTTTCGCCGGCTACCGAGTAGTGGCCGTAGCGCTCGGTTTCGGCGCGGAACGGGCGGATCATCTGCGAGTGGCAACCGACGCAGCCTTCGCGGATGTAGATGTCGCGGCCTTCGAGCTCCAGCGCGGTGCGTGGCTTCATGCCCTCGACCGGCTTGTTGGTGACGTCCTGGAAGAACAGCGGGACGATCTGGGTCAGGCCGCCGACGCTGACGGCGATGACCATGAAGAAGGCCATCAGGCCAATGTTCTTCTCGACTGCTTCATGCTTCATCAGTGGGCTCCCACGACGACGATCTTGGTGGCTTCCTCAGCCTCCACCGGGTTGGCGGCGCGCACGGTGCGGTACACGTTGTAGGCCATCAGCAGCATGCCGGAGGCGAAGAACGCCCCGCCCAGGGCGCGAACGATGAAGCCCGGGTGGCTGGCCTGCAGGGCTTCGACGAAGGAGTAGGTGAGGGTGCCGTCGTCGTTGATGGCGCGCCACATCAGGCCCTGGGTGATGCCGTTGACCCACATCGAGGCGATGTACAGCACGGTGCCGATGGTCGCCAGCCAGAAGTGCGCGTTGATCAGCCCGACACTGTGCATCTGCTGGCGGCCGTAGAGTTTCGGGATCATGTGGTAGACCGCGCCGATCGAGATCATCGCCACCCAGCCGAGGGCGCCGGCGTGGACGTGGCCGATGGTCCAGTCGGTGTAGTGCGACAGCGAGTTGACCGTCTTGATGGCCATCATCGGGCCTTCGAAGGTGGACATGCCGTAGAACGCCAGCGACACCACGAGGAAGCGCAGGATCGGGTCGGTACGCAGCTTATGCCAGGCGCCCGACAGGGTCATCATGCCGTTGATCATGCCGCCCCAGCTCGGCGCCAGGAGGATGATCGACATCACCATGCCCAGCGACTGCGCCCAGTCCGGCAGCGCGGTGTAGTGCAGGTGGTGGGGGCCGGCCCAGATGTACAGGGTGATCAGCGCCCAGAAGTGCACGATCGACAGGCGATAGGAGTAGATCGGCCGTTCGGCCTGCTTGGGCACGAAGTAGTACATCATCCCCAGGAAACCGGTGGTGAGGAAGAAGCCCACGGCGTTGTGGCCGTACCACCACTGGATCATCGCGTCGGTGGCCCCGGCGTAGGCCGAGTAGGACTTGAACAGGCTCACCGGCAGCGAGATGTGGTTGACGATGTGCAGCATCGCGGTGACCACGATGAAGGCGCCGTAGAACCAGTTGCCGACATAGATGTGCTTGGTCTTGCGCTTGACGATGGTGCCGAAGAACACCAGGGCGTAGGTGACCCAGACGATGGCCAGCAGGATCGCCAGCGGCCACTCGAGCTCGGCGTATTCCTTGGTGGTGGTGAAGCCCATCGGCAGGGTGATCAGCGCGCCGACGATCACCGCCTGCCAACCCCAGAAGGTGAAGGCGGCCATGCTGTCGGAGATCAGGCGGGTCTGGCAGGTGCGCTGCACCACGTAGTAGCTGGTGCCGAACAGGGCACAGCCACCGAAGGCGAAGATCACCAGGTTGGTGTGCAGCGGGCGCAGGCGGCCGAAGCTCGTCCATGGCAGGTCCAGGTTGAGCTGGGGCCATACCAGTTGCGAGGCGATGAAGACGCCGAGCCCCATGCCAAGGATCCCCCAGACCACCGTCATGATGGCGAACTGGCGGACGACCTTATAGTTATAAGCAGTCGGACTGATTGCAGTGCTCATTCTAAGGTTCCACGGTTTGGGTGTTCTTGTTGGTTGGTAAATCGGCGCCAGTATTGATAACCACCAGGGTTATGGCAACGCAAGTTGTGTACGCCGACCCGTGTCCAGGCCCTTTTCGCCACCGTCCCGTGGCGTTGGGGGTTGAACGATTGTACACAAATAAATATTTGTAATGTGTACCGTTTTCCATGTTTTTCTGATCGTTCGGTCAAGCTTTTGTTCTTGGGGCGGGCACGCAAGGCACATCCCAAAGCCGCAGGCTCGAGCGTCCAGGTTGGATGCGTGATGTCAGGCTGTGCACCACGTCTGTTCCGGTCGCTGCGAGCGGAGCCACTGTGGCAACAAGCTTAGTTGTGTTCGGAGGGGGTGCAAGGTGGGGAGGGTAGAGCGGGCCTGTGGGAGCGGACTTGCTCCCACAGGGGTGTTGCGCTTGCTTACTTGGCGGTTACGGTTTCCGGCACTTCATCCTGCGACAGGCTGTAGACATAGGCCGCCAGCAGGTGGACCTTGTCATTGCCCTGGATATCCTGCTGCGCCGGCATCTGGCCCTGGCGGCCGTAGCGGATGGTCTGCTGCAGCTGGGCGAAGCTCGAGCCGTAGATGAACGCCTGCGGGTGGGTCAGGTCGGGTGCGCCCATGGCGGGGGTGCCCTTGCCTGCGGGGCCGTGGCAGGCCACGCAATTGCTGGCGAAGATCTCCTGGCCCTTGGCCGGGTCGGCCTTGACGCCTTCCGGCAGGCTGCGGCCATCGAGGTTGGTCAGCACGAACGCGGCGACATCTGCCACGCCCTGCTCGCCGATCACCGTGGCCCAGCCCGGCATCACGCCGTGGCGGCCGTTCATGATCGAGGCCTTGATAGTCTCCGGCTCGCCGCCCCAGCGCCAGTCCTTGTCGGTCAGGTTGGGGAAGCCGTAGGAGCCCTTGGCGTCGGAGCCGTGGCACACCGAGCAGTTGGAGGCGAACAGCCGGCTGCCCATCTTCAGCGCCTGCGGGTCCTTGGCCACTTCCTCCACCGGCATGGCGGCATACTTGGCGAAGATCGGGCCGAACTTGGCGTCAGCCTTGTCCATCTCTTTCTGCCACTCGTCCACCTGGGTCCAGCCGTTCTCGTAGCCGGGCAGGATGCCTTTCCAATTGCCCAGGCCTGGGTAGAGGATCAGGTAACCGACCGAGAACACCAGGGTGCCGACGAACAGCCAGAACCACCATTTCGGCAGCGGGTTGTCGTACTCCTCGATGCCATCGAAGCTGTGGCCCATGGTCTGGTCGGTGGTGTCGCTGCTCTGGCCCTTGCGGGTGCCGAGCAGCAGCCAGGTCAGGCCGATCAGGCTGCCGATGGTCAGTACGCTGATGTACGTACTCCAGAAGGTGGTCATTGCCGGGTACTCCTCATTGCAGCAGGTTCCTGCCCGGCGGGGGGCAGGCGGTCGTCGACGAAGGGCAGCAGGCGCGCTTCGGCGAAATCACGGTCGCGGCGGCGGTTGAACACCCAGAGCGACAAGCCGATGAAGGCGATCATCACCAGCAGGGTGCCCAGGCCGCGGATCATGCCGATGTCCATTTCCATCGCACTCACCTCTTGTTCTTGATCGCGGTGCCGAGCACCTGCAGGTAGGCGACCAGCGCGTCCATCTCGGTCTTGCCCTTGACGGCGTCCTTGGCCCCGGCGATGTCATCGTCGGTGTACGGCACGCCCAGGTTGCGCAGGACGCGCATCTTGACGTCGGTGTGGCTGTTGTCGACCTGCGAGGACACCAGCCACGGGTAGGACGGCATCTTCGACTCAGGCACCACGTTGCGTGGGTTGTACAGGTGCGCACGGTGCCAGTCGTCCGAGTAGCGCCCGCCGACCCGGGCCAGGTCCGGGCCGGTGCGCTTGGAACCCCACAGGAACGGGTGGTCCCAGACGCTTTCGCCGGCCACCGAGTAGTGACCGTAGCGCTCGGTTTCGGCGCGGAACGGCCGCACCATCTGCGAGTGGCAGCCGACGCAGCCTTCGCGGATGTAGATGTCGCGGCCTTCGAGCTGCAGGGCGGTGTAGGGCTTCATGCCTTCGACCGGCTTGTTGGTCACGTCCTGGAAGAACAGCGGGACGATCTGGGTCAGGCCGCCGATGCTGACGGCGAACACCATCAGCAGGGCCATCAGGCCTATGTTTTTCTCAACGACTTCGTGTTTCATCAGGCTCTACTCCTCAAGCCAGCTGGGCATTGGCGGTGGCTTGCTCGGCAGCCGGGGCACGCACGGTGCGCCAGGTGTTCCAGGCCATCAGGAACATGCCGCTGAGGAAGATCACGCCGCCGACGAAGCGCACGACGAAGCCTGGGTGGCTGGCCACCAGGGTTTCGACGAACGAGTAGGTCAGCGTGCCGTCGCTGTTGACCGCGCGCCACATCAGGCCCTGGGCGATACCGTTGACCCACATCGAGGCGATGTAGAGCACGGTGCCGATAGTGGCCAGCCAGAAGTGCGCGTTGATCAGCCCGAGGCTGTACATGCGCTCCTTGCCGAACACTTTCGGGATGGTGTGGTACAGCGCGCCGATGGAGATCATCGCCACCCAGCCGAGCGCGCCGGCGTGGACGTGGCCGATGGTCCAGTCGGTGTAGTGGGATAGGGCGTTGACCGTCTTGATGGCCATCATCGGGCCTTCGAAGGTGGACATGCCGTAGAACGCCAGCGAGACGACCAGGAAGCGCAGGATCGGGTCGCTGCGCAGCTTATGCCAGGCGCCCGAGAGGGTCATCATGCCGTTGATCATGCCGCCCCAGCTCGGTGCCAGGAGGATCAGCGACATGATCATGCCCAGCGACTGCGCCCAGTCCGGCAGCGCGGTGTAGTGCAGGTGGTGCGGGCCTGCCCAGATGTACAGGGTGATCAGCGCCCAGAAGTGCACGATCGACAGGCGATACGAATACACCGGACGTTCGGCCTGCTTGGGCACGTAGTAGTACATCATCCCCAGGAAGCCGGCGGTGAGGAAGAAGCCCACGGCGTTATGGCCGTACCACCACTGCACCATGGCATCGGTGGCGCCGGCGTACAGCGAGTAGGACTTGGTCAGGCTGACCGGTACTTCCAGGTTGTTGACGATATGCAGGATCGCCACGGTCAGGATGAAGGCGCCGAAGAACCAGTTGCCGACATAGATATGCTTGGTGTTGCGCTTCATCAGCGTACCGAAGAACACCACGGCATAGGCGACCCAGACGATGGTGATCAGGATGTCGATCGGCCACTCCAGTTCGGCGTACTCCTTGGTGCTGGTGTAGCCCAGCGGCAGGCTGATGGCCGCCAGCAGGATCACCAGTTGCCAGCCCCAGAAGGTGAACGCGGCCAAGCGCGGTGCGAACAGGGTGGTCTGGCAGGTGCGTTGCACCGAATAATACGAGGTGGCGAACAGGGCACAGCCACCGAAGGCGAAGATCACCGCGTTGGTATGCAAGGGTCGCAGGCGGCCGAAGCTGGTCCACGGCAGGTCAAGGTTGAAGGCGGGCCAGGCGAGCTGGGCGGCAATGAAGACGCCGAGCCCCATCCCGACGATGCCCCACACCACCGTCATGATGGCGAATTGGCGGACCACCTGATAGTTGTAGGCGGTACTGCTGGTTGTGTTCATGTATGGGTTCCCATCCACGGTTATAGGCAGGCTAGACAGCGAGGCAAGCATGATTAATGGGCAAAGTGCCGGTATTGACGGGGATCAATGGGCGAAGATCGGAAATGTCCCAGGCTTGCGCTGCGATCCTCCGCAAATTCCGGCGGATCGCGGCGTTTGCGGCTGCCTGATCCTGGCCCACGGCGCCGGTGCGCCGATGGACAGCGGGTTCATGGAGGACATGGCGCAAAGGCTGGCGGGGCAAGGGGTAGGGGTGGTGCGCTTCGAGTTTCCCTACATGGCCGAACGACGGTTGAACGGCGGCAAGCGGCCGCCCAATCCGCAGAAGGTATTGCTGGAGTCCTGGCGGACTGTATACGAACAGGTGCGGCGTTTAGCCGCAGGCCCGTTGGCCATAGGTGGCAAGTCCATGGGAGGGCGCATGGCCAGCCTGTTGGCTGATGAACTGGGCGCCGATGCGCTGGTGTGCCTGGGGTATCCGTTCTATGCCGTTGGCAAGCCGGAGAAACCTCGCGTGGAGCATCTTGCAGGCCTGCGCACACGCACGCTGATCGTGCAGGGCGAGCGGGATGCCCTGGGCAATCGCGAGGCGGTCGAGGGGTATGCGCTATCGCCGGCGATCGAGGTGAGCTGGCTGGCGGCGGCGGACCATGATCTGAAGCCGCTGAAGGCGTCCGGGTTCAGCCATGAGCAGCATATGCAGGCGGCGGCGGAGCGGGTGGCTAGGTTTCTCTCATAAAGAGAAACCCCTGTAGGAGCGGCTTTTAGCCGCGATCACCCGCGAAGCGGGTGCCAGGCATCGCGTTGCCTGCATCGCGGCTAAAGCCGCTCCTACCCGGAAATGGCGTAGGGGCCGGCTTGCTTAGTCGCGGTACTCGCACAGGTAGGCAGTGTCCACGGCCACCCTCAGCTGAAACTTGCTGTCGGCGGCCACGTTGAACTTGTCGCCAGCATTGAAGGTTTCCCAGTTGTCGCTACCTGGAAGCTTCACGCTCAGGGCGCCGGAGACCACGTGCATGATTTCGCGCTTGGCGGTGCCGAACTCGTACTCGCCCGGGGCCATCACGCCCACGGTGGCTGGACCTTCCTTGCCTTCGAAGGCGATCGACTTGACGGTGCCATCGAAGTACTCATTGACCTTGAACATCGGGCGACTCCTGAAAAAGCAATGAAAAAAGGCTGGCCAGTATGCCCAAGGCCCGCCCCAGCGTCATCTGTTTCAGGCCGTGCCCGGCGGCAGGCTAAAGGGCAGCAGGCGGGCGGTGTTGCGGGCGTCTTCCAGGGCTCGGTGCTGCTGCCCGGAAAACTGCAGGCCGGCCAGTTGCAAGGCGCTGTTCAGGCCCGCCGGGCGCTGCAGGTGGCGGGCCTTGGCGAAGCGTTGCTTGAGGTTGATGTGCGGCAGTTGTTCCAGCAGGCTGCGCACATGGTGCAGTTGCCATTCCTGCAGCAGTTGCTTGCGGTCGTAGTCGCCCCAGCTTATCCAGGCCTGCAACTGCGCCTGGTGCGGCTGCAGCCACTGCTCGAACTGGTGCCAGACCCGGTCGAATTTCTCCGCGCCATCGACGTCGGCCTGGGTGATGTGGGTCAGTTCGCAGCAGAATGGCGTCAATTGCGGCCGGCGCCTGGGGCGCACGAAACGCTGGAAGTGATCGACCTCGCGCCCTTCGCGGGTGACCAGGCTTGCGCCGATTTCAATGATTTCCATCTCCGTGACCGGCCAGCCGCCGTCGTCGGTGGTGGCTTCCAGGTCGATCACCAACCAGTGGCCCATGCCAGGCTCCCCTTCAATGCACAAAGGCCGGCGCGCTGATCTGAGCGGGCCGGCCGGTAGAGCGTAGCCAAAGTCGAGAGCCACGGCATCCCCTGGCACTTTGGCATATTCGGCGGTTGTGCCCATGTGGGAAAACGCCTAGTTTAGGCGCATTCAGGCCCCTACCCGTGATGAGTGTCTCGACTTGATCCCACTGCCCAGCGCCAAGGTTTGCTCTTCCCTGCTGTTGTTCGTCGCGGTAGCGCTGGGTGGTGCGGCGCGGGCCGACGAGGTGCTGGAAGTGAAGATCGGGGCGGCGCACTTTCCTCCGTATACCGTGCGCCCCGAGCAGGGCGCCGATACCGGTTTGCTGCCGCAATTGGTGGAGGCGTTGAACCGTTTGCAGTCCCGGCACCGTTTCGTCCTGGTGCCCACCTCGATTCCCCGACGCTTTGGCGACTTCCAGCAAGGCCGCACCGACATGGCGATTTTCGAGAACCCGCAGTGGGGCTGGCAGGAGATTGCCCACAAGACCGTGGACATGGGGCTGGAAGATGCCGAGGTGTTCGTCAGCCGTCAGCAGGCCGGGCGTGACCAGCACTACTTCGACGATCTCGAAGGCAAGCGCCTGGCGCTGTTCAATGGCTACCACTACGCTTTCGCCGATTTCAACCCGGACCCGGCCTGGTTGAAGAAACGCTACAGGGCGACCCTGACCTATTCCCACGACAGCAACCTGAACATGGTCGAGCGTGGGCGCGCGGACATCGCCCTGGTCACCCGTTCGTACCTCAGCGATTTTCTCAGGCGCAACCCGGACAGTGCCGGCCAGTTGCTGGCCTCGCAACGGGTCGACCAGGTCTACCATCACTACGCGCTGCTGCGCCCAGGGGCGTCCATCAGCCCCGAGGCGTTCGCCAGCCTGTTGCGCCAGCTGCGGGAAAACGGCGAGCTGCTGCGGATCTTCCAGCCTTACCAGATCACCGTCGAAGCGCCGCACGACTAGTGTGGTGTTTTGCAAACACGCCCCTGTTGGAGCGGGCTTGCCCCGCGATGACGGTCTCAGCCCAGGCGGCTGCTCTTGCGGCAATGGATCAGCGCATCGCGGATCATGAAGTTGACCAGCGTCGGCGAGACTCCCAGCTCCTTGGCGATATCCTTCTGCGGCACGCCATGCAGGCGGTACATCTCGAAGGCGTAGCGGGTGCGTTTGGGCAGTTCGTCGAGGGCGTCGGCGATGTGTTCCAAGGTAGCGAGGTTGATATGGGTGGCCTCGGGCGAGGCGTTCTGGATGACCACGTTCATCCCTTCCTCCTCGCTGCCGGAGTACCTGAGTTCCATGGCCTGCTTGCGGTAGTGATCGATGGCCAGGTTGCGCACGATCTGGAACAGGTAGCTGAGCTGGGCCTTGAACGATGAGGTGATCTGCGGGGCGGCGCTGAGCCTGAAGAAGGCATCCTGCACCACATCCTCGGCGCGCGAGCGGCAGCCGGTGATGCGGGCTGCGATCTTGACCAGGATGCTGCGGTTGTCGACGAATGCCTGGAGTAATGGTGAATCGCACTTACTTGTGGATAGTTGTTCCGCCATGGAAATCACCTTGTCTCAGAGAGGAGAGGGAGCGCACCTCTTGAGGAGGCTTCCTACGACGTGCGACAAGCTATTCGTAATGATAATGATTGTCAAATACGAAAGTTAATGAGTTTCTATCCATTCTGGTTCTAAGCTTCAGTCTGTGAAACGCTTCAACATTTGCCTCTGCGTCAGGCCTTTGCGGCCTTCCCGACGGCCCTAATTTCTTCCCCCGCCCATCCGTTCCCCTGTGTACATCTCGGCTGCCGAACACTACCCGCCTGTCGTGCGCGGGTCAGTCAGGCGCGACTCACCCAGACACTGGCAGGAACATTCCATGACGGACGCCTTCGAACTCCCGCACTCGCTGGTCCAGGCCCTGGCGCAACGCGCTGCCCAGACCCCGGAGCGCATCGCCTTGCGCTTCCTCGCTGATGCGCCCGGCGAGCAGGCGGTGCTCAGTTACCGAGACCTCGACCAGCGCGCCCGGATCATTGCCGCGGCGTTGCAGGCCAGGGCCGGGTTTGGCGAGCGTGCCATCCTGTTGTTTCCCAGTGGGCCGGACTATGTCGCGGCTTTCTTCGGTTGCCTGTACGCCGGGGTGATCGCCGTGCCGGCCTACCCGCCGGAGTCTTCGCGCCAGCACCATCAGGAACGCCTGCTGTCGATCATCGACGACGCCGAGCCGCGCCTGCTGCTGACGGTAGAGGCGCTGTGTGGCAGTTTGCAGGGCCTCGAAGCCCTGGCCGGCGCCAACGCCCCGAGCCTGCTGGCCGTGGACCATCTGGATCCGCAACTGGCCGCACAGTGGCGCGAGCCGGTGCTGGAAGGCAGCGACATCGCCTTCCTGCAATACACCTCCGGCTCCACCGCGCTGCCCAAGGGCGTGCAGGTCAGCCACGGTAACCTGGTGGCCAACGAACAGCTGATCCGCCACGGTTTCGGCATCGACCTGAACCCGGACGACGTGATCGTCAGTTGGCTGCCGCTGTACCACGACATGGGCCTGATCGGTGGTCTGCTGCAGCCGATCTTCAGTGGCGTGCCTTGCGTGCTGATGTCGCCGGGCTATTTCCTCGCCCGGCCATTGCGCTGGCTGCAGGCGATCAGCGAGTACGGCGGCACCATCAGTGGCGGCCCGGACTTCGCCTACCGGCTGTGCAGCGAGCGGGTCAGCGAGGCCGCGCTCGCCGGCCTGGACCTGAGCCGCTGGCGCGTGGCCTATTCGGGGTCCGAGCCGATCCGCCAGGACAGTCTCGATACCTTCGCTGAAAAGTTTGCCACCTGCGGCTTCACCGCCAGCAGCTTCTTCGCCAGCTATGGCCTGGCCGAGGCCACCCTGTTCGTCAGCGGCAGCCGCCGTGGCCAGGGTATCGGCGCGCTGGAACTGGATGCCGGGGCCTTCGCCGCCAACCGTGCCGAACCGGGCCGGGGCAGCGTGCTGATGAGCTGCGGCTATCCGCAGCCGGGCCATGCGGTGCGTATCGTCGAGCCGCAGCAACTGCAGGTGCTGGCTGACAATCAGGTGGGCGAGATCTGGGCTGGCGGCCCGAGCATCGCCCTGGGGTACTGGCGCAACCCCGAGGCCAGCGCCCGCACCTTCGTCGAGATGGAAGGCCAGACCTGGCTGCGCACCGGCGACCTGGGCTTCATGCGCGACGGCGAAGTGTTTGTCACCGGGCGCCTGAAGGACATGCTCATCGTCCGTGGCCAGAACCTCTACCCACAAGACTTGGAAAAGACCCTGGAGCGTGAGGTCGAGGTGCTGCGCAAGGGCCGGGTGGCGGTGTTCGCCGTCGACGACCAGGGCGAGGAGGGCATCGGCGTGGCGGTGGAGATCAGCCGCAATGTGCAGAAGGCGCACACGCCCGAGGCGCTGATCAATACCCTGCGCCGGGTCATTGCCGATGCCTGTCGCCAGGCGCCGGCCGTGGTGTTGCTGCTCAACCCGGGCGCCTTGCCCAAGACCTCCAGCGGCAAGCTGCAGCGCTCGGCCTGCCGCCTGCGTATGAACGACGGCAGCCTGGATATCTATGCGCGGTTCCCGACGGCGCAAACGGAGCAGGGCAATGGCGTGGCCGGTGACGACCTGCAGGCACGGATCGCGGGTATCTGGCGTGAACTGCTCAAGGTCGAGGCGGTGGCGGCGGACGACCACTTCCTGCTGCTGGGTGGTAACTCCATCGCGGCCACCCAGGTAACCGCGCGCCTGGGTGACGAACTGGGCATCCAGCTCAGCCTGCGTACCCTGTTCGAGGCACCGACCCTGGCCGAGTACAGCGCCGCCGTGGCGGCCGTCCTCGCCGAAGGTGGCAGCGCCGCCGGCACCATCGAAACCCAGGCTCGCGACCAGGCCCTGCCGCAATCGCTGGCACAGAACCGCCTGTGGCTGTTGTGGCAACTGGAGCCGGAGTCCGCCGCCTACAACATCCCCGCTGGCCTGCACCTGCGCGGCGAGCTGGATGTCGCGGCGCTGCAGGCCAGCTTCCAGGCTCTGGTGGCACGCCATGAATCCTTGCGCACGCTGTTCGACGAAGTCGACGGCCAGGCCGTGCAACGCATCCTCCCGAGCCAGGCGTTCACCCTGCGTCATCTGGAGCTCGAAGGGCTGTCTCCCGCCGAGGTGGCCGCGCGCCGCGAGGATGAGGCGCAGCAGCCGTTCGATCTGCGCCAGGGTCCGCTCCTGCGGGTGACCCTGGCCCGCCTGGACGACGAAGAGCACCAGCTGTGGGTGACCCTGCACCACATCGTCGCCGACGGCTGGTCGCTGAACATCCTGCTGGATGAGTTCGCCCGTCTGTACGCGGCCCAGGGCCAGGCTGTGCAACTGCCCGAACTGACGCTGGGCTACGCCGACTACGGCCAGTGGCAGCGCCAGTGGCTGGCCGATGGCGAAAGCGCCCGCCAGCTCGACTACTGGAAGAACAAGCTGGGTGATGAACTGCCGGTGCTCGACCTGTGTACCGACCAGCCCCGCGCCAGCCGGCAGCACAGCCTTGCCGCGCGCCACACGCTCAAGGTGCCTGCGGCGCTGACCAGCGCCCTCAAGGATCTGGCCCGCGACCAGCAGGCCAGCCTGTTCATGGTCCTGCTGGCCGGCTGGCAGGCCCTGCTGCACCGCTACAGCGGCCAAGGCGATATCCGTATCGGCGTGCCCAATGCCAACCGTCCGCGCCTGGAAACCCAGGGCATGGTCGGTTTTTTCATCAACACCCAGGTGCTGCGCGCCGAGCTCGACGGCCGTCTGCCGTTCGCCGGGCTGCTGGCCCAGGCACGCCAGGTCACACTCGAGGCCCAGGCCCATCAGGACCTGCCCTTCGAGCAACTGCTCGAGGCGCTGCCGCAGGCCCGTGAACAGGGTCTGTTCCAGGTCATGTTCAATCACCAGCAACGCGACCTGTCGGCGTTGCGCCGCCTGCCCGGCGTGCTGGCCGAAGAGCTGCCCTGGCACAGCCGCGAAGCCAAGTTCGACCTGCAGTTGCACAGCGAGGAAGACCACCAGGGCCGCCTGACGCTGGCCTTCGACTACGCCGCCGGATTGTTCGAGGCGGCCACCGTCAAACGCCTGGCCAGCCATCTGCTGGCCTTGCTCGAGCAGGTCTGCGCCGAGCCGCAGTTGCCCCTCGGCGAGGTGCGCCTGCTCGACGAGCACAGCCAGACGCAACTGCTCGAGTGGGGCCAGGCGCCCATGGCGAGCGCGCCGCGCCTGCTGGTCGAGCAACTCAATGAACAGGCCCGCATGACCCCCGAACGCACCGCGCTGGTGTGGGAGGGTGGTCAGCTGAGCTATGCCGAACTGCACCAGCAGGCCAACCGCCTGGCGCACTACCTGCGCGACAAGGGCGTCGGTCCGGACACTTGCGTGGCGATTGCCCTGGAGCGTTCGCCGCAGCTGCTGGTCGGCCTGCTGGCCATTCTCAAGGCCGGTGGCGCCTACGTGCCGCTGGATACCGACTACCCGGCCGAGCGCCTGGCCTACATGCTCGGTGATTGCCAGGCCGGCCTGCTGCTCAGCCACAGCAGCCTGCTCGACAAACTGCCGCAGGTCGAAGGCGTGAGCGCCATCGCCCTCGACCAGCTGCACCTGGACAGTTGGCCAAGCCAGGCCCCCGGCCTGCACCTGCACGGCGACAACTTGGCCTATGTGATCTACACCTCCGGTTCCACCGGCCAGCCCAAGGGCGTAGGCAATACCCATGCCGCGCTGGCCGAGCGCCTGCAGTGGATGCAGGCCAGCTATGCGCTGGATGGCAGCGACGTGCTGATGCAGAAGGCGCCGATCAGCTTCGACGTGTCGGTGTGGGAGTGCTTCTGGCCGCTGCTCACCGGTTGCAAGCTGGTCCTGGCCGGCCCCGGCGAACATCGTGATCCGCAGCGCATCGCCCAGCTGATCCAGCAACACGCGGTGACCACGCTGCACTTCGTGCCGCCGTTGCTGCAGGTGTTCGTCCAGGAGCCGTTGGCCGCCGGCTGCACCAGCCTGCGCCGGTTGTTCTCCGGTGGCGAGGCGCTGTCCGCGGCCTTGCGTGACCGCGTGCTGCAACTGCTGCCACAGGCGCAACTGCACAACCGCTACGGCCCGACCGAAACCGCGATCAACGTCACCCACTGGCGCTGCCAGGCGAATGACGGCGAGCGCTCGCCCATTGGTCGCCCGCTGGGCAACGTGCTGTGCCGGGTGCTGGACGATGAGTTCGAGTTGACCGCGCCGGGCGTGCCCGGCGAGCTGTGCCTGGGGGGCGCGGGCCTGGCCCGCGGCTACCTCGGCCGCCCGGGGCTGACCGCCGAGCGCTTCGTGCCGCAGCCCGATGGCGACGGCGCACGGCTGTACCGCAGCGGCGACCGCGCCCGCTGGCATGTGCCGAGCCAGGCCCTGGAGTACCTGGGGCGCCTCGACCAGCAGGTCAAGGTGCGCGGCTTCCGCGTCGAGCCGGAGGAGGTGCAGGCGGTGCTGCTGGCCGAGCCGGGTGTCGCCCAGGCACTGGTGCTGATCCACAAGGATGCCGTCGGTGCCCAGCTGGTGGGCTACTACAGTGGTGTCGAGCAGACCGAGGCGCTGCTGGCCGCATTGGCCGAGCGCCTGCCGGCCTACATGGTGCCGGCACAACTCATCCATCTTGCGCAGATGCCCCTGGGGCCGAGCGGCAAGGTCGATCGCAAGGCGCTGCCGGCCCCGGTCTGGCAGCAACGTGAACATGTCGAGCCGCAAAGCGCGTTGCAACAACAGGTCGCGGCGATCTGGCGCGAGGTGCTGGGCCGGCCGCAGGTCGGCTTGCAGGATGACTTCTTCGCCCTCGGCGGCCACTCGCTGCTGGCCACCCAGATCGTCTCGCGCACCCGCCAGGCGCTGGATGTCGAGTTGCCGCTCAAGGCCTTGTTCGAGGCCAGCGAGCTAGGCGCGTTCTGCGCCGAGATTGCCCGTCTGCGGGGCTGCGGCGCACGCAACCTGCAAGGCGCCATCGCCCGTGTCGACCGCCGCCAGGCGGTGCCGCTGTCATACTCGCAGCAGCGCATGTGGTTCCTCTGGCAGATGGATCCGCACAGCCCCGCCTACAACGTCGGCGGCATGGCCCGCTTCCAGGGCGCGCTGCATGTGGACGCCTTCGAGCGCGCCTTGCAGGCGTTGATCGTGCGTCACGAAACCCTGCGCACCACCTTCCCCAGCATCGACGGCAAGCCTTACCAGTGCGTGGCCGATGACAGCCACGTGCAACTGCACTGGCATGACTTCAGTACCCTGGCCGACGAGGCCCGCCAGCAACGCCTGCAACAACTGGCCGATGATCAGGCGCACCAGCCGTTCGACCTGGAGCGCGGTCCGCTGCTGCGCGCCTGCCTGGTCAAGGCTGGCGAGCGTGAGCACTACTTCGTCCTGACCCTGCACCATATCGTCACCGAAGGCTGGGCCATGGACATCTTCGCCCGCGAACTGGGCGAGCTGTACGAGGCCTTCGTCGACGAGCGCGAGTCGCCGCTGGCGCCGCTGCCTGTGCAATACCTCGACTACAGCGTGTGGCAGCGCCAATGGCTGGAAAGCGGCGAGGGCGATCGCCAGCTGGCTTACTGGAAGGACCGCCTGGGCGACGAGCACCCGGTGCTGGCATTGCCCGCCGACCACCCACGCCCGGCGGTGCAGAGCCACCGCGGCGAGCTGTACCGCTTCGACCTGGATCCGGCGCTGGTCAAGCGCGTGCATGCCTTCAACAGCCAGCGCGGCCTGACCCTGTTCATGACCATGACCGCCACCCTGGCCGCGTTGCTGCACCGCTACAGCGGCCAGCGCGACCTGCGCATCGGCGCGCCGGTGGCCAACCGCATCCGCCCGGAAAGCGAAGGGCTGATCGGCGCCTTCCTCAATACCCAGGTGCTGCGCTGCGAGCTGGATGGGCAGATGAGCGCCGGCGCGCTGCTCGACCAGGTGCGCCAGACCATCATCGATGGCCAGTCGCACCAGGACCTGCCGTTCGAGCAACTGGTCGAGGCCTTGCAGCCGCCGCGTTCGAGCGCCTACAACCCGTTGTTCCAGGTGATGTGCAACGTGCAGCGCTGGGCCTTCCAGCAGAGCCGTGAGCTGGTGGGCATGCAGGTGGACTATCTGGTCAACGACGCCAGCGCCACCAAGTTCGACCTGTACCTGGAGGTCACCGACCTCGACGGCCGCCTGGGCTGCTGCTTCACCTACAGCCGCGACTTGTTCGATGAACCGCGCATCGCGCGCATGGCCGAGCACTGGCAGCAGTTGCTGGTGGCGCTGATCGACGATCCGCAGCAGCGCCTGTGCGAACTGCCGATGCTGGCTGATGCCGAGCAGCAGGTGCTGATCGGCCAGTTGCAGGGCGAGCAGGATTTCGCGCTGGACCGGACGCTGCACGGGCTGTTCGCCGCCCAGGCCGAACGCACCCCGCAGGCCCAGGCCCTGACTTTTGCCGGCCAGCACCTGAGCTACGCCGAGCTCGACCAGCAGGCCAACCGCCTGGCCCGCGCCCTGCGCGAGCGCGGCGTCGGCCCGCAGGTGCGGGTGGGCCTGGCGCTGGAGCGATCGCTGGAGATGGTGGTCGGCCTGCTGGCCATCCTCAAGGCCGGTGGCGCCTACGTGCCGCTGGACCCGGAATACCCGCTCGACCGCCTGCGCTACATGATCGAGGACAGCCGCCTGGGCCTTCTGATCGGCCAGCGGGCGTTGCTCGACACCCTGGGCGAACTGCCGCCGGGCGTCGCCCGCTGGAGCCTGGAGGACGATGCCGCGAGCCTGTCCGCCTACAGCGACGCCGCCCTGGACAACCTCAACCTGCCGCAGCACCAGGCCTACCTGATCTACACCTCCGGTTCCACCGGCAAGCCCAAGGGCGTGGTGGTCAGCCACGGTGAAATCGCCATGCACTGCAAGGCGGTGATCGCCGAGTTCGGCATGCGCAGCGACGACTGCGAGCTGCACTTCTATTCGATCAACTTCGACGCCGCCAGCGAGCGCCTGCTGGTGCCGCTGCTGTGCGGTGCCCGCGTGGTGTTGCGTGCCCAGGGCCAGTGGGGCGCCGAGGAGATCTGCCAACTGGTGCGTGAACAGCAGGTCAGCGTGCTCGGTTTCACCCCGAGCTACGGCAGCCAGTTGGCCCAGTACCTGGCCGGGCAGGGCGAGCAATTGCCGGTGCGCCTGGTGATCACTGGTGGCGAGGCCTTGACCGGCGAGCACCTGCAACGCATCCGCCAGGCTTTTGCGCCGCGGCAGTTCTTCAATGCCTACGGTCCGACCGAAACCGTGGTGATGCCACTGGCCTGTCTGGCGCCGGAGCAGATACCCGTCGACGCCGGCAGCGTGCCGATCGGCCGGGTCATCGGTGCCCGCACCGCCTACATCCTCGACGACGATCTGGCCCTTTTGCCACAGGGCGGTATCGGTGAGCTGTACGTGGGTGGCGCGGGCCTGGCCCAGGGTTACCACGACCGTCCGGGCCTGAGCGCCGAGCGTTTCGTCGCCGACCCGTTCAGCCATGCCGGCGGTCGCCTGTACCGTACCGGCGACCTGGTACGCCTGCGCGCCGATGGCCTGGTGGAGTATGTCGGCCGTGCCGACCAGCAGGTGAAGATCCGTGGCTTCCGTATCGAGCTGGGCGAGATCGAGAGCCGCCTGCAGGAGCACGCCGACGTCGAGGAAGCGGTAGTCCTGGCCCTCGACCTGCCGGGTGGCAAGCAGCTGGTGGGTTACCTGGTGTGCCCGCAGGCCAGCGCCGACGGCGAGGCCCAGGCCCTGTTGCGCGAGGCGGTCAAGGCGGACGCCCGCCAGCACCTGCCCGACTACATGGTGCCGGCGCACCTGGTGCTGCTCGACAGCCTGCCGCTGATGGGCAACGGCAAGCTCGACCGCCGCGCGTTGCCGGCCCCGGATCTGGAGCAGGCGCGCCAGCATTACCAGGCGCCGGCCAATGAGCTGGAAGGCCAACTCGCGCAGATCTGGCGCGAAGTGCTCAACCTGCCGCGCATCGGTGTGCAAGACAACTTCTTCGAACTGGGCGGCGACTCGATCCTGTCGATTCAGGTGGTCAGCCGTGCCCGCCAGCTGGGGCTGCAGTTCACCCCGCGTGACCTGTTCCAGCACCAGACTATCCAGACCCTGGCGGCCGTGGTGACCCGCAGCGAGGCGCCGAGCGCGATCGAGCAGGGCGCACGTCAGGGACGCACCGGGCTGACGCCGATCCAGCACTGGTTCTTCGACAGCGAAGTGCCGCAACCGCAGCACTGGAACCAGGCGGTGCTGCTGCAGGCGCGTCAGCCGCTGCAGGCCGAGGCACTGGAGCATGCCCTGGCCGCGCTGGTCGAGCACCACGACAGCCTGCGGCTGCGCTTCGGCCATGCCAATGGCCGCTGGCAGGGCGAGTATGCCCAGTCGTGTGCCCAGCCGTTGCTGTGGACCGCGACCGTGACCGACTTCGAGGACTGCCAGGCGCTGTATACCGATGTGCAGCGCAGCCTCGACCTTGCCGAGGGGCCGCTGCTGCGCGCCTTGCTGGTCAGCGATGACCAGGGCGCCCAGCGCCTGCTGCTGGCGATCCACCACCTGGTGGTCGATGGCGTGTCCTGGCGCGTCCTGCTGGAAGACCTGCAGGCGCTGTACCGCGGTGAAACCCTGGCCGCCAAGACCCATGCCATGGGCGACTGGGCGGCGCGCCTGGCCAGCTATGCCGGCAGCGATTCGCTGCGCGACGAGCTGGGCTGGTGGGAAGCGCAACTGGGCAACGCCCGTCGCGAACTGCCCTGCGATCATCCCCAGGGCGGCAACCTGCACCGCCATGCCCGCAGCCTTGCCATCGACCTGAACGTGGAACAGACCCGGCAACTGTTGCAACAGGCGCCGGCGGCCTACCACACCCAGGTCAACGACTTGCTGTTGACCGCCCTGGCGCGCACGCTGTGCCACTGGAGCGGCGACGAGCAGGTGCTGGTGCAGCTGGAAGGCCATGGCCGCGATGGTCTGTTCGAGGACATGGACCTGACCCGCAGCGTCGGCTGGTTCACCAACGCCTACCCACTGAGCCTGAGCCCCGTAATGGTTGAGGGCGAAGTTGGTCGCGCCGCGTCGATCAAGCGCATCAAGGAACAACTGCGCCAGGTACCGCACAAAGGCCAGGGCTACGGTGTGCTGCGCTACCTGGCCGACGAGGCCGGGCGTGAGCGCATGGCCGCCTTGCCCCAGGCGCGGATCACCTTCAACTACCTCGGCCAGTTCGACCAGCAGTTCGACCAGGCGGCCCTGTTCCAGCCGCTGGACGTCCCGGCGGGCCTGGCCCATGACCTGGATGCGCCGCTGCCGAACTGGCTGAGCGTCGATGGCCAGGTCTACGGCGGCGCGCTGCAACTGCGCTGGAGCTTCAGTGCCGAGCGCTATGACGAGGCGACCATCGCCCGCTTGGCCGAGGCCTATCGCCAGGAGCTGCTGGCCCTGGTCGCCCACTGCCTGGCGGACGGCAATGGCAGCTTCACCCCCTCGGACTTCCCGCTGGCGCAACTGACCCAGGAGCAGATCGACGCGCTGCCGATCCCGGCCGCCGAGATCGAGGACGTCTACCCGCTGACGCCGATGCAGGAAGGCCTGCTGCTGCACACCCTGCTCGAGCCGGGCACCGGCATCTACTACATGCAGGACCGCTACCGCATCAACAGCGCCCTCGACCCCAAGCGCTTCGCCCAGGCCTGGCAGGCGGTGGTGGCGCGGCATGAGGCGTTGCGCGCCTCGTTCAGCTGGAACGCCGGCGAAGCGATGCTGCAGATCATCCACAAACCCGGCAAGACCGCGGTGGACTATCAGGACTGGCGCGGCCTCGACGAGCACACCCAGGAAGCGCGCCTGCAAGCGTTGCACAAGGAGGAGCGCGAGGCCGGCTTCGAGCTGCTGCGCGAAGCACCGTTCCACCTGCGCCTGGTACGTGTGGACGATGCGCGTTACTGGTTCATGATGAGCAACCACCACATCCTCATCGATGCCTGGTGCCGCTCGCTGCTGATGAACGACTTCTTCGAGATCTACCAGGCCCTGGGCGAAGGGCGCCAGGCCCAGTTGCCGGTGCCGCCGCGCTACCGCGACTACATCGGCTGGCTGCAGCGCCAGGACCTCGACGAGGCGCGCCAGTGGTGGCAGGCCAACCTGGCCGGCTTCGAGCGCGCCACGGCGATCCCCAGCGACCGTCCGCTGCGCCATGACCACGCCGGAGACGGCATGGTCGTGGGTGACTGCTACACCCGCCTGCAAGTGAGCGAGGGCGCCCGCCTGCGTGATCTGGCCCAGGCCCACCAACTGACGGTCAACACCTTCGCCCAGGCGGCCTGGGCGCTGACCCTGGCCCGTTACAGCGGCGAGCGCGACGTGGTGTTCGGCGTCACCGTGGCCGGGCGTCCGGTGAGCCTGCCGCAGATGCAGCGCACGGTCGGCCTGTTCATCAACAGCATCGCCCTGCGCGTGCAGTTGCCGCAGCCGGGCGAGCGCAGCAGCGTGCGCCAGTGGCTGCAAGGCTTGCTCGATCGCAACATGCAGTTGCGTGAGTACGAGTACCTGCCGCTGGTGGCGATCCAGGAATGCAGCGAACTGCCCAAGGGCCAGCCGTTGTTCGACAGCCTGTTCGTGTTCGAGAACGCCCCGGTGGAAACGGCGGTGCTCGACCACGCCCAGCACCTGGACGCCAGCTCCGACTCGGGCCGGACCCACACCAACTTCCCGCTGACCGCGGTGTGCTACCCGGGCGATGACCTGGGCCTGCACCTGTCGTTCGACCAGCGCTACTTCGACTACCCGACCGTCGAGCGCCTGCTCGCCGAATTCAAGCGCCTGCTGCTGGCGCTGGTCGAGGGCTTCGACGGCGAGGTCGGCGAGCTGCCGCTGCTGGGGGCCGACGAACAACGCTTCCTGCTCGAGGACTGCAACCGTACCGAGCATGCCTATGCGCTGGAGCAGAGCTACGTCGAGCTGTTCGAGGCGCGGGTGGCCGCGCATCCGCAGCGCACCGTCGCCCGCTGCGAGGCGGCCGCTTACGACTATGCGGGCCTGAACGTGGCGGCCAACCGGCTGGGTCATGCCCTGGTCGCGGCCGGCGTGGCCATCGACCAACCGGTGGCGCTGCTGGCCGAGCGCGGCCTGGCGCTGCTGGGCATGATCGTCGGCAGCTTCAAGGCCGGCGCCGGCTACCTGCCGCTGGACCCGGGCCTGCCGGCGGCGCGCCTGCAACGCATCGTCGAGCTGAGCCGCACGCCGGTGCTGGTGTGCAGCGCGGCCTGCGCCGAGCAGGCGCGCCAGCTGCTCGATGAAGTGGCGGGCGCGGCGCGGCCAAAGCTGCTGGTCTGGGAAGACGTGCAGGCAAGCAACGTGGCCAGCCACAACCTTGGCATCCACAGCGCGCCGGACAACCTTGCCTACGTGATCTACACCTCCGGCTCCACCGGCCTGCCCAAGGGCGTGATGGTCGAGCAGCGCGGCATGCTCAACAACCAGCTGAGCAAGGTGCCGTACCTGGCCCTGGACGAGCAGGACGTGATTGCCCAGACCGCCTCGCAGAGCTTCGACATCTCGGTCTGGCAGTTCCTCGCCGCACCGCTGTTCGGGGCCCGCGTGGAGATCGTGCCGAACGCCATCGCCCATGATCCGCAAGGCCTGCTGAGCCATGTGCAGGCCACCGGCATCACCGTGCTGGAGAGTGTGCCGTCGTTGATCCAGGGCATGCTGGCCAACGATCGCCAGGCGCTCGATGGGCTGCGCTGGATGCTGCCGACCGGCGAGGCCATGCCGCCCGAGCTCGCGGCCCAGTGGTTGCAGCGCTACCCGGCCATCGGCCTGGTCAACGCCTACGGCCCGGCGGAGTGCTCGGACGACGTGGCGTTCTTCCGCGTCGATGCCGCCTCGACCCAGGGTAGCTACCTGCCGATCGGCACACCGACCGACAACAACCGCCTGTACCTGCTCGGCGAAGACCAGACCCTGGTGCCGCTGGGCGCGGTGGGTGAGCTGTGCGTCGCCGGTACTGGTGTGGGCCGTGGCTATGTCGGCGATCCGCTGCGCACCGCCCAGGCCTTCATACCGCATCCGTACGGTGCGCCTGGTGAGCGCCTGTACCGCACCGGCGACCTGGCCCGGCGCCGTCCGGATGGCGTGCTGGAATACGTCGGGCGCATCGACCATCAGGTGAAGATCCGTGGCTACCGCATCGAGCTGGGCGAGATCGAGGCGCGCCTGCACGAACAGCCAGAGCTGCGTGATGCCGCGGTGGGCGTGCAGGAGGGCGTCAACGGCAAGCACCTGGTCGGCTACCTGGTGGCGCACCAGGGCGTCAGTGCCGACGCCGCGCTGCTCGACCAGCTCAAGCAGCGCCTGCGCGGCGAGTTGCCGGAGTACATGGTGCCGCTGCACTGGGGCTGGTTCGACAGCCTGCCGCACAACGCCAACGGCAAGCTTGACCGCAAGGCGCTGCCGGTCATCGATATCGGTGGCCAGCACAGCCAGGCCTACCTGGCACCGCGCAACGAGCTTGAAGAGACGCTCGCCGGGATCTGGGCCGATGTGCTCAAGGCCGAGCGGGTGGGTGTGCGCGACAACTTCTTCGAGCTGGGCGGGCATTCGCTGCTGGCAACGCAGATCGCCTCGCGGGTGCAGAAGGCCCTGCAGTTGAACGTGCCGTTGCGGGCAATGTTCGAGTGCAGCACGGTGGAAGAGCTGGCGGACTATGTGCGCGGGCTGCAGGACAGCGCGCTGGATGACGCCAAGGTCGATCGGTTGAGCGACCTGATGGCGGAGTTGGAGGCGTTGTAAAGGTCGTCGCGGGGCAAGGCGCACCGCCGCTCCCACATGGGAGCAGCGGTGCGCCTTGCCCCGCGATGGTTTTCAGCGTTTGCCGAGGATCTTCCCGAGCATCTCCGGCCGTGGCGCGCCTTGCTGGCTCTGCAATTGCCCCTGCTCGTCCTGATAGAAGATCGCCGGGGTTGCCGCCAGGCCCAGTTCCTCCATCAACGCCAGGTTCGCCTCGAGCTTCATCTGTATCGCCTCCGGCACCTTGTCCAACGCCTTGAGCGTGCTGGCCTTGCCGGCCTTCTCGTGTTCGTGCAAGGTCTTGGCCGGGTCCTTGGCCGCGAGCAGCGCAGCGGACTTGCCCGGGCTGTCCTCGCGGATGATGCCGACCATGATGTGGCGCAGCTGCACCTTGCCCGATTCGACCCAAGGCCGGGCCTGTTGCCAGAACATGTTGCAGTAGGGGCAGTTGGGGTCGCTGAACAGGTAGACGGTACGCGGCGCGTCGACCTTGCCGTCCTGGATCCAGGCGGTCTTTTCCATCTTCGCCCACACTGCCTTGCTCATCGGTGCGTACACCAGTTTTTCCAGCGGCTCGGCGCTGAGGTCCTTGCCTTGCTCGTCGAACAGGCTGCCCACCAAGACGTGCTTGCCGTCGGGGGTGAGGTACAGGGCAATACCGTTGTTGTGGTACTCGGCGGCATAGCCGCGCATGCCGTCGGGGGCATCGAAACTACCCTTGATCACGGCGCCCTTGGCCTGCAGTTGCTGGATCGCCTTGGGCAGTTCCTCGGCTTGCAGCGTGGGTGTGGCGAGCAGGGCGAGGGTCAGGGGCAGCAGCGCATTCAATCGCATGTCAGTTTCCTTGTGGGGCGGGCGCATCGGCGCGTTCGAAGGGTTCCAGGGCGTGGCGCAGGCTGGCGCGCGACAGTTCGCCCAGGTGGCTGCCGACCAGCCGCCCTTCGGCGTTGTAGAACAGGGTGGTGGGCAGGGCCATGGAGCCGACCTTGCGGGCCAGCTCGCCGGTGCCGTCGAACAGCACGTTGGAGAGGGTCAGGCCGGTGGTGGCCATGAAGGTGCTGACGTTCTCGGGGGTTTCCCCCTGGTTGACGAACAGGAAGGTCACGTGGGGGTAGTCGTCCTCGGCCTGTTGCAGCACCGGCATCTCGCGGCGGCAGGGCGGGCACCAGGTAGCCCAGATGTTGATGACCAGTGGGCGGCCGCGGTAGTCGTGCAGGGCCACCGCCTGGCCGCGGCTGTCGCGCAGGCTCATGTCGGGCAGTTCGGTGCCCTTGCTGTAGAGATGGCTGGCCAGGCTGGCCAGCCCCCAGAACAGGGCGCCGCTGAACAGCGCCCAGCCCAGCGGGCGGCGCAGGCCCGGGCGGCGCCAGCCTTGCCACAGGGTGCCGAGCACGATGCCCAGCAGCCCACCCCAGAGCAGGAAGCCGCCGTCGCGGATATCGATTATTTGCAGCAGGTCGTCACGGTACATCGGCCAGTAGGCGAGGACGAAACCCAGGCGGGCGAACAGCAAGCCCAGCAGGAACAGGTTGAACAGCGCCGACTCCGGGTTTTCGCCTCCGCGCCTGGCGACCCGCCAGCCGACCAGGCTGGCGATGCCCAGCGCGGCAAGCAGCAGCAGGTGGTTGAGGGCCATGGTCAGCGGCCCGAGGGTGATGGTGAGCATCAGCCTTGGCTCCTGGTCTGGGCCCAGTGCTGGAGTAATCCGGCGGCGTCGATTTCACCGGTGATACGGCGGGCGCGGCGCTCGTCGCCCTCCGGGCCGACCCAGATCAGGCTGGGCGGGCCCGGCACCTGGTAGCGTTGCAGCAACTCGCGGCTGGCCGGGGAGTCGGCGGTCACATCCAGGCGCAGCAGGTGTACGCCGTCAAGACTGGTCTGGACATCGGCACGGGCGAACACCTGTTTCTCCATGACTTTGCACGACACGCACCAGTCGGCGTAGTAGTCCACCAGTACCCACTGTCCACGTGCCTTGGCGGCATCGAGTTCACGTTGCAGCTCGGCCGGTGCGCTGACGGTGACAAAGGCGTCGTGGCCGCTGGCGGGGGCCGTGGCCGTGCTCTTGCCGGCAAAAGGCTGCAAAGGCTGCCACACATCATTGCCACCGGCTGCGGCGCCCACCAGCAACAGGCCACCCCACAGCGCCCCCAAGAGGGGGATTGCACGCAAGGCGGGCAGGCGCTGCAAGGCAGGCCAGGCGGCCCAGCCCAGGGCGATCAACCAGGCGCCGGCCAGGGCCAGTACCAGCGTTTCCGCCAGCAGGCCGCGCACGGTGTACAGGGCCATGGCCAGGAACACGAAGCCGAACAGGCCCTTGACCAGGTTCATCCAGGCGCCCGGGCGTGGCAGGTAGCGATTGCCCAGGGTGACCAGCAGCAACAGCGGGACGCCCATGCCCAGGCCGAGGGCAAACAATACCAGCGCCCCTTGCAGCACGTCGCCGCTCTGGGCGATGAACAGCAGCGCGCCGGCCAGTGGCGCGGTCATGCAGGGGCCCAGCAGCAAGCCCGACAGGGCGCCCAGCAGCGCCGCGCCATACAGGTTGCCGCCACGGGTGCCTTGCCCGGCGCGATCCAGGCGGTCGCGCAGGGCGGCGGGCAGTTGCAGTTCGAAAGCGCCGAACATGGGCAGGGCGAGTAGTACGAACAGGCCCGCCAGGCTGCCCAGCAGCCAGGGTTGTTGCAGCCAGGCCTGCAGGCTGGCGCCCAGCAGCGCGGCGATCACGCCGAGTGCGGCGTACACCAGGGCCATGCTCAGCACATAGACGCCGGCCAGCCACCAGCCGCGCCGGGCGCTGGCACCATTGCCCAGGACCAGCCCGGCGAGGATCGGCAGCATCGGCAGCGAGCAGGGGGTGAAGGCCAGTAGCAGGCCCAGGCCGAAGAAGGCCAGCAGGCTCCAGGCCAGGCTGTCTTGCTGCAAGGTGCCGGCAAGGGCCTGGTCGCTGGCCTGGTCGGCAGCCGGTGTTGCCGCAGCCGCCCCGCCAAGGGCGATCGGCGTGGTCTGCGGCGGATAGCATAGCCCTGCGTCCGCGCAGCCTTGCCAGCCCAGGCGCAGTTCACCGCTGGCGTTGGCCGGCAGCAGCAGCTCGAGTTCGGTGCGGTAGACCGCGCTGTCACCGAAGAACTCGTCGTGGTGGTTTTCGGCCTGGGGCAGGGGCGGGTGCTGCTCGGATGGCAGGCCGTCGAACTTCAGGCGTTTCTGGTAAAGGTAGTAGCCGTCCTTGATTTGGAAATGCAGGCGCGTCTGGCCGTTTTCCAGGCGGTCGTGAGTCAGCACGAAGGCTTCGTTCACCGGCAGGAAGTCCGGTTTGACCGCGAACGGGTTGGCCTGTAGGGGGCCGGCGAGCAGGAATGTCAGGAAAAGCAGGAGAACACGCATGTCGACGCCTTGGCAGAACTTTGAAGGAGGCCATGCTGGCCTTGGGTTATTAACTGAAGGTTAAGCTGGTCCTAGGACTGGCAGCTAGCGTTGCAGAGCCTGATGCTATCAGCCCGACGAACGTCGCCAAATCGGTTCATAATCCCCTCTTAATGATGAACCTGTGCAATGTCATCTTCCCTACCCTGGAGCTCCCCCATGCACGTTCTGCTCTGCGAGGACGACGACTTGATCGCCAGCGGCATCTGCGCCGGCCTCTCGGCCCAAGGCCTGACCGTGGACCGGGTGGCCAGCGCCTCGCAGGCACGGCAGATGCTGCAGACCGCCAAGTTCGACGTGATGATCCTTGACCTGGGCCTGCCCGACGAAGACGGCCTGAAACTGCTGCGCCGTCTGCGCCAGCAGGGCGAGATCCTGCCGGTCCTGGTGCTCACCGCCCGTGACGCGGTCTCCGACCGGGTCGATGGCCTGCAGGCCGGCGCCGACGACTACCTGCTCAAACCCTTCGACTTGCGCGAACTGGCCGCCCGCTTGCATACCCTGCTGCGCCGGGTGGCCGGGCGGGCGGTGAACGTGATCGAGCATGGTCCGCTGCGCTACGACCCCAGCAGTTGCGAGGCGACCCTGGCTGGCCGGCCACTGGACCTGTCGCGGCGCGAGCAGGCGCTGCTCCAGGCGTTGCTGCAGAACCCGGGGCGCGTGCTCTCCAGCGAGCAGCTCAAGGACTGCGTCTATGGCTTTGGCGACGAAGTCGAGAGCAATGCGCTGAACGTGCATATCCACCACCTGCGGCGCAAGCTGGGCAACAGCATCGTCGAGACCGTGCGCGGCCTGGGTTACCGCCTAGGCCCGGCCCAGGCGCCGGAGGCGGCCGCATCATGAGCCTGCGGGTACGGCTGTCGCTGATCCTCGGCAGCGTGTTCATCGTCATCTGGGTGCTGGCGGCAGCGTGGATGCTGCGTGACCTGCGCCAGCAGATGATGTTCTCCCTCGACCAGCGGCTGGTGGCCTCGGCACGCATGGTCGCGGGGCTGATCGACCAGTTGCCGCAGCCGTTGACCGTCAAGGGCCAGGACGCGCATTTTTCCGCCGACCAGTTCAGCGTGCCGGATGGCATGGCTTGCCAGGTCAGCTCGTTGCGCGGCGAGATCCTCGCCAGCAACCACAAGCACGATGGCGCCATGGACGACGAGCGCAGCGGGTTCCGTGATCAGACCATCGATGGCGCCTCATGGCGTACCTTCACCTACAACCATGGCGACGTGCGTATCACCACCGCCGACCGTCACCAGGAGCGCGAGGCGCTGAACCAGTCAATCCTGCTGGCGGCCTCGGCACCGGTGCTGATGGCCCTGCTGGGCAGCCTGGGGTTGTTGTGGATCGGCCTGGGCAAAGGCCTGGAACCGCTCAATCGGATGCGCGATGCCTTGCGCAGGCGCCGCGCCGACAGCGTCGAACCCTTGCAGGTGGCCGGTTTGCCCAGCGAGCTGCAACCGTTGCTCGATACCCAGAACCAGCTGTTCCTGCGCATCGCCCAGACCCTCGAGCGTGAACGCCGCCTGACCGACGACGCCGCCCACGAACTGCGCAGCCCGTTGACCGCGATCAAGACCCACCTGCAGGTGGCGCGCATGACTGACGGCGCGGTGCGCGAACAGGCCCTGGAGCACGCCGAGCAGGGTACCGACCGCATGCACCGCACGCTGGAGCAGTTGCTGATGCTGGCGCGGGTCGAGGGCAGCCTGTCGTTCGATGACGGTGTGCAGTGCAGTGCCGCCCAGGTTGCCCGGCAGGCCATCGAGGATGCCGGCGGTGGCGATAACCGGCGCATTCACCTGCATCTGCCCGTGGAGGCGGCCAAGGTCTACCTGAGCATGCCGGCACCGCTGGCGGTGGCGGCGCTGCGTAACCTGCTGGATAACGCCCTGCGCCATGGCGGCGATGCCGCCGTGGAGCTGGATGTGCAGGCGCAGGACGGCCAGGTGGATTTCCTCGTGCGCGACCATGGTCCAGGTATCGCGCCAGCAGATCTCGAACACCTGACCGAGCGTTTCTGGCGCAACGGCCAGAGCGGCGGTTGCGGCCTGGGGCTGGCGATCGTCCAGGCCATCGTCCAGCGCTGTGCCGGCAGCCTGCGTTTCGACAGCCAGGCCGATGGCTTGCGGGTGCGCCTGCAGGTGCCGGCACGCTCAGGGAGTTGAGTTCATACCTATCGCGGGGCAAGCCCGCTCTCACGCAATATGGCGTGTGAGCGGGCTTGCCCCGCGACGGAGGCCGCAGATCCTCAACAAATCCGACGGCAACCGCTAAATCCGCACCTCGCTGAAGCGTTTTTCAAGCGATAAGAACCCGACACACATCCGGTTACAGGGCGCGTGGCGGGCACATTCGCTTGCTTGCGAGGGATTTTCCGATGTCGACCGCTTCCAGCCTTGCCCAGGTGCTGCCGGCCACCGCGCCGCGCCCGCTGTACGAATTCGAGGACTCACCCCTGCTGCTGCGCCAGCAACAGCAGGAGTCCAACGCCCGCAGCTACCCGCGGCGCATCCCGCTGGCGCTCAAGCGCGCCCGTGGCCTGTACGTCGAGGACGTCGAGGGCCGCCAGTTCATCGACTGCCTGGCCGGTGCCGGCACGCTGGCCCTGGGTCACAACCATCCGGTGGTGATCGACGCCATCCAGCGCGTGCTGGCTGACGAGCTGCCACTGCATACCCTGGACCTGACCACGCCGGTCAAGGACCAGTTCGTCCAGGACTTGTTCGGTCTGTTGCCCGAGGGCCTGCGCGGCGAAGCCAAGATCCAGTTCTGCGGCCCGACCGGCACCGATGCGGTGGAGGCCGCGCTCAAGCTGGTGCGTACCGTGACCGGGCGCAGCACCGTGCTGGCGTTCCAGGGCGCCTACCATGGCATGACCCAGGGCGCCCTGAGCCTGATGGGCAGCCTGGGGCCGAAAAAGCCACTTGGCGCGCTGCTGAACAATGGCGTGCAGTTCCTGCCTTACCCCTATGACTACCGCTGCCCGTTCGGCCTGGGTGGCGAGGCGGGCGTGCGCGCCAACCTGCACTACCTGGAAAACCTGCTGAACGACCCCGAAGCCGGGGTGGCGCTGCCGGCGGCGGTGATCGTCGAGGTGGTGCAGGGCGAGGGCGGTGTGATTCCTGCCGATATCGAGTGGTTGCGCGGGCTGCGCCGAATCACCGAGCAGGCCGGGGTGGCGCTGATCGTCGACGAGATCCAGAGCGGCTTCGCCCGCACCGGCAAGATGTTCGCCTTCGAGCACGCCGGCATCGTGCCTGACGTGGTCACCCTGTCCAAGGCCATTGGCGGCAGCCTGCCGCTGGCGGTGATGGTCTACCGCGACTGGCTCGACCAGTGGTCGCCGGGCGCCCATGCCGGCACCTTCCGTGGCAATCAGATGGCGATGGCGGCGGGCTCTGCGGTGATGAAGTACCTGGTCGAGCACCGCCTGTGCGAGCACGCCGAGGCCATGGGCCAGCGCCTGCGCGGGCACCTGCACCGGTTGCAGCAGGACTATCCGCAGCTCGGCGACATTCGTGGCCGTGGCCTGATGCTGGGCGTGGAGCTGGTGGACCCGGCAGGCAAGCGCGACGCGCAGGGGCATCCGCCAGCATGCCGCAGCCTGGCGCCGAGGGTGCAGCGCGAGTGCCTGCGCCGCGGCCTGGTCCTCGAGTTGGGCGGCCGCCATGGTGCTGTGGTGCGCTTCCTGCCGCCGTTGATCATCAGCGCCGAGCAGATCGATGAAGTGGCGGCGAGATTTGCCGAAGCCGTCGCGGCGGCGGTCAAGGCCGGTTGATGTTCCGGGGCTGCGTTCAGCCCCTTCGTCCATTGCCGGCGATGGGGCGCAAGGCGCCCCTGCCTGTGCCTCAGTCGAACACGCGCCCGGCGCGCCAGTAGCCCATCAGGGTCAAGCTTTCTCGCGGCAGTCCGCGCTCCTTGATCAGGTAGCGGCGGATATCCATGACAGTCCCCGATTCCCCGGCGATCCAGGCATGGAAGTCGCCGTGTTCGCCGCAGGCCTGTTCCCACAGGATGCTTTCGTCGATATCCACGTCTTCCAGCTCGACCGTCGAAGCGCCACGCGGCGCCGGCAGGCTGGCCAGCTCGCGCACGGCGTGCTGCATGCCTTGGCCGTGCTCACTGCGCAGCAGATCGCGTGGCAGCCAGTGCAGGCGGGTGGCCGGGCTCTGGCGCAGGTCGAGACAGTCGGCTTCCAACGGCACTTCGATGAACGCTTCGACTGGCAGCTCCGGCGCGGTCGCGGCCAGCTGTTCGAGGATGCCGGCAATCGCCGGCAGGGCGGTTTCGTCGCCGACCAGCAGAATGCGCCGTGCGCTGCGTGGCGGTTTCCATTCATAGCCGCCGGGGTCGTCGGCATATGCCAGGTTGGGGGCGACCATCTGCAGGCGGTCGCCGATGCGGGCATGGGTGGCCCAGGCCGAGGCGGGGCCATTGACGCCGTGCAGGACAAAGTCCACATCCACCTCTAGCGCCTCGCGGCGCAGGGCGCGGATGGTGTAGGTGCGCATGGGCGGCATGTCTTGCGCCGGCAGTTCGCGCCGCGCCTGCTGCCATTGCGCGTGCTTGGGCAGGTTGGGTGGCGCGCCGGCTGGCGTCGGAAACAGCAACTTCACACGCTGGTCGGGGGCCAGGGTGGTCATCTGCGCGACGTCCTCGCCGGTGAAGACGAAGCGCGTCAGTGAGGGGCTCAGGGTTTCGATGGTCTTGAGGTCGAGGTCGAAGAGCCGGTAGGGCGTGGCCTGGGCAGCAGGTGCCAGGCGGGCAAGCGGGGAGGTCATGGGCATGCCTCTGTCAGCGGGAGATACCCATCAGACGAGCGCACTGCGCGGTTAATTAGCCGGGGTGTGCCGTGCCTAAATTTCCCTGGCCCGCCTACGTTCTAGCTTGGATAGCAGTCGCGGCACGCGAAGACGGATTGAGGCGCAATGACAATTTCCCGACGAGGATTCATCGCCGGCCTGGCTGTGGCGGGCGCCACAGGCACGGCGGCCTATTACGCGCACAAGCAACTGACCCATGACCCCGAGGACGACATCGTCACGCCTGGGGAAGCCAGCGTCGAGCTGGCCGACTACGCAGGCCAGATGCTCGCGGACCAACTGCGCGGCGTCTGGGAAATCCGCTTCGAGGGTGCCGAACGCGGCCTGGATGGGCTGCCCCAGCAAGGTGTCGAGATGTTCCTCGATGTCGCCACCAAGGGGCGCGGCCTGCGCGGTTTTGTCGATACCGGCGAGCGCTTGCGTGGAGCTGGCGAGCCGGCCTACCGGGTGCTGGGCGACCTGGTCGGCGCCAGCAGCGCGCAGGTGCGCTGGCGCCTGGTCAACCAGCATGGCGGGCCGGGCTATGAGTGCGTGGCCAGTCTGGACGAAGTCTGGGCCGAGTTCGCCAATGCCGGCAGCGGTACGCTGACCGGCCGTGTGCAGCGTCTGGACCGGCCGCTGACCCTGCCGGTGCCCGACAGCCGCTTCGTCGCAGTCAAGCGGTTGTTCCCCGAGGCCCGTGAGCGCCTGCCTTACACCCCCGAGATGCTGGCATGGGTGGTCGGCGCTGAGCATCGTCTGTTCCACCAGCTCTGGCACGCCACCCGCGACAAGTGGCACAAGCTGCCGGAGAAAAAGCAGGACGCCCTGCGTGGCCTTGGCTGGCAGCCGGGGCCTAGGGGCCGCGAGCGTGATGCCCGTGGCCCGCGCAAGCACCGCAATGGCTCGGGTATCGATTTCCTGTTCATGCACCGGCACATGCTGATGTATGCGCGCACCCTGCAGGACCTGCCTTCCTGGCAGCGCTTCCCGCTGCCACAGCCGAGCGTCGAGTTCGACCGCGTAGGCTTTGCCCGCTATTTCGACAACCACGATGGCTACTGCGTACCGCCGACCTGGCAGGCGCCGGGCGACGAGGCCTATGGCCAGTGGGTCGGGGCGATCAAGGCCGGCGAAACCTATTGCAGCAACTTCCAGGTGTGGGAGTCGCAGTACCAGGACCCGTTGTACCTGTCGAAACTGACCCTGGGGGCCTTCGGTTCGGAACTGGAGATGAACCTGCACGACTGGCTGCACATGTGCTGGGCGTCGGTGCCGCGTGATCCGAACAATGGCGCGCCGGTGCCGTTCGCCCGTGACCAGGCGGATTTCGCCGCGCGCTGGTTCGAGCCCGAGAACGACTTCCTCGGTGATCCGTTCTCATCCCATGTGCACCCGGTGTTCTGGGGGTTCCATGGCTGGATCGATGACCGTATCGATGACTGGTTCCGTGCCCATGAACGCTATCACCCCGGCCAGGTACGGCGCCTGGAGGTCAATGGCGTGCCCTGGTTCGCCCCAGGCCGGTGGGTCGAAGCCGGCGACCCGTGGCTGGGTCCGGACACCCATGGCTGCAGCACGCAGCCAGGCATGCGCCTGGGCAAGTCGGTGGAGATGGACGTGGAGACCATGAAGCTGGCCCTGCGTATCACTTTCGGTGACGAAGAAAAGCTGGATAGCCTGCTGCGCAAGGTACCTCAACGCCCCTGGTACGCCCGCCACCTGTCACTGAAGAACATCGTGCCCTGATACACCCCATGCCCCTGCAGGCGCGGGCAAATCCGCGCCTGCAGGGACTTGTCGCGTGCCCTACAGCTTGACCGGCGTCTGCCAGCCCCCACCCAATGCCTTGTACAGCGCCACGCTGCCTTGCAACTGCTCCAGGCGCAGCTGCGCCTGCTGGTCCTGGGCCAGATACAGCGTGCGCTGGGTCTCGAGCACCGTCAGCAGGGTTTCGGCGCCAGCGGCGTAACGTTGCTGGGCCAAGTCGAAGGCGATGCGCGCCTGCTCCACCTCCTGGTCCTGCCAGCGGCGCTGGCGTTCAACACCGGCGATGGCGTTCAAGGCTTTCTCCACGTCCGCGAAGCCCGCCAGGATGCTGCCGCGGTACAGCTCCAGCAATTCCTCCTGTTCGGCGCTGGCCTGGTCCCGTGCGGCGCTGAGTCGGCCGTTGTTGAAGATCGGCGCGGCGAGGCCGGCAGTCAGGGTGTAGTAGGGGCTGTCGAAGACATTGGGCAGGGTGCGCGCACCGCTGCCCAGGTTCGCGCCGAGTATCAGGCGAGGCAGCATGGCCGCCCGGGCCACCTGGATGTTGGCGCTGGCCGCCGCCAGGCGCGCCTCGGCGGCGGCGATGTCCGGCCGCCGGCCGAGCAGTTCGCTGGGCACGCCGCTGCCGATGCTGGGCCACTGTACGTTGCTGATCATTTCGCGATTGTCGGGCAGGGCCTGCACCGGGTCGCCCAGCAGGGTGGCGAGGACGATGCGGTTGTCCTGGCGACGCTGTTCGAGCAACGGTAGCTGGCGTTCCTGGGCAGCGACCAGGCTGCGCTGCTGGGCCAGTTCCAGGCGGGTGGCCGAGCCTGAACGTTCGCGGGCTTCGACCAGGCCCAGCACGTCGCGGGCATTGTCCAGGTTGAGCCGGGCGATGCGCAGTTGCTCGTCGAGTGCCAGGCCTTGCAGGTAGCTGTCGGCCACGGCGCTGACCAGGGTCAGCTCGACTGTCTGGCGATCGAAACGGCTGGCATCCAGGCTGCGCAGCGCGCTGTCGCGGGTGGCGCGCAGGCCGCCCCAGAAATCGATCTCGTAGCTGGCGCTCAGGCGGGTGCCGAATGAGGTGCTGGTGCGCTCGCTGCTGCTGGCGTCGAGCTGGCTGTTGCCTTCACCGCGCAACAGGCGCTGCCGGCTGCCATCCAGGCCGAGCTGTACTTCTGGGAGTAATGGCGCCCCGGCGATCACTGCGATGGCCTGGGCCTTGCGCACCCGCGCCGCGGCTGCCGCCAGGTCGTGGCTGTTCGAGCGCGCGCGCTCGATCAACTGGTCCAGTTCCAGGCTGGCAAAGGCGCGCCACCACTGGTTGTCCGGCAGGGCCTGCTTGGCGCTGGTCGGCCCTTGCCAGGCCGGCGGGGCGTCGATGTTCGCCGCAGGCGGCGGTGGGGTGCTGCAGGCGGCCAGGCCAAGGCTCAGGGCCAGCAAGCTGATACGGCAGGGGATCGTCATGGGTTATTCGCTGGTAAGGGCCTTGACCGGGTCGAGGCGGGCGGCCTTGCGGGCCGGCATGAAACCGAACACCACGCCGGTGATCACGGCGCAGGCAAAGGCGCCGAGGATGGCGGGCAGGGCGAAGGCCACGGCGATGTCGGCCAGCAACAGGCTGCCGCCGATGGCCAGGGCCAGGGCGATGCCGGTCACGCCGCCGACCATCGACAGCATCACCGCCTCGGTGAGGAACTGGCGCAGGATGTCGCGCTGGCGCGCGCCGGTGGCCATGCGGATGCCGATCTCGCGGGTGCGTTCGCGCACGGTCATGAGCATGATGTTCATCACGCCGATGCCGCCGACCAGCAGGGAGATCGCGGCAATCGCACCGAGCATCAGCGACAGGCTGTTCTGCGTGCGGGCCTCGGCCTGGATCAATGCGGCGTCGTTGGTCAGGACGAAGTCATGCTTGCCCTGGTGACGCTGCAGCATCAGGCGCTCGATCGCCTGCTCGGTCTCCTTCACCCGGCTGGAGTCCAGGGCGGCGATGGTGACGTATTCCGGGTCGCGGCTGCCGAACAGGCGGATGGAGGCGGCGGAGTAGGGCACCACCACGCGCTCGTCGCTGTCCTCGCTGCCAGAGCTGGCGCCTTTGCCCTGGAGCACACCGATCACCTGGAACGGCACGTTGCCGATCAGCAGGTACTGCCCGAGCGGATTGCTGCCCGGGCCGAACATCTTGTCACGCACCTTCTGCCCGATCACCGCCACGGCGGCGCCGTTGGCTTCGTCGGCCTCGCTGTAGAAGCTGCCCTCGACCACGGGCCAGTTGAAGATCTCGGGGAACCAGGTGTTGTTGCCGCCAACGTAGAACTGCTCGCCCTTGTTGCCGTGGCGCACCATGAGCTTGTCGCCGATCACCGGCATGACCCGTTTGACCTGGGGCAGTTCGCCGACAGCGTTGACATCGTCGAGGGTGACGATGCCCATCAGTTCCTCGGAAGAGTGCTTGCCGTTAAGGTAGAGGATGTTCGAGCCGAATGCCGCCATCTGTGCCATGACCTGGCGCTTGCTGCCTTCGCCGACCGCGAGCATGACCACCACCGAGGCGACCCCGATGATGATGCCGAGCAGGGTCAGCGCGGTACGGAAGCGATTGATCCACATCACCCGCCAGGCAGCCTGCAGGGACTCGACCAGCTCGCCTTTCCAGGCGCCGCGCTGGGTGGCGCCGCGGTCCAGGCGCTGGCGCAGGTCGTCGGCCTGCAACTGCCGGGGGATGTCGGCCGACGGCTGGCTGGGCGAGTCGCTGACCACTTCGCCGTCGCGCACTTCGATGATCCGCTGGGCGCGGGCCGCGACTTCGCGGTCGTGGGTGATGAGGATGATCACATGGCCCTGGCTGGCCAGTTCGTCGAGCAGGGCCATCACCTCGGCGCCGCTGTGGCTGTCGAGGGCGCCGGTGGGCTCGTCGGCGAGGATGATGTGCCCGCCATTCATCAGCGCGCGGGCGATCGATACCCGTTGTTGCTGGCCGCCGGACAACTGGTGCGGGCGGTTGCCGGTACGGCTGGCCAGGCCCAGGCGCTCGAGCAGGGCGTGGGCGCGGGCATGGCGCTCGGCGGGCGGGGTGCCGGCGTAGATGGCCGGCATTTCGACGTTCTCCTGGGCCGAGCCCGAAGGGATCAGGTGATAGCCCTGGAACACAAAGCCGAAGGCTTCGCGACGCAGCCAGGCCAGCTCGTCGCTGTCCAGTTCGGCCACGTCCCGGCCTGCGAAGCGGTAGCTGCCCGAGGTGGGACGGTCGAGGCAGCCGAGGATGTTCATCAAGGTCGATTTACCGGAGCCCGAGGCGCCGACGATGGCGACGAACTCGCCGGGGTGGATGCTCAGGCTGATGCCGCGCAACACCTCGACCCTGGGCGAATCGACACCGCCGTAGACCTTGCGGATGTCGCACAGCTCGATCAGGGGCGTGGCCATCTCAACCCCCACTGGCGGCAGGCAGGCCGATGACCAGGCGCTCGCCTTCGTTCAGGCCTTCGAGAATCTGCACCCGCAGGCGGTCGCTCAAGCCGGTGCGCACCTGGCGGGCCTCGATCTGGCCCTTGCTGTTCAGCACCTGGGCCTGGCGCAGGCCGTCAACGGGGGTGTCGTCCAGCGCGGCCAGGGGCACGCTGAGCACCTGGCTGGCTTGTCCGGCGACGAAGAACACCTGGGTGGTCATCTCTGCCATCAGGGCGCCGTCGGGGTTGTCCACGTCCAGCAGCACGGTGTACTGCACCACCTTGCTGCCGGTGGTGCCGGCAGTCGCGCTGGCCGGGCTGCCACCGCCCTGGCTGGTCTGGTCCAGCGGCTTGGGCGGTACCGGCAGGATCTGGCGCACGGTGCTGGTCCAGCGGCGCTTGCCGCCGGCCAGGGTGTTGAAGTAGGCGGTCATGCCCGGCTTGACCTTGCCGATGTCGGCTTCGGACACCTGGGCCCAGACGGTCATCGGCGAGAGCTTGGCGATCCGCAGGATCAGCGGGGTCTGCTGCTGGGCATTGAGGGTCTGGCCTTCGCGGGCATCCACCGCCACCACGGTGCCGCTCATGGGCGCGTAGATGCGCGTGTAGCCCAGTTCTGCCTCGTCGCTGCGCAGGCTGGCCTGGGCCTGGCGGATCTGCGCCAGGTACATGTCGATGCGGGCCTGGGTCACTTTCAGTTGCGCCTGCGCCGTCTGCAGGTCTTCCTGGCGGGTGGCGCCGGCGGCGGCCAGGCCCTGCTGACGCTGGTACTGCTGCTGGGCAAGCTGATATTGCGCACGCTGTTCGGCCAGCTGGGCCTTGAGGTTCTCGATCGAGTAACGTCCGGCATCAAGCTTGGCCTGTTGCGTGGACGGGTCGATCTCCACCAGTAACTGGCCCTGGCGCACTTCGTCACCGGCCTCCACATGCAACTTGCGAATCTGCCCCGAGGCCTGGGCGCCGACGTCGACGTAACGGCGCGGTTGCAGGGTGCCCAGCGCGGTGACGCTGCTTTCGATATCGGCGCGCAGTACCGGTACGGTGCTGACCGGTGCGCCACCGAGCGGCAGGACCTGCCAGGCTACCAGGCTGCCGAGGCCGGCCAGGCCCAGGGCGCCGAACAGCACTCGGCGGCGGGTGTTGGATGTGCGTGTCATGCGGGCTTCCAGCCGAGGGTAGTGACCGAGTGCTGCGACGCTGCACGCGCTCGGGGGTCCCAGTTAAACGAATATAGCTGATGACGATTTAACGGCGGCCAGGGGTGCCTGCGTGTTGCTGCGAATAATTATAATTTGTAAGATCGCACACTGATATTATCCAGACCCGCTGCGCCTGCCTACCAGCGCTCGAGCAGGGAGACGACAGGTGCCGTCGTGGAACATTATTATCGCGAGTTGGTGAGCTTCCTGTCCGCCCGGCTTGGTAATCGCCAGACGGCCGAAGACGTCGCCCATGATGCCTACATCCGCGTGCTGGAGCGCACGGAAGGCGAGCGGATCGAACACCCGCGCGCGTTTCTTTATCGCACGGCGATGAACCTGGTGGTCGATCATCATCGGCGCCACCAGGTGCGTCAGGCCGAGCCGCTCGAGGTGCTCGACAGCGACGAACGCTGGCACAGCCCCGCCCCGATGCACAGCATGCAGCTCGACCAGCGTCTGGCGCTGATGCAGCAGGCCTTGGGCGAGTTGAGCGCGCCTTGCCGTGACAGTTTCCTGCTGCGCAAGCTCGAGGGCTTGTCACACCAGCAGATCGCCGAGCGCCTGGATATTTCCCGCAGCGTGGTGGAAAAGCACATCGTCAATGCCATGAAGCACTGCCGCATGCGCATGCGCCAGTGGGAGTCCTGAGCGGGATGCCGGCGGATGTGAAAATTCCGTGAGCCGGTCACTTGATTTCTCCCGGGTTCACGACAACTATCAATAAAGACCCCCCGTCCAGGCGCGCTGCCTGACGTTGCCGTTCCCGGCGCAGTATGGTCACGGAGCCACTGTCATTACCTAACTGCCCAGGTCCGGACGATGCCTAACAAATCCATGCGCATCCTCATCGCCGACGAGCATCCCGCCCAGCGCCTGCAACTGGAGAGGATGCTCAATGGCCTGGGTTATTACCGGATCGCTCCGGTGGAGAGTTTCGACGACCTGCAGCGTCTGGTGCACAGTGCCTTGCAACCGTTCAACCTGCTGGTGGGCAACATTGAGCTGGCCAGCCATGCGGGGGTCGACCTGGCGCGCTTCTGCCGGGTCAGTTCGCAGATCCAGCACGCGCTGCTGTACCACTCGCCGCACCTGAAGGTGCCGGCGGTGCCGCCGAGTGACCGGCATGCTGTCAGCATCAGCCTGCCCCATGCACCCGACAGCGAGGCGCTGGAGTCGTTCATGGCGATCATCGACCTGCCGGTGCTGGTCGGGCAGTTGCCCCTGCCACCAGGGCTGGCCGGGGCCTCGAACTATTCCCGGCGGCGCACCAACCTCGCGCAGACGGTATTCTGCCGCAACTCCTGAAGCACGGACGGTCACAGGCTCAAGGCTTTTGCTATTCTCTTGGCCTTTTGCCACGTTGCGGAAGCTGCCATGACTGCGCTCGATATCACCCGCCCGCCACGGTTCAGCCGTGGCGACCACCGGACCCTGGGTCTGGCCGCGCTGGGTGGTGCCCTGGAAATCTACGATTTCATCATCTTCGTGTTCTTTGCCCTGACGCTCAGCCAGCTGTTCTTTCCGCCCGAGATGCCGGAGTGGTTGCGCCTGCTGCAGAGCTTCGGGATCTTCGTCACCGGTTACTTGGCCAGGCCGCTGGGCGGCATCCTGATGGCCCATTTCGCCGATCACTTGGGCCGCAAGCGGGTGTTCAGCCTGAGCATCCTGATGATGGCGCTGCCGTGCCTGTTGATTGGGGTGATGCCGACCTACGCTGACATCGGCTACGCCGCGCCGCTGATCCTGCTGGCGCTGCGCATCCTGCAAGGGGCGGCGGTGGGCGGCGAGGTGCCCAGTGCCTGGACGTTCGTTGCCGAGCACGCGCCACCCGGGCGACGCGGGTATGCGCTGGGCTTCCTGCAGGCTGGGTTGACCTTTGGTTATCTGCTCGGGGCGCTGACCGCGACCTTGCTGGCGCAGCTGTTCACGCCCCAGGAAGTTCTCGACTACGCCTGGCGCTATCCCTTCCTGCTGGGCGGAGTGTTCGGCGTGATCGGTGTCTGGTTGCGCCGCTGGTTGAGTGAAACGCCGGTATTCCTGGCGTTGCGCGAGCAGCGGGAGCAGCCTGTGGCATTCCCGTTGCGTAGAGTGCTGAGCCGACACCGTCGGGCGTTGATTCCGGCGGCGCTGCTTACGTGCGTGCTGACCTCGGCGGTGGTGGTGCTGGTGGTGATCACCCCGACCGTGATGCAGCAGCGCTTCGCCATGACCGCCGGGCATACCTTTGCTCTGAGCAGTGTGGGCATCGTCTTCCTCAATATCGGGTGTGTGCTGGCCGGGCTGTTGGTGGACCGTATAGGGGCGTGGCGGGCATTGATGATCTACAGCCTGTTGCTGCCGCTGGGTATCGGCGCGCTGTACGCCAGTCTGGTGGGGCAGTGGGGCATGACCTGGCTGGCCTATGCCCTGGCCGGATTGTGCTGTGGCGTGGTGGGGGTAGTGCCATCGGTGATGGTCGGGCTGTTCCCGGCGGATATCCGCGTGTCGGGCATCTCCTTCACCTACAACGTCGCCTACGCCCTGTGGGCCAGTACCACGCCGCTGGCGCTGATCGCCCTGATGCCCTGGAGTCCGTGGGTGTGTGTCGGCTTTTGTCTGGTCATGGGCATGGTCGGGTTGCTGACGGCGCTCTATTTCGGGCGTCGTGAGCCGTTGGGGTTTGTTGCCGAGTCGATGCCGCTCATGTGCGGTGACAAATGAGGTGGCAATGCCTTTTCCCGCTACGAGAACGGCAAGGCTCAACCATCGGTCGCGCTGATCAAGTTGTTTCAAGCGCCTTGACTGTCATCCGGAATTGTTCGAGGAAGTCAGGACTGACTGATACGGCCTGGCAGTCAACAGGTCCTACAGGCAGGGGCGGGTTTTTGAATGTCCGCAACTCTGCTCCCCTACAGCGCCTTCGAGGTTGTGCACGTAGTTTCGACTGATCGTTGACGGACCCTTCCGTTCATACAGTCAGGAGAAAATGTACATGTCCAGTTTCAGCATTACCTGGATGACGCGGGCCCAACTGCCAGCGTTTCCGCCACAAATGAGCTTTTCGGCTGCGAATCCCGCCAGCACGAAACCGGATGATCAAGCCAGAACCCCCGTTATTCACTGGGGCCGTAGCCTTGCCTGTGTCCTGGAGTCCCGGCACCTTCACGATCAGGCGTGGGTGGTGGTCTACGGTGACGGCAAGCAACTGACCGGCGTGCATCCGCTGCATGACTTTCGCCACATCAGCCGTATCGAGTTGGCCGTCAACAGCCATGCCGTGCTGTTGACCGACAGTGCGCAGCGTCAGCAAACCGTCGAATTCACCCAGCTGAAGGCACTGGATGGCAGTGGTGGTGCCGGGGACCCCTTGAACGGCCTACCCACCGGTATCCCGTTCATGCTCTCCAATGGTCACGATTATCTGATGGCGGACGAGGAGGGCGTGTGCCTCGCCGTGAATCCAGATCCCAAGGCCATGCAATGGCTCTACAAGGACGGGCAACTGGTCAATGTCACCACCGGGCAGACCTTGGGGCTCGGGATCTGCGGCAAGGCGAGCGCAGCCTCGGGAGATCGCTGGCGGCTGTCTTCCCAGGGCGAGCTTCTCTATGGCGACGGCACCCGTAGCTTGTGCAGTGCTCCGATTTCGGGTGAGGTCTGGCTGCAGCGACGAAGCGAGGCGCTGCCTTCCGAAACCTGGCGGGTGCACTTGCCTCAGCGTCCGAGGCGGGGTCAGGTACCGAGTATGGTCATCGACAAGCTGAGCGTGTGTCTCGCGGTCTCTGGCGACTACAGTGCCGGAACCGGCGATACCCTTTCGTTCTCGATCAATGGCAGCGAGCACCGACAGCCGTTGGCCGGCAACTTCGAGCGGGGCGCGCACTTCCAGGTCGAGGTCGACCTGTCCAAGATGTTCCAGCGCAGCGTGATCTATGCCGATGAGTTGCATTCGGTCGAGATCTACCAGGCCAGTGCCGGGGGGGTACGGTCCGGCCTGGAAGATGCGGTCGCTGGACCTGAAGGTCAATGACCAGCTGAACAACCGCGTGGTAGGGAGCGACAACCGCTGGATCGAGGCCAGGGGCGGCGTGGCATGGCAAGGCCGGGTGAACTGGCTGGACTGGCGCAAGGCTGATATCTCTGCGCCACTGGACTTTGCCGGTTACACCTACCCGGTGCAATTGCAGCAATGGCTGATCGACGTGCTGAAATGGCGCAGCTATCAGCCTGAAACCCTTGATGGCGTCTGTCAGCTAATTGGCGAGGACCGGGGTCAGATACTGGCCTATGAGCTGAAGAGCGGCAGATTGACCTATCTGCGCCCCAATACTGCCCAGGATGCCTACACCTGGGTCTACACCCCGCAAAAAAGCATTCTGGTCAAACTCTGGGACCAGTCCCTGGACCGTACGCGCTATACCCGGCACAGCCAGCTTGGCGGTGGCCAGCCGGGGGTGTGCGCCGGAGAAATGCGCATCGACCGCAAGACCACCAGCAATGCGGTGAGCGACATTCTTGGTCTGGTCAACGATGCCTCCGGACACTACAAACCCGATGGTGGACAGTGCCTGGGGCATGTCCTGGAGCGGCTCGAACAACTGGGGTTGGACACCACGCACACCGTGGTTTCGTACAAGGGATAGGGACCATGGAAAAAGCCCCCGGGCCTCTCGGCCAGGGGGCTTTTGCTTGCCGCCAGGGCAGGGCTTACATGTTGGGGTAGTTCGGCCCACCGGCGCCTTCAGGGGTGACCCAGGTGATGTTCTGGGCCGGATCCTTGATGTCGCAGGTCTTGCAGTGCACGCAGTTCTGCGCGTTGATCTGGAAGCGCTTGTTGCCGTCTTCCTGGGTGACCACTTCGTACACGCCGGCCGGGCAGTAGCGCTGTGCCGGCTCGTCGTACAGTGGCAGGTTGCTGGCGATCGGGATGTTTGGATCGGTCAGCCTCAGGTGGCAGGGTTGTTCCTCTTCGTGGTTGGTGCTGGAGAGAAACACCGAGCTGAGCTTGTCGAAGCTGAGCTTGCCGTCCGGCTTGGGATAGTCGATTTTTTTCGAGTCGGCCGCGAGCTTGAGGCAGGCATAGTCCGGCTTGGTGTCGTGCAGGGTGAAGGGCAGCTTGCCGCCGAACCAGTTCTGGTCGACATAGTTGAACGCTGCGCCCAGCAGTGGCCCGAACTTGTGCATGGCCGGGCCGAAGTTGCGGCTGGCGAACAGCTCTTCATGCAGCCAGCTGGCCTTGAAGGCGCTGACGTAACTGTTGAGCTGGTCACCGCCTTCACTGCCGGCGATCAGTGCGTCGGCCACCGCTTCGGCGGCGAGCATGCCGGACTTCATCGCGGTGTGGCTGCCCTTGATCTTGGCCACGTTCATGGTGCCCAGGTCGCAACCGATCAGCGCGCCGCCGTTGAAGACCATCTTGGGCAGCGAGTTGATGCCGCCCTTGGCCAGGGCGCGAGCGCCGTAGCTGATGCGCTTGCCGCCTTCGAGGTACTGGCTGATCACCGGATGGTGCTTCAGGCGCTGGAACTCGTCGAACGGCGAGAGGTAAGGGTTGGCGTAGGAGAGGTCGACAATCAGGCCGACGACCACCTGGTTGTTTTCCAGGTGGTAGAGGAACGAGCCGCCGGTGTTGTCCTTGGCCATCACGTCCAGCGGCCAGCCGGCGGTGTGCACCACCAGGCCCTGCTCGTGCTTGGCCGGGTCGATTTCCCAGATCTCTTTCAGGCCAATGCCGTAGTGCTGGACGTCGGACTCGTTGTCCAGGTCGAAGCGCTTGATCAACTGCTTGCCGATATGGCCACGGCAGCCTTCGGCGAACAGGGTGTACTTGGCACGCAGTTCCATGCCGGGGGTGTACAGGCCGTCTTTCGGGTTGCCTTCGCGGTCCACGCCCAGGTCGCCGGTAACGATGCCGCGCACCACGCCGTTTTCGTCGAACAGCGCTTCCTGGGCGGCGAAGCCTGGGTAGATCTCCACGCCAAGGTTTTCCGCCTGCTGGGCCAGCCAGCGGCACAGGTTGCCCAGCGAAATGATGTAGTTGCCCTGGTTGTGCATGGTCTTGGGCACGAACAGGTCAGGCACTTTTGTCGAGCTTCCGGCATCCTTGAGCACATAGATGTCGTCGCGCTTCACTTCGGTGTTCAGCGGTGCGCCCAGTTCTTTCCAGTCGGGGAACAGTTCGTTCAGTGCGCGCGGCTCGAATACGGCGCCGGAGAGGATGTGGGCACCGACTTCGGAGCCTTTCTCGACCACGCAGACGCTGATCTCGCTACCGGCTTCGGCGGCCTTCTGCTTCAGGCGGCAGGCGGCGGACAGGCCCGCCGGGCCTGCGCCGACGATGACCACGTCGAATTCCATGTATTCGCGTTCCACAGGTTCTCTCCTACTCAAGGCTCATCGCGTTGCTTGTCTTTTATGGGTGTTCACGGTCACGTGCGGCGTTCAGGTGCTGTAGCTTCGCAGGTGATGGACTACACCGTTTTGTCTTGGCCGCGCATTATATCTACACCACTTGGCGGGTCCAATACAAACGTTTGTTTGAATTTGCCGGAGGCCCGTAAAATCACAGGTAGGCGGCTGAGGGCTGGCCAATTTGCCGTATTGACCGGATTGGGTGTTACGGTCAAGATACGAGCGCTTTCGCGTTCGCCGTAGGCTGACCGTCGGGCGCAGGTGCACCCCTAAAGACCGGGCGTAGAGCAGGGTTTGCGGGCCGAATCAGGTGTTGTAGTGGAGTCTACACGGCACCACAGGAAATGACCCGCGGGTTTTGGACCCTCAGGGTCGTAACAGGACTGATCGGTCAACTGAACTTTACTGCTGTCGACACGTTTTTAGAGGTGCCCTTGTACCCACGCGCATTCGCCGGGCAGCCCCCAGGCGACATTCTTTTCACCGGAGAGTAACGAGGAATCCATGAAGGTTCTTGTAGCTGTCAAACGAGTGGTCGACTACAACGTCAAGGTTCGCGTCAAGGCGGACAACTCCGGCGTCGACCTTGCAAACGTCAAGATGTCCATGAACCCCTTCTGCGAAATCGCCGTGGAAGAAGCCGTGCGCCTGAAAGAGAAGGGCGTGGCGAGCGAAATCGTCGTCGTCTCCATCGGCCCGACCGCCACCCAGGAGCAACTGCGTACCGCCCTGGCCCTGGGTGCCGACCGCGCCATCCTGGTCGAGGCCGCTGACGAACTGAACTCCCTGGCCGTGGCCAAGGCGCTGAAAGCCGTTGTCGACAAGGAGCAGCCGCAGCTGGTGATCCTCGGCAAGCAGGCCATCGACAGCGACAACAACCAGACCGGCCAGATGCTCGCCGCGCTGACCGGCTTTGCCCAGGGCACCTTCGCCTCCAAGGTTGAAGTCGCTGGCGACAAGGTCAACGTCACCCGTGAAATCGATGGCGGCCTGCAGACCGTCGCGCTGAGCCTGCCAGCCATCGTCACCACCGACCTGCGCCTGAACGAGCCGCGCTACGCGTCGCTGCCGAACATCATGAAGGCCAAGAAGAAGCCGCTGGAGACCATCACTCCAGACGCGCTGGGCGTGTCCATCGCCTCCACCAACAAGACCCTCAAGGTCGAAGCGCCTGCTGCCCGCAGCGCTGGTATCAAGGTCAAGTCGGTGGCCGAACTGGTCGAGAAGCTGAAGAACGAAGCGAAGGTAATCTAAATGACTATCCTGGTTGTCGCTGAACACGAGAACGGTGCCGTAGCCCCGGCCACCCTGAACACTGTCGCCGCTGCCGCCAAGATCGGTGGTGATATCCACGTGCTGGTCGCAGGCCAGAACGTCGGTGGCGTCGCCGAGTCCGCCGCCAAGATCGCAGGTGTCGCCAAGGTGCTGGTCGCGGACAACGCGGCCTACGCCCACGCCCTGCCGGAAAACGTCGCGCCGCTGGTAGTCGAACTGGCCAAGGGTTACAGCCATGTGTTGGCCCCTGCCACCACCAACGGCAAGAACATCCTGCCACGGGTCGCCGCGCTGCTGGACGTCGACCAGATCTCCGAGATCATCTCGGTGGAATCGGCCGATACCTTCAAGCGCCCGATCTACGCCGGTAACGCCATAGCCACCGTGCAGTCGAGCGCTGCCGTGAAGGTCATCACCGTGCGCACCACCGGTTTCGATGCCGTGGCCGCCGAAGGTGGCTCGGCTGCCGTCGAAACCGTGGCCGCGGCCCACGACGCTGGCAAGTCGGCCTTCGTCGGCGAAGAGCTGGCCAAGTCCGACCGTCCAGAGCTGACCGCCGCCAAGATCGTCGTCTCCGGCGGCCGTGGCATGGGCAACGGTGACAACTTCAAGCACCTGTACGCCCTGGCCGACAAGCTCGGTGCTGCCGTGGGTGCCTCGCGCGCCGCCGTCGACGCCGGCTTCGTGCCGAACGACATGCAGGTCGGCCAGACCGGCAAGATCGTCGCGCCACAGCTGTACATCGCCGTCGGCATCTCCGGCGCGATCCAGCACCTGGCCGGCATGAAGGACTCCAAGGTGATCGTCGCGATCAACAAGGACGAAGAGGCGCCGATCTTCCAGGTGGCCGACTACGGCCTGGTCGCCGACCTGTTCGAAGCGGTTCCAGAGCTGGAAAAGCTGGTCTGATCCGACTGCTTCACTTATAAAGAACCCGGGCCGCCCTTGGCGGTCCGGGTTTTTTCATGATTTTTTTCAGGGGCGGGAGAGGGTGCATGGCGTTTCGCTGGAGCAAGGGGGTGCTGGCCTGCGTGCTGGCGCTGCTGTCGACTCAGGCCTTGGCGGTGGGGAAGTGCGAGCGTCTGGTAGCCACCGGCAGCCCGGATGCGCCACCGTATTCCTGGCAGGATCCGCAAGACCCCAAGCACCTGATTGGCGCCAATGTCGACCTGCTTCGCCAAGTCGCCGCCGAGCTGGGGGTGAAGGTCGAGGTGTTGCACGCCGGCAAACGCGAACAAGCGCTGGAGGAAGTGCGCAGCGGGCGCATGGACCTGTTGCTCGACACGCCGATGCAGGTAACCCAGCTGACCAGCCTGGACTACATCCACCCGCCTTTGCAGCTCAATGAATACCTGGTCTGGACCCGTCATGACGCCGCCCTGGCGTTCGACGGCCCGGCCGACCTTGCCCGCTACCAGGGCGCCTTGTCGGAGAAGGCCCGTCTGACACCGGCCTTCGAGGCGTTCGCCAAGGCCCAGCTCAAGCTGGAACCGGCGCAGAATCTGACGCAGGCCTTCCAGAAGCTGGTGCTTGGCCAGGTCGACTATGTGCTGGCCGGGCGCTACTCGGGCATGGCCATGGCCCAGAGCCTTGGGGTGGCTAACGACCTCATCGCCCGCGGCTTGCCGGTGGACCGGCCGGGGTTGTATCTGGCGGTGTCGCACAACTCGGCCTGCAACGACAGCTGGTTGCGCGGACAACTGGCGAAAAAGCTGACAGAATTGCCGATCTCCGGGGCGAGCGAGGCTGTGTTGCAGCGCAATGTCGAGCGTTGGAAGGCGCAGATGCAGGCGTCGCAGGGTGCCCCCAAACAGTAGGAAGCGTGTGTGAGAATCCAACCCTTGATGCTCGCCCTGGCCGTGCTTGGCCTGGCCGGCTGTGCCAATGACCCGGCACCCAATGAACAGCTGCGCTTGTCTGAGCAGGCGCTCGAGCAGGCCAAGGCGGTCGGTGCCACCGAGCAGGTGCCGGAGTTCAAGTTGGCCGAAGACAAACTGGCCCGCGCCAAGAGCAACATGCTCGGTGAAAGTTATCGCGATGCACGCCTGCGCGCCGAGCAGGCCGAACTCGATGCCCGCCTGGCCGAGGCGCGGGTGCTGAACCAGAAGAGCGAGGAGCAATTGCAGGTGTTGCAATCGCGTATCAAGCGTCTGCGCAAACAGCTGGAGGTGCAGCCATGAGCCGCTTCACGCCCGTGGCCGCGTTGACCTTACTGGCTCTGGTGGGGTTGCAGGGCTGCGCCAGCCAGCGCAGCGAGTCGGCGCTGGACGACGCCAGCGCCGCGTTCCAGAAGGTCAAGGACAATTCCGACGTGCTGCGCAGCGCGCCCCGTGACGTGATCCGTGCCGGCGAATCGTTGGGGCGCGCGGAGCGACTGGCCGGTTATGTCGGCACCGGCAGCGATGTGCGCCATTACGCCTACCTCAGCCAACGCTACAGCGAGATCGCCAGCGAGCATGCCAAGCTGGCATTGAACCAGGAACGCATGGCCAAGCTCGACCTGGAGCGCCAGCGCCTGCAATTGGCGTTGCGCGAGGCCAAGCTGGCCAGCGTGCAGCAGCAGGGCAAGTTCGTCGAGGCGCAAATTGTAGCGCTGGCGTCGGAGCAGACCGACCGTGGCCTGGTGATGACCCTGGGTGATGTGCTGTTCGATACCGGCCAGGCCGACCTCAAGAACTCGGCCAGCCGCACCGTGCTCAAGCTGGTGCAGTTCCTCCAGCTCAATCCGCGTCGAGTGGTGCGGATCGAGGGTTATACCGACAGCACCGGCGCGGCGGAAGAGAACCTGAAGCTGTCCCGTGATCGTGCCCAATCGGTGGCCGACATGCTGGTTGACCTGGGCGTGGATGAAAAGCGCATCCAGGTCGAGGGCTATGGTGACCAGTACCCGGTGGAGGCCAATGCCTCGGAGCGGGGCAGGGCGCAGAATCGTCGGGTGGAGATCGTCTTCTCCGACGACAAGGGCAAGCTCGCCCCCGCACGCTGAGCCCGCCTCTTTGATCATGAGCACGTCGCATCGGCGCACCGATGCGACAGCCAATCAATGATCAGCTGCCAAACAAGCATTTGTGCTTTTTCGTCTTGCTCTTGCTCTTGCTCTTGCTCTGCTTCTAAGCGCGCAATAGTCCAGGCGCCGCCAATTGCGACTTCAGGAGGCCGAACGCAGGGTTTGCGCAGGGAGGTGACGGGCATGGATGCCCGCAAGCGCCGATCAGGCCATGGATGGCCCGTCGGCGCGTCCTCCCGGAGCGAGCCCGGAGTGAGGGGACCCCGAAGCGAAGCGTAGGGGCCGGATGAATGGAGCCAGCGGTTTTTGCCTTCTTTGCACCCGCGCAAAAGAAGGTCGCCGTAAAGGCGAAAAGGTGACTATGCGTCGCCCGCGTCAATGAATGTGCTTACATCAATCAAAACCCACACTTTGAGGACCCAAGCGCAATCAAGGCATCACCCCAACAGTCCCATTCCCCACCTTCGGCTGCCGATAAAGATCCAGCAACACCTGATCCAGCACCTGCGAAGCCCCCCAAGGCTTGGGATCATTGAGAATGGCCGCCACCGCCCAGGTGTGCCCGTTGCTGTCCCGGCTGAACCCGGCAATCGCCCGCACGGTATTCAGGGTGCCAGTCTTGATGTGCCCTTCGCCTGTCATGGCGGTGCGCTTGAGCCGCTTGCGCATGGTGCCGTCCATGCCCACCAGCGGCATCGAACTGATGAACTCGGCCGCATACGGGCTCTTCCAGGCCGCCTGCAGCAGCGCGGCCATCTCGCGGGTGCTGACCCGCTCGGCACGGGACAGGCCCGAGCCGTTCTCCATCACCAGGTGTGGTGCGGTGATGCCTTTCTTGGCCATCCACTGGCGGACCACCCGTTGGGCGGCACGGGCATCGTCGCCGTCGGCGTCGGTACGGAACTGCGCGCCAAGGCTGAGGAACAGCTGCTGAGCCATGGTGTTGTTGCTGTACTTGTTGATGTCGCGGATCACTTCCACCAGGTCTGGCGAGAAGGCCCGTGCCAGCAGGCGTGCGCTTTTGGGCACGTTCTCGATGCGGTCGCGGCCCTGGATGCTGCCGCCCAGCTCGTTCCAGATGGCCCGTACGGCACCGGCGGCATAGGTCGGATGATCCAGCAGCGCCAGGTAGGTCTGCGAGTTGCAGCCATCGGCGAGCTGGCCACTGACCGTGACGCTGACACCATCAGGCTGCACTACCGGGTTGTAGCGCACTTCGCCAGTGCACTGCTTGCCCGCCACGGCCTTGACCTGGTTGTCGATGCGGATGCTGGCGATCGGTGGTTCGACAGACACGTTGACCTTGCCACCGTCGTTACGGGCGACGAAGCGCAAGGCCTTGAGGTTGACCAGTAGCGAGTCCGGCTTGACCAGGAACGGCTTGTTGTCGTCACCGCCGTCGTCGTTGAACTGGGGCAGGTTGGGTTGCACGAAGTGGCTGCGATCCAGGATAAGGTCGCCGGTCACGGTACGCACACCGTTGGCGCGCAGGTCGCGCATCAGCAACCACAGTTTTTCCATGTTCAGCTTGGGGTCGCCACCGCCCTTGAGGTAAAGGTTGCCATTGAGCACGCCGTTGCTCAGGGTGCCGTCGGTGTAGAACTCGGTTTTCCACTGGAAGGTGGGGCCCAGCAGCTCAAGCGCGGCATAGGTAGTGATCAGCTTCATGGTCGAGGCCGGATTGACCGACACGTCGGCGTTGAACACGGTCGCCGCGCCCGGTCCGTCCAGCGGCAGCATGACCAGCGACAGGGCCGAGTCCTGCAGCTTGTTGGTCTTGAGCGCCTGTTGCACTTTCGGTGGCAGATTGGTGTTGACGGTGGCGGCCTGGACGGACAGCGACAAGGGCAGGAACAGGCCGGCGAACAGCAGTGGGCGGAGCGTCTTGATCATAAATGGACAAACCCTGCGGGCGAGGGGAAAAGACACTGGGGCTGTATGAAATGATGGCCCCAAGACGAATATAGTGCGCATTATGCCCCAAGCGTGCTCTGCATGGGCCTCGTTCGACGGAAAAGCGCCGTTGTGTGCCGGAAACTGGTAAAGTGCCGCGCGTAATTAATTGAGAGGATTGTTTCATGGCTACCAACCGTTCCCGTCGCCTGCGCAAGAAACTGTGCGTGGATGAATTCCAGGAGCTGGGTTTCGAACTGAACCTGGGCTTCAAGGAAGACCTGTCCGATGAAGCCATCGATGCCTTCCTCGATGCTTTCCTGGCTGATGCCATGGATGCCAACGGCCTGGACTATGTCGGCGGCGATGACTTCGGTCTGGTCTGCTCCGTCAAGCGTGGCTCGGTCAGCGAAGAGCAGCGCACCGCTGTGGAAGCCTGGCTCAAGGGCCGTAGCGAACTGACCAGCATTGAAGTCAGCCCGCTGCTGGATGCCTGGTACCCGGAAAAGCCGATCAACCCGGCTTCCTGATTGATGTCGGCGGTACGTCCTGTACTGCCCTCATCCCGCCTCGGCCAGGTGCTCCAGCTGCCTGGCCAGGGCTTTCTCCACGCGGCGCATATGCCGTGCCAACGCCTGACGCCGCCTTAGCAGTTCGGCGTGGGGTACGTCCGTTCCCTCCAGTGCCTGGCAAGCCTCGATCAACGCCCGCGCATTCAGCATCCGTCCCGCGCTGAGGATCTTGTGTGCCTGCAGCGCCAGCTCGTCACCTTCGTGCCGCGGATCAATGGCCATCAGAATCTTCAGGTCCTGGCGCAGGCTCAGGAGCAGCGTTTCGAGGATGCGGTTGCGGTCGGCGAGGTTGTCGCCAACGATCGTGGACAGGCCTTTGAGATCGAAGCGTGGTGCCAAACCAGGGTGGCCGTGACAGCGCCGGGCAATGGGTGTGATGGCGCTCAGGCGTTGCCCCAGCACCTGCAAGCCGATGGGTTTGAGCAGGCAGTCATCCATGCCGGCGTCCAGGCACTGCTGGCGAACCTCGGGCTGGGCGTTGGCGGTATAGCCGAGAATGGTGCAGCGCGGTCGGCCGTGCAGGCGCTCCTCCGTGCGCACGGTCCGAGCCAGTTCGTAGCCATTCATCTGTGGCATGTTGCAGTCGACGATCAGCACATCGAAACAGCCCTCACGCCATTTACGCAGTCCTTCGCCGCCCTCCTCGGCGCTTTGCTGGTTCAACCCCAGGTAGTTCAGCTGTTGGGCCATCAACAGCAGATTGGCCGGGTGGTCGTCGATCACCAGAATGCGCAGTTGCTTGTTCGGCGGCAGGAATTGCGCCATTGGCCGCGGCGGGGCCGCGACCGGCTCGACGCACTGTAGCGGCATCACCAGGCGCACGCGGGTGCCGACACCTTGCAGGCTCTGCAGGGTCAGTTCGCCGCCCATCATCGCGCACAGGTCGCGGCTGATCACCAGCCCAAGGCCGGTGCCGGCCCGTGCGCCGTCGCTGTAGGGGTTGGCCTGTACGAAGGGGGAGAACAGGCGCTGCAGGTCGTGCTCGTGAATTCCGATACCGCTGTCGCGAACCTCCAGGTCAAGCGCCGGCAACGCCGGTTCGCCGTCGTTGCGCAGCTTGACGGTGATGCGCACCTGCCCTTGTTCGGTGAACTTGATCGCATTGCTGACCAGGTTCGACAGGACCTGCTTGAAGCGCAACGGGTCGAGCAGCGCATGGCAGCGGGCCTCGCGGGCAATCACCACATCCAGTACCAAACCCTTGTGGCGGGCGAGGCCGTCGAAAATCCGCCCGACCGACTCGACCAGCGCCGCGAGGTCGACGGGTTCGGGAGCCAGCGACATTTGCCCGGATTCGATCCGGGCGATATCCAGGATGTCGCCGATCAAGCCCAGCAGATCGTTGGCCGAATGGTGGGCGACTTCCAGCGCGGGGCGGTCCAGTTTGCCCTGCTCGGCGCGCTTCAAGGCCAGCTCCAGCATGCCGATGAGGGCGTTCATCGGCGTACGGATCTCATGGCTGATGGTGGCCAGGAACGTGCTCTTGGCCCGGTTGGCGTCATCGGCCTGCTGCTTGGCCAGGCGCAGGTCCTGCACCAGGTTGCGGCGTTCGCTGATGTCGATCCAGCCGCCGATGATTCCTTGCATTTCGCCTACCGAATCGCGGTAGGGCAGGATCCAGTGATAGATCGTCATGTCGCGGTCTTTCAGGCGCAAGGGGCGATCAAGAATCAAGGGTGTTCCCTGCGCCATCACCCGCTGGTAGTCGTCCTGCACCTGTTGGGTATAGTCACAGTCGCTGTAGGGGGCGTCTTCCAGGCGTTTGCCCAGCACCTGTTCGCGGCTGGCACCGACGGCTTGCAGATAGCTGTCGTTGCAGCTTTGCAGGCGTCCCTCGCGATCGCGCACATACATGGGGTGGGGCGTGCCGTTGAGCAGGGCACCCATGAATTCCAGCTGGTCGTTCAGCGCCCGTTCGGCCCGCTGACGTTGTTTGATCTGACGGCGCAGCCGGGCATTCCATACCAATGCGAGCACCAGCAGGATCGCGATCACCCCGACCACCTGCAGGATCACCCGGCGGTAGCTGCGCCAGTAGGCGTCGTCACGCAGCCCATGGTCGCGCCAGCGGCTGTTGATCACCCCCAGTTCTTCTGGCGAGATGCTCAGCAACGCCTTGTCGAGGATCGAACCCAGCTCACTGGCCTCGGGGGCGGTGGCCATGGAAAAGGCCGCGGGTTCCGTGCCGACCGTGCTGCGGATGACCAGGTCGTTGCTGGTGGCGAGCATGTGGTTGGCGTCGATCAGGGTGGCGATCGCCGCATCCACCGCGCCGCTGCCGAGCAGCACCATGGAGTAATAGGTGCTTTCGGTGGCAACCTGATGGATCCGCGGGTGGCGCGCTGCAAGCAGGGCGGCCACGGTGCTGTCGCGGGGAGCGGCGACCCGCTTGCCCTTGAGTTGCTTGAGGCTGTTGGGTTGGTCGGTGCCGGTATGGGTAACCAGCACATAGGCGCTCTCCAGATAGGGGCGGCTGACCTGCAGCGGGTTGCCCTGGCGTGCCTCGGTGGACAGGCTGGCGATGATATCGGCACGACCGGACTCGAGCTGATCGATCATGTCGCCGTCGCCACTGGCGCGGCGGATCTCGAAGCGCAGGCCGGTGCGCAGGCGAATGAGCTCAAGCAGGTCGGCGACTATCCCCCGCAGGCGATCATTGCTGTCGAAGAACGTCAGTGGCGCCGCCGTGTCGTTGACCACCACGCGCATGATCGGGTGTTGGCTCAGCCACTGCTCCTCGCGTGTCGACAACTGCAGCTTGCGATCGGTCAGCAGGCTGCCGCTGCTTGCGCTCCAGCGTTTGAAGATATCGTTGCGGGTGGCGCTGGACTGCGCGTCAAGCGCGGCATCAACCAGGGACTGGAGGATAGGCTCGCCCTCACGCATGGCAAAGCTGAAGCCCACGGCCTCGTGCTTGCCGAAGTTGGCCATGCGCACATGCGGCAAGTGACCCTGGCTGATCAGGTAGTGAGTGGAGATGGTGTCGCCAATGAACACGTCGGCCTGTTCGAAGGCTACCGCATTCAGGGCCTGGGTGGATGACTCGAAGGTCAGCAGTTCGGCCTTGGGGTAGTTGGCGTGGATTTCCCCGGGCGGCAGGTAGTGATACAGCATGCTCAGGCGCATGCCCGCCAGGCCGGTGTCCAGTGCGCGGCTTTCGTCCTCGCGGGTCACCAGCACGGGTTGGTCAATGGCATAGGGGCGCGAAAGCGCCAGGCCCTGGGTGACGGCTTCATAGCCGTTGGCGCTGCCCAGCAGGTCGATATGACCGCTCTTGAGCGCCGCGACCGCCGCCGGGCGGCTGGGAAAGCGCTGCACACGGACAGGCAGGCCCAGGGCGCTGCCGATCAAACCGGCGTAGTCGGCGGTCAACCCTTGGTATTCGCGCCCACCCGTGGCGATATCGAAGGGGGGATAGTCGGGCGCCGAGGTACCCAGCACCAGCTCCTTGCGCTCTGCGAGCCAGTCGCGCTGGGCCGCTGTCAGGGGCGGCCGGACCGACGTCGGTGCCGAGCGGCTGAGCAAGGTGTAGGTGCGCCCCAGGTCGACGGTCACGCTGCCACCTTGCAGCGGCGTGCCCAGGCAGAGCAGCAATACAGCGATGTACCTCCACGTCATCATTTCAGACCAGTGCGTTGCGCTTGGCGACGTCGATCAACTCTACCAATGTGCTGGCGCGCAATTTGTGCATGAGGCGCTTCTTGTAGGTGCTGACGGTCTTGTTGCTGAGGAACATGCCCTTGGCAATTTCCTTGTTGCTGCGGCCCTGGGCGAAAAGTTGCAGGACCATCAATTCCCGGTCGTTGACCTGGCGGAACAGTTCCAGCTCTTGGTTGCTGCCTGTTGGCGGTGGATTGAGTGCCTGGCTGGGAAAGTAGTTGTAGCCGGACAGCACGGCCTTGATGGCGCTGAGCAGCTCACTGAGGTCTTCCTGCTTGCATACATACCCGGCCGCGCCGGAGTGCATGCAGCGCACGGCGAACAGTGCCGGCGATTGCGCGGTCAGCACCAGGACTTTCAGCGGGATGCCATGGCCTGCAGGCGTGAGAGCATTTCCAGGCCATCGAGCTTGGGGATGCTGATGTCCAGTATGACCAGGTCCGGCGGGGTTTCGCGGATAAGCTGCATGGCGTCAACGCCATTGTCCGATTCACCGACCACCCGATATCCCTGGTTCTCCAGCAACATCCGTATCGCCAAGCGTATAACGGGATGGTCATCAACAATAAAGACTGAGTGCATATTCAACATTCCAAGCTGCAGGTGAAAGCAGCCGGCACATTAGCTCAGATGCATGGCGGCGGGCAGGGAAGTAGGTGCCAAATGCGGGATATAGGAATTAACTTACAGCGCTCGCGAAACTTTGCTACGTGAGATGTGGATGTTGGCGGGTTTTTATCAGGAGTTGATAACTTTTGCGGGGGTGTGAGGCTGGCAAGTTTATTTGTAAAAAAATATCATAGGAAATTTCATACAAATTAAACATGGATGGCAAACATTCGTCTGCCACCCCGTTTTTTCTACTTCGGGCTGGAGCGCCCGGTCATTTCCTGGGCCATTTCACTGGCGTAGCTGTCGGTCATGCCGGCGATGAAGTCGATCATGCGCAGGAATGCGCCATGCAGCGAACCATGCGGGTCGGGGGCGTTGTTGCCGATCAGGTCCAGCACACGCCGGCTCTTGAACGATGGCGTGCGCCCACCGTGCTGCTCCAGGGCCGCGCCACAGAAGGTGTTGAGCAGGATCTCCAGGGTCGTGTAGGCGCCGATCTCGTGCAGGGTCTTGCGCTTGTCCTGGAAGATCTTCTTGCGCGCCATGTCCTTGGCCTGGAGCACGCAGCGTTGCGCCGGGCCGTGCATGTGCTCCACCAGGTCACCGGCCAGGCGGCCGGCAAGCAGAGCCTGCTGTTGTTCGACGAAGGCCTGGGCGGCGGCATTGGTCAGGTGCTCGATGGCCTTGCCGCGCAGGATCGCCAGCTTGCGCCGGCGTGACTCGCCCGGGCCCAGGAGGCGGTAGGTTTCCGGCAGGTCGTCACCCACCAGGTCCAGCAGCAGCGCCTCGACTTCGGCGTACTGCAGCAGGTCCATCTCCAGGCCGTCCTCGAGGTCGATCAAGGCATAGCAGATGTCGTCCGCAGCCTCCATCAGGTACACAAGGGGATGGCGCGCCCAGCGCTGGTGCTCGAGCTGGGGCAGGCCGAGCTTGCCGGCGATCTGCTCGAGCAGCCCCAGTTCGCTCTGGTAGCAGCCGAACTTGTGCTTCTTGTAGCCCAGGGCATCGGCGTGGCGCGCGGCCCAGGGGTACTTGAGGTAGGCGCCGAGGGTTGCGTAGGTCAGGCGCATGCCGCCATCGAACTGGTGGTATTCGAGCTGCGTGAGAACACGAAACCCTTGGGCGTTGCCTTCGAAATTGAGGAAGTCGCCGCGCTGCTCGTCGCTCATGTCGTCCAGCCAGCCACGCCCGGCAGCCTGTTGGAACCAGTGGCGAATGGCGTCCTCGCCCGAGTGGCCGAACGGCGGGTTGCCGATGTCGTGGGCCAGGCAGGCCGACTGCACGATCATTCCCAGGTCGCTGGGTTCGCACCAGTCCGGCAGTTGGCCGCGCAGGGTCTCGCCGACACGCATGCCCAGCGAGCGACCGACGCAGCTGACTTCCAGAGAGTGGGTGAGGCGGGTGTGGATGTGGTCGTTGCTGGACACCGGATGCACCTGGGTCTTGCGCCCCAGGCGGCGGAAGGCGCCGGAGAAGATGATGCGGTCGTGGTCCTTGTGGAAAGGGCTGCGCCCGAGCTCTTCGGGGCTGTAGAGGGCCTTGCCCAGTCGTTCGCGGGTCAGCAGGGTTTGCCAGTCCAAGGCGTTTTCTCCCATCGTAGAGTCGGGATAGCTTCCTGTGTCCGGCGCGCCCGCGCAAGGGCCGGGCGCGCTCGGGCTTCAGCGGCGGCGGCTGCCGAGGAACAGGCGAATCAACGGGGCCAGGCTGGCGCCCAGGCGTACCAGGCGCGTCAGGTTGCCGCTGCGCACGCCCTTGCCGGTGAGAAAGCCCAGGGCGACCACGGCGCCAATGCCCCACAGCGAGCCGTGCTTGACCCCCAGGCTTTCGCCGAACGAGCCACCCATGCCGCGCAGGCGGCGGACCGGTTCGAGCAACTGCCCTGATTCGTGGCGAATTTCCTGGCGGTGCATTTCCATGCGCAGGCGCAGCAGCGCCTTGCGCAGCTCCCGTGGGTTACGGGTGTTGGGTAGTTCTGGCAGGCTCATGGCAGCAGGCGCTCCCGATCCTTGGCCAACTCCTCGAGGGTGGCATTGAACGGCGAGGACTCGTCGAACACCGCGGCCTTCAGGCGCAGGCCGCAGTACAGCGCGGCGACCCCGTAGAACACGCACAGGCCGATGATCCCGGCCAGGCGGTAGCTGTCCCACAGCAGCACCAGCACCAGGCCCGACAAGGCGGTCAGCAGCAGCAGGGCGAACACCAGCGCCAGGCCAGCGAACAACAGCAGGCTCAAGGTACGGGCCTTCTGCTCCTGCAACTCGATACCGAACAGCTCGATATGGCTATGCAGCAAGCCCAGCACGGCCGCGCCCAGGCGCCTGCCGGAGGCGCCGGTGCCGATGGCTTCGTTGTCCATGAAGGTTCCTCAGCGCTTGGCCAGCAGGCCGATCAGCAGGCCGACGCCGGCGGCGATGCCGATCGCCTGCCACGGGTTCTCCTGCACGTATTGCTCGGCGCTGCCCAGGGCGGCCTGGCCACGGGCGCGCACCGAGTCCTGGGTCAGTTGCAGGGTTTCACGAGCCTGGACCAGGCGATCGTGGATCTGCTCGCGCAGTTCATCGGCCTGGTCGCCGGCCAGGTTGGCCGTGTCGGCCAGCAGTTTTTCGGTGTCGCGGACCAGGGCCTGGAAGTCAGCCATCAGTATGTCTTGTGCAGTCTTTGCCGATTTGCTGGCCATGAGTGGGCCTCTCCCTGTGGATGTGTGTGGCTATTTCGAGTGATCGGTGGCACGGAAGGTTCAGCGGGATGTGTTGGTACAGCGCTTGCTAAAAACGGTGCGTGTCCGCCGAGGCGTGCGCCGACATCAGGCGCCCTTGCTGCAGATACCGCTAAACCTTAACCCAATCCACGACAAACCCAAGAAAAAACCACGCAGGCCCCGCCCGGCTCACCGAAATTGGGCAGCGGCCTGGCACCGATGCGGTGCATGGATGCCGGTTCTTGAACTGTCCTGGTGCCTTTTTGCAGGTCTGCCATTACATGGAAAACACGCACAGCGCGATGGACTCCCTGGTCCACGGCTCCAACACTTTGTTCATCCTCATGGGCGCGATACTGGTCCTGGCCATGCATGCGGGGTTCGCCTTTCTCGAAGTCGGCACAGTGCGGTACAAGAATCAGGTCAACGCTTTGTCGAAGATCCTCAGCGACTTCGCGATCTCGGCGCTGGTTTACTTCTTCGTCGGTTACTGGATCGCCTATGGCGTGAGCTTCCTGCAGCCGGCGGCGGCGCTGGCCAGCGACCATGGCTACGCGCTGGTCAAATGCTTCTTCCTGCTGACCTTCGCCGCGGCGATTCCGGCAATCATTTCCGGCGGCATCGCCGAACGCGCGCGCTTTGCGCCGCAACTGTGCGCAACGGCGTTGATCGTGGCGTTCATCTACCCGTTTTTCGAAGGCATCGTGTGGAACGGCAACTTCGGCTTGCAGGCCTGGTTGCAAGCGCGCTTCGGTGCGCCGTTCCACGACTTCGCCGGCTCCGTGGTGGTGCACGCCATGGGGGGCTGGCTGGCGCTGGCGGCGGTGTTGCTGCTGGGCGCGCGCCGCGGCCGTTATCGCGATGGCCGGCTGGTGGCGTTCGCCCCCTCGAGCATTCCGTTCCTGGCGCTGGGGTCGTGGATCCTGATCATCGGCTGGTTCGGCTTCAATGTCATGAGCGCGCAGACCCTGCAAGGGGTGAGCGGGCTGGTGGCGATCAATTCGCTGATGGCCATGGTCGGGGGCACCCTGGCGGCATTGCTGGCCGGGCGCAACGACCCCGGCTTCCTGCACAACGGCCCGCTGGCCGGCCTGGTGGCGGTGTGCGCAGGTTCCGACCTGATGCACCCGGTGGGGGCGCTGGCCACCGGCCTGGTGGCAGGCGGGCTGTTCGTCTGGTGCTTCACTGCCGCGCAGAACCGCTGGAAGATCGACGACGTGCTGGGGGTATGGCCGCTGCATGGCCTGTGCGGCGTGTGGGGCGGCATCGCCTGCGGCGTGTTCGGGCAGGTGGCCCTGGGAGGGCTGGGCGGTGTCAGCCTGGTCAGCCAACTGCTGGGCAGCCTGGCGGGTGTGCTGGTGGCACTGGTCGGCGGCTTTGCCGTGTACGGTCTGCTCAAGGCTTTGCATGGTTTGCGCTTGAACCATGAGCAGGAGTTCCAGGGCGCGGACCTGGCGGTGCATCGAATCGGCGCCACCAGCCAGGATTGAGGCAAGTCAGGTGCACGCAGGCGCAGGCGGACCTAGAATGAGCATCCCTTCCTGCGATTTTGCGGATAGACGCATGCTGCCTGAAACCCAATTGTTCGGCACCCTCGGGTGCCATCTGTGCGAAGTGGCCGAAGCCGTGCTGATGCCATTCGTCGAGCACGGCTTGCTGGTCGAACTGGTCGATATCGCCGACAGTGAGGCGCTGTTCGAACGTTACGGGCTGATCATTCCGGTATTGCGCCGTTGCGATACCGGTGCCGAGCTGGGTTGGCCGTTCGACGCCGAGCAAGTAGTGGCCTTCCTCGGCCGAGCCGCGCATTGACGGCACCCGCTTCGCTTCGTATGCTGTATATAAATACAGTATCCCGAGGTAAGTCATGCTCAATGTCGAGCAACTCAAGTACAGCATCAATCACATGGCGCCCGAGCGTGTGTGCGAGGCGGTGCTGGAACTGCGCCTCGATGGCATCGTCACCGACGAGCGCACGCCGTTCGGCAAGGTCCATTTCAATACCTGCTTCGCCGAGATCGAGGCGCTGTTCCAGCGTGCCGGCTTCCACCGTCCGCTGGATGTCGTGGGCTACCAGGGGCTGAGCTATGCCCTCTACGATCCGGGCCGCTGGGACGCGGTGCAGGTGCTGCGCTGGCTGAAGGCGCGCTGCGAGCCGGCCTGCGAGGCTGGTTGAGGGGCGGGGGGTAGGAGATAATGTCCGCCCACGCAGAACCGAGCCCGATGATGACCACGCCTTTCGACCCCGCCCGCCAGCAAGCCAGTACCGTATGCCTGCCTCCGGGGCCCTGGGCAAACGTGCTCGACTGCTTGTGCGAGCATTTCAAGGGCATCAGCCGCGAACAATGGCTGGACCGCTTCGCCCGAGGGCGGGTATTGAATGCCGAGGGCCAGCCCATTGCAGCGGACACCCGCTATCGTCGGGGCATGCGCCTGCACTATTTTCGTGAAGTACCCAATGAAAAGGTGATCCCGGTGCAGGAAGAAATCCTGCATGTGGATGAGCACCTAGTGGTAGCGGACAAGCCGCATTTCCTGCCTGTGACGCCCACCGGCGAGTATGTCGAGCAGACGCTGCTGCGTCGGCTGATCCGACGCCTGGACAACCCGCATCTGGTGCCGCTGCATCGCATCGACCGACACACGGCCGGGCTGGTGCTGTTCTCTGCCAACCCGCAGAGCCGTGGCGCCTATCAGCGCCTGTTCCCCGAGCGGCGTATCGACAAGCATTACCAAGCCATCGCCGCGGCCATGCCGCAGCATGATTACCCGCTGGTGCACCGCAGCCGTCTGGTGCACGGCGAGCCGTTCTTCCGCATGCATGAGGTGGAAGGGGTCGATAACAGTGAAACCCACGCCTGCGTGCTGGAGAAAAATGGCGATCTGTGGCGCTATGGCCTGTCACCGGTCACCGGCAAGACCCACCAGTTACGCGTGCATATGGCGGCGCTGGGCGCGGGGATCTGCAACGATCCGTTCTATCCGCAGTTGGTCAACGAGCAGGATGATTACGCACGGCCACTCAAGCTGCTGGCCCATAGCCTGCGTTTCGAGGATCCGTTGACGGGTGAGGTTCGTTACTTCGAGAGCCGGCTGGCGCTCGACTGGTAAAAACATCGCCGGCAAGTCGGCTACCACAGAGATGGCGCTTGGCCTGAGGGCGGCGCGGTCAGTGTGGGAGCCGGCTTGCCGGCGATGCGCCGCTTAAGCGGCGCCTTTTGTCATCAGCGGTTGAAACGCTCCACCAGCGAGTACTGGGTCCCCGCCGTGCTGGTCAGCTCTTCGCTGAGCAGCGCCGAGCGCTGGGCCTGGCCGGCGGTCTGGTCGGCGAGGTCGGCGATGGTGCTGATGTTGCGGCTGATCTCCTCGGCCACCGCGCTCTGCTCTTCGGTAGCTGCGGCGATCTGCGTCGCCATGTCGGTGATGTTGGCCACGGCATCGCTGATGCCCACCAATGCCTGGTCGGCCTGCATGACCCGCTCGACACCTTCCTGGGCCTGGCGATGGCCGTTTTCCATGGTCTGCACCGCGTTGTTGGCGGTCTGTTGCAGCTTGGCGATCAGGGTGTGGATCTGCCCGGTGGATTCGGCGGTACGCTGGGCCAGCTGGCGGACCTCATCGGCCACCACGGCGAAGCCGCGGCCCATTTCACCGGCACGCGCCGCTTCGATGGCAGCGTTGAGTGCCAGCAGGTTGGTCTGGTCGGCGATGCCCTTGATCACATCGACCACGCCGCCAATCTCGTCGCTGTCCTTGGCCAACTGGGTGACGGTCAGCCCGGTTTCGCCCACGGCAGCCGACAGCCGCTCGATGGCGTCACGGGTTTCGCCGGCAATATTGCGGCCCTGGCTGGTCAGGCGATTGGCCTCCTGAGTCGCGTCGGCGGTGCGCTGGACATGGTTGGCCACTTCCTGGGTGGTGGCGGCCATCTGGTTGACGGCGGCGGCCACCTGCTCGGTCTCAACGCGCTGGCGCTCCAGGCCCGAGGAGCTCTGGTGGGCGAGGGTGTCGGACTGGCGGGCCTGGTCGCTGAGCTGTTCGGCGCTGTCCTGCAGGCGCGTCAGGCAGGTCTTCATCCGTGCGTCCTGGCTGAGCATGGCCATTTCCAGGCGTGCCTGAACGCCGCGGCTGTCGGTGTACATCTGCGCGATCAGCGGGTCGGAGGTGGTCTGTTCTGCCAGGCGCAGCAGGCGCTTGAGGCCGCGTTGCTGCCAGCTCAGGCCGAGCAGGCCCAGCGGCACCGACAGGCCGGCGGCCAAGGCGAAGCCCCAGGAGTGGCCCAGCCAGTTGCCGATCAGGAAACCGACCTGGCTGATCAGGATGAACGGCAACCAGTCCTGCAGCACCGGCAGCCACTTGTCACGTTTCGGGATGGCCGACTTGCCCTGGTTGATGCGCTGGTACAGCGCCTCGGCGCGGCGGATCTGCTCGGCGGTGGGCTTGACCCGCACCGACTCGTAGCCGACCACCTGGTTGTTGTCGAAGATCGGTGTGACGTAGGCATTGACCCAGTAGTGGTCGCCCGACTTGCAGCGGTTCTTGACGATACCCATCCACGGCAGGCCCTGTTTGAGGGTCTGCCACATATGGGCGAATACGGCTGACGGGACGTCGGGGTGACGCACCAGGTTGTGCGGTGCGCCCATCAGGTCCTCGCGGGAGAATCCGCTGATCTCGATGAAGGCATCGTTGCAGTAAGTGATCACGCCTTTGGCGTTGGTGGTGGAGATCAACCGCTGCTGGGCAGGGAAAGTCCGTTCTCTCTGGGTAATCGGCTGGTTGTTACGCATTGGCTGTTCAATCCGCAAGGCTTTCGACGGGTATCGGCAAGCCTCTGGTTTTATTGAATGAATATTTGACTGCCTTGATCTGGGGCAAGGTGCCATCAGTGTGGTTGAGCTATCGCAGCCGGCCTGATCGCAGCCATTGCCTTCAATATTGCAGTTTTCTTTATAAAAGATGACGTTTAGGTCTGATCATGACCGATTGTTCAGCTTGGGGCCAGCATCGGGTAGCTGAACAGGGTGAAGTGCGCCAGGTTGACGCAGGTGTGGCACAGCACCGCCGCTGCCAGCCCGCCATGGCGATAGGCCAGACCATACCCCACCCCGGCCAGGGTGGCCAGGTAGAACCACTGCCAGCCGCCGGCCAGGTGCGCGAGGCCGAACAACAGCGCGGCCACCAGCAGCGCCAGCCCCTCATGTTTGAACAGACGTTGCAGGCCGCCCTGGATGTAGCCACGGAACAGCAGTTCCTCGGTCAGGCTCACCAGCAGCAGGTTGTTGGCCAGCCACAGCCAGGCCTGGTCCGGCCATTTCGGTGCCCAGGCAACCAGGCCCAGGGCCGAGGCACCACCCAGGCAGGCGAGCAGGGTAAGGGGAAGGATCAGCGCCAGGCTCATGGCCAGGCCGCGACCGCGCAGCATTACCAGCCAAGGGCAGGCCAGCAGCAGCCACAGGCCGATCAGCGGCTTGTCCAGGTTCAGGTACATGGAGAAGGGCACCGCGCCTTCGCTGAGGACGGCCTTGTCGATGACGCGAGCGCCATGGAAACCGGGCAGCCAGTGCAGCGCCAGGGCGATGCCCAGGAGGATGAACAGCAGATGGCCGAGGCTTTGTTGCCAGCGCACCGGACGGCGGGCGAGCAGGGCACTGCACAGCAGCGCGAGCAAGGCGGGCAGGGCGGCGAGGCCGAGGCTGCCGTAGGTCAGGGCGATCGCATAGCCGAGGGCAAGCAGGAGCAGGGCGATCCAGTGGAGAAGAGGCATGGTGTTTCCTTAGTGCCGGTGAATCAGAGGAGGGTAGGACTCCTCGTCTGGCCTTCAGGACACCTGAAACCACCCGCGCGGGGCAAGCCCCCACATTGCGTGGGAGCGGGCTTGCCCCGCGAAGGGGCCTTATCCTGCGATCAATTGCCGCAGCACATAATGCAGGATCCCTCCCGACTTGAAGTACTCCACCTCATTGAGGGTGTCGATCCGACACAGGACCTCGATCTGCTCCTGGCGCCCGTCTTCGCGAGTGATGCGCAGCGGCAGGCTCATGCCCGGGCGGATCTGCGCATCAGTCAGCCCCAGCACATCGATGCGCTCGCTGCCGGTCAGCCCCAGGCGCTTGCGGTCGTCCCCTGCCTTGAACTGCAGTGGCAGCACGCCCATGCCCACCAGGTTGGAGCGGTGTATGCGTTCGAAACTCTCCGCCAGCACCGCCTTGACCCCCAGCAGGTTGGTGCCCTTGGCCGCCCAGTCGCGGCTGGAGCCGGTGCCGTATTCCTGCCCGGCGATCACCACCAGCGGCGTGCCATCCTGCTGGTAACGCATGGCGGCATCGTAGATCGACAGCTTTTCACCGCTGGGCACGTACAGGGTGTTGCCGCCTTCCTCGCCGCCAAGCATCTCGTTGCGGATGCGGATGTTGGCGAAGGTGCCGCGCATCATCACTTCATGGTTGCCGCGACGCGAACCGTAGGAGTTGAAGTCGCGCGGTTCCACGCCCTTGCCGCGCAGGTAGCGGCCGGCCGGGCTGTCGGCCTTGATGTTGCCAGCCGGGGAAATGTGGTCAGTGGTCACCGAGTCGCCGAGCAGGGCGAGGATGCGTGCGTTGCGCACATCACCGATCTCCGGCAGTGGGCCGCCGATGTCATCGAAGAAGGGCGGGTGCTGGATATAGGTGGAATCGGCCTGCCAGACATAGGTCGCGGCCTGTGGCACTTCGATCGCCTGCCACTGGGCATCGCCGGCGAACACCTCGGCGTATTCCTTGTGGAACATGCGGGTGTCGACATTGCTGACCGCCTCGGCGATCTCCTGCTGGCTTGGCCAGATGTCGCGCAGGTAGACAGGCTTGCCGTCCTTGCCGGTGCCGAGCGGCTCCTGGCTGAGGTCGATGCGCACGCTTCCGGCCAGAGCATAGGCCACCACGAGCGGCGGCGAAGCCAGCCAGTTGGTCTTGACCAGCGGGTGTACCCGGCCTTCGAAGTTGCGGTTGCCCGATAGCACCGAGGCGACGGTGAGGTCGGCGCTGCCGATGGCTTGCTCGATGGCCTCGTCCAGGGGGCCCGAGTTGCCGATGCAGGTGGTGCAGCCATAACCGACCAGGTCGAAACCGAGCTGGTCGAGGTATTGTGTCAGGCCCGCGGCCTTGTAGTAGTCGGTGACCACCTTGGAGCCGGGGGCGAGCGAACTCTTCACCCAGGGCTTGCGTTGCAGGCCTTTCTCCACGGCTTTCTTCGCCACCAGCCCGGCGGCCATCATCACGCTGGGGTTGGAGGTGTTGGTGCAGGAGGTGATGGCGGCGATCACCACCGCGCCGTCGCGCAGGGTGTGGGTCTGGTTTTCGTGGGTGTAGTCGATCTCGCCAGCCTGGTCGGCATTGCCCACCGCCACGCCACCGCCGCCTTCGCTTTCCAGGCGGCCGACTTCCTTGGCCAGGGGTTTGGGCTGCAACTCGATGAAGTGGTCGAAGGCCTGGCGCACCTGGCCCAGGGCGACGCGGTCCTGCGGGCGCTTGGGCCCGGCCAGGCTGGCTTCCACATCGTTCATGTCCAACGCCAGGGTGTCGCTGAACAACGGCTCTTGGCCGGGCAGGCGCCACAGGCCCTGGGCCTTGCAGTAGGCCTCGACCAGTTGCACGGTCTCCTCGGGGCGGCCGGACAGGCGCAGGTAGTCGAGGGTCACCTGGTCGACCGGGAAGAAGCCACAGGTGGCGCCATACTCGGGGGCCATGTTGGCGATGGTGGCGCGATCGGCCAGCGGCAGGTCGGCCAGGCCGTCGCCATAGAATTCGACGAACTTGCCCACCACGCCCTTCTTGCGCAGCATCTGCGTGACTGTCAGGACCAGGTCGGTAGCGGTGATGCCCTCGCGCAGCTTGCCGGTGAGCTTGAAGCCGATCACCTCGGGGATCAGCATCGATACCGGCTGGCCGAGCATGGCAGCTTCGGCCTCGATGCCGCCCACGCCCCAGCCGAGCACGCCCAGGCCGTTGATCATGGTGGTGTGCGAGTCGGTGCCGACCAGGGTGTCGGGGAAGGCATAGGTGCGGCCGTCCTCTTCGCGGGTCCATACCGTGCGGCCCAGGTACTCGAGGTTGACCTGGTGGCAGATGCCGGTGCCCGGCGGCACCACGCGGAAGTTGTCGAAGGCGCTCTGGCCCCAGCGCAGGAAGGCGTAGCGTTCGCCGTTGCGCTGCATCTCGATGTCGACGTTCTGGGCGAACGCGGCCGGGGTGGCATAACGGTCGACCATCACCGAGTGGTCGATCACCAGGTCCACCGGCGACAATGGGTTGATCCGCTGCGGGTCGCCGCCGGCCTTGGCCATGGCCGCGCGCATGGCGGCCAGGTCGACCACCGCCGGCACGCCGGTGAAGTCCTGCATCAGCACCCGCGCGGGGCGGTACTGGATCTCGCGGTCGGAGCGACGCTCCTGCAGCCAGGCGGCGAGGGCGCGCAGGTCGTCACCGGTAACGGTCTTGCCGTCTTCCCAGCGCAGCAGGTTCTCCAGCAGCACCTTGAGCGACATGGGCAGGCGCTGCAGGTCGCCGAGCTGGTGGGCGGCGTCGGGCAGGCTGAAATAGTGGTAGGCGCGGTTGGCCACCTGGAGGGTCTTGAGGGTTTTCAGGCTATCGAGCGAGGGCATTTACAACTCCTTGTGCTCCGGTGCCCGGCGACTGCGGGTCGCTCGCCGGTATCACCGCTCTGGACCGGTCCGCACGGCACGGACCTGGCTGAACAGTCAGGTTAGACCGGTTTGCCGGCCCCGACCCTTTTCTGGACCGATGGGGCGTGTCGCTGGTTCCCGACTTCCTTTATCATTCGCCGCCCTGGCGCCGTCTGCGCCAGTGATGTGGAGTGAGAAATGAATACCCTGTTCATGCATTGCCGGCCCGGCTTCGAGGGCGAGGTCTGCGCCGAAATCAGCGAACACGCCACCCATCTGGGCGTGCCCGGCTATGCCAAGGGCAAGCCGCAGAGTGCCTGCGCCGAGTTCGTCTGCACCGAGCCCGGTGGCATCGAACGCATGATGCAGGCGCTGCGCTTCTCGCAGCTGATCTTCCCGCGCCAGTGGGCCCGCGGTATGTACGTCGAGTTGCCAGAGACCGACCGTATCAGCGTGCTGCTCGAGCACCTGGCCGGGCTGCCAGTGTTCGGCAGCCTGTGGCTGGAGGTGCTCGACAGCAACGAGGGCAAGGAGCTGTCGACCTTCTGCCGCAAGTTCGAAGTGCCGCTGCGCAAGGCCCTGGAGAAGGCCGGCCGCCTGGTCGATGACGCCCGCTGTCCGCGCCTGCTGCTGACCTTCATCAGCGGCCGCCGGGTGTTCCTCGGCCTGGCCGAGGCCGACAACTCGGCGCTGTGGCCGATGGGCATCCCACGCCTGAAGTTCCCCCGCGAGGCCCCGAGCCGATCGACCCTCAAGCTGGAGGAAGCCTGGCACCAGTTCATCCCGCGCGAGCAATGGGACGCGCGCCTGAACGATGACATGACGGGTGTCGACCTGGGCGCCTCGCCCGGAGGCTGGACCTACCAGCTGGTCAAGCGTGGCATGCTGGTGACCGCCATCGACAACGGGCCGATGGCCGAAAGCCTCATGGATACCGGCCTGGTCACCCATCTGATGGCCGACGGTTTCACCTGGCAGCCGAAGCAGACGGTGGACTGGATGGTCTGCGATATCGTCGAGAAGCCGGCGCGTACCGCTTCGCTGATCGAGACTTGGCTGGGCGAGGGCTTGTGCCGCGAGGCGGTGGTCAACCTGAAGCTGCCGATGAAGCAACGCCATGCCGAGGTTCGCAAGCTGCTGGACCGCATTGAGGCTGGGTTCAAGGCACGCAAGGTGAAGGTGTCGATCGCCTGCAAGCAGCTGTATCACGACCGTGAGGAAGTCACCTGTCATCTGCGCCGGCTGGACCTGAAGCCGCGCTGAGGCCATCGCGGGGCGAGCCCGTTCCCATGGTACCCGGCCCTTGTGGGAGTGGGCTTGGCGCCCCTCGGCCGATACGCCACAATGACGAGCATTTTGCGGAGCCTTTCATGACCGATTTCACCCACGACGCGATCCTCGATGCCACCGGCCTGAACTGCCCGGAGCCGGTGATGATGCTGCACAAGCATGTGCGCGAGCTGGTATCCGGCGGTGTGCTCAAGGTCATCGCCACCGACCCGTCGACCCGGCGCGACATCCCCAAGTTCTGCATCTTCCTCGGCCACGAGCTGCTCGGCCAGGAAGAAGACGCCGGAACCTACCTGTACTGGATCCGCAAGAAGGCCGACTGAACCCGCCGCGATCGCGCTACACTGCGCTCCCCTGACAGGAGAGCGCCATGCTGATAGTTGCCGACGAGAATATCCCGCTGCTCGATGCCTTCTTTGCCGGTTTCGGTGAAATCCGCCGTTATCCCGGCCGGGCCATCGACGCCGCCTGCGTCAAGGACGCCGACGTACTGCTGGTACGCTCGGTGACTCGCGTCGATCGGCAACTGCTCGAGGGCAGTCGGGTACGCTTTGTTGGCACCTGCACCATCGGCACCGATCACCTCGACCTCGAACACTTCGCCCAAGCCGGTATCCACTGGAGCAGCGCGCCGGGCTGCAATGCCCGTGGCGTGGTGGACTACGTGCTGGGCAGCCTGCTGACCCTGGCCGAACTCGAGGGTGCCGACCTGGGCAAGCGCGTCTATGGCGTGGTCGGCGCGGGTGAGGTTGGCGGGCGGCTGGTGCGTGTGCTGCGCGGCCTCGGTTGGAAGGTGCTGGTGTGCGACCCGGTGCGCCAGGCCAGCGAGGCCGGCGATTTTGTCGATCTCGACAGCGTCCTTGAGCAATGTGATGTGATCAGCCTGCACACGCCGCTGCAGCGTGGCGGCGAGCACCCGACCTGGCACCTGCTCGATCAGCCGCGCCTGGCCCGCTTGCGCGCAGGTGCCTGGCTGATCAACGCCAGCCGTGGGCCTGTGGTGGACAACGCTGCCCTGCGTGAACTGCTGCTGGATCGCGAGGATCTGCACGCGGTGCTTGATGTGTGGGAGGGAGAGCCGCAGGTGGACCTGCAACTGGCCGACCTGTGCACCCTGGCCACGCCGCATATCGCCGGCTACAGCCTGGATGGCAAACAGCGTGGCACGGCGCAGATCTACCAGGCGTTCTGCCGCTGGCGCGCAGTGCCCGAGCAGATTCACCTGGCCGACCTGCTGCCGGCACCAGGCCTTGCGCAGATCGAGTTTGACGCGAGCGCGGATCCGGCGTGGGCATTGGCCACCCTGTGCCGGGCGGTCTACGACCCGCGTCGTGACGATGCCGATTTCCGTCGCAGCCTGAGCGAAGATCCGGCCGAACAGCGTGCGGCATTTGATCTGCTGCGCAAGCACTACCCGGTACGGCGTGAGATCGAGGGATTGCCGGTGCGCGTCCGTGGGGAAATGCCCCAGTTGGCGCAGGTGGTCAGTGCATTGGGGGCGGTGCTGGCCTGAGGGTGCGCAAAGGCAGGACAATAAAAACCCGGCGCGAGCGCCGGGTTGCACGCAATTCGGGGATCAGGCCTTGCCGATCTTCTTGACCCGGCTCTCTTCCAGGTCCTTGCAGGCCTTCTGGATCATCTGCTCGGTGATGGGCACCTCGCGGCCCTGGGCATCGATGATCGAGCCGCAGACCTGAGGTTGCGGACGGTTCTGGTTCTTGGGCGTATCGGTGTGCTGCAAGCTCATGTCCTGTCTCCTCTTTCAGGTTCAAGCGCAAGGTATCGCTTTGCCGTGACTGGTCTGTGACAGCTTTCGGCTTCATGCTGGATCAGTCCACCAGAATGCGCGACAAAGCTCCAGTCACGCGTTAGAACGAATGGGCATAGCCACTGTCGCTCCGTCCGAGCATGGGACGGCCTCGCATTCCCGAGCGTTGCACAGCGCTGACGAGTGGTAGTCTGCTATCAATCCCCTGTGGAACGACCTTTGCCATGCCCGATCCGATCTCTCCCCGCCAACGCCGTGCCCTGCACCTGGGCTGGCAGTTCGTGCGACCCTATCGGCGCCAGGCGTTGCTGGCCTTGCTGGCGCTGGTGGTCACTGCCGCCATCACCCTGTCCATGGGGCAGGGGATCCGCCTGCTGGTCGATCAGGGCTTCATGACCGGCTCGGCGCACCAGCTCAACCAGACCATTGGCCTGTTCCTGCTGCTGGTGCTGGCCCTGGCGGTGGGGACGTTCGCCCGCTTCTACCTGGTGTCGTGGATCGGCGAGCGCTGCGTGGCCGATATCCGCCGGGCGGTGTTCGACCACCTGGTCGGCCTGCACCCGGGTTTTTTCGAGGACAACCGCAGTTCGGAGATCCAGTCGCGGCTGACCGCCGACACCACCTTGCTGCAGTCGGTGATCGGCTCGTCGCTGTCGATGTTCCTGCGCAATGCGCTGATGGTGGTCGGCGGGGTGATCCTGCTGTTCGTCACCAACCCCAAGCTGACCAGCATCGTGGTGCTGGCCCTGCCCCTGGTGCTGGCGCCGATCCTGCTGTTTGGCCGGCGCGTGCGCAGCCTGTCGCGGCAGAGCCAGGACCGGGTGGCCGATGTGGGCAGCTATGTCGCCGAGACCCTTGGCCAGATCAAGACGGTGCAGGCCTACAACCACCAGGCGCGTGACCAGGCACTGTTCGGCGACACCGTGGAGGCGGCGTTCGATGTGGCGCGCCGTCGCATCGCCCAGCGCGCCTGGCTGATCACCCTGGTGATCGTGCTGGTGCTTGGCGCAGTGGGGGTGATGCTCTGGGTCGGCGGCATGGATGTGATCGCCGGACGTATCTCCGGCGGCGAGCTCGCCGCGTTCGTGTTCTACAGCCTGATCGTCGGCAGCGCCTTTGGCACCCTGAGCGAGGTGATTGGCGAATTGCAACGGGCCGCCGGTACCGCCGAGCGTATCGCCGAGCTGCTGGCGGCGCAGACGGCGATCCTGGCGCCGTCACAGCCGGCGGGATTGGCGCACGGGCGCGCCAGTGGCGACATCGAACTGCGCGAGGTGCGCTTCGCCTACCCGTCACGGCCCGCGGTGGCGGCCGTCGACGGCCTGAGCCTGCATATCCGTCCCGGCGAGACCGTGGCGCTGGTCGGGCCGTCGGGGGCCGGCAAATCGACCTTGTTCGACCTGCTGCTGCGGTTCTACGATCCGCAAGGTGGCGCGATTCTACTCGATGGCCAGCCGATAACCGGTCTGGCGCCTGCCGACCTGCGCCGCCAGTTTGCCCTTGTGGCCCAGCAACCGGCGCTGTTTCGCGGCACGGTCGAGGCCAACATCCGTTATGGCCGGCCCGAGGCCAGCCTGGCCGAGGTCGAGGCGGCGGCGCGCGGTGCCCATGCCCATGAGTTCATCATCCAGCTGCCTCAGGGCTACCAGACACCCTTGGGCGAAGGGGGCGTGGGCTTGTCCGGTGGCCAGCGTCAGCGCCTGGCGATTGCCCGGGCGCTGTTGGTGGATGCGCCGATCCTGCTGCTGGACGAAGCCACCAGCGCGTTGGACGCGCAAAGCGAGTATCTGATCCAGCAGGCATTGCCAGAACTGATGGCCGGGCGCACCACGCTGGTCATCGCCCACCGCCTGGCGACGGTGCAGCATGCCGACCGTATCGCGGTGATCGACAAAGGCCGACTGGCGGCAGTCGGGCCCCATCGACAATTGATCGAGCAAAGCCCACTCTACGCACGCTTGGCAGCGCTGCAATTCAACTCGGCCTGAGCGTCTTTGTTGTCGCTGTTTTGTAACAATTCTGTAGCAATTGCCTGAGACTATCTGCCTCGGCTGTTGCGCAGGTGCTTGCCCTGGCTGCCATCGCCCGATGGCAGCGTTGATGGGGCAGTGAACGAGGACAAGGACGCCTCTGTCGGCGGTGCCGGCGTGCGCCGTTTCCCTCTTCCTTGTTCCGAGATCCGCAATCTTGCGTAAATCCCTCAGAGTGCAAATTCTCTCCCTGCTCGGTGGCAGCCTGGTGGCGATCCTGTTGATCGCCCTGGTGTGTTTCCAGTTCCTGTCCTCCAGTGTGCGCGGCTACGCCGAGCTGGTGGACGGACCGTTGCGTGCCTCGCAACTGATCGACGAAGCCAACCTGCAGTTCAAGATCCAGGTGCAGGAGTGGAAGAACGTGCTGCTGCGTGGTCGCCAGCCGGCGGAGCTGGATAAGTACTGGCAGCAGTTCCAGGCCCGCGAGCAGCAGGTGCAGCAATTGCTGGGGCAATTGATCGACAGCAGCGACCCGGCGCTCAAGGCGCGCCTGGAGCAGCTCAAGGCCAGCCACCGACAGCTGGGGGCGGCCTACGAGCAAGGGCGCCAGGCATTCCTGGCTGCCAGTGGCGACCCGGTGGCCGGCGACCTGGCGGTCAAGGGCGTGGACCGCGCCACCAGCGACCAGATGAGTGCACTGGTGGAGCAACTGCGCCTCGATGCCCACGGGCGTGCCGACGCCATCAGCGCCAGCGCCGAGCGCACGGTGTGGTTGGGCGTGCTGGTGATGCTGGGCTCGGCCGTGCTGGTCGGGCTGTTCAGCCTGTGGTTGGTCAACCGCAGCCTGGTCGAGCCGATCCGCCAGTTGATCGACTACGTCGCCCAGCTCAGCCAGGGGCGTTTCGCCACCCGGGTCGACAGCCGTCGCGAGGATGAACTCGGGCGCCTGGCGCTGGCCGCCAACACCCTGCGTGATTTTCTTGCCGACACCGTCGGCCGGCTCAAGGACAACGCCGAAGAGCTGGAGAGCGCCAGCGGCCAGCTCAGCCGTATCGCCGGCGACATGGCCCACGGCACCCATGATCAATTCCTGCGTACCGACCAGGTCGCCACGGCCATGCACGAGATGTCCGCCACCGCCCAGGAAGTGGCCCGCCATGCCGCCGATGCCGCCCGCGCGGCGGACGAGGCCGACCACAGCGCCCAGGCGGGCGAGCAGGTCATGCAGCGCACCATCGACACTATTGCCGTGGTCAACCGCGAGATCGCCGGCACCGCAGCGGTGATTCGCCACCTGGAAAACGACAGCACGCGCATCGGCAAGGTACTTGAAGTGATTCGCGGCATCGCCGAGCAGACCAACCTGCTGGCGCTCAACGCCGCCATCGAAGCCGCCCGTGCCGGCGAGGCGGGGCGCGGTTTCGCGGTGGTGGCCGACGAAGTGCGCAGCCTGGCCCAGCGCACCGCGGCATCGATCGCCGAGATCCACCAGATCATCGAGGCGGTGCAGTCGGGCGCGGTGGAGGCGGTCAAGGCCATCGAGAGTGGCCAGCAGCGCAGCGAGGAGGGCGCCGAACAGGTGCAGCAGGCCGGGCAGATGCTGCAGCGCATCACCACGGCGGTGGAGGCGATCCGCGACATGAACCGCCAGATCGCCACTGCTGCCGAGGAGCAGACCAGTGTCGCCGAGGACATCTCGCGCAACCTGGTCGAGATCACCCGCATCGCCACCGCCAACCAGCAGGCGGTGCAGCACACCGAGCAGGCCGGACAGCGCCTGCACGGACTGTCGGGTCAGTTGGGCGAAGTGACTTCCCGATTGACCGCTTGAATCGCCATCACGGTGCGCCGATGCGACGTGCACCGCGATGCTTTTGAGGGTGGGGAAATCCGCCATTCTCGCATGTCGCATCAGTTACCTGTGGCGGATTGTCGCCATCCATTGGATGGCCGAGGGCGCTGTGGGCGGCATCAGTCGTGGCCCCGCCCAGGCTGGCACACTCCCTGCTTCACGGCGCCCCGGGCCAAGGCCCGAGGCGATCGTGCCCCGATTTCGCGAAACTCCTGCCAACCACAACAACAACCGGGCGTGCACACCGGGGGCAACGACTGCCAATCCTTCACTTCAATTGGATTGAGCTAATGAAAAAAATCCTGCTGACGCTCCTGTGCCTGAGTGTCATCGGCTGCTCCAAGCCCGCGGAGCCACAAAAGTCCGTCGATGTGCTGCTGATCGGCGGCGGCATCATGAGCGCAAGCCTCGGGACCTACCTCACCGAACTGGAACCGAACTGGAAAGTCGACGTCTACGAGCGCATGGACCAGGTCGCCGAAGAGAGTTCCAACGCCTGGAACAACGCCGGCACCGGCCACTCGGCGTTCTGCGAGCTGAACTACACCAGTGTTGGCAAGGACGGCAGCATTGACATCAGCAAGGCGGTCAGCGTCAACGAACAGTTCGAGGTGTCCAAGCAGTTCTGGGCCTACCAGGTCGAGCAGGGCGTACTGAGTAACCCGCGATCGTTCATCAACAACGTGGCGCACATGAGCTTTGTCTGGGGTGACGAGAACGTCGCCTTCCTGCACAAGCGCGTCGAGGCTTTGCAGCACAGTTCGCTGTTCCGCGGCATGGAGATCACTGAGGATCACGAGCAGATTCGCCAGTGGGTGCCGCTGGTGATGGAGGGGCGCGACCCCGGGCAGAAGGTGGCCGCGACCCGCATGGCCATCGGTACCGACGTGAACTTCGGCGAGATCACCCGCCAGCTGTTTGCTGCCATGACCCGCAACCCGAACGTGCAACTGCACCTGGGCCATGAAGTGCGCGACATCGTGCGCAACGACGACGGCAGCTGGAATGTGGTGGTGGCCGACCTGGCCAAAGGTGGCAAGGAGTCTGCGGTCAAGGCCAAGTTCGTCTTCATCGGCGCCGGTGGCGGCGCGCTAAAGTTGCTGCAGAAGTCCGGCATCCCGGAAGCCGAGGGCTATGCCGGCTTCCCGGTCGGTGGCCAGTTCCTGATGACCGACAACGCCGACCTGGTCGCTCGCCACAAGGCCAAGCTGTACGGCAAGGCCTCGGTCGGCGCGCCGCCGATGTCGGTGCCGCACCTGGACACCCGGGTGATCGATGGCAAGGAGGTGCTGCTGTTCGGTCCGTTCGCGACCTTCTCCACCAAGTACCTCAAGCACGGCTCGTTGCTGGACATGTTCAGTTCGCTGACCACCCACAATATCCGCCCGATGATGCAGGCCGGCATCGACAACATCGACCTGAGCACCTACCTGATGGGCCAGTTGATGCTCAGCTTCGACGACCGCATGGCGGCCCTGCGCGAGTACTTCCCCAACGCCAAGAACGAAGACTGGCAGCTGCTCCAGGCCGGTCAGCGCGTGCAGGTGATCAAGAAGGACCCCGTGCACGGTGGCGTATTGCAGTTCGGCACCGAAGTGGTGGCCGCCGAGGATGGCAGCATCGCCGCGCTGCTGGGTGCCTCGCCCGGTGCCTCGACTGCCGCGCCGATCATGCTGAGCGTGCTGGAGAAGACCTTCAAGGATCGGATCAAGAGCGCCGAGTGGCAGGCCAAGCTCAAGGAAATCGTGCCGACCTACGGCCAGAAGCTGAACAATGATCTTGAGTTGACCAACAAGACCCGCGAATGGAGCAGTGCGCGTTTGCAGCTGCTGCATGTGCCCGTGTTGCCGGAGTAATCGCACAAGCGTGGGGGCGGGCTGGCCTGCTCCCACCAGTGACTGGCTTTTTCGCGGGCAACAAAAAACCCGCGCAAGGCGGGTTTTTTGCAGGATTTGGTCGGAGAGACAGGATTCGAACCTGCGGCCTTCTCGTCCCGAACGAGACGCGCTACCTGGCTGCGCTACACTCCGATGTCCGAAATGCTACTGCATCGATTTTTTCAACGCAACCCCTTGTTGCAAAAAGGAGTTGCGCCAAAAACGCAGGGCTGGATCACAGCTCCTTGACGGTACGGATCTGGTCTTTGTTGATGCGCGTGCGCTTGCCGTCGAGCTGTTCGAATTCGTAGAAGCCGGAGTCGTCGTCATACGAAGGGGTGTCCACCGCCTGGATCTCGCGGCCGTCGTTCAGGGTGATGACGGTTGGCGAGGCGCAGCCGGCGAGGGCGCCCAGGCCCAGGGCAAGCAGGAAGGCGGGAAGGGTCCGTTGGATCATCGTGTTTCTCCAGTGCGATGGTGCTAGATGTCATTAAGACGCAGGGCGTCCACGCAAGTTCCTTGCACAGTGCAGCATAGCGCCATCGTGCTGGCATTGACCAAGAACAACGTCGCGGTCTGGGCGCCGTGGCCTGTGATATAACAGCGCACATTCCCTGTTCCCCTGCGACGGACTCCCATGAAAGCCAAGGCAGATACCCCTTTTGTAGCGCTGAACATCGCCGTGCTGACGGTCAGCGATACCCGTACCTTCGACACCGATACCTCCGGCCAGCTGTTCGTCGATCGCCTCGGCGCCGCTGGCCACCGCCTGGCCGAGCGCGTGCTGCTCAAGGATGACCTGTACAAGATCCGCGCCCAGGTCGCGACCTGGATCGCCGATGACCAGGTGCAGGTAGTGCTGATCACCGGTGGCACCGGCTTTACCGGGCGCGACAGCACCCCGGAGGCCGTGGCGTGCCTGCTGGACAAGCAGGTCGAGGGCTTTGGCGAGCTGTTCCGGCAGATCTCGGTGGCCGACATCGGCACCTCCACCGTGCAGTCCCGCGCCCTGGCAGGCCTTGCCAACGGCACTCTGGTCTGCTGCCTGCCGGGGTCGACCAATGCCGTGCGTACTGGTTGGGACGGCATCCTCGCCGAGCAGCTGGATGCCCGTCACCGGCCGTGCAACTTCGTGCCGCACCTGAAGCAGGCAACGGCCTGTGACAGTCGTGGTTGAGGTGGCCCGGCCGTTGATGCCGGTGGAAGAGGCCTTGGAGCGCCTGCTGGCGCTGGCCGAGAAGTCGCCCATCGCCGAGACCGAACACGTCGCGCTGGCCGAAGCCGAAGGGCGCGTCCTGGCCCATGAACTGGTGGCCGGGCTCGACCTGCCGCCGTGGCCCAACAGCGCCATGGACGGCTATGCACTGTGCCTGGCCGACTGGCAGGGCGAGCCGCTACGGGTGACCCAGCGCATTTTCGCCGGCCATGCGCCACAGCCCCTGGAGCCTGGCACCTGCGCACGGATCTTCACCGGCGCGCCGCTGCCCGAAGGCGCCGATTGCGTCGAGATGCAGGAAAACACCGAAGTGCTCGTGGATGGCCGGGTACGGTTCCTCGAACCCCTGGCACTGTCACAGAACGTTCGCCCCAAAGGCCAGGAAACCCGTGTCGGCGAACAGGTGATGAGCGCCGGCACGCGGCTGGGGCCGATCCAGCTCGGGCTGGCCGCGACCCTGGGTTTCGGCACCCTGCAAGTGCGGCGCCGGCCACGGGTGGCGGTGCTGTCGACTGGTGACGAGCTGGTCGAGCCGGGCCTGCCGCTGGGGCCCGGGCAGATCTACAACAGCAACCGGCGCCTGCTGGTCAGTTGGCTGCAACGCCTGGGCTGCGAGGTGGTGGACGCCGGGATCCTACCCGACGACCTCGAACGCACCCGCCAGTGCCTGGCCGGGCTGGGCGATGTCGACCTGATCCTGTCCACCGGTGGTGTTTCGGTGGGCGAGGCCGATTTTCTTGGCTTGGCCCTGCGCGAAGCGGGGGAGCTGGCGCTGTGGAAGCTGGCGATCAAGCCGGGCAAGCCGCTGACCTTCGGCCATTACCAAGGTGTGCCGGTGATCGGCCTGCCGGGCAACCCGGCCTCGACATTGGTCACTTTTGGCCTGCTGGCGCGGCCCTACCTGCTGCGCCGGTTGGGTGTACACAGTGTCGCACCGCTGCGTTTCAGCGTGCCGGCGGGTTTCGATTGGCCCAAGGCCGGGACGCGGCGCGAATTCCTGCGCGCGCGCATCGAGGATGGCCGGGTGCGCATCTACAAGAACCAGAGCTCCGGTGTGCTGCGCAGCGCTGCCTGGGCCGATGGGGTGGTGGAGGTGCTTGAAGGCAGCACGCCACGGCAGGGCGACCCCGTGGCATTCATCCCGTTCAGCGAGCTACTTGGCTAGCACGCCGCCGGGGGCGCCTGCGCCTGCCGGTGCCAGCTGGGTCAGGCGCATGTGCACGTTTTCCAGTTGCTGGGCGGCAACGCTCCAGTCATGGCGCTGGCGGGCGAATTGGCGCCCGGCCTCGCTGAGCTGGCACATGCGCCACGGCTGGTTGAGCAGTTGCGTAACCAACAGCGCCAGCTGGCCGCTGTCGTCGCTGCCCAGGTAGTGTTCGCCGTTGTTCATGGCCAGGCCCGAGGCGCCCTTGCTGGTGGTGATGACCGGTAGCCCGGCGGCCATGGCCTCGAGGATCTTCACCTTGGAGCCACCGGCATGGCGCAGTGGCGCAAAGAACAGCGCCGAGCGGCGCTGTAGCTCGCGCAGGTCGGGGCGATAACCTACCCACTCGATGCGTGGGTCGTTCCAATGCAGCTTCCAGCTGGCCGGCAACGCGTGCCCGGCAATGGCCAGGCGCACCGCCGGATTGCTCATCCATACCTGCGGCAGGATCTCCTCCAGCGCCCATTCGATGGCCTCCAGGTTGGCGCCGTACTCGAAGTTGCCGACAAAAAGCAGGCGTTGGCTATGTGGGGTAGGGCGCACGTCCTGGTAGTGGTCGCAGTCCACGCCATTGACCACCACATTCACCGGGCGGCCGCTGATCTGGCCGATCAGTTCGGCATCCTGGGCGCTGACCGCCACCACCTCGGTGGGCTGGCGCAGCACCCGTTGTTCCCAGCGCCGATAGCGCCAGCGGTCGAAGGCGTTCAGCGGGCGCAACCACAAGGGCAGGCGGTCATGGCAGGCGGCGCCCATTACCGACTCCAGGTAATGCTCGCTGAGCATGTAGGGCAAGCCCCGGGCCTGCAGGGCCCTCTCGAATGGCTGGAAGCTGTAGCTGTGCTCGATCTGGATCACATCCCAAGGTTCGTCCAGCAATTGCTCGAAGCGGTGCCGCAGGCAAGGCGCCAGGCCATTGATGATGGCCCGCATGGGATAGTCGATGATGGGTGAGGCGAGCAGGTTGAGCGGGCTGTTCAGTGCTCGCCTGGGCAGTACGATCAGGCGCTCCACCAGGGGCTCCAGGGCTTCGCGCGTGGTGTCGCTCAAGGGGACTTTCGACTGCACCAGCAAGGTAATCCGGTGGCCATGCTGCGCCAGGGCGCGCAGCAGGTGGTATTGCCGGGTCTTGCAGCCGCTGGTGGTGGGCCAGGGCAGGTAGGGCAGGGTCCAGAGTATGCGCATGAGCCCGAATCCTCGCGGTTGGCCGGGTATCGGCCCTGGATGACAAAACGCGCCCTCTGGCAGTCAGGCAGGTGCTGCTGCCGCCGGGGCGCGTCCATAGATATCAGTAAAGCGTACGATGTCGTCTTCGCCCAGGTATTCGCCGCTCTGCACCTCGATCATCACCAGGTCGATGACCCCGGGGTTGGTCAGGCGGTGGCTGCGCCCGGGCTTGATGAAGGTGGACTCGTTGGTGTCGAGCAGGAACTCCTCCTGGCCATTGGTCACGCAGGCCATGCCGCTGACCACGATCCAGTGCTCGCTGCGATGATGGTGCATCTGCAGCGACAGTGATTCGCCGGGGCGGACCATGATGCGCTTGATCTTGAACCGCGGTCCTTCCTCGAGCACCGTGTACAGGCCCCAGGGGCGGGTCACGGTGCGGTGCAGGCGGTAGGCGTCATGGCCCTGGCGCTTGAGCTGCTGGGCGATCACCTTGACTTCCTGGCTGCGCGCGGCATCGGCGATCAGCAGGGCGTCGGGGGTGTCGATGACGATCAGGTTGTCCAGGCCGACCGCGCCGACCAGGCGCCGTGGCGAGTCGATGTAGCAGTTGCTCACGTCATGCAGCACGGTTTCGCCGTTGCAGTGGTTGCCCTGGCCGTCGGCCGGGCGCAGCTCACGTACCGCTTCCCAGCAGCCGATGTCGCTCCAGCCGATGTCGCATGGCACCACGGCCACCTGGGCGGACGGTTCCATGAGGGCATAGTCGATGGAGATATCCGGCACCAGGGCGAAGCGTTCAGGGTCGAGCTCCACCTGCAGGCCACCCGTGCCTTCCTTGACCTGGCTCTGTTCCAGGCAGTCGGCCACGCTGCGCAGGACCTCAGGGGCATGGGCCTGCAGCTCCTGTAGCACCGTGCCGACGCGCAGGCAGAACATGCCGGCGTTCCACAGGTGCCGACCACCGTCGAGGTAGCCCTGGGCGGTGTCGGCGTCGGGCTTTTCGACGAAGCGGGCGACCTGGTAGCCGCCGTCAGTGATCGGCTGGCCCTGCTCGATATAGCCGAAACCCGTTTCGGCACGGGTCGGTTGCAGGCCGAAGGTGGTCAGCCAACCTTGTCCGGCCAGTGCCAGGGCCTGCCCGACGGCCGCCTCGAAAGCGCCCTGGTCTTGAATCAAATGGTCGGCGGGCAGCACCAGCAGCAGGCTGTCTTCGCCGTGCAGGCGGGCGCAGTGCAGTGCAGCGGCGGTAATGGCAGGGGCGGTGTTGCGACCCAGGGGTTCGAGAATGAAATCGAGGGCCACGCGTGCTGCACCGACCTGGCGATATTCGTCTTGGGTGCGGAACACCACTTCGCGGTTGGTCACCGTGAGCACCCGCTCGACCCCAGGCAGGCTGCTGGCGCGGCTGAAGGTCTTCTGCAGCAGGCTCATGCCGTCGGGCAGGCGCATGAAGGGCTTGGGCATCGCTTCACGCGAGACCGGCCACAATCGGGTGCCGGCGCCGCCAGCGATGATGCAGGGGATCAGAACGCTCATAGTCACAACCTCGAATCGGTGCGCTGTGGGCAGCGCAATGCAAGGGAATCAAGACCTGTCAGGCGTCTGGCGGCGCAAAGTCAATAAAATGACTTTTGTGAGCGGCATCTTCCATGAAGGCCAAATATTTGTCGAATGATGCGCCTGTCACGAGCGGCTTTCAATGGCAATTGCATGAAACGGCGGTTTTTGGGCGAGGCATGCAGCAATCCGTGCGCGTTCATGGTCGAGATTGCAGTAGGGCATTTCTGTGCACTTTTTCGGGAGGGCGACATGAGCGAGCGCAAGGCATTGCTGATCCTGCATGGCAAGCAGGCCACCAACGAAGACGTGCGGGCCGCGGTGGGCCAGCTGCGTGAGCGTGGTTGGGAGTTGGACGTGCGCCTGACCTGGGAGGGCGGTGATGCCCAGCGCCTGGTCGAGGAGGCACTGGCGGCGGGCTATGCTCACGTGGTGGCCGGCGGCGGTGATGGCACGTTGCGCGACGTGGCCGAGGCCATGGGCCTGGCGGCTACCCAGGCCAGCCTGGCGCTGCTGCCGCTAGGTACAGCCAACGACTTCGCCAAGGCGGCCGGTGTGCCGCTTGAGCCGCAAGCGGCTCTCGACCTGCTGGAGGTACCGGCACGGCCAATCGATCTGGGCCGGGTGGGTGACCAGCTGTTCCTGAACATGGCTACCGGCGGATTCGGCACCCAGGTCACCGCCAATACCTCTGAAGACCTGAAGAAAGTGCTGGGCGGCGCAGCCTACCTGTTCACCGGGCTGTCGCGCTTCAGTGAGCTGCAGGCGGCCTCGGTCGAGCTGCAGGGTCCGGGGTTCGAGTGGCAGGGCGAGTTGCTGGCGCTGGGCATCGGCAATGGTCGCCAGGCCGGCGGCGGGCACGTGCTATGCCCTGAGGCGAGCGTGGACGATGGCCTGCTGGACGTCGGCATCCTGCCGGCGCCCCAGGAGATGGCCGGGGCCTTGCGCGATCTGTTGGCCGGTGAGGGGCTGTTCGTGCGCGCCCGCTTGCCGTGGGTGGAGATCAAGAGCGCCCAGGGGCTGGACATGAATCTCGACGGCGAGCCCCTCCAGGCGGCCAGCCTGCGGTTCGAGGCCGTGCCCAAGGCGCTGCGCGTGCACCTGCCGGCGGATTCGCCGTTGCTCAGTCGTCCAGGCTGATGATCCTCTCGCGCACGGCGAACAGCACCAGGCCCGCCACATCGTAGATCTGCAGGCGCTTCATGATCTGCGAGCGGTGGGTTTCCACGGTCTTGATCGACAGGCCCAGGCCGCCGGCGATCTCCCGGGTGGATTTGCCACGCACGATCAGGCGCAGGATCTCCAACTGGCGGGCGGTCAGGTTGTGGTGGCCTTCGTTGTTCGATTGACGGCCGCTCTGGGCGCGCAACAGCGCCTGGTTGATCACGGTGTGGGCGATGGCCGGGCTGAGGTAGCGTTCGTCGTTGCGCAGGGCGGTCAGTGCCTGCTCCAGTTCGGTGGCCGTGGTGTCCTTGAGCAGGTAGCCATGGGCGCCGCTCTCCAGGGCGCGCATGATCAGCTCCGGGTCGGTGTGCATCGACAGGATCAGCACCTTGCAGGAGCAGCCGCTTGCGCGCAGTTGCGTGAGGGCGTCCAGGCCGCTGGTCGAGCGCATGGAAATATCCAGCAGGACGATGTCCGGCGCGAGGCGCCGGACCTGCTCCAGCAGTTGGCTGCCATCGTCGGCTTCGCCAATCACGGTATAGCCGGGAATATCCGTCACCAGTGCCCTGACGCCAGCGCGAATCAGGGAGTGGTCGTCCACCAGCAATAATCTACAGGTCATCGGGAGCGGGAGTCCTGGCACGTTCTTGGTTGCGGGGTGGCCATGGGAAGAGGGCGTCGATCCGGGTGCCCTGGCCGGGCTGGCTGGTGATGCTCAGGCTGCCCTGCAGCGCTGTCACACGTTCCTGCATGCCAGCCATGCCGCGCAGGCCGCTTTCTGCTGGTGCCTGCGCCGGCACGAAGCCGCCGCCGTCATCCTGGATCGACAGCGCCAGGCCGGCCGAGGTGCGCTGCAGGCGGACCACCAGGTTGCGTGCGTGCGCGTGGCGGAGCATGTTGGTGACCGCCTCCTGGGTGATGCGAAAGGCCGCCATGGTCACCTCCTCGCTGATGCCGCCCAGGCGTTGGTTGCATTCAAGACTCCAGTGCACCTCGGTGTTTTCCAGGGTGCGCAGCAAATGCGCGCGCAGGCTCGCCTCCAGGCCCAGGCTGGCCAGTTGTCGAGGATTGAGAATGGTGGAAACGTCGCGCACGTTGCTCAGCGTATGGTCCAGGGTGCTGCGCAAGGTGGCGCAGTGCTCCTGCAGGTCCGCCGGCACTCGGCGTTGCAGCCAGTCGACCTGCAGCTTGGCGGCGGTCAGCAGTTGGCCGATATCGTCATGCAGTTCACGGCTCAGGCGCTGACGCTCGCTCTCTTGCACCTTGAGCATGCGCGTGGCCAGTTCCGCCGGGCGCAGGTTGATCGAGCGCGCCCAATGGCGCAGGTGCCAGCCGACGCCGATCATCGCCAGCAACTGGAGCAACAGCAGGCTGGCCGACAATGGCAGGGTGCGCAGGTACACCACCAGGTTTGCCGCCAGCGATGCAATGCACAGCAGCGTGGTCGTCCAGCGGAGCAGGGCAACTCTGGAGCGGCAACGCTGGAGGAACTTCAAGCGTGGGAGCATAGATAGGGAAGCCACTGAGTTATTGCAGTTGAGGGCATTGCACATGCCTGGCCAGGGGTGCTGGTGCCGTGCATTCAATCAAGCACCGGCCACGTATCCAATCACCCGATAGTCTGGGTGCGCATGTTCGAACGTGCGCATGTTATCACTTTGATTGAATTTGGTCGCGGGGGGATAACTGCTTGAAACCTCGGATTTTCCGGGCTGTGGCGGGTCTGGCGGGCAAGGCGCTGGCTAGCACAGTGCCATTATTAAAAGATGTTTCCAGTGCGCCTCGATCAACTAAAAAACCAGCGGGCAAAAACATTTGGAAAAACTTGCCAAACTTTTCAAGTTAAACCCTGAGTGAGTTTAGTTGCCACGCATTTAGTCGGGTTAATGTTGGCGGTCGGCTGCACTGAGGCTTTGCTCCGCAAGTGCATCCTGGGCGTGGGGGTGGTCGCAGAACGTGCCGGCTTCCTGGCAATCGGCGCACAGTTGCGCTGTCGGTTGGCCCAGGGTGGTGGCGAGCTCGGCCAGCAGGCGTCGTTGCTCCTCGGTGTCCATGTCCAGGCGGCCGGTCTGCGGGTCGAGCAGCTCCAGTTGCCAGTCCAGCAGGGTCAGGCAGGCCCCAAGCGCGGGCAGGCTGGTACCGTGCAGGTGTTGCTGGGCGCACGCGGGCGCGAGCAGTCGTTGCAGGGCCAGGGCATGGTGGGCCACTTCGAGCAGGTCGAGCGCGACTGCCCGCCGGGCGAGAGTGTCGAGTGCGGCATTGAGGCTGTGGCAGGCATCCGGATCGTTGGTGATCAGCTCCAGGTGCTGCAGGCATTCCTGGGACCTGGCCAACAGGACCTGCGCATCCTGCAAAAAGGCCGCCACGGCGGCGTTGTGCAGTGAAGTGCTATCCATCATGGCGCCCCGTCTTCAGGGATTGGCCGTACCAAGATGATCGCTCGCAAAAGCCTGACTCCGTTCATGCAGTGAGAATGGCGTCACATTAATGGCTAATGGATATTGCGAACATCAGGTTGCACCCGATTGCTACTAGGGGTTTCCCTGATGCGGTTTCAGGCAGGGTCGTTCGTTGCGAGCGACGGACGTGGCGGGATGTGGCAGCAGTAAAGCATGATGGTAAAGTGATATCAATCACCCCGCATGGCTTTTTCCATCAGGGGTCAAGCTGTGACCGTGTCCGCCGATACAGGGGGATGCATTCACTTTTTCCCGACTCACGCCTGGGGGCTTCCAATGGCTGGCATTCTCGACACGGTAGACCAACGCACGCAACTGGTGGGTGAGAACCGCCTGGAAATCCTCATGTTCCGGCTGGCCGGCCGGCAGTTGTTCGCGATCAACGTGTTCAAGGTCCAGGAGGTGCTGCAGTTGCCCAAGCTGACCCTGATGCCGCAGCGCCATTCGTTTGTCTGTGGCGTGGTCAACCTGCGCGGCCAGACACTGCCGGTCATCGACCTGTCCCAGGCAATCGGCATGCGTCCGCTGCAGCCGGGGCCAAACAGCACCATCATCGTCACCGAGTACAACCGTTCGGTGCAGGCGTTCCTGGTGGGGGGCGTGGATCGTATCGTCAACATGAACTGGGAAGCCATCATGCCGCCGCCGGCCAGCGCTGGCCGCCAGCACTACCTCACGGCGATCACCAAGGTCGACGAGCAACTGGTGGAGGTCATTGACGTGGAGAAGGTGCTGGCCGAGATCGTGCCCTACAACGCCAAGGTCTCCCGCGACAAGCTCGAAGACCCGGTGCTGGCCCGCGCCCGTGGCCGCGAGGTGCTGCTGGTGGACGACTCCACCGTGGCCTTGGCGCAACTGCGCGATACCCTCTCGCAACTGGGGGTTAAGCTGCACGTGGCCAGCGACGGCCTCAAGGCCCTGCGCCTGCTCAAGGGTTGGGCGGACGCAGGGGAGAATGTCTGCGAGAAGTTGCTGATGGTCTTCACCGATGCCGAGATGCCCGAGATGGATGGTTACCGGTTGACCACCGAAATTCGCAACGACCCGCGCTTGCGTGGCCTGTACGTGGTACTGCATACCTCGCTGTCGGGCAGCTTCAACGAATCCATGGTCAAGAAGGTCGGTTGCGACAACTTCCTGTCCAAGTTCCAGCCCGATCGCCTGGTGGATGTGGTGCGTCAACGCCTGAGCCTGGACGACGCCGCGGTGTAACGGCTGTACCGATCCGGTATAAGCTTGGCCTTTCGACTGGCGCAAGGTGGCAGGGATGTTTCTCAGTGCGTTGTATAGGTACCCGGTGAAATCGGCGCAGGCCCAGCGCCTGCAGGCGTCGGTTGTCGGCCATCTGGGCCTGGACGGGGACCGGCGCTGGCTGGTGGTGGAGCAGGAGAACGGCCGCTTCCTGACCCAGCGCGCCTGGCCCCTGCTGGGGCAGGTTGGCGCCAGTTACGGCGAGCAGGGCCAACTGCTGCTCCAGACGCCGGGGCAGGCACCCTTGGAGGTGCCGGTACCGCCTGCCGACGAGGCCTTGCGCGGTATCACCATCTGGCGCGACACCTTGCGCGTGCCCGATGCCGGCGATGCCGCCGCGACCTGGCTCAGCGAGCTGCTGGGCAAGGCGGTAAGGCTGGTGTACTGCCCCGAGCAGCGGGCCCGCTACCTGCCCAGCGGCTACGGCCTCAACAGTGACCGGGCGGCCTTTCCCGATGGTTTCCCCCTGCTGTTGATCGGCCAGGCCTCGCTGGATGAGTTGAGCCGTCGGGTGGGGCGCCCCATGGAGATGCTGCGGTTTCGCCCGAACCTGGTGGTCGAGGGGGCCGAGGCCTTTGCCGAGGACCGCTGGAAGCGCATCCGTATTGGCGACATGACCTACCGCGTGCTCAAGCCCAGCGTGCGCTGCATCCTCACCACCCTCGATCCCGTCACGGGCGAACGCAGCCCGGACCGTGAGCCCTTGACCACGCTCAAGACGTTCCGCGAGAAGGAAGGCGATGTGCTGTTTGGCCAGAACCTGGCGGTGGATGGCGAGGGAGAGCTTAAGGTGGGGATGGCCGTTGAGGTCCTCGAATAGCGCCATCGCGGGGCAAGTCGCATCGGCGCACCGCCGCTCCCACGTTAGCGTGGGCGCGGGCTTATGGCATTCCGATCACATATCGTCGAAATACCGCTCATGCCAATCCACCAGCGGCTGCGGTGAATTGAGCTTCTGCCCGTAGATGACCGAATACGACAGCACGTTCTGCACGTACTGGCGCGTCTCGTCGAACGGAATCGATTCGACCCACACATCGAAACTCAGGTGCTTGGCGCCCTTGAGCCACTGGCGTACACGCCCGGGGCCGGCGTTGTAAGCGGCCGAGGCCAGTACGCGGTTGCCGTTGAACTGACTGTGCACCTGGCTCAGGTAGGCAGCGCCGAGCTGGATGTTCTTGTCCGGGTTGAAGACCTGGGCCGGCGAAGCCAGCGGGATGCTGAACTTGCGCGCGGTTTCCTTGGCGGTGCCCGGCATCAGCTGCATCAAGCCGCTGGCGCCGACGCTGGAGCGGGCGTCTTCCATGAAGGCGCTTTCCTGGCGGGTGATGGCGAATACCCAGCTCGAATGCAGGCCGCGAACCTTGGCTTCGCGCACCAGGGTGTCGCGGTGTGCCATCGGGAAGCGGATGTCCAGGTCGTCCCAGTACTGGGCCTGGCTGATGGTGCGGATAGCCGGGAAGTACCAGCGCATGTCGTAGGCCAGGCGGGCCTGGGCAACCATTTCGTCACGGTTGAAGTGGCGGCTGACGTGGTACCACTCGCGGCGCCCCTCGACGATCTGGCCACGGGCGTGGAACTCCAGTGCGCGACGGATGCCGGGGGTGTTGCGGACCTTGTTGGTCACCGCCTGGCTCAGCGCCAGCGGCTTGTTGTTCAGCTGATAGGGCGTCTGCGCCCGGTCGGCGGCGAGGAAGCCATAGAAGTCGCGTTCGCGGGCGACGGTCTTGTACAGCAGCGGGACCTGCGGGTTGTTCGGCTGGGCCAGCTCCAGGCTGCGTGCCTGCCAGTACTTCCAGCGGTTGCTGCTGGCCAGGTCCTGGGGCAGGCGCTTGGTCAGTTCGTAGGCTTCTTCCCAGCGGGCCAGGCGCAGCAGCAGGCGCAGGCGCCATTCGCTGACAGTGTTGTCGCGCAGCTCCGGGTCGTAGCGGGTCATCAGGTCGAGTGCGCGCGGGTCGTAGCGGCGGGCCAGTGTCAGGCCGATCTCGCGGGCGATGGCGACCTTCTCGTCACGGGAGAAGTGCATGCGCTGGGCATAGTCGTCGAGCAGCGCCATGGCCTGTTCCGGATTTTGCCGGGCCAGGCGGCGAAGACCCAGGCTGACCACGTCGGACATGGCCTCGTTGACCGGTGTGAAGCGCGAAGGCTGGTTGAGCAGCTCGGGCTTCTGCGCCACGTCGATCAGCAGCTTGCCCTGGGGGGCGAGGGTGGTGAGGGTTTTCACCAGATTGTTCGCAAGCCCATAGTTGCGCGCCTGTGCCGCCAGTTTGGCGCGCTGCCAGCGCTTGGCCTCGGTCAGCTGGCCTTCGGCGGCCCACATGGCGAACAGGGTGTCGCAGGCCGTGGGCTGGGACTTGCCGACGTTCCACAGCTTCTCGGCGCTGGCGAAGCCTTCGGCGCGCTGGCCGTGGGAGAGCTGGTACTGGCCGTTGAGGCAATCCAGTTCGGTGAAGTTCAGCTTGGGGTCGTAATAGCGGGTGAAGGTATTCCATTCACCGCGTTCGGCCAGCCAGCGCAACCAGCGCAGTTTCATCCAGTTGGCCTGGGGCAGGTCGCCATGGGCCTTGAGGAAACCCTCGATCTCCTCGTTGCTGGCGCTCTTGAGGCGGGCGGTCAGCTCGTCGTAGGTGAGGTAGGGCGTGAGCGGGTAATCGCGCAGCGCCTGCGCGTAGCGCAGGTAGGGGCCCTTGTCGCCCTTGGCCAGGGCGCGCTTGGCCTCGTCGTAGTATTGACGTTGCTGGGTGAGGTCGGCGGCCTGTGCGACGCTCGCGGCGAGGGTGGTCAGCAACAGGCAGGAAGCAATTTGTAACAGGCGGCTGCGCATGATACGTCCGGGCAGTGGAACCATGGAAAGTGACGGCGGAGCCAGCACTGTTGGGTATTACTGCTTAGCTTAGCCGTTTGCCGGTGGCCGGCGAAAGCACTGTGCTTGTATCGAGTTGTTATCCGACGCCCTGTCGCGACAACGGGCTTTTGATGCCCTGAAGGGGTAAGTCAGGTAGAATGCGCGCCCGGTTTTTGGAGATGATCATGACCCTGCTCAAATTCAGCGATGTGTCCCTCGCGTTCGGCGCCATGCCGCTGTTGGACAAAGTGTCCTGGCAGATCGCCCGTGGCGAGCGGGTGTGCATCATCGGCCGCAACGGCACGGGCAAGTCGAGCATGCTACGCCTGGTGAAGGGCGAGCAGAAGGGCGATGACGGCGATATCTGGCGCGCCCCAGGCCTGAAGATTGGCGAGCTGCCGCAGGAGCTGCCGGTGGCCGACGAGCGTAGCGTATTCGACGTGGTGGCCGCCGGCCTTGACGGCGTCGGCGAGCTGCTGGCGCAGTTCCATCACCTGAGCCAGAACATCCACGGCGACGAGGATCTGGAAAAGCTCATGCACGTCCAGCACGAGCTCGAGGCCCGTGACGGCTGGCGCTTGCAGCAGGTGGTCGAAAGCACCCTGAGCCGCCTGCAGTTGCCGGCCGACAAGACCCTGGCCGAGCTTTCCGGCGGCTGGCGCCGACGCGTGCTGCTGGCCCAGGCACTGGTGTCCGAGCCTGACCTGCTGCTGCTCGACGAACCGACCAACCACCTGGACATCGGCGCCATCGCCTGGCTTGAAGAGGCGCTCAAAGGCTTCGGCGGCGCGGTGCTGTTCATCACCCACGACCGTTCCTTCCTGCAGAACCTGGCCACGCGCATCCTCGAGCTGGATCGTGGCGGGCTGATCGACTGGAACGGCGACTACGCCAGCTTCCTGGTGCACAAGGAGGCCGAGCTGGCCGCCGAGGCCACTGCCAACGCGCTGTTCGACAAGCGCCTGGCCCAGGAGGAAGTGTGGATCCGCCAGGGCATCAAGGCCCGACGTACCCGCAACGAAGGCCGCGTGCGCGCACTCAAGGCGCTGCGCGTGGAGCGCGGCGAGCGCCGCGAACGCCAGGGCAAGGCCAATATCCAGATCGAAGTGGCCGACAAGTCCGGCAAGCAGGTGATGGTGCTGGAGAACGTAAGCTTCGCCCACCAGAATGGACCGAAGCTGGTCAAGGACTTCTCCATGGTGCTGCAGCGCCAGGACCGTATTGGCCTGCTGGGTGCCAACGGCACCGGTAAGACGACCCTGCTCAAGCTGATGCTGGGCGACCTGGAGCCCACCAGTGGCAAGGTCGAGCGTGGCACCAAGCTGGAGGTGGCCTATTTCGACCAGATGCGCCATCAGCTGGACCTGGAAAAGACCGTCATCGACAACCTGGCCGAAGGCCGCGATTTCATCGAGATCGATGGCCAGAACCGCCATGTGCTCAGCTACCTCGGCGACTTCCTGTTCAGCCCGCAACGTGCGCGCACGCCGGTCAAGGCGCTGTCCGGGGGCGAGCGTGCGCGCCTGCTGCTGGCCAAGCTGTTCAGCAAGCCGGCCAACCTGCTGGTGCTGGACGAACCGACCAACGACCTCGACGTCGAGACCCTCGAGCTGCTCGAAGAGGTGCTGTCGAACTACAAAGGTACGGTGCTGATGGTCAGCCACGACCGGGCCTTCCTCGACAACGTGGTGACCAGCACCCTGGTGTTCGAAGGTGAAGGGCGCGTGCGCGAGTACGTCGGCGGCTACGAGGACTGGATCCGTCAGGGTGGTTCGCCGAAGCTGCTGGGCGTGACCGAGAGCAAGGGTGGCAAGTCCGAGCTCAACAGCGCCGTGGTGCAGGCGCCGGTGGAGGAGGTGGCTCCTGTTGCTGCCGCTGCGCCTGCAGCCGATGCCAGCAAGAAGAAGCTCAGCTACAAGCTGCAGCGTGAGCTGGAGATGCTGCCGGGGCAGATCGATGCGCTGGAGCAGCGGATGGCCGAGGCACAGGAAGAAGTGAGTGCGGCGGGCTTCTATCAGCGGCCGATTGCCGAGACTGCGGCGGTGCTGGCCAAGATCGAGAAGCTGCAGGGCGAGCTGGACGTGCTGGTGGAGCGCTGGGCCGAGCTGGAAGGCTGAAGCCATCGCGGGGCAAGCCCGCTCCCACGCAGCCCTGTTTGACGGGCTTTGTGGGAGCGGGCTTGCCCCGCGATGAAAGTATTACTCGGCCTTCTTCTGCAACCGCACCGCCAATACATCGCACGGCGCGCCGTGCAGCACGTCGTTGGCGGTGGAGCCGAGCAGCAGGGCCAGGCCGTGGCGGCCATGGCTGCCGACCACGATCAGGTCGCACTTCTGATCCTTCGCCAGCTGGTGGATTTCCTGGCGCGGCTGGCCGTAGACCAGGTGCGAGTCGCCGCGATTGATATCCGGGTACTTGTTGTACAGGCGCTCCATGCGTTCCTTGGCCTGGTCGAACTGTTGCTGCTGCAACTGCGACAGGTCCATCGGCACGTCGCCGCCGAAGGCCATGGCCATCGGCTCGACGATATGCACCAGGGAGACCTTGGCGCCGCTGGCCAGGGCGATGGCCTTGGCTCGCTTGATCACCGGGTCGCATTCTTCGGTCAGGTCGACAGCGACCAGAAGATGTTCATAGGACATGTGCAGTACTCCTGACAATCGCGATAGTAGAAGTATGGTCGCTTTCGCGCGGATCTTCCGTGAAACCTGACTAACCCGCTCATTTGCAACGCTTTATAAGGTCTACAGATATGACGGTATGGCTGGTGGTGTCAATCCTTGCGCTGATTCTCAGCCCGTTGGCCTGGTTGCGCCCCTCGCGCAAACAGAGCGAGCAGATGAGCCTGCGCCTGGAGGGGCGGCGCATGGGGCTGGCCATGCAACTGGCGCCGCAACAGTGGCCGCACTGGCTGGTAAACGAGCCGCCCAGCCCTTGCCCGCAGTACCACCGGGCGCGACGTAAGGGGCGCGCTGACAACTGGTGCTACTGGCAGATCACCCCCGGCGTGTGGTGGAACCAGTGGCGCGAGCCTTGCGAGGATCAACGCCTGGCCGAGGCCTTCGCCCGCCTGCCGGCAACGGTCTACAAGGTCGAGGCCGACAGTCGCATGATTGCGCTGTACTGGAGCGAGCGAGGCGACAAATCTGTTTTGCAGGATATTGCCCAGACCCTCGAAACCCTCGCCTGAGCCCGTATGACGCAAAACGGCGCACAGGAGCAAACATGCTCCTGTGCGCCGTTTTGCGTTTGTGCGTGCAAGCACAGGGCCAGGCAGGCCGGAAATACTTTCAATCAGTCGCAGTGTAGCCATCCTGGCCGGATGCGTTTAGAAAAAAGCACGTGTGCCGTCGGGGGTGGCCTATCGCTGACATGAATGGAGGGCGATCACTGTCATCATGTTTCGTACCCGGAGGGTAGAAGATGACTGGAAAGTCGCGTTTTCACGGCCTTCGCGAGTATTTGACAACGCGGTTCTTTTCGGGGAATGTGTGCACACCCAAGTCAAACGGGCGTATGAATTGAGCGTTTGTATGTCAGACGGCTCTTACAGAATCCCGATTAGCGCGTCGACGGGTGTGCCTGGGGCGAGGGACCGGTAGACCGGCTCTTGCTGCCAGCGATCGACGTGTACTGTTCAGCTTCCATATCGTGGAGATCAGTTGATGATTTACGAAGGTAAAGCCATCACGGTTAAGGCTCTTGAAAGCGGCATCGTCGAACTGAAGTTCGACCTCAAGGGTGAGTCCGTCAACAAGTTCAACCGTCTCACTCTGAACGAGCTGCGTCAGGCCGTGGACGTGATCAAGGCCGATGCCTCGGTCAAGGGCGTGATCGTCAGCAGTGGCAAGGACGTGTTCATCGTCGGCGCCGACATCACCGAGTTCGTCGACAACTTCAAGCTGCCCGAGGCCGAACTGGTCGCCGGCAACCTGGAAGCCAATCGCATTTTCAGTGACTTCGAAGACCTGCAGGTGCCGACCGTGGTCGCCATCAACGGCATCGCCCTGGGTGGCGGCCTGGAGATGTGCCTGGCCGCCGACTACCGGGTCATGGCCAGCAGCGCCAAGATCGGCCTGCCGGAAGTCAAGCTGGGCATCTACCCAGGCTTTGGCGGCACCGTGCGCCTGCCGCGCCTGATCGGCTCGGACAACGCCATCGAGTGGATCGCCTCCGGCAAGGAAAACCGCGCCGAGGACGCCCTGAAAGTCGGCGCCGTCGATGCCGTGGTCGCCCCTGAGCTGCTGCAGGCCGGTGCCCTGGACCTGGTCAAGCGCGCCATCAGCGGTGAGCTGGACTACAAGGCCAAGCGCCAGCCCAAGCTGGAAAAGCTCAAGCTCAACGCCATCGAGCAGATGATGGCCTTCGAGACCGCCAAGGGCTTCGTTGCCGGCCAGGCCGGCCCGAACTACCCGGCGCCAGTCGAGGCCATCAAGACCATCCAGAAGGCCGCCAACTTCGGCCGTGACAAGGCCCTCGAGGTCGAGGCCGCAGGCTTCGCCAAGCTGGCCAAGACCTCGGTCGCCGAGAGCCTGATCGGCCTGTTCCTGAACGACCAGGAGCTCAAGCGCAAGGCCAAGGCCCACGACGAGATCGCTCACGACGTGAAACAGGCCGCCGTGCTCGGCGCCGGTATCATGGGTGGCGGCATCGCTTACCAGTCGGCGGTCAAGGGCACCCCGATCCTGATGAAGGATATTCGCGAGGAAGCCATCCAGCTCGGCCTGAACGAGGCCTCCAAGCTGCTCGGCAAGCGCGTCGAGAAGGGTCGCCTGACCCCGGCCAAGATGGCCGAGGCCCTCAACGCCATTCGTCCGACCCTGTCCTACGGTGACTTCGGCAACGTCGACATCATCGTCGAGGCCGTGGTCGAGAACCCGAAGGTCAAGCAGGCCGTGCTGGCTGAAGTGGAAGGCCAGGTGAAAGAGGATGCGATCCTCGCCTCCAACACCTCGACCATCTCCATCAACCTGCTGGCCAAGGCGCTCAAGCGTCCGGAAAACTTCGTCGGCATGCACTTCTTCAACCCGGTGCACATGATGCCGCTGGTGGAAGTCATCCGTGGCGAGAAGTCCAGCGACGTGGCCGTGGCCACCACCGTGGCCTACGCCAAGAAGATGGGCAAGAACCCGATCGTGGTCAACGACTGCCCGGGCTTCCTGGTCAACCGCGTGCTGTTCCCGTACTTCGGCGGCTTCGCCAAGCTGGTCAGCGCTGGCGTCGACTTCGTGCGCATCGACAAGGTGATGGAGAAGTTCGGCTGGCCGATGGGCCCGGCCTACCTGATGGACGTGGTCGGCATTGACACCGGCCACCACGGCCGCGACGTGATGGCCGAAGGCTTCCCGGACCGCATGAAGGACGATCGTCGCTCCGCCGTCGACGCCCTGTACGAAGCCAACCGCCTGGGCCAGAAGAACGGCAAGGGCTTCTATGCCTACGAGACCGACAAGCGCGGCAAGCCGAAGAAAGTCGCCGACGCCAGCGTGCTCGACGTGCTCAAGCCGGTCATCTTCGAGCAGCGTGAAGTCACCGACGAAGACATCATCAACTGGATGATGGTGCCGCTGTGCCTGGAAACCGTGCGCTGCCTGGAAGACGGCATCGTCGCCACCGCCGCCGAAGCCGACATGGGCCTGGTCTACGGCATCGGTTTCCCTCCCTTCCGCGGTGGCGCGCTGCGCTACATCGATTCGATCGGGGTCGCCGAGTTCGTCGCACTGGCCGACAAGTACGCCGACCTGGGGCCGCTGTACCACCCCACTGCGAAGCTGCGCGAAATGGCCAAGAACGGCCAGCGCTTCTTCAACTGAGCGCCCACGAGCTAGAGCGAGAATATTGATATGAGCCTGAATCCAAGAGACGTGGTGATTGTCGACTTCGGTCGCACGCCGATGGGCCGCTCCAAGGGTGGCATGCACCGCAACACCCGTGCCGAAGACATGTCCGCGCACCTGATCAGCAAGCTGCTGGAGCGCAACGACAAGGTCGACCCGAAGGAAGTCGAGGACGTGATCTGGGGCTGCGTCAACCAGACCCTGGAGCAGGGCTGGAACATCGCCCGCATGGCGTCGCTGATGACCCAGATCCCGCACACCTCCGCCGCGCAAACCGTCAGCCGCCTGTGCGGCTCGTCGATGAGCGCGCTGCACACCGCCGCCCAGGCGATCATGACCGGCAACGGCGACGTGTTCGTCATCGGTGGTGTCGAGCACATGGGCCACGTCAGCATGATGCATGGCGTCGACCCCAACCCGCACCTGTCCTTGCACGCTGCCAAGGCTTCCGGGATGATGGGCCTGACCGCCGAGATGCTGGGCAAGATGCACGGCATCACCCGTGAGCAACAGGATCTGTTCGGTGTGCGTTCGCACCAGCTCGCCCACAAGGCGACGGTCGAAGGCAAGTTCAAGGACGAGATCATCCCGATGCAGGGTTACGACGAGAACGGCTTCCTGAAGGTCTTCGACTACGACGAGACCATTCGCCCGGAAACCACCCTCGAAGGCCTGGCGTCGCTGAAGCCGGCGTTCAACCCGAAAGGCGGCACCGTCACCGCGGGCACCTCGTCGCAGATCACCGACGGCGCCTCGTGCATGATCGTCATGTCCGGCCAGCGCGCCATGGACCTGGGGATCCAGCCACTGGCGGTCATCCGTTCGATGGCGGTCGCCGGCGTGGATCCGGCGATCATGGGCTACGGCCCGGTTCCGTCGACGCAGAAAGCCCTCAAGCGCGCTGGTCTGACCATCGCCGACATCGACTTCTTCGAGCTCAACGAAGCTTTCGCCGCACAGGCCCTGCCGGTGCTGAAAGATCTGAAAGTGCTCGACAAGATGAATGAGAAGGTTAACCTGCACGGCGGCGCTATCGCCCTGGGCCACCCGTTCGGTTGTTCGGGGGCGCGGATTTCCGGCACCCTGCTCAACGTCATGAAGCAAAATGGCGGTACCCTGGGCGTCGCCACCATGTGTGTCGGCCTGGGCCAAGGCATCACCACTGTCTTCGAACGCGTCTGATCGCGTCGCAGGACAGCAGCCGGGGCCATGTGCCCCGGCTTTTGTTTTTTACAGGATTTGTTCAAGAGGGCGAGCGACATGCAGATACAACCTGGTGTGTACCGGCATTACAAAGGCCCTGAGTACCGTGTTTTCAGCGCTGCGCGACACTCCGAGAGCGAGGAGTGGATGGTGTTCTACCAGTGTCTGTATGGTGACTACAGCTTCTGGGTCAGGCCACTTTCGATGTTCCAGGAGTCCGTCGAGGTTGACGGCGAGCAGGTGCCACGCTTTGCTTTGGTCAAGGCCGAAGAGGGCCTTGGCGAGCGGCTGGGCAAGGCGCACGAGTGATAGACCGCGCTTGACCTCACTCTTTTGCCACTATATATAGCGGTGCCGCGTCCGGCACCTGACGCGTTTTTCATCTTCAGATTCAGGAATACTCCGATCCATGGGCAAATCGCTGGTCATTGTGGAATCCCCGGCCAAGGCCAAGACCATCAACAAGTACCTGGGCAGCCAGTACGTGGTGAAGTCGAGTATCGGCCACATCCGTGACCTTCCCACCAGCGGTTCCGCCAGTGCGAGCAAGGAACCGGCGGCCAAGCGCGGCAAGACCGCGGCCGAGGCTCCTGCCTTGTCGCCAAAGGAGAAGGCGCGCCGTACTCTGGTCGCACGTATGGGGGTCGACCCCGAGGCGGGCTGGAAGGCCAAGTACGAGATCCTTCCCGGCAAGGAGAAGGTCATCGAGGAGCTGCGCCGCCTGGCCAAGGATGCCGACACCATCTATCTCGCAACCGACTTGGATCGCGAGGGGGAAGCCATCGCCTGGCACCTGCGCGAGGCCATCGGCGGAGACGACAGTCGTTACAAGCGCGTGGTGTTCAACGAGATCACCAAGAAAGCCATCCAGGAAGCCTTCTCCCAGCCGGGTGAGCTCGATATTGACCGGGTCAACGCCCAGCAGGCGCGGCGTTTCCTTGATCGCGTGGTTGGCTACATGGTCTCGCCGCTGCTGTGGGCGAAAATCGCCCGTGGCCTTTCCGCCGGCCGCGTACAGTCGGTGGCGGTGAAGCTGGTGGTCGAGCGCGAGCGCGAGATCCGGGCGTTCAACCCCGAAGAGTACTGGGAAGTCCATGCCGACCTGGGTACTGCCAAGAACGCCAAGGTGCGTTTCGAGGTAGCCCGTGAGAAGGGCGAGGCCTTCAAACCGCTTAACGAAGCCCAGGCCATGGCCGCGCTGGAGAAGCTCAAGGCCTCCAGCTACAGCGTGAGCAAGCGCGAGGACCGGCCGACCAGCAGCAAGCCTTCGGCACCGTTCATTACCTCCACCCTGCAGCAGGCCGCAAGCAATCGCCTGGGCTTCGGGGTGAAGAAGACCATGATGATGGCCCAGCGTCTGTACGAAGCCGGCTACATCACCTACATGCGTACCGACTCGACCAACCTGTCGACCGACGCTGTCGAGATGGCCCGTAGCTACATCGAGAAGGAGTTCGGCAAGCAGTACCTGCCTGCCGCGCCCATCGTCTATGGCAGCAAGGAAGGGGCCCAGGAGGCGCACGAAGCGATCCGTCCGTCCGACGTCAGCACCCACCCGACCAAGCTCAGTGGCATGGAGCGTGACGCCGAGCGCCTGTACGAGCTGATCTGGCGCCAGTTCCTGGCTTGCCAGATGCCGCCGGCGCAGTACCTGTCCACCAGTGTCACCGTGGTGGCGGGCGAGTTCGAGCTGCGCGCCAAGGGCCGTATCCTCAAGTTCGATGGTTACACCCGTGTCCTGCCGCAGCAGAGCAAGCCGGGCGAAGACGACGTGCTGCCGGAAATGGCCCAGGGTGAAGCACTCAAGCTGATCCAGCTCGATCCCAGCCAGCACTTCACCAAGCCGCCGGCACGCTTCACCGAAGCCAGCCTGGTCAAGGAAATGGAAAAGCGCGGTATCGGCCGCCCATCCACCTATGCGGCGATCATTTCCACCATCCAGGATCGCGGCTACGTCACGCTGCACAACCGCCGCTTCTATTCCGAAAAGATGGGCGACATCGTCACCGAGCGCCTGTCCGAGAGCTTCGCCAACCTGATGGACTACGGCTTCACCGCCGGTATGGAGGAGAACCTCGACGACGTGGCCCAGGGCGAGCGTGACTGGAAGAACGTCCTCGACGAGTTCTATGGCGACTTCAGCAAGAAGTTGCAGACCGCCGAGTCCAGCGAGCACGGCATGCGCGCCAACCAGCCGACCCTGACCAACATTCCGTGCAAGGAATGTGGCCGGCCGATGATGATCCGTACCGCGTCCACCGGCGTGTTCCTCGGCTGCTCGGGCTATAGCCTGCCGCCAAAGGAGCGTTGCAAGGCAACGGTCAACCTGGTGCCGGGCGACGAAATCGCCGCCGACGACGAGGGCGAGTCCGAGTCCCTGGTGCTGCGCGGCAAGCATCGCTGCCCGATCTGCGCGACGGCGATGGATGCCTACCTGCTCGACGAGAAGCGCAAGCTGCACATCTGCGGTAACAACCCGGACTGCGTCGGCTACGAGATCGAAGAAGGCAACTACCGCATCAAGGGCTACGAAGGCCCGAGCCTGGAATGCGACAAGTGCGGCAGCGAGATGCAGCTCAAGACTGGCCGTTTCGGCAAGTTCTTCGGCTGCACCAACCCAACCTGCAAGAACACCCGCAAGCTGCTCAAGAGCGGCGAGGCGGCGCCACCGAAAATGGACAAGGTGGACATGCCGGAGCTCAAGTGCGAGAAGGTCGACGACACCTACGTACTGCGTGACGGTGCCTCAGGTCTGTTCCTGGCCGCCAGCCAGTTCCCGAAAAACCGCGAAACCCGTGCGCCGCTGGTGCTGGAGATCGTCCCGCACAAGCACGAGATCGATCCGAAGTATCACTTCCTCTGCGAAGCGCCACAGAAGGACCCGGAAGGGCGCCCAACGGTGATCCGCTACAGCCGCAAGACCAAGGAGCAGTACGTGCAGTCCGAGGTTGACGGCAAACCGACCGGCTGGAAGGCGTTCTACGACGGCAAGGCGTGGAAGGTCGAAGACAAGCGCTGATCCGAGCTTCTGGCTTATCGCGGGGCAGGCTCGCTCTCACAGGTACCTTTTGATATCTGTGGGGGCGGACTTGCCCCGCGATCGTTTGTGCTTGCGGTAAAGTCGGCGAATCCCGGAAACTGCGGTATCGCCTTGCAGCCTTCAGGAGTCAGTCGAAATGGCCCAGGAACTCTACACCCGTACCAACCAGAAACTGTTCTTCGCCGGCCTCGCGTTGGAGTCCATGGCCAAGGCCGCGGACAGTCAGGCGCTGAATGCCCAGGGGCTGCTCCAGGCCGAGCGCGAGTCGGCGCTGTTCCACCTGTATGGCGCGCTGCTTGGGCTGTGCCATGAGATCGCCGGCTTCTACCGCCTGCCCCAGGCCTCGGCGGCACGGGCGGAATTGCTGTTCAGCGACGAGGTGCTGCAGAGCGTGGCGATACCGGAAATGGCCGAGCTGTTGGAGTTGGCCCGCCAGCCGGAAACCTGGCTGGCGCGTCTGCTGGCGGCTTATGCCGATTTGTTCCGACCACCGGTCGCCAAGAAAACCGTCAAGGGTGACGTTACCCAGCCGCTGATCCAGGCCGTCAATCTGGACGAGCCTGAGCCGGCTGAGCTTTCCCGGGAGGAGTTGGAGGCCTGGCGGCAGAACCTGAAAAGCCTGGTGAGACGATTCCGCGATGCGCTGAGTGAGTGCTGAGCGCTTCCATGGCTGGTACACTAATGGCCTTTCGTGAAAAGCAGGCCCTTTATGTCAACGTCCTTTCTAGAAATTGTCGAGTTGCCTGATGGCCGGATCGAGCTGCGTCGCGCCGAAGATGAAGGCTCCCTGGTAACCCTGGATTTTTCCGAGGATGCCAAGGCATTCCTGCAAGGACAGCATGTGGAAGTGGCCAAGGCCATGCTCAGCGTTGGCGTGCAAATGGCCGGCCGCCTGGTTGAAGGCGACTTCGAGCGTGAAGAGGGGCCGCGCGTCCTTCACTGAGCCAAGGTAGCGGCCCAGGGTTTCAAGCGATTGACAGGCAAAGCCTGAACATCAGCCGAGGCGGATGTTCAGGCTTTGTGCGTTTCCGCTGGCCGCTGCGCGCTGCAGCTGTTGGCGGGCGTTGCTGTTGATGGTGCCCAGCCAGCTGACCACGGTATGGCTGTGCCCGAGGCGCAGTGCCTCGCAGGCCAGTTGCAGGGCTGTCTGCCTGCCGCCGGGTTGCAGCAGCAGGATGCGTTCGCGGTTTAGGCCGGCGTCGCGCAGCCAGGCCTGGGTGAGGCTGCCGGGTGGGGCGATGAGCGTCAGCCAGCGGCTGTCGTCTTCTTCGCTGAGTTCGCGCAGGATCGGCGCCAGCAGGCTCTGGCAGTGCCCTGGCGCGCCGCGCAGGGCCAGCTCGCTGAACAGCTCTGGCTGGCTGCTCTTGCGCGATGGCGCGCTGGGCTTGAGGCCTGGTAGCACCGGCTGGGCAAGGAAGGCCTCGAACAGCGGCAGCTGGGCTTGCTGGGGTACATGGGTGAACGGCTGCATGACGCCTCCTGGTTCAGCGGCGCAGGACGCCGACGCTCAAGCCCTCGATCACCAGTTCCTGGTCTTTCAGGTCGACTTCGATGGGGGCGAATTCGGGGTTTTCGGCGATCAGCCAGACCTTGCTGCCTTCGCGCTTGAAGCGCTTGACGGTCACTTCGTCGCCAATGCGGGCTACCACCACCTGGCCGTTGCGGGCTTCGCGGGTGGTGTGCACGGCGAGCAGGTCGCCGTCGAAAATGCCGATGTCCTTCATGCTCATGCCGTGTACCCGCAGCAGGTAATCGGCGCGCGGATGGAAGAAGGCCGGGTTGATGCTGCAGGAATCCTCGATGTGCTGCTCGGCGAGGATCGGTGCACCGGCAGCGACGCGACCGATGATGGGCAGGCCGCTGTCCTCTTGCTTGGGCTCGAGGCCGGGGATGCGGATACCGCGGGAAGCGCCAGGGGTCATCTCGATGGCGCCCTTGCGGGCCAGGGCTTTCAGGTGCTCCTCGGCGGCGTTGGGCGACTTGAAGCCCAATTCCTGGGCGATCTCGGCACGGGTCGGCGGGAAGCCGTTGTCTTCGAGGCAGCGTTTGATGAAAGCCAGAATCTCGGCTTGGCGTGGCGTCAGTTTCAGCATGGGCGAGGGCTCTGTCTTTATATACAGTGACTGGGATTATATACAGTGATGAGGCGGCTGCAAGCTACTCGCTGCAAGAAATAGAGCGCGTCGGGTGCATCTTGTCGCTTGCAGCTTGTGGCTTGGCGCTTTTAAATGGCGACCGGCCAGTCACCTAGCCTTGACATGTGCAGCACTGAAACGTATGTTTCAAACAACTGTTTGTCAGGCGGAGTAGTCATGGCCCAATCGGAAACCGTTGAGCGCATCCTCGATGCGGCGGAGCAGCTGTTCGCGGAGCGCGGGTTCGCGGAAACCTCATTGCGGCTGATCACCAGCAAGGCCGGGGTCAACTTGGCGGCGGTGAACTACCATTTCGGTTCGAAGAAAGCCCTGATCCAGGCGGTCTTTTCCCGCTTCCTGGGCCCGTTCTGCGCCAGCCTGGAGCGTGAGCTCGACCGCCACCAGGCGCGTCCCGAGCAGAAGGCCTCGCTTGAGGAGCTGCTGGAAATGCTGGTGGAGCAGGCCCTGGTCGTGCAACCGCGCAGCAACAACGACCTGTCGATCTTCATGCGCCTGCTGGGCCTGGCCTTCAGCCAGAGCCAGGGGCACCTGCGCCGTTACCTGGAAGACATGTACGGCAAGGTATTCCGCCGCTACATGCTGCTGGTCAACGAGGCCGCGCCGCGCATTCCGCCACTGGAGTTGTTCTGGCGCGTGCACTTCATGCTCGGCGCCGCGGCGTTCAGCATGTCCGGTATCAAGGCCCTGCGCGCCATCGCCGAAACCGACTTCGGCATCAACACCTCGATCGAGCAGGTGATGCGCCTGATGGTGCCGTTCCTGGCCGCCGGCATGCGTGCCGACAGCGGTGTCACCGACCAGGCCATGGCCGCGGCGCAGTTGCGCCCACGCAGCAAGTCCGGCGCGCCCGCCAAGGCCTGAGCACTGGGCGGGGCAGGGCGCTTGCGCTAAGCTAGCGCCCATGCCAGCACTCGCCCCCGCCGCAATCCCTGTCAACACGGCAGCTTCGCCACTGAACGATCGGACACCGCGTTGTCCGATGTTTGCGTGCGCGCGCGCGACCTCCGGATCTCCAATGAAGGATTCCCAATGACTGCCAGCCTGCAAGGCTCCCTGATGGTGGATATCGCCGGTAAATGGCTGACCGCCGAAGACCGCCATCTGCTGCGCCAGCCCGAAGTGGCCGGCCTGATCATCTTTGCCCGCAACATCGACAGCCCACGCCAGGTGCGCGAGCTGTGCGCCTCGATCCGCGCCATCCGTCCCGAGCTGATCCTCGCCGTGGACCAGGAAGGCGGGCGGGTCCAGCGCCTGCGCCAGGGCTTTGTGCGCCTGCCGGCCATGCGCGCCATCGCCGACAACGCCAATGCCGAATACCTGGCCGAGCAGTGCGGCTGGTTAATGGCGACCGAGGTGCTGGCGGTAGGCCTGGACCTGAGCTTCGCCCCGGTGCTGGACCTCGATCACCAGCGTAGCGCGGTGGTCGGCAGCCGCGCCTTCGAAGGCAATCCGCAGCGGGCCACCGAACTGGCTGGCGCGTTCATCCGCGGCATGAATGCAGCGGGCATGGCGGCCTGTGGCAAGCATTTCCCCGGCCATGGTTGGGCCGAGGCCGATTCCCATGTGGCGATCCCGGTCGATGACCGTAGCCTGGAACAACTGCGCGCGGCCGACCTGGTACCGTTCACCCGCTTGAGCGGCCAGTTGGCGGCGGTGATGCCGGCCCACGTGATCTACCCGCAGGTCGACAACCAGCCGGCCGGCTTCTCCCGGCGCTGGCTGCAGGACATCCTGCGCGGCGAGCTGGGCTTTGACGGGGTGATCTTCAGCGATGACCTGTCCATGGCCGGCGCCCACGTGGTGGGCGATGCCGCCAGCCGCATCGAGGCTGCATTGAGCGCGGGCTGCGACATGGGCCTGGTGTGCAATGACCGGGCTTCGGCCGAGCTGGCGCTGAGCGCGGCGCAGCGCATGAAGGTCAAGCCGTCGCCGCGGATTGCACGGATGCGCGGGCAGGGCTTTGCGCGTACCGATTACCGCCAGCAGCCGCGTTGGCTGGAGGCGCTGGGGGCGCTGAAGGAAGCTCAGCTGGTCGATTGACCTCGCTGGCCTCGTCCCGGGCAAGCCCGCTGCCACGCCCCCCTGAGGGTTCGTGGGAGCGGGCTTTTACTTACTTCGTTTGCCCGGCAGCGGCGCGAACAGCGCCTCGATCTCTTCATCCCCCAACCGCCATTGCCCGGCCTGCCCGCCATCGAGCAGCCCGGCTGCCAGTGCCGCCTTCTCTTGCTGCAATTGCTGGATCTTCTCTTCCACCGTTCCACGGGTGATCAGCTTGAACACGAACACCGGCTTGTCCTGGCCGATGCGGTAGGCGCGGTCGGTGGCCTGGTTCTCGCTGGCCGGGTTCCACCACGGGTCGTAGTGGATCACAGTGTCGGCGGCGGTCAGGTTCAACCCGGTGCCGCCGGCCTTGAGGCTGATCAGGAATACCTCGCTGTCGCCATTCTGGAACTGCTGCACGGGAGCGCGGCGGTCGCGGGTGTCGCCGGTCAGCAGGCTGTAGCGGATGCCGCGCTTCTCCAACTCGAACTCGATCAGCGCCAGCATCGAGGTGAACTGCGAGAACAGCAGCACCTTGCGCCCCTCGCTGAGCAGCTCCTCGAGCATCTCCAGCAGGCTGCCCAGCTTGCCCTTGTCGGCGAATGTGCCCTTGGCCTCGGTACCCTTGACCAGGCGCAGGTCGCAACACACCTGGCGCAGCTTGAGCAGCGCGTCGAGGATGACGATCTGGCTGCGCGCGGCGCCGTTGCGGGCGATCTCGTCGCGGACTTTCTTGTCCATTGCCACCCGCAGCGCCTCGTAGGTATCGCGTTGGGCGTCGCTGAGCTCGACCCAGTGGATCATTTCGGTCTTGGCCGGCAGTTCGGTGGCCACCTGTTCCTTGGTACGGCGCAGCAGGAACGGGCGGATGCGGCTGGCCAGATGGGCCATGCGCTCAGCGTCGCCGTGCCGCTCGATCGGGGTGCGGTAGTCTTGGGTGAAGCGCTTGCTGTCGCCCAGCCAGCCAGGCATCAGGAAGTGGAAGATCGACCACAGCTCGCCGAGGTTGTTCTCCATCGGCGTGCCGGTCAGGCACAGGCGCTGGCTGGCCTGCAGCTCGCGAACGGCCTGGGCGGCCTTGCTGGTGCTGCTCTTGATGTTCTGCGCCTCGTCCAGCACCAGCAGGTGCCAGGGCTGGGCCTTGAGTGGTTCGAGGTCGCGGGGGGCGAGGGCGTAGGTGGTCAGCACCAGGTCATAGTCGGCCAGATTGGCGAAGTGCTTGTTGCGGCCTGGGCCGTGCAAGGCCAGCACGCGCAGGTCGGGGGCGAAGCGCCGGGCTTCGTCGAGCCAGTTGGGCACCAGGCTGGTGGGCATCACCGCCAGCGCCGGATGTGCCAGGCGCCCGCTTTCTTTATCCAGCAGCAGGTGGGCCAGGGTCTGCAGGGTCTTGCCCAAGCCCATGTCGTCGCCGAGGATGCCACCGGTGCCCATCTCGCGCAGGGCCTGCAGCCAGTTCAGGCCTTGCTGCTGGTAGGGGCGCAATGTGGCGTTCAGGCCTTTGGGCGGCATCACCTGCAGGTCGCGAGCGTCACGCAGGCGTCGGCCCAGGTCGCGCACATGGCTGCCGCCTTCCCATTGCAGCGGCAGGTGGTCGATTTCGTTGAGGCGTGCGGCATCGGTGCGGTCCAGGCGCAGGCTCGGGCCCACGGCGTCCTCGTGCAGGTACAGTTCGCCCAGGGTGCCCATCACCGCCTTGATGCGCCCGTAGGGCAGGGCGACCCGCAGCGCCGGGCCGTCATGGCGGGCGCGGTTGAGGTCAATCAGCAGGTGCTCGTCGTCATTGCGCCGCGCCAGTTCACTGGGCCGCAGCAGTTCCGGGCTGGTGCGCAGCAGTTGCAGGACAATGGGCAGCAGGCTGTGGCGCTGGCCGTCGACCACGATACCCAGCTCGAGGTCGAACCATTCGTGGCCTGGCGCTTCCTCGATGGTGGCATACCAGTCGTCGACCTCGTGCAGGTTGAACGCGAAGTCGCGGTGCACGTCGATCGCCCAGCCCGCTTCGCGCAGGCGCGGCAGGCCCTCGCGGGCGAAGCGCAGCCAGGCTTCGTCGTCGGGCAACTGGTACATTTCGCCGGCACTGTCGGGGAGGGCCTTGCTCTGGCGGGTCGCCACCTTGAAGCCGTGGTCGCGCAGGGCCATGCGCAGGGCCTGCTCGGCCTGTGGCTGGCGCTGGATGCGCTGGCTGGTGGTGCCCACCAGGCGGCTGAGTGACTTGTCGTCGCTGCCGCTGGCACGCAGGCCGTCGTAGTCGAACGCCAGCGCGGCGCGGTGCTGCATCTGGCGTTGCATGCGCCCGGTCTTGGGCGTGTAGGCGCTGAATTCGAGACTGCCGAGGGTCAAGTGTGGGGTCGGCTCGATGCCGTCGAGCTGTTCCTCCTGCACGGCGGTGGGGGTCGGCAGGTGATGGTTGAGCGCGTTGAGCTTGTGGCTGAGGGGCACGATAAGGTGTTCCGGTACATCGGGGGCAAGGGACAGCTGCAGGGCGGTGTGCGGGTCGAGGGTGTGGGTGACGGTGCCGACTTCTTGGCTGTCGACATCGAAGTAGAACAGCGGCACCAGCGGCAGCACGCAATTGAGCGGTTCCTCGCCGTTGTACCACATGCCCCGATAGTCGCCACTGTTCAGGCGTACCCAGCGGAATTGCGCCTGGCGCGGGGCGCCCTGAACCATCAAGGGAAAGTCTTCGATGAACATCAGGCGCCCGGTGTCCAGTGCCCGCTGCAGCAGTTCGCCGCCTTCGTGCCCCTTGAGCGCGAAACCGCGTTCCTGGCCGAAGGGCGCGTTCTGCGCCGACAGCTGACGCAGGATGCGCAGGTCTTCTTCCTTGACGTATTTTGGCGGCTCGTAGAGCAGTTCGTACAGCGAATGGATGCGGCTGTAGCGAATGCCATGCTCTTCGCGGGTGCCTTTGCGCACGCGCAAGGCGCAGCTCTTGTCGTCCTTGAGCATGAGTTGGTAGCAGACCATGCGCCCGCGCCGGTCTTCAGCGCCGTCTTGCCTGGGGGTGGGCTGCTCCAGGCCTTGCAACCAATGCTGCAGGTGATGGGGCAGTTGCTCGCCGCTGGCCGCACCGCGCCCGTAGCTGCTGGCCAGGGTGTAGAGCGCGGCGGCGCAGTGCTTGCAGTTCTCGCCGACCGGGCAGGAGCAGTTGCCGCGCACATGGCATTGCCCGGATGGCCCCGCGGTGATGATGATCCGCTGGCGGTAGACATTGCCGCCGCTGCCGCGGCAGGTGGACTCGATGCGTGAATCGCCGTGGGACTGGATCTGCACCAGGCCCTGTTCGGCGTAGCGCTCGCCACGTTGCAGGGTGGCCGCGGAAAAGTCGCGCTTCCAGCTCGGATTCTCGGCTGCCAGCTTCTGCACATCGGCGTTCACGGTTTCACTGCTCCATCATTTCCGGGTCGGGCAGCGGCATCTTGCGCATGCCGGCCGGTGAGACCTTGAGCAGCATGGCCAGGTGCCCGCCATCGAGGAAGGTCAGCTGGCCGGCCTTCATGTTGCTGTTGCTCTGCTTGAACTGCTCGCTGCGCAGCACGCTGCCATTGCTGTCGAGCTGGTTGACCCAGAGGTTGGCGTCCACGGCGATGAAGCGGCTTTCCTGGATGCTCAGGTTGCCCTCGATCGGGAAGTGGCCGAACTGTTCGTCACCGGCACTCAGGGCAACGGTTTCGCCATCCTGCTGCCAGGCCTTGTGCAGCAGCACGGTGTAGTCGGCGGTGGCCTGCAGGCGGGTGACTTCGTCACCCAGGCCGGTCGGGCGTTCGGCGCCTTTTTCCAGGCGCGGCGCGCCGGCGCTCCAGTCTTCCGGGGCGAACGGGCTGGTGATCGCCGGCACGGCGTTCTGCCGCACCAGGACCATTTCCACCTGGTAGGGGCCCGCGGCGAAGGCAACTGGCGCGAGCAGGGCCAGCAGCAGGGTCAGGCAACGGATGGCACGCATGAAGCTTCCTTATGGATTTTGTGGGGTGAGGCGCTCGAACAGCGCTTCCAGAGTGTTGAAACGTTCTTCGGGGCGTTCCATCGGCACCAGGAAGCGGAACTGGGTCGCGCCTTCGAACTTGTAGCGCTTGGGCTGGCCCTGGATCAGCTTGATCAGGGTCAGCGGGTCGACCGGGGTTTCGGCCTCGAACTCGAGCTTGCCGCCGTTGGGGCCGGCATCGACTTTCTTGATGCCGAGCTTTTCCGCCTGCAGCTTGAGCAGGGTCAGGCGCATCAGGTTCTTGGTCGGCTCCGGCAGTAGGCCGAAGCGGTCGATCATCTCCACCTGCAGGTCCTTGAGGCCCTCTTCGTCGGCCGCCGAGGCGATGCGCTTGTAGAGGATCAGGCGCGCATGCACGTCGGGCAGGTAGTCCTCGGGGATCAGCGCCGGCAGGCGCAGGTTGATCTCCGGGCCGCCGCCCAGCGGCTGTTCGAGGTTAGGTTGGGTGCCCTTGCGGATGGCCTTGACCGCGCGTTCGAGCATCTCCATGTACAGGGTGAAGCCGACCGCCTGGATCTGCCCGCTCTGGCCTTCGCCGAGCAGTTCGCCGGCGCCGCGGATCTCCAGGTCGTTGGTGGCCAGGACGAAGCCCGCGCCCAGGTCCTGGGTGTTGGCGATAGCCTCCAGGCGTTTCTCGGCGTCGGCGCTGATCTGCTGGCGCGGTGGCGTCAGCAGGTAGGCATAGGCCTGGTGGTGGCTGCGCCCGACCCGGCCACGCAGCTGGTGCAATTGCGCCAGGCCGAACTTGTCGGCGCGCTCGATGACGATGGTGTTGGCGCTCGGCACGTCGATACCGGTCTCGATGATGGTCGAGGCGATCAGCACGTTGAAGCGCTTGTGGTAGAAGTCGCTCATCACCTGCTCGAGCTCGCGTTCGCGCATCTGCCCGTGGCCGATGCCGATACGTGCCTCGGGCACCAGTTCGGCCAGCTCGGCGGCGCACTTCTCGATGCTCTTCACATCGTTGTGCAGGTAGTACACCTGCCCGCCGCGCAGCAGTTCGCGCAGCAGCGCTTCCTTCACCGTGCTCTTGTTCTGCTCCATGACGAAGGTGCGCACCGACAGGCGTCGCGCCGGGGGCGTGGCGATGATCGACAGGTCGCGCATGCCCGACACCGCCATGTTCAGCGTGCGCGGGATCGGCGTTGCGGTCAGGGTGAGGATGTCCACCTCGCTGCGCAGCGCCTTGAGCTGTTCCTTCTGGCGCACGCCGAAGCGGTGTTCCTCGTCGATGATGGCCAGGCCCAGGTCCTTGAAGCGCACATCGTCCTGCAGCAGCTTGTGGGTGCCGATGAGGATGTCGATCTTGCCTTCGGCCAGTTCCGCCGCGGCGCTGGCGACTTCCTTGGCCGACTTGAAGCGGCTCATCACCTCGACCTTCACCGGCCAGTCGGCGAAGCGGTCGCGGAAACTGTTGTAGTGCTGCTGGGCGAGCAGGGTGGTGGGCACCAGCACCGCCACCTGGCGACCGCTGTGCACGGCGATGAAGGCGGCGCGCATGGCCACCTCGGTCTTGCCGAAGCCGACGTCGCCGCACACCAGGCGGTCCATGGGCTGGCCGGCGAGCATGTCGGCACGCACCGCCTCGATGGCGGTCTGCTGGTCGGGGGTTTCCTCGAACGGGAAGCCGGCGCTGAAGGTGGCGTAGTCGGCGGCCGGGTCGGCGAAGGCGTAGCCTTTGCGCGCGGCGCGGCGGGCGTAGATGTCGAGCAGCTCGGCGGCGACGTCGCGCACCTGCTCGGCGGCCTTGCGCTTGGCTTTCTGCCAGGCTTCTGAACCCAGCCGGTGCAGTGGGGCCAGGGCGTCGTCGCTGCCGGTGTAGCGGGCGATCAGGTGCAGGTTGGCCACCGGCACGTAGAGCTTGGCGCCCTCGGCGTATTCGAGGGTGAGGAACTCGGCGGCCTGGCCGTCGATTTCCAGGGTGGCCAGGCCCAGGTAGCGGCCCACGCCATGGTCGATGTGCACCACCGGCGCGCCTTCGCGCAGCTCGGTGAGGTTCTTGATCACCGCGTCGTTGGCCGCCTCGCCGCGTTTCTCGCGGCGCCTGCGCTGCATCACGCGCTGGCCGAACAGCGGGCTTTCCGCTACCAGGGCAATGGCCGGGTCGTCCAGCAGCAGGCCGTCGTCCAGGGGGGCGATGGTGATCGCCAGGCGCTCGCCGCCGGTGATGAAGTCGGTCCAGCCGTCGACGGTCTGCGGGCGCAGCTTGAGGCGCTCGAGCAGCTCCAGCAGCACTTCGCGCCGGCCCGCGGACTCGGCGGTGAACAGCACGCGGCCGCCGAACTGGTCGAGGAAGTTGGCCAGCTCCGCCAGCGGCTGGTGGGCCTTGGCCTCGATGGCCAGGTTGGGCAGGGCGCGGGCGGGGAAGCGCTCGCGCCCCGCGCCGGCGTCGATGTCCTCGGCGCTGACCACCACCCGTGGCCATTGCTTGAGGCGGGCGAAGCAATCCTCCACCGGCAGGAACAGTTCCGCCGGCGGCAGCAGTGGCCGGGTCATGTCGCCGCGGCGCTCTTCATAGCGCCCGCGCACATCGTTCCAGAAGTGTTCGGCGGCCTGTTCCACGCCCGGTAGCGAGAACACCTGGGTGTCGGCCGGCAGGTAGTCGAACAGGGTGGCGGTTTCTTCGAAGAACAGCGGCAGGTAGTACTCGATGCCAGCGGGGATGATGCCGCTGGTGAGGTCCTGGAAGATCGCGCTGCGGCGGAAGTCGACGTCGAAGCGTTCGCGGAAACGCGCCTTGAAGCGCGTCACCTCGTCCTTCTGCATGGGGAACTCGCGCGCCGGCAGCAGGCGGATCGAGTCGACCTTGTCGATCGAGCGCTGGCTCTCCGGGTCGAAGGTGCGCAGGGTCTCGATCTCGTCGTCGAACAGGTCGATGCGGTACGGCTGCTTGCTGCCCATGGGGAACAGGTCGATCAGCGCGCCGCGCACGGCGAACTCGCCGTGCTCGTAGACCGTGTCGACGCAGCGGTAGCCGCTGGCTTCCAGGCGCGCGCGCATCTGCTCGACGTCGATCTTCTGGCCCACGTCCAGCACCAGGCTGCTGCCCAGCAGGAAGCGCGTGGGGGCCAGGCGGTGCAGGGCGGTGGTGATCGGCACGACGAGGATGCCGTGGTCCAGCTCCGGCAGCCGGTAGAGGCTGGCGATACGCTGGGAGATGATGTCCTGGTGCGGCGAGAACAGGTCGTAGGGCAGGGTTTCCCAGTCGGGGAAAGGCAGTACCGGCAGATCCGGCGCGAAGAAGCGCAGCTCCTGCTCCAGGCGGTCGGCCGCCTGGCTGTCGGCGGTCAGCAGCAAGGTGAAGCGACCGGCGGTACTGGCAGCCTCGGCGACGGCCAGGCTCAAGGCCGCGCCGGGCAGGTTGCCCCAGGTTTGTTTGCCGGCCGTGGCCGACATTTGCGGTAGGCGCAGAACTGACACGGGAGATCGGACTCCAAGCGTTGCGGCAAAGAGGTCGATTGTACCGGTGACGAGGCGCGCTGTCAGGTTCGAAAGGGCTTGGCGACGGGGGCTGGCGCCGGCGACAGGCGCTCATTGCCCGATACGCCGAGGGGCGTCATAATGTAGCCCCTTTTTTGTTCCCCTACATGTGGAAGGTTACCGTGACTCAGAAGCCCGACCAGTGTCTTGGTGAGTGGATCGATCGTGAAGCCCTGGCTGAAGCGATGATCCCGCTTATCGGTCAGCTCTACCGCAACAACAACGTGGTGAGCTCGATCTATGGCCGCAGCCTGATCAACCGTTCGGTTATCTCGATCCTCAAAGCCCACCGCTTTGCCCGTCACCGTCAGACCGACGAGACCGAGCTGTCCGTCCACGAGACATTCCCACTGCTCAAGGCCATGAGCGAGCTGAAGCTGGGCGCCGCCTCGGTGGACCTGGGCAAGCTGGCCAACAAGTTCAAGGTCGAAGGCAATGGCCGCAGCGCCGAGCAGTTCGTCCGTGACGAACTGGCCGACGTCGTGGGTCAGCAGAACGCTTCCGCACGCAAGGGCACCGACGTCGTGCTGTACGGCTTCGGCCGCATCGGCCGCCTGCTGGCGCGTATCCTGATCGAGAAGACCGGTGGCGGCGACGGCCTGCGCCTGCGCGCCATCGTTGTGCGCAAGGGCGCCGAGAACGACCTGGTCAAGCGCGCCAGCCTGCTGCGCCGCGACTCGGTGCACGGTCCGTTCGACGGCACCATCGTCATCGATGAAGCCAACAACACCATCACTGCCAACGGCAACCTGATCCAGGTGATCTACGCCAAGAGCCCGAGCGAAGTCGACTACACCCAGTACGGCATCAACGATGCGCTGATCGTCGACAACACCGGTGTCTGGCGTGACGCCGACGGCCTCGGCCAGCACCTGGCCTGCCCGGGCGCCGCCCGCGTGATCCTCACCGCGCCTGGCAAGGGCGCGCTGAAGAACATCGTGCACGGCATCAACCACGGCGACATCAGCGCCGACGACAAGATCATCTCGGCGGCGTCCTGCACCACCAACGCCATCGTGCCGGTGCTCAAGGCCATCAACGACCAGTACGGCATCGTCAACGGCCACGTCGAAACCGTTCACTCGTTCACCAACGACCAGAACCTGATCGACAACTTCCACAAGGGCAGCCGCCGTGGTCGCGCCGCGCCGCTGAACATGGTCATCACCGAGACCGGTGCCGCGACCGCCGCCGCCAAGGCCCTGCCAGTGCTCAAGGGCAAGCTGACCGGCAACGCGATCCGTGTGCCGACGCCGAACGTGTCGATGGCCATTCTCAACCTGAACCTCGAGAAGGCCACCAGCCGCGAGGAGCTGAACGAGTACCTGCGCCAGACCGCCATGCACTCCGAGCTGCACAAGCAGATCGACTACGTCAGCTCCCAGGAAGTGGTATCGACCGACTTCGTCGGTTCGCGCCACGCCGGTGTGGTCGACGCCGAGGCGACCATCTGCAATGACAACCGTGTTGTCCTGTACGTCTGGTACGACAACGAATTCGGTTACAGCTGCCAGGTGGTGCGCGTGATGGAAGACATGGCCGGTGTGAACCCGCCAGCGTTTCCACGCTGATCCGCTTGTAATGCGTTGAGAAAACGGGAACCTTCGGGTTCCCGTTTTTTTTCGCCTGGCCTCAGCGCGGGGCAGTCCTGACACTTGAGATCTAAAGATTGCGTGCGCTTTTAATCTGCATCCTCATCCTGATGTCCGCCTGCAAGCCAACCCCGACCCTCGAGCGCTTCGGCGGCCCGACTATGGGCAGCAGCTACAGCATCCAGTACGTGCGCCAGCCAGGCGGCCCGGCACCGGAGCAGGTGCAGGCGGCGGTCGAAAGCATCCTGCAGGCGATCGACGCGCATTACTCCACCTACCGCGGCGACTCCATCGTCAGCCGTTTCAACCAGTTGCCGGCCAACCAGTGCCTGCCCATCGATGCCGACATGCTGGAACTGGTTACTTTCGGCCAGCACCTGGCCGAACAGAGCCAGGGTGCCTTTGATCTTTCCGTCGAACCGCTACTCGACCTCTGGGGCTTCGGCCCGCAGGCCCGCGAAATGCAGGTGCCGGAGCCGCAGGCGCTGGCCAGGGCGCGCCTGCGCGTGGGTTACCGCCACTTGCGCCTTGAGGGCGAGGCCCTGTGCAAGGACGCCGCCGTCGAGCTGGATTTCAACAGCATCGCCGCCGGCCACGCCGTCGACCTGATCGCCCAGCGCCTGCGCGCCATGGGCATCGACAACTTTCTTGCCGAGGCCACCGGTGAGTTGAAGGCCGTGGGCCGCAAGCCCGATGGCAGCGCCTGGCGGGTGGCCCTGGAACTGCCGCGCGAGGATCGCCAGATCGCCCGCCAGGTCATCGACGTGCAGGACCTGGCCGTGTCGACCTCGGGTGACTACCGGCATTATTTCGAGGACAATGGCCGGCGCTATTCACACACCTTCGACGCCCGCCTCGGGCGCCCGGTCGCCCACGACCTGGCGGCGGTGACGGTGCTCGACGCTTCGGCGCTGCTGGCCGACGGCTACTCGACCCTGTTGTTGATCCTCGGGCCGCAGCAGGGCTGGGATTTCGCCATCGCCCACGGTATCGCCGCAGTGCTGGTGACCCGGGTCGAGGGTGGTTTCGTCTCTCGTTCCACGCCGGCCTTCGAGCAGCGGGTGAAAGGCAAGTGAAAGGCAAGCCACGGATGATCGAAGCCAGGGAAACGGTGAAACGACATGTAGTGCAGGCAATAATGGCCTACGACGCGACCAAGGGTTAATGTGCGCGGCGTTCACGCTTGATTAGACTGCACCCGAATTTTCTCATGGCGCCCCGGCGACATGATCGCGCCCCGCGGCCATCCGGCCGGCGGGCCAGTTCTGAAGGAGTACGCATGGCTGTCTACAACTACGACGTAGTGGTGCTGGGTTCCGGCCCGGCCGGAGAGGGCGCGGCAATGAACGCCGCCAAAGCAGGGCGCAAGGTGGCCATGGTCGACAGCCGTCGCCAGGTCGGTGGCAACTGCACCCACCTGGGCACCATCCCGTCCAAGGCGCTGCGTCACTCCGTGCGGCAGATCATGCAGTTCAACACCAACCCGATGTTCCGCGCCATCGGCGAACCTCGCTGGTTCTCCTTCCCCGATGTGCTCAAGAGCGCCGAGAAGGTCATCAGCAAGCAGGTCGCCTCGCGCACCGGCTACTACGCGCGCAACCGCGTCGATGTGTTCGTCGGCACCGGCAGCTTCGCCGATGAGCAGACCGTCGAAGTGGTCTGCCCCAACGGCGTGGTCGAGAAGCTCAACGCCAAGCACATCATCATCGCCACCGGCTCGCGCCCATACCGCCCGGCCGACATCGACTTCCACCACCCGCGCGTCTATGACAGCGACACCATCCTCAGCCTCAGCCATACCCCACGTAAGCTGATCGTCTACGGCGCCGGGGTGATCGGTTGCGAATACGCCTCGATCTTCAGCGGCCTGGGTGTGCTGGTGGAACTGGTCGACAACCGCGGCCAGCTGCTGAGCTTCCTGGATTCGGAGATTTCCCAGGCGCTGAGCTACCACTTCAGCAACAACAACATCACCGTGCGCCACAACGAGGAGTATGACCGTGTCGAGGGCCTGGACAACGGGGTGATCCTGCACCTGAAGTCGGGCAAGAAGATCAAGGCCGACGCCTTGCTGTGGTGCAATGGCCGTACCGGCAACACCGACAAGCTGGGCCTGGAGAACATCGGTATCAAGGTCAACAGCCGTGGCCAGATCGAGGTCGACGAGACCTACCGCACCAGCGTGCCGAACATCTACGGTGCCGGTGACGTGATCGGTTGGCCAAGCCTGGCCAGCGCCGCCCATGACCAGGGCCGTTCGGCGGCCGGCAGCATCGTCGACAACGGCAGCTGGCGCTTCGTCAACGACGTGCCGACCGGCATCTACACCATTCCGGAGATCAGCTCGATCGGCAAGAACGAGCAGGAACTGACCCAGGCCAAGGTGCCCTACGAAGTGGGCAAGGCCTTCTTCAAGAGCATGGCTCGCGCACAGATCGCCGGCGAGCCGCAAGGCATGCTGAAGATCCTGTTCCACCGCGAGACCCTGGAAGTCCTCGGCGTGCACTGCTTCGGCTACCAGGCCTCGGAGATCGTCCACATCGGCCAGGCGGTGATGAACCAGCCGGGCGAGCAGAACAACCTGAAATACTTCGTCAACACCACCTTCAACTACCCGACGATGGCCGAGGCCTATCGGGTAGCCGCCTATGATGGTCTGAACCGGCTTTTTTGAGCGGCTCCGACCGGTGGCCTGAGCCGGTCGGGGAGACCGATTTCAGCCCTACCCGAGGGTGGTCCTGGCCAAACCGGGAAAGTCTGTAATCAGGCTGTCCACGCCAAAGTCAGCGAGCCGGCGCATCAGTGCCGGTTCGTTGACCGTCCACACCGACACGTGCAAACCCTGGCGCTGCGCCTTGATCAGGCGCTCGGGGGTGCACAGCGTCCAGTTCAACGCCAGCATCTCGCAGCCGTAGTTCTGCGCGACCTTCAACGGGTCGAGCCAGGCATACTCGGCGACCAGCCCGCGCTTCACATCCGGCACCAGTTCCTGGGCGGCGCCGAGCACTTCCCGTGAGCTCGAGGTGATGGTCACCTTGTCCAGCAGGCCGTGCTGCAGGGCCAGTTCGCGGATCGCCAGCACCGTGCTGGCGGCGCGGGTGCGCGAGGCGCTCTTGACCTCCAGTTGCCAATGCTCGAACGGGCACTTCTCGAACAGTTCCTCGAGCCGTGGGATGTGGCAGGGCTGTACATGGCCCGGGCCTCCCTTGCGGGCGTCGTAGGTCACCAGCTCGGCGGCGGTGTGCTCGACCACCTTGCCGCGCCGGCCGGTGGTGCGCTTGAGGCTCGGGTCGTGGATCACCATCAGCTCGTTGTCGGCCGACAGGTGCAGGTCGAGTTCGCAGCGGTCCACGCCATGGGACAGGCACTGGCGGAAACTCTGTAGGGTGTTCTCGGGTGCTTCGCCCTTGGCGCCGCGGTGGCCATAGATCAGGGTCACGTTCGTTCCTTCAAATCAGGGAAAAAGGGCTTATGCGTCCGGCTCGTTCTGCTCCAGCGCCTGGCGCCGTTGCTGTTGCTGGCGCTGCAGGATGTAGCGGGCCAGGAGCTGGCGCTGGGCGTCGGTCATGTCGATGAATTCGGTGCCAACCTCGAAGTCGCCGTCCGGGCGCGGGTCGCAATGGGTGACCCGCCCGCGCAGCAACAGGCCATGGGCACGGGGCATCAGCACCATCTTCACCTTGACCCGGGTGCCGGGCGCGATCTTCTGCGCCTGGGCGAACTCGATGCCGCCTTCGGAGATGATCACCGGCATCGGCTGGCCGATTTCGCCGATCAAGGTTTGCGCGACCACGGCGCTCAGCAGGTCGAGGCGTTTGTTCTGGGCGCGCAGGAACGCGGCCAGGGTGCGGTCCTTCTCGCTCAACTGGCGCAGCAGGTGTTGCGACTCGAAGTCCGACAGGTGCAGTTCGCTGAGCAGGTTGAACAGCTCCGAATCATCCTGCAACAGTTCTGTCTCAAGGGCTTCGGCCGCGCTGAGGGGGCTGATTTGAAGTGCGATCCGATCTTCGATGCGGTAGTATTCGCGGCGATCTTCTTCGTCTAATGTCGTCATGGCGAACCCAAGGTTACGGCGGTGGTCCGAGTGTAAAGCCGCCGTAGGCGCCTCGCCACAAGGACGTTCCCTTTCATCCGAACAAGCCCCGACATGTTCAGACCTCTATTCGTATTCATTGGTACGCGCTACACCCGTGCCAAGCGCCGCAATCACTTCGTCTCGTTCATTTCGCTCACCTCGATGATCGGCCTCGCCCTGGGCGTGGTGGTGATGATCGTGGTGCTGTCGGTGATGAACGGGTTCGACCACGAGATGCGTACCCGCGTGCTGGGTATGATCCCCCACGCCACGTTGGAGACCGGTCAGCCGATCGACGACTGGCAGGCCCTCGCCTCTAAAGTAAAGCAGAATCCGCAGGTGCTGGCGGTCGCGCCCTTCACCCAGATGCAGGGCCTGCTGACCCATGAGGGCAAGGTTCAGAAGGTGCTGCTCAACGGCATCGACCCGGCCCGCGAGCGCGAGGTGTCGATCATCGACAAGTTCGTCCTCGACGGCAGCCTCGACAAGCTGGCGCCGGGCGAGTGGGGCATCATGATCGGCGACAAGGCGGCGCAGAAGCTGGGCGTGGCCATCGGCGACAAGCTGACCTTCGTCGCCCCCGAGGTGAGCGTGACTCCGGCGGGCATGTTCCCGCGCATGAAGCGCTTCACCGTGGTCGGCACCTTCCATGTCGGTGCCGGCGAGATCGACGGCTACCTGGGCCTGACCAACATTGCCGACCTGTCGCGCCTGCATCGCTGGAAGGCCGACCAGGTCCAGGGCGTGCGCCTGAAGTTCGACGACCTGTTCCAGGCCCCCCGCGCCACCTGGGCCATTGCCCAGCAGCTGGGCGAGCAGGAGTACTACCCGCGGGACTGGACACGCACCCACGGCAACCTCTACCAGGCAATCCGCATGGAGAAATCCATGATCGGCCTGCTGCTGCTGCTGATCGTCGCGGTGGCGGCGTTCAACATCATTTCCACCCTGGTGATGGTGGTCAACGACAAGCGCGGCGACATCGCCATCCTGCGCACCCTGGGTGCCACGCCCGGGCAGATCATGGCCATCTTCATGGTCCAGGGCACGGTGATCGGCGTGGTCGGCACGCTGATCGGCGCGGTGCTGGGCATCCTCGGCGCGCTCAACGTGAGCGCGGCCATCGCCGGCATCGAAGCCCTGATCGGGCACAAGTTCCTCAATGCCGACGTGTACTTCATCGATTACCTGCCGTCGCAGATCCAGGCCCAGGACGTGTACATGGTCTGCGGTGCGGCGCTGGTCCTGAGTTTCTTCGCCACCCTGTACCCGGCCTGGCGCGCCTCGCGCACCCAGCCTGCAGAGGCGCTACGTTATGAGTGAGTCGCGCATGAGTGATAAAGCCGTGTTGAGCTGCCGCAACCTGGGCAAGAGCTACGAGGAAGGCCCGGAGTCGGTGCAGGTGTTGTCAGGGTTGAACCTCGAACTGCACCCGGGCGAGCGGGTGGCCATCGTCGGCAGCTCGGGTTCGGGCAAGAGTACCCTGCTCAACCTGCTGGGCGGTCTCGACACGCCGACGCAGGGCAGTGTCTGGCTGGCCGGCGAAGAGCTGTCGGCACTGGGCGAGCGGGCCCGCGGCCTGCTGCGCAATCGCGCGCTGGGCTTCGTCTACCAGTTCCACCACCTGCTGGCAGAGTTCACCGCCCTGGAGAACGCCTGCATGCCGCTGCTGATCGGCAAGACCCCGATCAGCGAGGCCCGCGAGCGCGCCGAGGCGCTGCTCAAGCGCGTCGGCCTGGGCCATCGCCTCAATCACAAGCCGGCCGAGCTGTCCGGTGGTGAGCGCCAGCGTGTGGCGATTGCCCGCGCCCTGGTCAACCGCCCCGGCCTGGTGATGCTCGACGAGCCCACCGGCAACCTCGACCACCACACCGCCCAGGGTATCCAGGAGCTGATGCGCGAGTTGTCGACCCACTCGCAGACCGCCTTCCTGGTAGTGACCCACGACCTCAACCTGGCGCGCCAGATGGACCGTGTGCTGAGCCTGGAAGACGGGCACCTGGTGGCGATCTGAGTCGCTTGCGCGGGGCCCCGTGAGGCGGCCCCGGTTCTTTTTCTACTTGGGTGTTCCCGTTCATGTTCAGACCCTTGTCCTTGTTCATCGGTGCCCGTTACACCCGTGCCAAGCGCCGCAACCACTTCATCTCGTTCATCTCCATGACCTCGATGATCGGCCTGTCGCTCGGCGTGCTGGCCATGATCACGGTGTTGTCGGTGATGAACGGCTTCCAGCGCGAGATGAGTTCGCGGGTGCTTGGCCTGGTGCCACACGCTGCGATCCTCGGCGCGCAGCCGTTGGACGACTGGCGCACGGTCGCCGCCGCCGCCGAAGGCAATCCGGCGGTGATGGCTGCCGCGCCGATCACCGAGATGGAAGGCATGCTCTCGTACAAGGGGGCGATGCAGCCGATCCAGGTCGCCGGCATCGATCCGACCGAGGAAGGCAAAGTCTCCATCGTCACCCAGCACATCGTCCAGGGCAGCTTGCAGGCATTGGTGCCGGGCGAGTATGGCGTGGTCATCGGCGAATTGACGGCGCGGCGTTTTCGCCTGAACACCGGTGACAAGCTGACCCTTATCGTCCCGGAGATCAGCAAGGAACCGGGCGGCATCACTCCGCGCATGCAGCGCCTGACCGTGGTCGGCATCTTCAAGGTGGGCGCCGAACTGGATGGCTCGCAGGCCTACATTCACGTCGCCGATGCCGGCGAAATGCAGCGCTGGGCACCGGGCCAGGTGCAGGGCGTGCGCCTGAAGCTGCATGACCTGTATGCCGCGCCACAAGTGTCCAAGGCCATCGCTGCGGGCCTGGGCGAAGGCTACCGCGCCGATGACTGGTCGCACACCCAGGGCAGCCTGTTCAGCGCGATGAAGATGGAAAAGACCATGATCGGCCTGCTGCTGATGATGATCATCGCCGTGGCCGCGTTCAACATCATCGCCACCCTGGTGATGGTGGTGAACGACAAGGGCGCGGACATCGCCATCCTGCGTACCATCGGCGCCACGCCGGCGCAGATCATGGGCACCTTCATGGTCCAGGGCAGCTTGATCGGCATCGTCGGCACCTTGCTTGGCGGGGTGCTGGGAGTGATCCTGGCGCTGAACGTCAGCGCGGTGGTCGGTTGGCTCGAGCGAGTCAGCGGCCAGCATATCTTCACCTCCGACATCTATTTCATCAGCAGCCTGCCGTCGGAGTTGCAATGGGGCGATGTGGCGATCATCTGCGTGGCGGGGTTGGTGATGAGCTTCCTGGCGACGATCTACCCGGCCTACCGCGCCTCGCAGATCGAGCCGGCGATGGCGTTGCGTTACGAGTAAGCGCTGTCGCGGGGCCAGTCGCAGCGGCGAGCCGCGACTCCCACGCCAGACCTGATGTTTCCAAGCATCGTGGTCCGGCGTGGGAGCGGGCTTGCCCCGCGATGCCTGTGCGCCCATGAAACATCCTGTACTGCTTCCCTTCGCTATCGGTCGCGCTGGCCATCTACCTTGAGGTTTTTGCCTCAAGGAGACAGACATGGATCGTCCCGCTTCCCACTGCCTGCGCCGCGGCAGGTGTTCCGAGCCTGGCCGGGTGTACTTGCTGACCAGCACGACCAGAGACCGTTTTCCATTTTTTGAAGATTTCCAGGCTGCTCGTTGCTTGCCTTTCCATTTCAACCAGGCTGAGCAGGAGGGATCCTTGTATAGCCTGGCATGGGTGGTCATGCCTGATCACTTTCACTGGTTGATCAAGTTGGGAGACGTCACACTTGCTACCATCATGCGACGATTCAAGTCGCGCAGCCGATGTTCGTTGTTCAAGCTTGGGAAACTGAAAGGGCAGTTATGGCAGCCGGGGTACCACGACAGGGCATTGCGGCGGGAGGAAGATCTGCGCGAATTCGCCAGGTATGTGGTGGCGAATCCCTTGAGGGCAGGTCTTGTGAGGCGGCTTGGGGATTATCCTCATTGGGATGCTGTCTGGGTCTAGCCAATCGCGGGGCAAGCCCGCTCCCACGCCGGACATCATATTTCCAGGTATCAAAGACCGGCGTGGGAGCGGCGGTTCGTCGCTGCGACTTGCCCCGCGATGAGGGCTATTCAGGCAAGTCGATCACGAACCGCGTCCATCCATCTTCACACTCCGCCCGAATTTTCCCACCGTGTGCCTGCACGATCGAGCGAGTGATCGCCAGCCCCAGCCCCGCATGCTCGCTGCTGCCTTCCTGGCGCGCTGGATCCGCCCGGTAGAAGCGGTCGAACAATCGCTCAAGTAGTTGCGGCGCAATCGCCGGCCCGGTGTTGGCCACCACGATGCGCAGCCCAGGCTGCAGGCTTACCCGGATCTCCCCACCGGCGGGGGTGAAGCGCAGGGCGTTGTCCAGCAAGTTCGATAGCGCCCGGCGCAGCATGTGCCGGTCGCCCTTGGCATGGGCCTGGCCCTCACGCAACAAATGCACCTCGGCGTCCTCGGCCAGCGGCGCGTAGTACTCCAGCAACGCATCGGCCTCCGTTGCCAGGTCCAGCGCCTGGCGGCTGGGCATCAGCAGGCCGTGGTCGGCCTTGGCCAGGTAGAGCATGTCGTTGACCAGCTGGGCCATCCATTGCAGCTCCTCGAGGTTGCCGTGCAGGGCCTCGCGATACTCCTCCAGGCTGCGCGGGCGGGTGAGGGTGACCTGGGTGTGGGTCAGCAGGTTGGACAGCGGCGTACGCAGCTCGTGGGCGATGTCGGCGGAGAACGCCGACAGGCGCTGAAACGCGTCGTCCAGGCGCTGCAGCATGGCGTTGACCGTGCCGGCCAGCTCGGCCAGTTCCTCGGGCATCTCGGCGGCCGGCAAGCGCGTGGTCAGCGAGCCGGCGGTGACGCTGGCGGCCACCTTGCCCATCTGCCGCAGCGGTTTCAGGCCGCGGCGTACGGCCCAGGCGCCGAGCAGCGCGGTGGCCAGCGCCGACAGGCCGACGGTGAGCCAGATCAACCGCTGCATGCCTTGTAGGAAGTGCTGGTGGTGGGTGATGTCGAGGAACAGGGTCAGTTGTGGCGAAGCAGGCTGGCCGTCGATCAGTGGCGCGCTGAGGCTGCGGTAATCGACCCCGTGGCTGTGCAGCGTGGCCAGGCCGGTAGGGGTGGGGGCCTGCGGCAGCTCGCCCCGGCTGGCGAACCACGGCTCGCCGTCGGCGCCGCGCACACGCAAGGCCAGGTCGGACTGGTGACTCAGCTCGTTGAGCAGCGCCGGCAGACGCGTGGCCAGTTGCTCCTGGGTGGCGACACCGGCAAGCAGGCTGCTCATCAGCGAAAGCCGGCCACTGAGCAGTTGCTGGTCGAGTTCGACGAAATGCTGCTCGCTGGCGCGGTTGAACAGCAGGCCGGCGCCCAGCGACACGGCGGCGGTGCAGGCGGCGAACAGCAGCGCCAGGCGGCTGCCCAGGGACAGGCGGCGCATCAGTCGTGGCGCTCTTCGAGCACGTAGCCCATGCCGCGCACAGTGTGGATCAGCTTGGTGGCATGGCTGTCGTCGATCTTCAGGCGCAAGCGGCGGATGGCCACCTCGATGACGTTGGTGTCGCTGTCGAAATTCATGTCCCACACCTGCGAGGCGATCAGCGACTTGGGCAGCACCTCGCCCTGGCGGCGCAGCAGCAGTTCGAGCAGGGCGAACTCCTTGGCGGTCAGGTCGATGCGCTGGCCGGCGCGCTCGGCGCGGCGGCGAATCAGGTCCAGGCGCAGGTCGGCCAGGGCCAGGCAGGTATCCTGGCTGGCACTGGCGCCACGGCGCAGCAGGCTGCGTACACGGGCCAGCAGTTCGGAGAAGGCGAAGGGTTTGACCAGGTAGTCGTCGGCGCCCAGCTCCAGGCCGTGCACGCGGTCCTCGACGGCATCGCGGGCGGTGAGGAACAGCACCGGGGTGTCCAGCCCGGCCTGGCGCACCGCCTGGAGGATCTGCCAGCCGTTGCGCCCCGGCAGCATCACGTCGAGGATCAGCAGGTCGTGGTCGCCGCTCAGGGCCAGGTGCTGGCCGGTGTCGCCGTCGCTGGCCAGTTCGGTGGCGAAGCCGGCCTCGCTCAGGCCCTGGCTCAGGTACTGGCCGGTCTTGGCCTGGTCTTCGACGATCAGCAGTTTCATGTGTTTACCAACGGTTCGGGCCAACGTGATGCCGAAATGATACGTGACGATCTGGCGGTCTGCCCAAGCTGACAAAGTTGTAATCTTCCCGTCAGCCAGCTGCCAGCCAGCCTTTTCGACAATGGTGCCATCTTCGCTGCATTGATCTGGAGTCACCCATGAAACACCTGTTGCTCACCGCCGCGCTTGCCCTGACCAGCCTGCCCACCTTCGCTGGCGAAGCCAAACCCTTCGCTTTCGGCGAGCCGGCGCCGGCAGCCAAGGCCACCCGCACTGTCGAGGTGGTGCTCAAGGACATCGCCTTCGAACCCAAGAGCATCAAGGTCAAGGCCGGCGAAACCGTACGTTTCGTGCTGGTCAATGAAGGTAAGCTGCCCCACGAGTTCAACCTGGGCGACAAGGCCATGCACGCCGAGCATCAAAAGGAAATGGTCGCCATGCAAGGCAAGATCTTTACCGCCGGCATGAATCACGAAGGCATGGATCATGGCCAGATGGATCACAGCCAGATGATGGGCGGCGGCCATGGCCACGACACCGGCAACACCGTGCTGGTGCAGCCTGGCCAGCGCGCGGAGCTGACCTGGACCTTCCGCAAATCGGCGCCCATCGAGTTCGCCTGCAACGTACCGGGCCATTACCAGGCCGGCATGGTCGGGCCGCTGACCATCGAGTGACAACGGCTCCAAGGCGGGAGGCAAAACCGGTAGACTAGGGGCAATTTCGAACCTTCAGGTCAGTTTCCATGCATCCCGCCGCCGAACACTCCCCGCTGGGCAAGTCCAGCGAATACGTCGCCACCTACACCCCCTCGCTGCTGTTCCCCATCCCGCGCCTGGCCAAGTGGGCCGAGTTGGGTGTCAGTGGCGACGCGCTGCCGTGGCAGGGCGTGGATTTCTGGAACTGCTTCGAGCTGTCCTGGCTGCTGCCTTCGGGCAAGCCGGTGGTGGCCATCGGCGAGTTCGCCATCCCCTGCGACTCGCCGAACATCATCGAGTCCAAGTCCTTCAAGCTGTACCTCAACTCGCTGAACCAGACCGTGTTTGCCTCGGTGGCCGAGTTGCAGGCGTGCCTGGTAAAAGACCTGTCCGCCGCTGCGGGCAAGCCGGTCGCGGTCAAGGTCAGCACCCTGGCCGAGGTCGAAGGCCAAGGCGTGACTGCCCTGCCTGGCCAGTGCATCGATGCGCTGGATGTGAGCATCAGCAATTACGAGCAGCCGCAGCCTGAATTGCTGCGCTGCGCGGCGGATCGCGTGGTGGAAGAGACCGTGCACAGCCACCTGCTCAAATCCAACTGCCCGGTTACCGGCCAGCCGGACTGGGGCAGCGTGGTGGTGGAATACAAGGGGCGGGCGCTGGACCATGCCAGCCTGCTGACCTACCTGATCAGCTTCCGCCAGCATGCCGATTTCCACGAGCAGTGCGTGGAGCGGATCTACCTGGACCTGAAGAACCTGCTCAAGCCTGAGCACCTGACGGTGTATGCACGGTATGTGCGCCGGGGTGGGCTGGATATCAACCCGTACCGCAGCACCGGGGCGATCAACCCACAGAACCTGCGGTTGGTGCGGCAGTAATGTAACCGGGCCGCGAAGCGGCCCATCGCCGGCAAGCCGGCTCCCACAGAGAGCAGATTGGCGCAATCCCTGTGGGAGCAACTGTCTTGAGGGGATTTTTTTAGAAAGATCCTTTCAGACATAGCTTCGCCAGCGACTCCCTCCAGATGGAGTCGCTGGCGAA